>JAYNYG010000097.1:0-6609 GCA_038102935.1 Alphaproteobacteria bacterium | reverse complement strand
GACGGGATAAATACTATCCCTAGGGGTGGACCACTTCAGGGGGGCTGCTCCACTCTCCCGCCGACAGCAGGAAGTGTTGGCTTGGATGGCGAAAGGCCGGAGCAACCGCGAAATCGCGGAAATCCTGAGCTGCTCCGAAGCCACAGTAAAATTCCATATTTCCGGCTTGTTCGAACGCCTGAACGCCGCCAACCGCGCCGAGGCCATCGCAATAGCCGCGCGACAGGGTTGGCTAATGAACTAGAGCATCGTCCGTAAATATGAGGCGTCTCGTGAGGCATAGCCAGCCTGTGGACAGCATTGCGGTCCTTGAACGATACACCGTATCGCCCTGCGCACCGCGCCTTGCCGAAGACGCGCTCAGGGCGGCGAGACGCCTCATAGTTTACGGACGATGCTCTAAGGCGCCAAATGCCAAAAAGCCCGACGCCTCTTTTGAGGAGTCGGGCTTTTGAAATTGGCTCCGCGGGTAGGATTCGAACCTACGACCGATCGGTTAACAGCCGATTGCTCTACCACTGAGCTACCGCGGATCAAGGCGGGCTTAATACCAAACCCGCCTGAAGAATGCGACCCCGAAAATAACGTTTTTTCGAAATCTATGCGACCTTATTCGAAAGCAATGAACACTCTCATAACAAGGCATGCTTTTGGAGGCACGGAGCGGAATCGAACCGCTGTACACGGCTTTGCAGGCCGCTGCATCACCACTCTGCCACCGCGCCCCATAAGCATTGAGCAGGCAGGGTTGATAGGCGCCCTGAGGCGCTGCGTCAAGACGCTCCTGTAAGACGCGTGAACAGAAGGCTTTCAGATAATCGCATTCGGCGGTAGTGTCCGCCCAGCAACGCGGCAAATTCTAGCGGGATGGACTGGCGAGCAATGGCCAATTTTCAGATTGCGCGCACGAAGATGGTTGAGAATCAGCTTCGTGCCAACAAGGTCATGGACGTGGAACTGGTGGACGCCATGCGCGTCGTGCCCCGGGAGAACTTTGTTCCTGCGGCAAAGCGCGGCGTCGCCTATGCGGATGAAGATCTGCCGATTGGCGACGGTCGCTCCCTGATGGAGCCGATGTTGTTCAGCCGGTTAGCGCAATTGGCGGAAGTCGGCCCGGATGATTTCGTGCTCGATGTCGGCGCTGGCATGGGCTATGGCCCGGCCGTTCTGGCGCGTATTTCCAGTGCAGTCATAGCACTCGAATGCGATGAGAGCTTGGCCGATGCGGCCCGATCAGCGCTTTCCAGCGACGGCAATGCCGATACTGTTGTCGTCCACTCCGGCCCGCTAGCTGAAGGCTGGGCGAGCGAAGGCCCTTATGACGTGATTATCTGCGAGGGCGCGATTGCCGACGACCCGGCAGGCCTGCTTGAACAGCTTGCGGAAGGCGGGCGCTTGGTCGCCATGCAGCGGGATGCGACCGGCATTCAGCGCGGGACACTGTTCATTAACCGTAAAGGCGCAATTTCCAAGCGCACCGCATTCGATGGCGCAACGCCAATGCTGCCGGGCTTTGAGCCTGCGCCGGCGTTCACTTTTTAATGGGCTGGAGCCCGATCCGCATGAATATCCATAAAGCATCCAAATCCGCTAAGCGCCCCATGCGTTGCCTCCGGGCGCTGCTCGCTGGCACGGCTGCTGGCTGCATTCTGAGCCTTGCAGGCGGCGCTAGTGCGGAGACATTGTCAGGCGCATGGGCGAAAGCCTATCTCTCAAGCCCCACCCTCGCCGCGCAGCGCGCGCAGGTGCGCACGGTTGATGAAGGCGTGCCGCAAGCGCGGTCCGGATGGCGGCCAACAGTATCCGTCACAGCGAATACCGGCATTCAATATGTCGACCAAAAACTTGGGCAAGGCGGCAGCGGCGACGATACGATTTTCCCAACAACGATCACCGGCCAGGTCACACAGCCGCTGTATCGCGGCGGTCGGACAGGCGCAGATACATCCCGCGCCGAATCGGAAGTGCTGGCGGCGCGCGCCGGATTGGTCACCGTAGAGCAGCAAGTGCTGTTCTCCGTCGGCCAAGCCTATATGGACGTTCTGCGTGACACGGCAGTTGTTGACCTCAACAAAAACAACATCAACGTTCTGGAACGCCAGCTACAGGCGACACAAGACCGGTTCAGCGTCGGCGAAGTCACGCGCACAGATGTGGCGCAGGCCGAATCCCGCCTCGCCCGCTCCAAGGCAGACTTGCAGACGGCAGAAGGCAACTTGGAAACATCCAGGGCCGCCTATGCGCGCCAGGTCGGCGAACCGGCAGACGGCCTTGAAGCGCCACAAACCCCAAACGGCGTTCCCGCGAGCCTTGATGACGCCGTGCAACGGGCCGCTGCGAACAACCCAGCAGTCGTGCAAGCGCTGAACCTGCATCAAAGCGCCAAGCATACGGTCGATTTGATTGAGGGTGAGCTGAACCCGACGGTCGCGCTAAACGGCAACCTGCAGCAGTCTTTTGATTCAAGCCGGAATGTGGACCAGACGACAGTTGTGCAAGGCACAATTGATCTAACTGTGCCGCTCTATCAATCCGGCTCCGTTTATGCGCGCGTTCGGGCGGCGAAGCAGGCTGAGTCACAGCGCCTGCAATTGGTTGAAGATAACCGCCGCCAAGCAATCGAGGCCGCAACCCAAGGCTGGGAGCAGCTTGTGGCGACCCGAGCCAGGATCGATTCGCTGGAAAGCGAAATCCGGGCAAACGAAATTGCGCTAGAGGGTGTGCAGCAAGAAGCATTGGTCGGCACGCGCACCGTCCTCGACATTCTTGATGCCGAACAGGAATTGCTCGATTCGCGTGTGAACCTCGTAACGGCGCGCCGGGATGAGTATGTGGCGGTTTTTAACCTGCTGGCTGCTGTCGGCGGGATGACCGCTGATGGTCTTGAACTGGATGCGCCGCGCTACGACCCAGCAGTGTATTATCGATCTGCCCGAGACAAATGGTTCGGCACAAGCGTCGGCAAATGATACCGAAGGCGCGTTAGGTGCCGGGAGCAATGAAGCATGAGTAAAGACAAAGCGGACGGACAGGAGTCCGAACAATCCATGGAGGACATCCTCGCCTCCATTCGCAAAATCATTTCCGACGATGACGAGCCAGAAGGATCTTCCGGCTCCAGCAGCGGTTGTGACGAAGATGATGAAGACGCAAGCGGCGCCTATAGCGCTGGCGATGACGGTGATGCAGACGACGCAGGCGACGACGATGACATCCTTGAGCTGAGCGACCCATTGCCAGATGAAGAGCCAGAAGCCGTCGCCGCAAGCGCATCTAGCGCCGCAGCCCCCGCCATGGAAGACGATGATTCCGATGCGAGCGACCTTCTGGTGATGGAAGATGCGGACGAGGAAGCAGCCTCAAGCGCAGCATCCGCCGAGCCAGAGACTGAGGCAGAAACCAATGTTGGAGTCGCTGATGCCGAGGCGGACGATGACGACGAATTCGGCCTCGTATTTGAAGACGCACCAGAAGAGCCCGAGCCCGAGCCCGAGGTTGAAGTAAACGAAGAACCCGTGCTAGCCGAACAACCTATGGATCAGGCCCAGAGCGGCCTGCTATCTGCTGAAGCGGCGGCGCTCTCTGCGGGCGCTCTCGCCTCGCTCAGGAGCGGGGATGCCATCACCGGCGCTATGGGCATTGGCCGCGGCGACACGGTTGAAGGCCTCGTCGCCGAACTGCTGAAACCCATGCTGAAGCAATG
The DNA here is from genome assembly GCA_038102935.1 of Alphaproteobacteria bacterium. Lineage (GTDB taxonomy): Bacteria > Pseudomonadota > Alphaproteobacteria > Bin95 > Bin95 > VMCJ01. The sequence continues at coordinate 2,906 of JAYNYG010000097.1, read as the reverse complement.
GCTGGACATCCATCTGCCGAGCATGGTCGAGAACCTCGTGCGTGAGGAAATTCAACGTATTCAGCGCCAGGATAAAGACTGAGCGCAGCCTTTGAGCGCGGGCTGATCCCGCCAGGAAGCCAAGACAGATGCCCTTAGAGAAGACCTACGACCCGGCGGCCGCCGAAGGGCCGCGCTATGACGCATGGGAACAGGCGAACGCCTTCGCCGCAGACCCCGCCAGCGGCAAAAATCCCTACGTGATCATGATGCCGCCGCCGAACGTCACCGGCAGCTTGCATATGGGCCATGCCCTCACCTTCACGCTGCAAGACGTGCTGATCCGCTACAATCGGATGGCGGGCAAAGATGCACTCTGGCAGCCAGGTATGGACCATGCCGGCATCGCGACACAGATGGTCGTCGAGCGGCAATTGGGCGAACAGGGCGTAAATCGAAAAGATCTTGGCCGTGAGAAATTCCTGGACCGGGTCTGGGAGTGGAAGGGCGAATCTGGCGGCACGATCCTGAAGCAGTTGACCCGCCTTGGCGCCTCCGCCGATTGGCCGCGCGAACGCTTCACCATGGACGAAGGCCTGAGCGACGCCGTCCGCAAAGTATTTATTGAGCTCTATGATCAGGGCCTGATCTACAAGGACCAGCGGCTCGTTAACTGGGATCCGAAGCTAGAGACCGCGATCTCCGACCTTGAAGTTCAGCCGACGGAGACCAACGGCCACCTTTGGCATTTCCGCTATCCGATCGAAGGCGAAAACGGCGCGCATATCACAGTGGCGACTACCCGCCCGGAAACGATGCTCGGCGATACCGGCGTCGCCGTACACCCGGATGACGAACGCTACAAGCATCTGGTCGGCAAGCACTGCATCCTGCCGCTGGTGGGGCGTCGCATTCCAATCGTCGCAGATGACTATGCTGATCCTGAAGCGGGATCAGGCGCCGTCAAAATGACGCCGGCGCACGACTTCAACGATTTTGAAGTGGGCCGCCGCCAGAACCTGGAAATGATCAGCATCATGGACCGTCAGGGCCGCATCAACGAAAATGCGCCTGCGAAATACCAGGGCATGGATCGCTTTGAGGCGCGTAAGGTGGTTGTGGCTGACCTTGAAGCCGAAGGTCTCCTGGAAAAGATTGAAGATCACGCGCATACGGTGCCTTATGGCGACCGGGGCGGCGTGCCGATTGAGCCGTATTTGACCGAGCAATGGTATGTGGACGCGGAAACGCTTGCCAAACCCGCCATCGCGGCGGTTGAGGACGGGCGCACCAAGTTCGTGCCAGAGAATTGGTCCAAGACGTATTTTGAGTGGATGCGCAACATCCAGCCGTGGTGTATCTCCCGCCAACTTTGGTGGGGCCATCGCATTCCGGCATGGTACGGGCCAGATGGTAAAATCTTCGTGGCGCATGACGAAGACGGCGCAAAAGCCAAGGCCCTTGCCCATTATGGCGAAGACAAGCCGCTTGAGCAGGACCAGGACGTGCTCGACACGTGGTTCTCCTCTGCGCTCTGGCCTTTCTCGACCATTGGCTGGCCGGAGGAAACGCCGGAGCTAGAGAAATATTACCCGGGCGACGTGCTGGTCACCGGGTTCGACATCATCTTCTTCTGGGTCGCCCGGATGATGATGATGGGCATGCATTTCATGGATGATGTGCCGTTTAAAACCGTCTACATCCACGCCTTGGTCCGGGATGAAAACGGCCAGAAAATGTCTAAATCGAAGGGGAACGTGATCGATCCCCTGGATCTCATGGACAAATATGGCGCGGACGCCGTGCGTTTCACGCTGGCGGCGATGGCGGCGCAAGGCCGGGATATCAAACTGGCTGAGAGCCGAGTCGAAGGCTACCGAAATTTCGCAACGAAGCTCTGGAACGCTGCGCGCTTCTGCCAGATCAATGACTGCGTGATCGATCCGGATTTCGACCCATCAGCCTGCAAAGTCACACTGAATCGATGGATCGTCGCGAAAACCGCTGCGGCGCGGGATGACGTCTCCCGCGCAATCGAAGGCTACCGCTTCAACGAAGCCGCCAATGCGCTCTACCAGTTCGCTTGGGGCACATTCTGCGATTGGCAGTTGGAATTTGCGAAACCGATCCTGTCTGGCGAGGACCGCGAGGCCGCAGCTGAGACCCGTGCGACCATCGCATGGACGCTGAACCGGTTAATGCGCATGCTGCATCCAATCATGCCGTTCGTCACGGAAGAGATTGCTGAGAAATGTGATCTAAATGGCGGCGAAGCGTTGATTTCAAGCCCATGGCCGGCGGCTGAACCTGAACTCGCCGCACCTGACGCCGTCGCTGAGATTGATTGGGCGATCCGCTTCGTCACATCTGTCCGCGCCGTGCGTGCTGAATGCAACGTACCGCCCGGCGCCCGGCTGCACGCGCATCTATCCGGCGCCAGTGATAAAACGCTCGCCCGCTTGCAACGCAACGACGAACCCGTGCGCCGTCTCGCTCGTTTGGAATCTGTTTCCACTGATGGCCCGGCGCCAGCAAAAGGCGCCGTTCAAGCAATTGTGGATGAGGCCACCATCGCGCTTCCTATCGGCGATGTTATTGACCTGGACGCCGAGCAAGCCCGCCTCTCCAAGGAAATTGACAAGACGGCGAAAGAGATCGACAGCATCGACAAACGCCTCGGCAATGAGAAATTCACGGCCCGTGCGCCAGCCGAAGTCGTTCAGGAGAATCGAGATCGCCGCACCGCTTTCGTCCAACAGCAAGAAAAGCTGCAAGGCGCGCTTGCACGTTTGAAGGCGCTTTAAGGAAATAGACCGCACGAAGTATGGCGCCTTGGGGCATATCGAGAAGGACGATAATCCTATGTTCCATATGACCTTCCCCCGAAAAACTGGACCGCTTGAAGCGTGAATTTTCTCATACTGTCC
>JAYNYG010000096.1:0-6617 GCA_038102935.1 Alphaproteobacteria bacterium | reverse complement strand
AGAGACCGTCCATGCACTAACATTACACCCGGACCACTCAGTGGGGGCTGACCACGCATGCCTTCTTCAACGGCAAGCCCGCCATTGTCATCGGCGTATCGATGACAGATGGGTTTGACGCCAATGCCTTTTCCCAAGGCCTGACCACATTCATCGACGAGGCGAGAACGGCCCTACCGCTCGGCATGGTGCTGGAATACATCACGTTCCAGCCGGACGAGATCAACGTCGCGATCCTGGGCGTTTTGAACAATCTCTGGCAGACCATCGTGATCGTATTGCTTGTGGTGGTCGCTTTCCTTGGGCTTCGAACGGGGCTTCTGGTAGGCGCGATGGTGCCACTTGTAATGGTGTGCAGCATTTTGGTCATGCGCGTGGCCGGCATTGATCTGGAGCGGATGTCGCTGGCTTCGCTGATCATATCGCTTGGGCTTCTGGTTGATAACGGCATCGTCATTGCTGAAGAAATCCAAGCCCGACTTGCGCGGCGAGGAGCGGGTGAAGGCGGCGAAAGCCGTCGGTGCGCAGATGAGCGGGCCGTTACTGGCCTCATCGCTCACCACGATTTTTGCGTTCATGCCGTTGATGCTGATGCCAGGGAGTGCGGGCGAATACACGCGCTCGATCTCCCTCGTCGTGGCGATTTCGCTTCTGGTCTCCTGGGCCGTGGCGCTTTCCGCGCTGACGCTGCTCTGCATGTGGTTCTTGAAGCCCGGAAATCCGGTGGATGAGGAAAAAGCCTATGACCGCGCCTATTTGAATGTCTATCGCCGGATCATGCGCTTCCTGGTGCGCTGGCGTTGGATTACCGCCATCGGCTCATTCGCGACGATTGTCTTGGGCGTCATACTCTTCGCCAATGTCTCAAAGACATTCTTCCCAGCGTCTGAGCGGGCGCAGCTGCAGATCACCGTGCGCTTGCCTGTCGGCTCCAATACCTATGCGACCGGGGAGGTGGTGAACCGGCTACAGGCCTGGTTGCTGGACGAGCAAGCCAACCCCGAGGTCAAGAATGTCGTGGCCTATGTCGCGACCGGAGGCCCGCGCTTTTATCTCAGCCTTTCGCCTATCGATGGCTTCCCGAACAACGGCTACTTCATCGTGAACCTACACAACTTCGAGGATGTCGATGGCCTAGCCGCCAAGGTCCGGGAATTCGCCTTCGCGCGTGTGCCGGAAGCCAGCGTGATCCCGGAGAAAATGTCGCTTGGCCCAGGGCAGGCGGGGCTGGTTGAGTACCGGATATTTGGGCCATCGATCACTACGTTGGTTGAGGGCGCTGAGACACTCAAAACGGCGATGCGCGCGACGCCTGGCGCCCGGGATATCAAAGATGATTGGGGCAATCCGACTGTCACCGTCCAGGTCCGCGTCAATCAGGATGCCGCTCGCCGGTCTGGCGTGACATCAGCCGATGTCGCGGACGCACTGAATAGCCAGCTCGCCGGCGCCAAAATCAGCGATTACCGCTTGGGCGATATCAGCATCCCCGTGATCGCGCGGGCGAAGGGCGAGGCGCGCAAGAACCTGGATCGGCTGCGCACCCTCACCATCCCCCGGCCCAATGGGCAGCCTGTTCCCTTGCTGCAGATCGCGCAATTGGATGGCGCTCCGAATTACGCCCGGATCAAGCGCCGGGATATTGAGCGTGTCGTCACTGTATCCGTTGTCAGCGGTGAGATGAGCGCCGCCGCGTTCAATGACGCCATGGGCGATACCTTGGCGGCGCTTGAAGCCAGCTTCCCGCCAGGATATCGGATTGAGCTTGGCGGTGAAGTTGAAGGCAGCTCAGACGCGAATGAACGCCTCGCCTCCAATTTCCCAATCGCGCTGGCGCTGATGGTGCTGACGTTGATCTGGCAGTTCAACAGCTTCATCCGCCCAGCGCTAATCCTGGCCGTGATCCCGCTGACAGTCACGGGCTTCGGGCTGACGCTGGCTATCGCGCCCGGCGCCAATTTCGGCTTTATGGCGATCCTCGGGGTGCTGGCGCTGGCGGGCATCGTCGTCAACAACGCGATCATCCTGATCGACCGGATTGATGTTGAGCGCGCACGCCGAGACACCATTGCTGAAGCTATTGTAGAAGCAGGCGTGCGCCGCCTCCGCCCCATCGTCATGACGACCTGCACGACCGCGCTTGGCCTCGCCCCCATCATCATCGCCCGCGATGTGCTGTTCTACGATCTGGCGCTGGTGATCGCAGGCGGTCTGCTCATCGGCACATTGCTAACCCTAATAGTCATCCCCTGCCTCTACGCCATCGTCTTCGGCACAGGCAGACCGCGCAGGGCGGCGGTCGTGGCGCCGGAGAATTCTTAGTCGCCGCGCCACCCACCCAATTCCGCCACCATGCGGTGGTAGTGGTGGAGGCCGGGTTCGTTGCGACCGTAGGTGAAGGTTGTGTTGGCGCCGGATTTTAGGCCGCGTTGGATCTTGTAGCCCATGTCGTAATCCTCATCCTGAACGGCGCGTAGCACGATGTCGCTGAAACCTTCGGTGGCGACGACTTCGTCCGGTGTTTCGGGTTTCTTGGCCGACAGAACATATTGGCGGGTGATCGTCGTATCTGGGTCGGGGCCGGGGAAGAGATGGCTCACCAAGCAATGATCGCCGAGGACGCCGGAGATCGAGAGGTTCGGGAAAACCGAGTGGATCAGGCGAATATGCTTATCGGGCGCCCATTCGGATTCCGGCTGCGCGGCGAGCTCTTTTAGGCTGCGGCGGCCAAACGTAATACGTTGATGGGGGCCGTAGGTATCGTGCACCACAAGATTGCCGACGGTGAATTTGCCAACGGTGTCCTTGTGCAGCGTGTTGTGGTGATAGGCTTCCAAATACCCATCCCACACGACTTTCCATCCAGGGCCGGGCAAGTCGCGGACTTCGTGGATATGCCAAGCGTCCAGCTCTAGCGTTTCAAGTTCTGCCCGCATACCGCCGAGCCATGCATCGATATCGAAGTCTAACCCGGGCGTCAGGCAGACCCAGACGAGGCCCGCAGCCTCCGCGCAGGGCAGGGGCTTTAGGGCATAGTCGGCGCGGTTGATGTCGCCGAATGTCGCGTCGCCATACATCGCCGTCAGCGCGCCTTCCGCGTCATAGGCCCAGGCGTGATAGGGGCAGGAAAAGCGCTGGGCGGAGCCTGTGCCTTCATCACAGAGCGGCGCCCCCCGGTGGCGGCAGACGTTCAGAAATGCGCGCGCCTGGCCATCCTTGCCGCGCACCATAAGCACCGGCGTTTCCAGAACCGTGACGGCGCGGTAATCGCCAGGCTCTGCTAATTCCAGACTAAGCGCGAGGGCCATCGGGCGGCGCTTGAAGCAATGCTCAATCTCATGGGCATAGCGCGCCGGGTCCAGATAAGCAGAAACTGGGTTGACCATCGGCGCATCAGCTTGGTCCGTGCCGCGCTCGCCATAGCGTTCAAGCGCTCGGCGGGCCAAGTCCATGGATGTTGTTGATGCAGCCATGTTCCGACCCTCACCCAGATTTATGTTTGGCGTCAAAGTCCTGCCACGCGGGCAGGTTTTCTGGGTAATCCGCCGGCAGTCGGTTGCCTGCGACCGTCACCCGTTCCCGCGTGTTCAGCGCCGTGAGGTAATCCTTAGCGGGCACATAGTACAGGAAATTGATGGTGCGTTTGCGGAAGCGCCAGCGGCCATCGATGCGTTTGTATTCGTCCTCATAGCGCATGGCCGCAAGACTGGGTTCGCCGTGCGGTGTGGTTTCGGCGTGGCTGAGGATTGTGCCGGTCGCGCGGTCAGGGTCGGCTTCGTCGAATTCAACGATATGGTCGTGAGACCAATGGAATGCTGGGCCGCGGATTTTAAACGCCTCGATGAACATTTGTTCGATCTCTGCCGGGCTCTCGGCATGCATCAGGCCAGATTTGGTGTCGAATTCAGCGTCTGGCGTGAACAAGTCCATCAATCGGGGCATGTCGTGGTCATCGCAGGCGATGCCGTAGACGCTAATCAGTTCTGCGATAGCGTGGCGAGATTCCAGTCGGTCGATCCGATGCAGCAGGTTTGCATTAACCATTAGTGCAGCTCCTCAATATCGATATGTCCGCCCGCCGCATCAGCGCCGAATGCGATTTTGCGGGTCAACTGGCGGCCGATGCTGGCCACGCGCCAGCCGGGGATAGGTTTACGTGGCGGCAAGGCCGACAGATCTTTGGGAACCCCGTCCACTATCACATGACGGATTGCGCCTGGCTTGCCCAACACCGTCACATCCTTGGAGGGGTCGCCATCCACGACGATCACATCCGCTTTGTACCCGGGTGCGATAACGCCGGTTTCTCCCGCCATTTTCAGGCCAAACGCGCTGGTTTCTGTAGCGCATTGGATCGCCTGCAGGGGTGATAGGCCGAAATGGCGCACGAACACTTCCATCTCGCGATAATGCCAGTCGCCATAGGGAACCATGGAAAAGCCGGCCTCGCTGCCTGTCAGCAACGGCACGCCAGCGTCATAGGCTTTCCGCATGGTCTCTGCACTGTCCGCGAGTTCGCTTTCAAACAGCTTCATCAAGTCCGGATTGGGGCCGATTTTGGGGCCGAAATCCGCCATATTGGCTTGAAAGGTCAGGGTGGGCGCTATGGGGATTTTGCGATCAATCACGACTTCGAGCGCCGCTTCATCCATGCCGGTTGCGTGGAACAGCAAGTCGAACCCGGCAAGGGCCGCGCGCCGCGTCGCATCCGCGCCCCGGCAATGCCCCATAACGGGCGTTTCCAGATCGTGCGCCGTCTCGACGATCAGCCGAAGTTCCTCGTCTGACCAAGCGCACATCTCGCCTTTGTGGGCTTGGCGGGGGACGATGCCGGTGACGTGGACTTTAATCCAATCAGCGCCATTCTTAATTTGCCGCCGCACTTCGCCGACAATCTCATCCCGCCCATTCACCGCCATATAATAGCCGGTGACGCCGGAATCCCGGATCATCCGCCCGGCTGTGCCGCCAATACTGGTGATCAGCGCATAAGCGCCGCAGGACATACGCGGGCCTTCGGCGACGCCTGCGTCGATGGCGTCACGCAGGTCGATCATATTTTCGAAGGTGGAATCCGGGTCGAGAATGCCGGTGACGCCTGCCCGCAACAGTTTCTTGGCGTTATAGGCCGCGACCAGGGCGGAGAGCGCATTGCGACGCTGGAAGAAGAGTTCGGAATTTGATTCGGCATCATCGAAAGCCAGGTGGCAATGTACGTCGATGAGGCCGGGCATGACAGTCATTCCAGCGGCGTCGGTGGGGGTCAGGCCATCGACCTTTGCCGCCTGCGCGTCCGCTTCTGCGCCAGTCGCAGTGATTTTGTCGCCCTCAATCAGAACTGAACCAGCCACAGGCGCATTGCCCGCGCCGTCGATGATCCGCCCGTTTTGGATCAGGATGCCGCTCATGCCCTAAGCAGCCGCCGGGCATTGTCGGCCAGCTTCGGGTCTGGCGGTGTTGAACCCATATCCTCCGGCGCATCCCAGCCGACGAAATTGGTGCCGTAGACCATACGCTCATCGCCGATGATGCTTTTCAGCAGCGCTAGGGAATGGGGGTTGTTCAGGTGGTTATCGAACCAAAGGCTGGCGAACCGTTCCTCGAAGGCGCCTTCTGGCCGCAAATAGTCAGGTGACCAAGGCCGTTTACGGGCGCCCTGGGCCATCCGTCCGATCAGATACCCCGCTGACCCGCCGCCGTGGCTCAAGCAGATGTCCAAATCGGGGAACCTGTCCACCACGCCGCCATAAATCAGCGAGGCTACGGCGATGGCTTCCTGTGCGGCAAACCCAATCACCACATCCAGATCAAAATGCTTCAAATTCGGATCGCCCGGCGGACCATCAATGCCAGCGGGCGAGGGGTGGAGGAAGAGCGGCACGTTCAAATCCACACAGGCCTGATAAAAACGGTCCATCTCCGGGTCATGCAACGGACGGACAGTATCCGTGCCGATATACGGCCCGCGCATGCCAAGCTCCTGCACGCTCCGCTGCAATTCCTCCACCGATGCGCCGACATCTTGGATCGGCATTGCCGCAAACCCGCCGAGCTTGTCTGGATGCGCCGATACAATCCCCGCCAGCGCATCATTATGGATGCGGCAGAAACGAACCGCATTTTCCGGCTCAACATGATGGAAGTATGTCAGCGGGTTCGGACTCAGCAGTTGGAAGTCAATCCCAGCCGCTGCCATCCGCTCCAGCCGCAAGCCCACCTGCATAAATGGGCTTTCCGCATAGGGCACCCCATGCAGCTTGAACCCGCCGGCGCGGAATAACGGCAGGCCATCGTCAGCCGTTGTCAGCTCCGGCCCATGCGGCCCAGCGGCGCCCATGGTTTCGGCCAGTACGACATGGGCGTGAACATCAATTACGGCAGCTTCTGATAGTCCAGGCATTGGCTTTACTCCTATGCTGCATTGAACCTTTAGAAGGGCTTGGCACGCAAATTCTTTTTGGCGATCGTCAAACGAAACTAGGCGCATAGGCATTGGGAGGCCGATAAGGCGCGTATTAAATAGATTTAGATTGGAAGAAGCTTCTTGCGAAAATTGTGCGGCTTGGAGTTGCCCCTATTTCACCGGACAGTCGGGCTTGGTTATAGAGCGCGCCTGA
>JAYNYG010000095.1:0-6726 GCA_038102935.1 Alphaproteobacteria bacterium | reverse complement strand
TCCGGGATATCAAAACCCTACAGAAGTTCGCCTCAAGCCACGCTGCCGTCCATAATCACTTCAACCACGAACGCCACCTCGTTAGTCGCGATATCTACAAACAAAACCGCTCTGCTGCCCTGGCAGAGTGGCGGCTGCTGGCTGCTTGAAAGGCTGCTCGGGTGCGTCGATCAGAGACCCTTTGTCATTGGTCTGACACCACCGAGCTCGGTGTGCGCGCACAAGATCCCCGTCGATGTTAACTTAGGACATGTGATTGACGATTACCGTGACACTCCGGCTCTTCCGATTGTTCAGGGCGCGATTGAGCAGCGTTGTCTTCCCGGTGCCGAGAAAGCCGGGAAGCACCGTGACTGGAAGCCGTTAGTCTTGAAAGTTCATAGTCCGAGCAGCCTCTCTTAGGATCCCAACGCCCGCGCGAGGGCCGTTGCGTTGTGGCGCATCATGCGGAGATAGGTGCGCGCTGGACCGTTCGGCGCTGAGAGCGCGCCTGGGTAGAGCGTTCCGCCGATGGCGGCACGGGTCTCGTTCGCGATCTGCTTAAGCAGGCGGGGGTCCGAGATGTTTTCCATGAAAACGGCAGGTATCCTTTGCTCTCGTATCTGCTCGATCAGGTGCGCGATATCCTTTGCCGAGACAGCGGATTCGGTGCTCAGTCCCTGGGGTGCCAAGAAGGTCAGTCCATAGTCGCGGCCGAAATACTGGAAGGCATCATGCGAAGTAACTACAGTGCGCCGATCAGCCGGCAGTTTGGCCACGATAGCGCGGATGTCGGCGTCAAGCGCTTGGATCTCGGCGACATAAGCCGCACGGTTCATGTAATAAGTCGCGGCGTTCGACGAATCGGCTTTTGAAAGCGTGGCCGTGATGTTGTCTACGTAGACGACGGCGTTTGAAAGACTCTGCCAAGCGTGCGGATCGAAAGCGCCATGATCATCGTCCTTCGCGTGCTCATCCTGCTTCCCGTGGTCCTTATGCTTTTCATCGTCGTCATGCTTTGCGTGATCGGCGCCTTCTTCGAACGGAATGGGCTCGATACCGTCAGTCGCTTTCACACGCATGCCGTTGAAGTCAGACGCGTCGATAAGCCGATCAAGCCAGCCCTCAAACTCAAGCCCATTCACCACAAGCACTTTCGCCTTATTCACCGCACGGGCGTCGGCGGGTGTCGGCTGGTAGACGTGGGCATCACCATCTGGCCCGACGAGCGTCACGACAGCGACATGTTCGCCGCCGATGCGTTCCACCATGTCGCCAAGGATCGAAAAGGTTGCGACGACGGGGATCGGCTTGTTTGCCTGTGCTGCAGCCGGTCCTGCAACCGTCAGGGCGAGGATGACGGCTGCGGACTTGAGAAGCATTCGCTTGGTTTTCATTGGGAATTCCTTCTTAAACTTCGGAATGACGACGCGGCATGGCCTGCGCGATGAGACCGCCCGAGGGCCCGAACAACAGCGAGATCCCGTAGGCGACGCCAGCGACAAGTATAATCGCCGGCCCGGATGGCAGGCTGTAGTGGAAAGACAGCAACAAGCCGATCAGGCTCGAGAGCATGGCGACCGCGATCGCGACCAGAACAAGGCCGCCGATGCTCGTGGCCCAAAAGCGTGCAGCGGCGGCTGGAAGGATCATGATGCCGACCGCCATCAGTGTTCCGAGCGCATGAAACCCGCCGACTAAGTTGAGAACAACGAGCGCTAGGAAGATGAAGTGGGTGAGCGCGCTCAGCCCGCTCACCGACCGCAGGAATTGTGGATCGGCGCATTCAAGGACAAGAAGGCGGAACAAAGCGGCGAGGATCAGTACTGAGAGGCTAGTGATCGAGCAAAGGAGAATCAGGGCGGCGTCATCGAGCGCCAGCACCGTGCCGAAGAGCACATGCATGAGATCCACATTGCTGCCGCGAGTCGATACAATCAGCACGCCAAGCGCAAGCGAGATAAGGTAGAAGGCGGCTAGGCTGGCGTCTTCGCGCAATGCGGTTACCCGCGTGACTAGACCGGACAACAGCGCCACGGCCATGCCGGCGATCAGCCCCCCGATCGTCATGGCGCCAAGGGACAATCCGGCGATCAGATAACCAACGGCGGCGCCAGGTAGAATCGCGTGCGCCATTGCGTCGCCTGTCAGGCTCATCCGACGCAGCATCAAGAACACCCCGACGGGCGTTGCGCCGACAGAGATCGCGAAGCAGCCCAAAAGTGCCCGTCGCATAAAGCCGAAATCGGCGAATGGCTGAAAAATAGCGTCCCAGATCATGCCACGCTGCGGCCGCAGACATGGGGCGAGCCTTCACAGGCCTCGCACATCTGGCGAGCACGAAACTGGTTCTCCGCGGTCAGTACCTGCGCCGTCGGCCCATGTGCCACTAGCTGTCGCGCCAGCATCAATGTGTGCGGAAAATGTGCGCGAACCGTCTCGGTGTCGTGCAGAACAGTCAGTATCGTACGCCCTTCTCCGTGCCAGCGTTGGATGACATTAAGAAGGTCGGCCGTGGTGCGGGCATCTATAGAGTTGAAGGGCTCATCCAGCAGCACCAGCCGTGCGTTTTGGAGTAAAAGCCTAGCAAACAGCGCCCTTTGGACTTGGCCGCCCGACAGGGTGCTAATCAGCCGCCGCTCCAATCCAGTCAAGCCGACGGCCGAAATCGCCGTGTCGATTCGTGCCCGATGATCTCGCCCGATCCGTCCGAACGGCCCAATCTCGCGCCAGAGACCCATCGCGACCAGATCAGTGACCGTTAGCGGAAAGGCGCGATCAATCTCGGATTGTTGGGGTAAGTAGGCGACATCCTCGCGGCTCAATGCGCTCAGCAAGATTTGGCCTTTTATAGGCGCGATTGCGCCGACGACGCCCTTTAGCAAGGTCGACTTGCCGGCCCCGTTCGGCCCGATGATAGCAGTGAGACTGCCTTCCGCGATTTCAGTCTTGAGATCAAGAACGGCGGCTTGACGGTCATATCCGAGCGTCAAGTTCTTGAAGGCGAGGGCGGCGATCATGACGCCCCTAACGTCTGGGTCGCCCAGAAGAACCCAGCCCATAGCGTCGCCACAATAAGCGCAGCGCCGGCTAGTCGGGGTAACGCGCCCAAAAGAAGAAGACCTAGTTTCCGCCCAACATAAGCATTCATAGCGGAGGCACGTCCGCATCGCATGACGCGCAAAGGCCATGTATTTCGATCACATGGCGCGTCGCGGCAAACCCGGTTTCCTTCATGAGATCGGAAAGATCGGCCACGATTGCAGGCGCGGGGCTCTCATCGACTGCGCCGCAGTCGGTGCAGACCGAAAAAATGGCGGCATGGTCGGGCCGGTCGCAGTTACAAGCGACAAAGGCGTTTTGCGACTCAAGCCGATGAGCCTGTCCCCGTTCCGTCAACGCGGCAAGCGCCCGATATACCGTCGTGGGAGCAATCTGTGGATATGATGAACGCAGTTGTTTAATCACATCGTAGGCGGAGAGCGCGCAGTCCTTGGCTGCCAAGACCGCCAAGACCTCCGTCTGCATTCTTTTTCCTTGCGTACGCATGAGAACCTAAACTTTTTTGATGTTCATTATGTTATAACATAACGTAATGAACACAAGGAGGCAATCTTAAAATTACAACCAACGAAGACGAATACGGATGTCCCGTGCTTTTTAAGACCGGACCCGCAGCAATGACACGGTAACCGCGGCTAGGCGGCTCGGGCGGTAGGATTGGACGATTCAGCCAATCTCATTCAAGCACCATCGCTTTCCGCCGTCGATGATTATGAACGTCGCCTGGCTCTGCGCCCGCTTCACGCTGTCATTCCGTAATGTAGAGGCGATGCTCGCCGAGCGTGGCGTCGACGTTTCGAATGAAGCTGTCCGCCGGTGGTTCTTGAAGTTTGGCCGGCTTATAGCCTGCAATCTTCGTCGAAGCCGCCCGCAACCAAGTCCACGCTGGCATCTCGGCGAAATGGTCATTAAAATTCGCGGGCGAAAACATTGGCTTTGGCGGGCAGTTCGTGACGAGGGGGAGGTTCTAGATTGTCCGTCGTCAGAACATTTGGCTCAACTCGCGGCGTAGATTAGCGGAGGTTCGGCCTCGGCTGGGGGGTTATGTTAGGCGGCGCGCTTGCGGTGTTGCAAGCGCCGATGTTCGATGGTCTGTCGCTTGATCCTTTCTCGTTGTTTGATGATGTCGCTGGCCCTGCCGAAGTAGGCGTCAGCGGGCGTCAAGTTCTTCAGGCTCTCGTGGTAACGCCTGTGATTGTAGTGTTCGACGAACGCCTCGATCGCTGCTAAAAATACAATTAGTTTCACTAATACCCCCAGGCTTCCTCGATCGGATAGGCATATCGTTCTGGATCAACGTCAAACGGCGCGGTGCCATCGATAGCGCCTCAAAAGTTACAGAAAATAAATCATGATGTTGACACTCCCGATCAGAAGACGGTTGTTACCTTAAAATATCCGCAAAAGTCACAAGATATTGCGGCAAGTACGCCAAGAGCTTCCCAGCCTCTAAAGCCCAAAATCATATGCCTTCAAGCATGTCCTGTGCGATCGCAATGCCGCTCGTCCAAGCAGCCTCGACGCGCGCTTCCAAACACCAATCGCCGCCTAAGTATAGCGTGCCGGTCTCGTCACGAAGAAAAGGTCGACCTAAGGGCTCGGCTACATTGGCGTAGCGCCACCGGTGTGCAACGGCATAGCGGACCGATGTCGGGTCGGTTCCCAGTCGGTCACAAAGCAACCGCAACATTTGCTGGGCAATCACCGCTGGCGCTGCCTCCAGGTGCGCGGCGCTCCATTTTGGCCCCGCCTGGGCCACCCAACATGGTGGCGCTGGCCGCGCTGGCTTAGCGCTATTCAACGCAATCCATGACAAGGGATCTTCTGGGTCGCGCCGAGTAACAAACGGTTCCGGCTGACCAGACCCGAATGCAGCCATCAACGTCAGACAAGGATTGATTTCAACTGCCTCTAAATCGGCAGCCAAGGCATGCGTTGGACCGAGTAGCACTGCAGCTTGCTGTGCAGGAGCGGTTATCACAACGCGTTGAAAATTCGATTTTTCTGTACCCGTAGTAATAATCCAGCCTGCGGTGCTTCCTGAGATGTTGCTGATCTCAACGTTCGCTCGGACGTCGAGCCCTTCGGCAAGGTGCTTCGCCAAAGCGGTCATTCCCGGCTTACCTACAAATCGTTTGGAGCAAGCGCTGTCTTCCCAGACGTCGGCAACGCCCGCCTGCCGCATCTCAGCGAGGAGCTTACGAAATCCATCCTTCCGTGCGGTGACGTATTGAGCCCCATGATCGAATTGAAGGCCTTCAAAAGTCCGCCTCGTCGCAAGCCTTCCACCGACGCCGCGCCCTTTGTCGAAAATCACCGGTGATAATCCCGCAGCGGCCAGCCGACGGGCGCACGAAAGGCCTGCCATGCCCGCGCCAATTACAGCGATTGATCGATCGTCTATCATGCAATCTCCGCAGACTTCGGAAGCAACAAACTTTTCCGCTCCGCTTGGACGAACTCTGATATCACGTTCGGCCAAAAACTAATCATATCAGCTCCAACGCACTTCGGATCTGTATAGGGATGCTATCAGAAGCATAATGATCATTAGACGGCGACAGCTGCGAGCGAGGAAATCACCGCACCGATGGAAAGTGGCCAGC
Source organism: Alphaproteobacteria bacterium (assembly GCA_038102935.1). Classification (GTDB taxonomy): domain Bacteria; phylum Pseudomonadota; class Alphaproteobacteria; order Bin95; family Bin95; genus VMCJ01. Next base: position 1,078 of record JAYNYG010000095.1, on the reverse strand, counting down.
GCAATACTGGATACCACGCCGGCACCCAGCCATGCCGGGCCGACCAAATGTCAAAGATCAACATGGCCACGAACGCGCAAGACAACACGTACAGGCTAATCTCCGTCGGCCCGAGCAGTGAAAGCCAGGCGACGATTGATGGAGTGACGCTGGCCATTAGTCTGAAGGTGGTTTCTGGTGAACAGCTTTTGGAGCCCGCGATACAAAATCCCCAATGGGCCCCTCCCAGGAACGAGAGTATAATTGCTCCATATGCCGCCAGCGCGCCGAGGGCATTTTCTATCGCATGAACTGGGCCAAACACAGAAATTGCTCCGAGGGCGAGGAACGGAAACAAACCGAACGCGCCCAGCAGCACCGCTGGTTTAGGCGGCTGTCCTTGCCACATCTGAGCCATAGCGTCTCTCCGATATCTGATTGCATTACTAAGAACATGCGGCTGGAGAGGAGAGCCCTGGCCGCGCGGGTCGTCCGAACCTTAATTGGGCAAGACTACCTGATCGATCCCATGGATGGCACCTTTTGGCGCTTCAACGTAGACAGTGGTAACCGTCGCCTGATCTACCATTACACCATTGGTGGCGTCGACGGTGAGCTTGCCCCCCTGCAGGGTCTGAACCATCGCGGTTTTACCGACGATATCGGCGGAGATGAATTTCCCGGGTATAACGTGGTAAGTCAGGATGCCGACAAGTTTATCCTCATTCTCAGGTTTTAGAAGCGATTCCACCGTGCCCGCGGGCAGCTTTGCAAAAGCCGCATCCGTGGGTGCGAATACCGTAAAAGGTCCATCGCCTTTAGGAGCCTCGGCAAGCCCTGCCGCTTTAACTGCGGCGACGAGCGACTTGAAATGGCCAGCCGACACGGCAGTATCAACGATATCATTTTCTTGGTCTGCAACAGTTAAAAAGTAAAGCGAAATTGGTCAGCCGCCACAGAGTGTTCCGGTTGTAATGTTAGTGGATAGCCGATCTTTGCTCTAGAGGCAGGAGGACTTAAAAGTCTGGGAAAGTTTCGGCAGGTGAGGAAGTCCGTCGACGGTAAACCGGTGCGCGGGCTGGTGCTCCCGCCTAAATGG
>JAYNYG010000043.1:20186-31851 GCA_038102935.1 Alphaproteobacteria bacterium | reverse complement strand
AGCACTATAACCGCGAGCGCCCACACAGCGCTTTGGGCTGGCGGCCGCCAGCCCCAGAAGTGGTCATGCCTCTAGAGCAGAGACCGTCCATGCACTAACACTACACCCGGACCACTCAGTGGGGGCTGACCAAATCCGACTGGCGAAAAACGCCCGGACACTTCAGCAAGAGCGCCTGCTCAACCACAGCAACCTGCAAACCCGCCTTCGTCAAAACCTGCCGCACGACCACAAAGCAGTCTCGACGCCAAATCCTTGGACCTGCTCGCGCGCGCGGTTCAAGGGCCAACGGGGTTACCTCTGCGGTCCGTCGATGGCGGGCAATCCCAACCACAGCCCGAACTCGCCGCCAGGCCTGCACAACAGGCGCCGATGAATCTGGAAAAAATCGAGACCGCCAGGCCCATAAAGCTCGTCGCTTCGGTTTTGAACGACCTCAAACCGGCGCCGGTTGGTCCACGTGTTTCGAGCAGTCCCGCGGAGGGCGCACCGCTTAAAATAGGCCCTACAAGCCAGAGCGCAGCGCCTCAACAATCAGCCCGAACACCTATACCGACCGCGCCACCTATACTGAGCGGTCGACCGGCAACCGCAGATGCCGCTCCCAAGGCGGAAGCGACGCGATCAACTAAATCTGCGCAGCGAATGGCGACAGTGGGCCGAAGCGATAGCCCACAACCAGCAGCGCCTACGCCGGAACATCGAACAGCTGAAATGACGCCACGCGAGACGACGGCTGCTGCAAGAGCTCAACCTAGCCCTCAACTGCAGCCGCCTTCCCCACAATCCGCCAGTTCAAATCAGCCAACGCAGCAAGCGCCAATTCAACAGCAGCAACAGCTATCAAGGACTGCGCTGGATAGTGCGCTCCCCCGCAAACTGCCGACACTTTCAGAACGACCGTATTCGTTGGCGGCAACGCAAAACGGAACGCCTGAGAGCAAGGCCGATCGAGTTTTGCAAAACCCGGCGTCGAATGTAGTAAATTCCAACCGGCGCACAACAATCCCACAGGCGACTGCCTCGATTGCTAACCAGCAGCAATCAACACGCCCTGTTCCGCCGTCGCAGGCAACACCGATAACGACGTCACCACCGCTAGAACGCCCCCCACTGAATAGGGATATGCTTAACCTCGAGAATACGTTGAAGCCTTCACGGCCTAATCCCCGGCTCCAACCCTCAGTCGATGGAAAACGTATCGGTTCCCACACAAAGGCGGAACCGGCGCAACCGCCACATGCGAGAGGCCCTCACACGCCGCAGATTCGCCCCGAACAGCATCGGCGGTCGCCGCAGGGTTCAACGCCAGTACAGTCAAATTCAGCACAAACCAAGCCGATGCCCCAAGCCCAGGCAGCGCCGATTTTAAAACCTGGCCCTTTGAACCCGCCTGTTTCACCACAACCAGGCGCGGCGCGGCAGCCAGTAATTCCGCCACAGTCTGGACCGCCGCAGCCGTTGATGCCGCAGCCGCCGCCAGTTCCGTTGCTGCCAGCCGTGACTGTTGCAGCAGCCGCTCCCGCCGTCCTGCAACGACTGCCGGATCAAGCGAACTTGGCCATTCCGGCTGAATCAATTGCGCGCACGACTTCGCTCCAACCAGCGCCAGATATGGGGATGCGGGCGTCTTCGTTCGCAGATCGGCTTGTCACGGCCGTTCCTTCGCAACCGCCCCCAACAGCCAATCCCGCAGCAGCCCCGCAAGCCCCAATCGCGACAGCCTCGCCTGAAATGCAGGCGATGGTTCAAGTCTTGACGCGCCCGCCGGGGCCGGAAAGCGCTGAGCTGCTGCGTCCCAATCAGCCAGCCGCTACAGACCAAGCTACTCAAGACGCCAGTTCAGATGACGCTGCGGACGATCCATCTGCCGATCCGCCAGACCTTCGGCTTGATCTCATCGCAGCGCCGCAAGACCGCAATGGTGGCGGATTTGCCGCCAGCGGACCAAATGATCCCGAGGCGGCAGAGAATGACGCGTTGATCGCGGAGGCTGATCTTTCAGTGCTTGGATTCTTCCGCTTGGAAACTCGTCCGGCGCAACACGGTTTGGCAGTCGTCATTCGCCACGCAGAACCGTTAGATCCGTCGGGCTTAGAGGCGCTCGGCGTAGCAGCTGAGGTCGAGGCCCAAAAATATGGCGTCAACGCACGCGTTAAGTTCCGCTACGAACCCGACCTGGAGCCTGCGTAAGCGTCAATCATCTGAGGCTTGCAGAGCCGCTACATATTCCTTGGAGGTCATGCCGACCCGGCCGCCCTTTTCCTCTGCGAACGCATTCAGCACTGAAATGATGCCTGTATCCCAGATGGACCGGGCATCGCCGATCCTTGCGCTTGTTGAAGCGACTGCGGCGGCGGCAATACCCATCTTCACAGCAGCATGAACACGCTGCACGCCCGCGTCTTCCTTGCCGAGACCGGCGTCATTGAGAATCACGCCATAGAGCGGCGCCTTCAGAATGTAAGCGGAGTTTCCGGCAAACAGTCCGCCATGCGAACCGCATACGATAATTTGCCCCGCATCCTCACCTTCCTTAATGAGCGAGGCGGAATCGCAGCCGAACACGCGCCGCTTACCTGGAATTTCGCTGATCTCAAACCGGCTCTCGGGCAGGCTTGGCGCGTCGCCAGACCACATCTCCGTCGCAAGCATAAGCGCTGCTGCCTCAGACGCCGCCATGCCAGGCTGGCACCCAGCGTTCACGGCCGCATTGTTCGCACGGGAAATCACGCCGTTCGCCGCCATATCTTGGCCATCGCCAATACGCGCGGACATGCAATCCACGACGGCGACCGGCATGCCGAAGCCATCCGCCCAATCGAGCGCGCCATAGCCCGCGCCGTCGAGACCGCCGCCCGCATCATTCAGGATAACACCGCGCGCGTGGCCCGCCGCCGCCAGATATCCAGCATAAACGCCGCCATGTGATGCTGCGATCAGGACTTTGCCGAAATCTTCGGCCTCGACCTTAGTGACGCTGTCCATCACCAGAATGCGGGCGTCTAGCATGAGATCAGGCGCTCACAATCGCATCAGAAATCTTCTCAGCGGACATGATGGTCGGCGCGTTGGTATTGGCGCAGGGCACCGTCGGGAAGATAGACGCATCCACGACGCGCAGGCCTTGAACGCCGCGAACACGTCCTTCGTTATCCGTCACGGCCATCGGGTCATCGTCTGCGCCCATGCGGCAGGTGCATGTGGCGTGCCAGGTGCCGGTGGCGTTGGCGACGACAAATTGATCAAGCGCCTCAGCATCAGACAGCAGATCCTGCAGCGTGACGCCACCGGTAATCACCTTTTCGATAAGCAATTTACGAACCGGCGCCGGGCCATCCATCACTTTGCCCAGCAGCCAGGTGATGGCCTTATTGCGCGCATTGACCTTACTGACGGAGCGCACTTGCTCTGTATAAGCTGTCGGGAATGGGTCCAGCGCCGTGCCGTTCACCGCGTCCGAGAGATAAAGTGCGGCGCAGCGTCTGAAGCCGTCCGCCAACCGATCGACATCGCGCCTGTCGGAGCAAAGACCGAAATCGACCGCCGGTTCATCCCGCCAGTCTCGGCCCGCCAACTTCACTTCGCCGGTCGAATAGGTCCGGTTTACCCAAACAAGCATTGAGCCCATGCGCTTGCCGAGATCATGCCAAGCCGATTTCGCCACCTGTGCGGCAAACATATCGCCCGCTGGCGCATCATGCATGTTGGAGGAAAAACGCCAGCCGACATGCATATGGCGCACGTCATCTCGCTGAATACGGTCCTCTTTTTGCAGATAGGATGAAAGGCTGACGGACGGGTGGTCCATTAAGTTCTGGCCAACGCCTGGCAGCGCGTGGCGAACCTCGATACCCATTTCGCGCAAGTGGCCTTCGGGGCCAATGCCTGCGCGCATTAGATGGCCCGGAGAGTGCAGAGCGCCGGAGCAGACGATGACTTCCTTGGCGGCGCTGTAGCGCTCCATCCCGCCGCCCTTTGTGCTCGCCATAACACCGCTCGCGCGTTTGCCATCGAACAGGATTTCGCCGACTTTTGTTTCTGCCAGAATGCGCAGGTTCTCGCGACGGCGCGTCGGCGGGTCGAGATAGCCGATGGCGGCGGAGACGCGGCGGTCGAAGGCGTTGGAGATCGTCAGCGGGAAAAAGCCATCCCGAAAGGCACCGTTTTGATCCTCCAGATACTCATAGCCCGCGTCCAGCAAACCTTGTTTTACGGCATGGGAATGGCCGGCCCATTGCTCTTCAAACAAGCGGCGCACGGTGATGCGGCCTGAATTGCCGTGCCACTCGCTATCGGGGAAATCAAGATCGCGCTCGGCCTTCTTGAAGAATGGTAGAACATCGTCCCAGCCCCAACCGTCGACGCCAAGATCGCGCCAACCATCAAAATCCGTCGGTGCGCCGCGATTGAAAAGCTGGCCATTGATGGATGACCCGCCGCCCATGATCCGCGCCTGTTCATATGATCGTTTTGGCGGCGCGAAGCTTGGATCGTTATGGCGGGTCGGCTGGGTGGTGACTTTGAGTTCCGTCCAATGGAAGCGCGGATCGAAATACGCAACGCCTGGATAGCTGGAATGCACCTCCGGCGGGATTTCACCTTGCGGCGTGTCCGGCCCCGCTTCGATCAGCAGCACGCGGTTGCCCGGCTTGGCAGACAGCCGGTTGGCCATGACAGACCCAGCCGATCCACCGCCGACGATGATGTAATCCCATTCACTCATACCCGTACTCGTCCTTCGCTGCCGCCAATGTCGATGATCTACTTTTTAGCTGGGCGCGCTTCAGTGGCGCCGCCCGCTTCTTTCCATGCCGAATAACCACCGACAACATGCGCGACCGGCCCAAAGCCCATATCCTGAAGCCGCTTCGCCGAGAGAGCGGAACGCAGGCCGCCAGCGCAAAACAGTACGAACTTCTGTCCCGTGCCGAAATCATTGCGGTAATATGGGCTTTCGGGATCGACCCAGAATTCCAGCATGTCACGCGGCGCGTGTATTGCCCCCGGTATCTGGCCATCACGCTCAAGCTCCCGGATATCGCGAATATCTACAAGCTGTACGTTTGCGTCATGCTGCGCCTGCACGGCATCTGCGGCCGGCATATTCTCAATTTCCGCCATGGCTTCATCGCAAAGTTGCTTAACGCCTTTGGTGATCGGCATAGCGCTTATCCCTTCTTCTCTGGCAGCGGCGCCACATCGTGACCGGCCTCTCGCCAAGCCTTAAAACCGCCAGCCATATGGGCGATGTTGTCCATACCCATGTCTTGCAAATCCTTCGCCGCCAGCGCGCTTCGCCAAGCGCTGGCGCAATAGAGCACGTAGGTTTTATCGGGGTCAGCCAGCCAGTCTTTAAAGTACGGACTATCGGGCGCCGCCCAGAATTCCAGCATGCCGCGCGGCGTGTGCCGGGCGCCCGGCAGCATGCCGTCACGCTTTAGCTCGCGCACATCCCGGATATCTAGGACAACCAAGTTCGGATCATCTTGGCGGCCTTTAACATCCTCGACGCTTAGTGTTTTCACTGCGGCGTCGGCTTCCGCCAACAGCGCTTTGTAGCCTTTGGTCAAAGCCATTTCGTGGCTCTCCTAATTCGCGGTCACGAGAAAATATTAAGCCTATGGACGCTTGAGCGAAAGCGCTCTTACGCCATCGCGTTAATCCTTTTGCCGGGGCGCCCTTCTGCCTGGGTTGAGGCCAAATTAGTCAGCAAGCGGAAAGGGCGTGCATCAGAAGAAGCACAGCCCGCCCCGCCAGACCTTCAATGGCCCAGATAGGGCTCCACCCGCCAGGAGGCGCATTATGAACCACTATCACGGAACTTACGCCGACGATCACCTGATCGGCACCTACTACAACGACAATCTCGACGGCAAAGACGGGGATGACGTGCTCGTCGGCCTCGGCGGCGACGACATCCTCATCAGCGGCAATGGCGATGATGCGCTGTTCGGCGGCGATGGCCGCGATAACCTTTCCGGCGGCAACGGCGACGACTGGCTCGACGGCGGCGACGGCGACGACGAAATGAACGGCGGCGACGGCGATGACGGCATGAATGGCGGCGCCGGCAACGACTGGATGGGCGGCGGCAAAGGCAATGACAGCATGACTGGCGGCGCTGGCAAGGACATGATCGGCGGCGATGACGGCAACGACTCTATCTGGGGCGATGCTGGCAACGACATGCTCTATGGCCACAAAGGCCATGACTATATCGACGGCGGCGACGGCGATGACCTGATCACCGGCGATGAAGGCCATGATGAGCTCTACGGCGGCAAAGGCCGTGACGCAATCCATGGCGGCCTCGGCTTTGACATCCTCTATGGCGGCGCTGGCGATGATCTGCTGACCGGCGACGATCAGGGCGATGTGCTGCATGGCGGCGCTGGCAATGACCGTATGCATGGCGGCGAAGGCCATGACATTCTTCACGGCGGCGACGGCTATGACTTCATGACCGGCGACAACGGCGCTGACTACATGGACGGCGGCAAAGGCGATGACGAAATGCATGCCGGCGCTGGCCATGACATGGTCCTCGGCGACAAGGGCGACGACACCCTCAAAGGCGAAGGCGGCCACGACAAAATCTACGCCGGCGAAGGCTATGACGACGTCTATGGCGGCGACGGCGATGACGAAATCCATGGCGACAATGGCGACGACATGATGTTCGGCGGCAACGGTCAGGATCGTCTCTTGGGCGGCTCCGGCAATGACCACATTGACGGCGGCGCTGGCGACGACATCGGCTTCTTCGTTCTAGAACAGCGGAATGACGGCGACTACGACAAGTACGATGGCGGGTCTGGTCATGACCTCCTGGTGCTTCGCCTGACGGCTGATGAAGCCAACGACACTGACATCCAGGCCGGTGCGCTTGAGTTGGATCACTTCATCTCCGGCAATGCTTATGGGCCTTACAACGGCCAGCACTTCCACTCAGATCTCGGCATCTCCGTGTCGAACTGGGAGAACTTCGCTGTCGAAATCGAGGGCGTGCGCTACGACGACCTCAGCGGCCTCGGCTGGCACTAAGCGCTCTCAAGACTTACCTGCGCGACTGCAGAACGGCCGGGTCCAATGGATCTGGCCGTTTTGTTCTTTTTGGTTTCACAAAGCTTTAACAGGCGCCGGTCTACATCTGATGAAATGAAACGTCTTTGTTAACGGAGATATCACGTGCCCAGCGTCGTCCGTCATATGAGCGTTGATCGGCGACAGCGGTCCGAATATAAGGGCCGCCGGCAGACCGATGATCCTGCAAATGCGCTATTCGCATTAACCGGCCCCTTCGCAGCCCAGAATGATCCGGTCTTGCTGTTTGAAGGCTCTGAGGTCGCCAACGGCAACATCGCCGGATTGGAAGCTGCACGCGACCCCGATCTGGTCGGCGAACTTCTCGAAGTCGTCCAGCGTGTCCAGCAGGACAATACCAGCGAGCGCGTGACGACCCCGACCCAAATCAACAACCGCGAACGCACGATTGATTTTGAGGTGACGCCCTGGGGCGAAACCCGAGCGCTCGCTATTGGCCGCGACGTAACGATCTCCGCCGGCATTCAGGATGCGCTTCAAGTCTCCCGCGAGCGCTACAGATGCTTGCTGTCTCTGGCGGCGGATTGCGTTTGGGAAACAGACGCCGCTGGCGTCATCTCAATGATCGCGCCGAATGATATCTTCGGGCGCCCTGCCGCGTTGTTCATTGGAGGCCCGGTTCAGGACCTGGTGACCTCACGGGACAAAGAACTATTCTCTGGCGATGGCGATCCGGAATGGATTTCAGCGGCCATCGAATCTGCCAACGGACAGCTCATGCTCGGCGCCGCGATCATGGAAGCCGTCTATGACCCGGATACCGGCGAGCGCACAGGCGTCCGCGGTTGCTTCCGCCAGAAATACGGCGTCGCTAACCGCTAAGACGCCTTGACGATTGGCGGTCTACACCGCCAGCCGGTTGATCCCATCAAATGCAGCCGTTTTGTAGCATTCCGCCAGTGTTGGATAGTTGAACACTGTGTCGATGAAGAAATCGACTGTGCCGCCATGCGCCATCACCGCCTGGCCGATATGCACAAGCTCACTGGCGCCCTCACCGATAATGCAGACGCCGAGCAGCTTATGCGTTTCCAGATGGAAGATCAGCTTTAAGAGGCCGGCGCCATCGCCCATGATCTGACCACGCGCCGTCTCCCGATAGCTGGCTTTGCCGACCTCGTAGGGCACGCCTGCCGCCGTCAATTCTTCCTCGCTTTTACCGACCACCGAAATTTCTGGGATCGTGTAGATGCCATATGGGAAATGCGGGCTTGGCGGCGTTTTCGTAAGCGCCAGCGCGTCGCAGGCCGCGACACGGCCTTGCTCCATCGATGTCGAGGCCAGACTCGGAAAACCGACGACATCACCGACGGCATAGATATGCGGCACGTTCGTTTGAAAGCGTTCGTTCACAGTCAAGCGACCACGTGAGTCCGGCTCAACGCCGGTGGCTTCCAGGTTCAGCGAGTCAATCGCGCCTGTTCGACCGATCGAATAAAGCGCCTTCTTAGCCTGAATAACCTTGCCGCTTTCAAGCGAAATCTGCACCCGGCCACCTTTGGGATCGTCGATGCTCTCGACGGACTGAACTGCCCCGCCCAGTCGCAGCGTGACGCGGTTCCGGCGCATTTCGTGGATCAGCTCGTCAATGATTTCCTGATCGACAAAATCCAACAGCGTTTCTCGCTTATCGATCAACGTGACGCGCACGCCAAGCGCTGCGAACACCGTCGCATATTCACAACCGATCACACCGCCGCCGATAATCGCTATCGTTTTTGGCAGTGTTTCCAGCTCCGGAATCTCATCACTAGTGAACACGCGTTGGCCGTCAAACGGAATGCTCGGGTCTTTGGTGGAACGCGTCCCGCAAGCGATGATGACCTTATCCGCCGTCACCTCACGGTGCGCCTGCCCATCGCCTGTCGTCAGGCGGATAGTGTGCGCATCAACGAACATAGCGTCTGCTTCCCATAGCTCGACGCCATTGCGGCGGAGCTGGTGACGGATGACGTCGATCTCGTTTCGGATAACCCAATCGGCGCGGAACAAAAGGTCAGACATCGTGATATCGGTCTTGACCGTATAAGCAGCGCCATAGACGCCGCGTTCCCGGTAACCGGAGAGATGCAACGCCGCCTCCCGGAAGGTCTTGCTGGGAATAGTGCCGTGATGCAGACAAATCCCGCCAACAGACGCCATACGCTCCGCGACCGCTACGCGTCGACCTGCCTTCGCCGCCTGGATTGCAGCGCGCTGTCCAGCAGGCCCGGAGCCGATGACAAAAAGATCGTAATCATAAGGCGATGGCTCAACGGGTGTTGCCTTATCAGCCGTCAACGGAATCGCGGAATTATCAAGTTTCGTCATACTATCCTCCAAAGCTTCGGCGCCCTTAGTCGGTTTCAAGCCAGTTTTGGCCATGCGCCCCGCTCCTTCAAATATTGATAGCTGACAACTATGAAAGATTCGTTTTACCATAGTTCTTACTGACAATCTTTCTTGGGAGCTTCCGTTCCATGTCTACAGTGCAAAACCTTGGTGATGATGTTGTTCAAGTCACTGGTCCTCTTGCCGCCTTCGCTGCAAATATTGGCCATAATGAAACCCCAGCTGAGACCCGCGAAGTCGCGCGTCAATGCTTACTGGATGTTCTCGGCGTAACGCTTGCCGGCGCTAAAGAACCGCTCGTCGAAATGCTGTCCGCTGAGGCAGAGGAAGCTGGCGGCGCCCCCCAGGCGACCGTCATTGGTCGCGGCTACAAAACATCCGCCTCCCAAGCGGCATTGGTGAACGGCAGCGCCGCCCATGCGCTCGACTATGACGACGTTTTGAACGCCATGTCCGGTCACCCAACAGTGCCCGTGCTCCCAACACTGCTGGCATTAGCCGAACGAGACGGACTTTCTGGTCGGGACGTGATCACGGCGTTTGTCGCAGGCGTCGAAGTCGAAGCCCGGATTGGCTGGATGATGGCGCGCGGGCATTACGCGAAAGGCTGGCACTCCACTGGCACCATAGGCACCTTCGCCGCCGCCGCCGCAGCTGGTCGGCTGCTTAATCTGGACGAAGACACCATGGCGCGCGCATTCGGCATCGCCGGAACCCAAGCGGCTGGGCTTAAATCCATGTTCGGCACCATGTGTAAGCCCTTCCATGCAGGCAAAGCGGCCATGAATGGTATGATGGCGGCATCGCTGGCCAAGCGTGGTTTCTCGACGCGCGAAGACGTGCTGGACTGCGAACAGGGCTTCACCGCAACGCAATCCAACGGCGGCGTGAAAACGTCTGCCGCAGTTGATGGCCTTGGCAAGGACTTCAACGCCCAGGATGTTTTGTTCAAGTACCACGCCGCTTGCTACGGCGTGCATGGCCCGATCGAAGCTGCGATTAAGGCCGCTGAACATCCCGCATTCGACCCAGAATTGGTCGAGAAGGTTGACCTCACCGTCAACCAGCATTGCATCGGCATGTGCGACATCGCTGAGCCGGTAACCGGCCTCGAAGGCAAGTTCAGCATGACGCATAACGTGGCGCTTGGCCTGCTTGGCCAAGCGAATGGCGCGCTCTCGCTCTATGAGGATGAACGCATGTCGGACGATGCGCCATCCAAATTGCGGTCCAAGGTATCAGTCAAGGGCGTTCAAGATCACGGGCCGTTCGAGGCCAAGATTGTGATTCACCAGAAAGACGGCGTCGTCATCCAAGAACGCTACGACGTGGCGGAACCAGAGCGTGATCTCGCCCGCCAGTGGGAAAAACTCGAAGGCAAGTTCCGCGCACTGGCGACGCCTGTGATCGGCGCAGAGAAGGCGGAAGAGGTTATACTCCTCTGCCGCAACTTCGATAGCGCCGACAGCGTCACCCCACTGATGGACGCCGTTCGCGGCTAACGCAGCTGCGAAGCTTTGCTCACCGGTTTTGGCGCGTCAGGGTCACCCTCTGGCGCGCCATCCGTTTGAGGCTCCAGTAACGGGTCTTTCGGGCGTTCGCCGAGACGCGTCCCCGAAGCGTCCAGAAAGGCCGAAAGCGCGCGATATTCGTCCTCGCGGAACGCGTCGATGGTCGCCGCCACATCCTCACGCTCACGCCCGAGGCCGCGCAGGATAGTGCCGCCCATGTGCAAACTTGATTCCGCCACCTCACGCACGACAACGTCCGCCCCGGCGGCGCGCAGCAACGTCTGCGCCTCCTGCCCTCGGGCGCGGGCATAAATCGGCAGGTCCGGGCGGCGGCGCTTCAACGCCTGTACCAATTCAGACGCTGAATGCGCATCCCCCATCGCTACGATTGCGAGGCGGACGGATTCTAGGCCCATCATGTCCAATGTTTTGTCCCTGCCTGCATCCGCATAAAACACGGGATGGCCTTGTGCTGCGGCCGCAGCCACACGTGCGGGCGTATTGTCGACGGCGATATAGGCTTCGTCAGACGCCTCCAGAACACGCGCCAAGGTTTGGCCCGCGCGGCCATAGCCGAAGATCGCGACATGTGAGTCTGACTTGGTGGTCGCAGCTTCCAACTCCTGGAAGCCAGGTAAGCCACGGCTTTCCAGCTTCCGGTCAACCCTGGCGCCAATAGCGGCGAGACCAGGCGTCAGCACCAGTGAAATCGCCGT
>JAYNYG010000043.1:0-20176 GCA_038102935.1 Alphaproteobacteria bacterium | reverse complement strand
GAACAAGATTTGAGCATCAGCTTCCGCCAGCAACCCGCCAGCGAATACGATAGAGGTCAGCGCAAACGCAAACTCGCCCGCTTGCGCAAGCAGCAATCCCACATGGATCGCCATTGGCCAGGAAAACCCAGCGATCCGTGCGAGGGTCGCCGTCACCACGGTTTTGAAAACGATAATGGCGATGGTGACGATGATCGCACTCAACCAATATTCGGATAGCGCGCCAACATCAATCAGAGCACCAATAGACATGAAAAATAAGCCTAAAAGCAAACCTCTAGCCGGTACAACTTCATTTTCTACTTTATGCCTAAATCCTGAACCCGCCAGAACCATGCCAGCCAAGAACGCGCCGAGCGCCATGGACAATCCAGCCGAAGCGCCCGCCCATGCCGTCGCCAGCACGATCAACAAGCTTGCGGCGGCAAAGACTTCGCGATTGTTCAAGCCATCAATGAGTTTCAGCGCTGGACGCATGGCGTAGCGGCCAAACCCGATAATGCCAACCACAGCAATCAGCGCCCAAGCGAGCGCCATCAGAATTTCCGCGGCGCCCGGCATCTCGGCTTCATCTGCGACCGCAATCAGCGGTGCTGCGGCCAGCATCGGCGCAACCGCCAAGTCTTGGAACAAGAGTGTTGAGAAAACGAGACGGCCCTGCTGGGATTGCAACGCCCCCCGCTCTGCCAACAGCCGCACTACGAAGGCGGTGGATGAAAGAGACAGAGCCCCGCCGACCAGCAGCGAAGCCTCCATCGACAGCCCCATCGCGCGGGCGGCGAAATAGAACCCTGTCGAGGTCAACAGCACCTGCGCCATTCCAACGCCGAATACCTGCTTGGCCATCCGTCGCAGCCGCTGCCAGGATATTTCAAGGCCGATGGTGAACATCAGCAGCACGATGCCCAGCTCCGCAAGGTGCGCCGCGGCTTCGACTTCGTGAATAAGCCCAAGCGCATGCGGCCCGAGCAGTACGCCAGCAAGCAAGTAGCCCAAAATCGGGCTGACCTGCATGCGCAGACATATCGGCGCCACGATGACGACGGCGCCCAAATACACCACCGCATCACGCAACCAACCTAGACCTGAGTGGATGTCGCCTTCCATCGCCTATTGCACGCCTTCACTTGCGAAAAGATGAGGCGGATCAGCCAGAACCGCCTGCGCTGGGATCAAAGCCAATTCTGGCAGCGCCTGCCGCACCGTCTCAACAAACACCGCATGAACTGCAGATGTCGCGAGCGAGAGCGCACGGGACGCAGACGGATTTTCTAGATAGCGCGCCAAGTAGACCGATGCGAATAGGTCGCCGGCGCCATATGCGGGCGCATCCACTGCTGGCGCCGCGCAAGACCAAGCGTCGTCAGTTGTCACCGCCACATTGGCGATATCCGCGCCGATGTGCAGCCCCGTCGCAACGACTAACGCCGCCTGGCCTTCGTCCATGAGAGCGCGGGCGGCGGCGATTGCGTCTGGCGGCGTCGCCACAGTCATGCCGGTCAGATACTCCAGTTCAAACACGTTCGGGATAATGATATCCGCACGAGGTAAAAGTTCGCTTGCGATGCCCTCGGCAACGCCTGGCGCTACGAAACTGCCATGCGGTTTATCGCCGATAACGGGATCAAGGCAGTAGAGCGCGTCAGGCCGTGCGGTGCGGACACGATCAACGGCGCGGCCAACCGCAGCCGCGTTCTCGCCAGTGCCGAGATATCCGCTCAAGATAGCCCCGACTGCGCCCAGGAACCCGCGTGTTTCCAAACCTTCGGCCAGCGCATCAATTTCTGCCGCCGCAGCAGGGCCGCCAGCGTAACCGCCGTGCTTTGGGTGATTGGAAAACCGCACCGTGTCGATCCGCATGATATCGCGGCCAAGCCGCTGCATCGCGAATGCGGCGCCAGCATTGCCGACATGCCCAGCGGCGACGCTGGACTGCATCGTCAAAACGAGATCGGTGCTTCTTGTCGTCATTGTCGGCTTGACTTGCAGCTACGGATGCGACGCAACTAACGCCTTCACTTGTAATGTATAACGTGGGAGCGCTCTTTTGTCCGCACCATCCAGCACCATTCGTCCCCGCCGCAGCGTTTTATATATGCCTGCCGCCCGCGCTTCGGCTTTGGAAAAGGCGAAAACCCTGCCCGCAGACGCCCTAATCTTCGATTTAGAGGACGCCGTTGCGCCAGACGCGAAAGACACTGCGCGTGATATGGCAGTGGCCGCTGCCGCCTCTGGCGCGTATGGACGCCGCGAGATTGCGATTCGCGCGAACGGCTTGGATACCCCTTGGGGCCAGGCAGACCTGACCGCTATCGCCAGATCCGGCGCGCATGCCGCTGTTGTGCCAAAAATCGAATCCGCCGCAATGGTTCGCCAGGCTCTGGCCGTGCTTGATGGCGCTGGCGCGCCAGCAGATTTGGCGCTTTGGGCGATGGTGGAAACGCCGATTGGCGTCCTCCGCGCAGAAAAAATCGCCGCCGCCAGCCCCCGGCTCACGGTTTTGGTCATGGGAACCTCCGATCTGGCGAAAGACCTGGGCGCCGCGCATACCCCAGACCGGGCGCCCTTCATGACTAGCTTCGGCCTCTGCCTGCTGGCAGCGCGCGCCCATGGCTGCGCAATTTTGGACGGTGTGCACCTGAACCTCGGCGATGATGCGGAATTCGCAGCGCACTGTCGGCAAGGCGCGGATTTGGGCTTTGATGGGAAGACACTCATCCATCCAAAACAGGTTGCGCCCGCAAACGACGCTTTCGGGCCTTCGGCGGATGATCTCACCCATGCAGAGCGCGTCGTTAAAGCCTATGAGTGCGCCATTTCAGCAGGCCAAGGCGTTGCAACACTTGACGGCCAACTGATTGAAAACCTGCATGCCGAGGGTGCGCGGCGGATCATCGCGCTGCATGAGGCGATTGTGGCACTTTCAGAATAGGCTGGAACAGCGTATCTCTCAGCAGTCGCGTTTATCTAAGGAGCCAGATTGATGGCCAAAGCATTCGCTTCCCAGGCGGACCTGGAAGAAAAAGAAGTCACGTTTTCTGAGCTCGCAGACGGCATTTATGGATACACGGCCGAGGGTGACCCGAATGCAGGCGTCATCATAGGCCCCGAGAGCGTTGTGGTGCTGGAAGCGCTCGCCACGCCGATCCTGGCGCAGAAGCTCGTCCATGAAATCCGCAAGGTGACGGATAAGCCGATCAAGCATCTGATCCTGTCGCATTATCACGCCGTTCGCGTTCTCGGCGCATCCGGCTACGGCGTCTCCGAAATCATCATGAGCGAGGACACGCGCGATCTCGTGACGGAGCGTGGCCAGCAGGATTATGAGTCTGAAGCGCGCCGGTTCCCGCGCTTGTTCCAGGGCATCGAAAGCGTGCCGGGCCTGACTTGGCCGACACAAACCTTCAAAGGCGAGATGACGCTTTGGCTGGGCGACCGCGAAGTGCAGATCCGGCAAACGGGCCGTGCACACACCAAAGGCGATACAGTCGTCTGGCTGCCAGAAGAGAAGGTCATGTTCTCTGGCGACATCGTCGAGTACCACTCAGCCCTTTATTGCGGCGACGCCTATTTGCAGGATTGGGGCGGGACGCTGGATGCTGTGCAAGCGTTCAAGCCAGAAAAAATTGTGCCGGGGCGCGGCGCCGCATTGGACACGCCGGAGCAGATCACAGAAGGCTTCCGCGGCACGCGCGCCTTCATCGACGCACTCTATGGCGGCGCCAAAGCGTGCGTCGATCAAGGCATGAACCTCAACCAGACCTACAAGCAAGTTTACAGCGCCATGCAGTCTGAATTTGGCGATTGGGTTATCTTCGACCACTGCATGCCATTCAACGTATCCCGCGCCTTCGACGAAGCCAGCGGCATCGCCGATCCACAGATATGGACGGCCGAGCGCGATCAACAAATGTGGGAAGCCTTAGAGGGCTGATAGCCTCCCGGCTGAACACCGCACTGACACCGAATTGAAGAAAGCGATCAACTCCCGTGAATAATTCAGACCTGATGGTCAAAATCCTGAAAGACGCCGGCGTCACCCATGGCTTCGGCATTCCAAGCGGCAACGTGCTGCCCTTCATCGAAGCCATGCGCAAAGGCGATATGGAATTTGTCCTGACAGCCCATGAGGGTTCCGCCTCATTCGCTGCAGATTCCATGGGCCGCGTTACGGGCAAGCCTGGGCTTTGCATTGCGACGCTTGGGCCGGGCGCCACCAATCTCGCAACGGGCGTTGGTTCAGCTTATCTGGATCGTTCGCCGATGATCGCGATCACCTGCAATCTGAACACGCCACTGCTTGGCCGTCGCATTCAGATGTGGATCGACCATCACGCGCTCTTCAAGCCCATCACCAAAGCAACGTTGGCCGCACGGCACGATAACGTTGCCGAAGTGATGGAAGAGGCCATCCGTATCGCGCTCGCTGAGCCGCAGGGTCCGGTTCATATTGATCTGCCAGAAGATGTATCCCTGGCGGAAGCCAAAGGCGCGCCCTCTGGGCCGATTGCAGCGGCGCCCATCGGCATCACCGCAAGCGATGATGAGATCGACGCTGTTGCTGCCAGGATCGCTGCGGCGAAGCGGCCTATAGCTGTTGTCGGCATGTCCGCGATGCGCATGGACGATCCCGCCAAGCTGACAGCGTTCATCGAAAAGCATCAGATCCCATTTGCGACGACCACAATGTCGAAGGGCTTGATCGATGATGATCACCCGCTCGCCATCGGCTGTATCGAGCGTGGCAAACGCCAGGTGCAGCGCGCGTTTATCCGCAGCTGCGATCTAGTGATCGGTCTGGGTTATGATACCATTGAGGTCGAGTACGAGGCATGGATTGATGATGTGCCGCTCGCAGCCATAGATATCGAAGCGCCGGATATCGTGGACAGCGTGAAACTTGAAGCCAGCGCAATTGGTGATTTGGACGATTGCATTGGCCGGATGGCGGCCCTGCCCACAATTCCCAACGGTTGGGACGCCAGCGAAATCACGGATCATGCGACGAAGTTCCAGGCCTCGCTCCGGCCAGCAGCCTCAGTCCTGACGCCGCATGAAGCGATTGATGTCGTGCGTAAGGTTACGCCGCATAACGGCATTCTTTCGTTCGATGTCGGCGCGCATACCCATCAGATCGCGAGCCAATGGCCAGCGCATGATCCGCGCTCGTTTCTGATTACCAATGGCTGGTCCTCCATGGGCTTCGGCCTGCCGGGCGCAATTGCAGCGAAGCTCGCGCATCCAGAAAAACCCGTTGTCTGCATTCTCGGCGACGGTTGCTTCCAGATGACCTGTGGCGAGCTGGCGACGCTCCGCCGGATGAAGCTTGCGGTGCCGGTCGTTGTGCTGGACGATCGCTGGCTGAGCCTGATCCAGCTCAAGCAGCACAAACGCCAATACGAGCAATACGGATCAAACGTTGAGCCGGAACCGTATAAAGAGCCGCCAAGCCACTATTTCAACGTGCCCGCTATCGGCGTTCGGGACGCTGCAGCGCTTGAAGCGGCATTGAAGCAGGCATTTGAAGCTGACGGCCCAACCGTCATCGAAGCCGTCGTCGATGCCGGTCATTACTTCGAAACGGTCTTCGACTGATGGCGGACGCCTGGGTCGCCCTTACGGGCATTGCTGATCTACCCATCGCCGAAGCGCCCGCCCGCAAAGCGCTTGAAGGCGTGGCCGAAGCAAAGGTGATTGGTCTGCCGTACAAACCGCTCGACGCCGCCGAAGAGGCGCATTGGGCGGAAGCATTGCAGGGGGCTGGCGGAATTCTGCTTCGCTCCGGCTATATCACGGCGTCGCTGCTGGATCGCCTGCCAGACCTCAAGATCGTCGCCGTACATGGCGCTGGCGTTGATCCGGTCGATATCGAAGCGTGTACTGCGCGCGGCGTTCAAGTCACAAACGCGCCCGGCGCCAACGCCAATGCAGTGGCGGAGCTGGTGTTTGGTTTGATGCTCGCCCATGTCCGTCAAATTCCAGCCAGTGCGCATAAAGCTATGGCGGACAAAGCTTGGGATGCGGCGCGACACACGGGCGGAGAGCTGCGCGGGCGGACACTCGGCCTCGTCGGGTTTGGCCAGATCGGCAAGCGCGTTGCTTCAATTGCAGATGCGTTCGGCATGACTGTCGCCGCGAGCGACCCCGCTGTCAGCGATGCGGATATGCAGGCGTCCGGCGTGCAGCCCATGGCGCTAAATGATCTACTTGCCGCCAGCGATATCATCAGCCTGCATGCGCCTGCTATACGAGCAACACGCCATTTGATCAACGCTGATAGCATCAAGCTGATGAAGCCCGACGCCTGCCTGATCAACTGTGCGCGTGGCGCGTTGGTCGATGAAGTGGCGCTCGCTGAAGCCTTGCGCGCAGGCCGTCTCGGCGGCGCAGCGCTCGACGTACTCGAAGGCGAACCGCCTGATCCAGCTAGCCCAGTCTATGGCGCGCCAAACCTGCTGCTAACGCCGCACATGGCCGGTTCCACCTTTGAATGCTTGGACGCCATCGCTGCTACTACAGCAGCCGATATCGCACGCGTTCTGAAGGGCGAAACCCCGGTCCATCCGGTCAACGAAGTTTAGAACAGCCTTCGTCCACCATTTCTGCCTCCTTGCCGCCGCCAAGCTGCAAACATTTGAAGGCAGTTGCGCTGGCGAGCCTACTTCCCAATCAGCTGGAAGAACTCGCCGCGCATGACGGGATCTGTGCGGAAAGCGCCGCGCATGCTGGTGGTGACGGTATCCACGCCCGGCATATGAACGCCACGCGTCGTCATACACTGGTGCTGGGCCTCGACATACACAGCGACGCCGCGGGGCTCTAGCACCTTCTCAATCGCGTTCGCGACCTGGGCGGTCATGGTTTCCTGCACCTGCAGGCGCTTGGCATAAACTTCGACCACGCGGGCAAGCTTTGAAATGCCGACGACCCGTTGATTTGGCAGATAGGCCACATGCGCTTTGCCGATGATCGGCACGATGTGATGCTCACAATGGCTCTCGACGCGGATGTCGCGCATGAGCACGATTTCATCATAGCCATCGACTTCCTCAAACGTGCGGGACAGCACGTCAATCGGATCAACCTCATAGCCAGCGAAGAAATCTTCCCATGCACGGGCCACGCGATTGGGTGTATCGATCAGGCCCTCGCGGGTCGGATCGTCGCCGGCCCAACGGAGCAAAGTGCGTACTGCAGCTTCAGCTTCCTGACGGCTCGGGCGACCTGTTTCGGGGCTTTCAGCGCTATCAGCACCAGCCTTGGTGTTGCTCACATGATCCATCTGAAACTTCTCCTGTGGGCGGAACTGACGCCCATCGATCAAACCAAATTTTAAAATAGTGCGCTTGGCCCCATTTGGCGACCCCAGGGCGCCTTCATGTATAGGCGCAATTATGCCGCAGTCCTGATCTTGAAGAGCGGGATCATCAAGAATACCGCGAAACACGCTGCCGTATAGAGCGTAAACGCATCCAGAAACCCAAGCATCCCAGCCTGCTTGGCGACCGCAACGCTGATTTTGGCCAAACCATCCGCCGCATCTGGATCCGTGGCGCCAAGCGCAATGGCCGCCTGAAGATTCTCATTATAGGGCGTGATGTGTTCCGCCAAACGGCCGTAATTCACGGTCGTTGACCGGATTAGGGTCGTGACCGACAGGCTGATGAATACAGAGCTGCCAAGGTTTCGCAGCAGATGGAATATCGCCGAGGTTTCCGCCAGATATTTGGAATCAATCGTTCGGAAGGTCGCGACCGTCAACGGCGGCCAGATGATGCCGACGGAATAACCTTGTAGCGCGCTCGCTGTCGCGACCTCCTGGAAAGATACATCCAGCGAGAAGCTCATCATCCAGATGCCGGATGCCGCCTGCACCGCACAGCCGAATGAAAGCCCGACCCTTGGGTCCAACTTAGAAATCCACATGGCGGAGAAAAAGCCCAGAATCGCCCCTGCCCCACGCGCGCCGAGCAGTTCCCCGATGATGGCGTTTGGATAGCCCATCAATCCCTGCAACATCGGTGGAAATAAGACCATTGGCGTGAAGTTCAGCATGCCGTAGATCGCGACGAACACGAGGCCGAGCGCGTAGTTCCGGTCCAGCAAATGTTTCAAGTTCAGGAACGGATTCTTGGTCGTGAGGCTATGGGCGATGAACAAGTAGAGCGCCAGGATCGCCACACCGCCTTCGATAACGATCTCAAGGGATTGAAACCAATCCTGGCGATTGCCACGGTCCAGCATCAACTGCATCGCGCCAACAGCAACGATGAGCGTAAGGAAACCGGTCCAGTCCAGCTTCGCTTCGCTGCGGCTCCGAGACTCCGGCAGGAAAATGATCAGGGTCGCCAGGGCCACGCCCGCAACGGGTACGATCATGTAAAAGGCCCAGCGCCAGTCATACAGATCGGCCAGATAGCCGCCCATCACCGGCCCGATCACTGGCCCAATGACGACGCCCATGCCGAAAATCGCGGTGCCAAAGGCCTGTTTTTCCTTCGGGAAGGTATCCAGGATTGTCGCTTGCGCCAGCGGCACAATGGGGGCGCCAAATGCACCTTGGAATATTCGCGCAACAACCAGGAGTTCGAGATTTGGGGCCAATCCGCAGGCCAGCGTGCTGATAAGAAAGCCGAGCTGGCAGTAGATCATGGTTTTGCGGCGGCCCAACTTACCGGCCAGCCAGCCCGTCATCGGCGTCGCAACCGCTGTCGCCAAAATGTTGAAGGTGACGACCCAGGCGATCTGGTCCTGGGTGGCGGAAAGCGAGCCCTGCATTTGCGGCAGGATCACGCTGACGACAAGGATCGTCGTCGCGTACAGCGTCGTCGCCATCGTGACCGTAGCCAGGATGATCCCGCGCTGCAGGCCGGTATAGTCTTCGGGCCGGGCGGCGGCTATCGCCATTCAGAGGTTTCTCCGCCGCCCGAATTTCCGCTTACAGGACTTCGAAGAGCCCCGCAGCGCCCATGCCGCCGCCGACGCACATGGTGCAGACCACATGCTTCGCGCCCCGGCGCTTGCCTTCGATCAGCGCATGACCGACCATCCGCGCGCCAGACATGCCATAAGGGTGGCCGATGGAAATTGCGCCGCCATTGACGTTCAACAGGTCATTGGGAATGCCCAGCTTGTCCCGGCAATACAATACCTGCACCGCGAAGGCTTCGTTGAGCTCCCAGAGGCCGATATCGTCCATGGAAAGGCCGAACTTCTTCAGCAATTTCGGGATGGCGAAGACAGGGCCAATGCCCATTTCATCAGGCTCGCAGCCCGCGACCGCCATGCCTTTGTAAAGGCCCAATGGCGCCAAACCGCGCTTTGCCGCCTCACCGGCTTCCATAACGACCGCAGCGCTTGCGCCGTCAGAAAGCTGGCTGGCGTTGCCTGCTGTGATGAATCCGCCTTCGATGACTGGCTTCAGGTTAGCGAGGCCTTCGGCATTGGTTTCTGGCCGATTGCCTTCATCCTTGGAGAGCGTGACACGTTGGGCGGAGGCCTGCTTGGTCTCTTTGTCAAACACCACCTTATCGACAGTGATCGGCACGATCTCATCATCAAATTTACCGGCCTCTTGCGCCGCCGCTGTGCGCTGCTGCGACTGCAGACCGTACTCATCCTGCGCGTCACGGGAGATGTTGTAGCGGGACGCTACCGTCTCAGCAGTGTTCAGCATCGCCATGTAGATATTCGGGTGCTTTTCTAGGAGATTGGGATCCTGGGTCCGGTGGGTATTCCGATGGTCATTCTGCACCAGGCTGATGCTTTCAAGCCCGCCCGCAACGACAACATCCATGTTGTCAGCGATAACCTGCTTTGAGGCAGTCGCAATCGCCATCATGCCAGACGCACATTGGCGGTCGATGCTCATCCCCGCAACACTGGCGGGCAGACCACCCGTCAGGCCTGCAAGACGGCCGATATTGTAGCCGGAGGTGCCTTGCTGAACCGCCGAACCGATGACGCAATCTTCAACATCAGCCGCGTCCAGTTTGGCGCGCTCAACGGCGGCCTGGATTGCGTGACCGCCCATTGTTGGGGCTTCAAGATCATTGAAAGCGCCGCGATAGGCTTTGCCGATTGGGGTGCGGGCAGTTGAAACGATGACGGCTTCGCGCATGGATATTTCCTCCGGTTGGTCTTTTATTCGTTCAATAAAGCTTGGACGTTTTCAGGCGGACGGCCAATCACGGCCCGGTCGCCCTTGATGACGACAGGCCGTTCGATCAGGATCGGATGCTCAACCATAGCCGCAATCAGGTCATCTTCCGAGACGCTTGCATCCCCGAGACCGTTTGCTTTATAGAGCGCTTCCTTTACGCGCATCAGATCGCGTGGCGGCAGGTCTAATATGCCAATAATGCGTTTGATTTCTGATGCTTCCGGCGTTTCCTTGAGATATTCAATAATGGTCGGACTAACGCCTGCATCTTTCAGCAACTGCATGGTTTGCCGGGACTTAGAACAGCGCGGATTATGCCAGATCGTGATGTCTTCACTCATGGAAACGCTCTCCTAACCAGCCAAGGCGGCTTCGATCGCCATCAGCGCATCATTGATCTTATCGCCATCAGGGCCGCCAGCCTGCGCCATATCAGGCCGTCCGCCGCCGCCTTTGCCGCCAACGGCCGCCGAACCCGCGCGCACCAGCGCCACGGCGTCCGCCTTACCTTTAAGGTCCTCAGTTATCGCGACAACTAGCGATGCTTTCCCTTGGTCTTCCGCGACGACTGCAATGACGCCGGACCCAATCTGGCCTTTCAAGGCGTCCGCCATGGCCTTCAGCTCGCGCGCAGGCACGCCGCTTAGCGCTTTCCCCATGAAAGCGACGCCGCCAATATCCTTCATTGCGGGCGCAGCGTCACTGCCGCCGCCAGTCGCTAATTTCCGCCTGAGTTCAGTCGCTTCTTGCTCAAACTTACGGCGCTCTTTCAAGATTTGCGCGACGCGGCCAGGCGCTTCTTCTGGCGTTGATTTCAATACGCCCGCGATTTCGCTCAGCAGCTGTCGGCGCTCAGCCACGAAGGCCTCCGCCGCCAGGCCAGTGACCGCCTCAATCCGCCGAACGTCCGCCGCGACAGCGCCTTCTGACATCACGACAAACCCGCCGATATCGCCGGTGCGGCTAACATGGGTGCCGCCACAGAGCTCGACTGACCATTCTTGATCCGCGCCGGGCGTCACTTCTCCGCCCATAGTGACGACGCGGACTTCGTCGCCGTATTTCTCGCCGAACAGCGCCATGGCCCCGGCTTCAATCGCCTGGTCCGTCGGCATAACGCGGGTTTCGACGGCGCTATTCATGCGAATGCGTTGATTGACGGCATGCTCAACCGCCGCCATCTCATCATCGGAAATGCCTTTGGGGTGTGAGATATCAAACCGCAGCCGGTCCGGCGAAACCAGCGATCCCTTCTGCGCCACATGATCCCCAAGCGCATCCCGGAGGGCGGCATGCAATAAGTGGGTGGCAGAGTGATTGCGGCGGATATGGCCGCGGCGCGCATTGTCGACAACAAGCTCCAACGGCATATCGACGGTGATAGCGCCTGCTTCAACTTCGACACGATGGGCCCAGACGGCGCCCACCCGCTTTTGCACATCAAGCACTTTAGCGGATACGCCGTCCGGCCCTGTCATCCGCCCCATATCGCCAACTTGCCCTCCGGATTCAGCGTAGAACGGCGTTTGGTTCAGCAACACGAGGCCCGTTTCGCCAGCGGATATCTCCGTGACTTCGGCCCCCTCGACCACAAGCGCCGTCGCGACGCCTTCCGCCGCTTCTTGCGCGTAGCCCAGAAACTCGGTGGGGCCGAGGCGTTCCAATAACTTGAACCAAAGTGCAGCATCGCCCGTGTCACCGCTGCCAACCCATGCGCCGCGCGCGGCTTCGCGTTGGCGCTCCATCGCAGCATTGAAACCATCAATCTCAACCGTTCGGCCCTGGCCGCGCAGAATGTCCTGCGTCAAATCCAGCGGGAAGCCATAGGTGTCATAAAGCTTGAATGCGGTTTCGCCTTCAAGCGATTCACCATCACCGAGCGGCGCGACCGCATCGTCCAAAAGCTTAAGGCCGCGCTCTAAAGTTATCTTAAAGCGCTCTTCTTCAAGGCGGAGCGTTTCTTCGATCAAGCCGGATGCGCGGCGTAGTTCTGGGTAATCATCCCCCATCTCGCGGGCCAATGTCGGCGCGATTTTATGGAGCAGCGGCTCCTCGGCGCCAAGCATATGAGCGTGCCGCATGCCGCGCCGCATGATCCGGCGAAGCACATAGCCCCGGCCTTCATTAGACGGCAGCACGCCATCGGTAATCAGGAAGGATGAGGCGCGAATATGGTCAGCGATCACACGGTGGGACGCATATTGCGGCCCGTCCGGGTCAACGCCGGTCTTGGCTGCAACGTCTTCAATCAAGGCCCGCATCAGGTCAATATCGTAGTTGTCGTGCTTGCCTTGCAGCACGGCAGAAAGGCGCTCCAAACCCATGCCGGTGTCGATTGACGGGCGCGGCAGGTCAATGCGCTCGTCCTTCGTCACCTGCTCATATTGCATGAAGACGAGGTTCCAGATTTCGATGAACCTGTCGCCGTCTTCATCAGGCGAGCCTGGCGGACCGCCTGGGATCTTGTCGCCATGGTCAAAGAAGATTTCAGAGCATGGGCCGCAGGGACCGGTATCGCCCATAGACCATAAGTTATCGCTGGTTGGGATACGAATGATTTTGTCATCCGAGAGACCGCCAATCTTCTTCCAAAGATCGGCCGCGTCCTCGTCTTCGGAGTAGACCGTAACCAGCAGTTTCTCTGCAGGAAGGCCGTATTCTTTAGTGATCAAATTCCAGGCGAGTTCAATCGCTTGGTCCTTGAAGTAGTCGCCGAAGGAGAAGTTTCCGAGCATCTCAAAAAATGTGTGATGACGCGCCGTGTAGCCGACATTCTCGAGGTCATTATGCTTACCGCCGGCGCGAATGCATTTCTGCGAAGTGACGGCGCGGCTGTAGTCGCGCTGCTCCAAGCCCGTAAACACATTCTTGAACTGAACCATGCCAGCGTTTGTGAACAGCAGCGTCGGGTCATTCAGCGGCACAAGCGGGCTCGACGAGACGATCTCATGACCGTGCCCGGCATAATAATCCAAAAACGCCCTGCGGATTTCGTTGGCGGTCGCCATGGCTCAAAGCCCCAAACTGGAAGAACGATCTCAAAGGCCCAAATACAAAGGACCGGCTAACGGATGTACCGCGCCGGCCCTTATTCTGTCCAGAGCCAGAGCGGCTCCGGCGATGCGGCTCAGAGGCTAGATTTCGTCGTCGTCATCCTCGTCGTCGCCCTCGCCCGTCATCATCATTTCAGCGACCAGACCAGCGCTCTGGCGAACGCGTTGTTCGATTGTCGCTGCGACATCCGGGTTTTCCGCAAGGAATGTCTTAGAGTTCTCGCGTCCCTGCCCAAGCCGTTCGCCGTCAAATGAGAACCAGGACCCAGATTTCTCGACAATATCCGCCTTAACGCCAAGGTCCAGCAACTCGCCCGTTTTAGAAACGCCCTGACCATACATAATGTCAAATTCGACAACCTTGAACGGCGGCGCTACCTTGTTCTTCACGACGCGGACACGCGTGTGGTTCCCCACGACTTCGTCTTTGTCTTTGATTTGGCCAATCCGGCGGATATCCAAGCGGACAGAGGCATAAAATTTCAGCGCATTGCCGCCCGTCGTCGTCTCAGGACTACCGAACATCACGCCGATCTTCATGCGGATCTGGTTGATGAAGATAACCATTGTCCGGCTTTTGGAGATTGACGCCGTAAGCTTACGGAGCGCCTGGCTCATCAGCCGCGCTTGCAAGCCTGGTAGTGAATCGCCCATCTCGCCTTCGATTTCAGCACGCGGCGTCAGCGCCGCCACACTATCAATCACGAGAACATCAAGCGCTTGACTCCGCACCAGCGTATCGACGATCTCAAGCGCCTGCTCGCCTGTATCCGGCTGCGAAATCAGCAGCTCATCCAAATTGACGCCAAGCTTCCTGGCATAAGCCGGATCAAGCGCATGTTCTGCGTCGACAAACGCTGCAACACCGCCAAGCTTCTGGGCTTCCGCAACAGCATGCAGCGCCAATGTCGTCTTGCCGGAGCTTTCAGGACCATAGATTTCAATGATCCGACCGCGCGGCAAACCGCCGACGCCGAGCGCGATATCGAGACCGAGCGAACCAGAAGAAACCGCTTCTATCTCGAGCGCGCTCTGCTCGCCAAGCTTCATGATGGAGCCTTTGCCGAACGCGCGTTCAATTTGCCCGAGCGCGGCCTCGAGCGCCTTTTGTTTATCCATTGTGGAGTTCTCTACGACCTTGAGTGCGGATTGCGCCATGTTATTCTCCATCATCCCATAGCGCCGACAGGCCTGCAATTTTAGCCTGTGGGCAAGTGGTTCAATTGCGATGGAGGGAATGTGCCTTAAATGTTCCAAATGGTCAAGCTATGTTCCAATTTATTTTTGAGAACACCTTATGTTCACGGAATAACTTGTTTCACCGCACCTGCCAGTTCCTGCAATGTGAACGGTTTGGGCAGAAAGTGAACATCCTGCAGGCCATCTAATTTGTCCCGAAATTCAGACTCCGCATAACCAGAGACGCATATCACCGGCAGGCTTGGTCTAAACTTCCGCGCCTCAGCGATGAGACTCGGGCCGTCCAATTCAGGCATGACAATATCTGTCACCAGAAGGTCGATTTCATCGGCCTCCCCTTCCTGGAATAGCTTGAGCGCGGCGCCACCTGTCGTTGCTTCAATTACGCGATAACCTTTGCCGCGAAGCGCCCGCGCGCCAAACAAGCGCACAGGGTCTTCGTCTTCCACCAACATCACTGTGCCGACGCCTGTCAGGTCGAGCGGTTTGGCGGCGACAGCGCCTTGCAGCTCAATGACTTCAGCTTCGTGCGGCGGCAGATAGAGCGAGAATGTCGTACCCTCGCCGACCTCACTATCGACAAAGATAAATCCGCCGGTTTGCTTCATGATGCCGTAAACGGTTGAGAGGCCCAGCCCCGTGCCCTTCCCAACATCTTTGGTCGTGAAGAACGGCTCAAAAATGCGCTTCAGATGTTCTTTGGCGATCCCGTCACCCTTGTCGCGCACATCTATCTGGACGTAATCACCCGCCGGCATCGGTTCGAGCCTGGTGCCGGTGGTGTCCCCAATTTCCGCCATTTTGGTGACAATCTCGAGCGCGCCGTGCCCGTCCATAGCGTCGCGTGCATTGACTGCCAGGTTGATCAGAACTTGCTCAAGCTGCACCCGGTCAACCTTCACCAACGCCAGATCGCGACCATGGCTGGTGTTCAGGTCAATACTAGCGCCCAACAATCGCCGCAGCAGGTTATCCAACTCCGCCAGCACTTCTCCGACATCCATGACCTGCGGCTGCAATGTCTGCTGACGGGAAAACGCCAGAAGCTGGCGGACCAGATTGGCGGCGCGATTGGCGTTTTGCTTGACCTGATTGATATCAGCGAAGGATTCGTCGCTGGGGCTGTGGCGCAGCATCAAGAGGTCGCAATGGCCGATAATAGCGGTCAAAAGGTTGTTGAAATCATGGGCGACGCCGCCCGCAAGCTGGCCCACCGCCAGCATCTTCTGCGATTGCGCGAACTGCGCTTCCAGCTTCTTTTCTTGGGTGACGTTCAGCAAACTGAGGGCGATAATGCGCGGTTCGGCCTGCAAATTTGAGAAGATAACGGCGCAGGTTTCTTTTGGCCCAGACCCTAGCCGCGCGATAAGCGGATCATCAGGTAACGCGCCATCCGCAATGAAATCAGAGAGTGCCGCGCCGACTGCAGCTTTGGCGTCATCTTCGAATAAGTCGGTCGCAACCACGTTGATTGGAGCGTCCGTAATGCCAGCAAGCTCGCTGAACGCATCACTACACTCCAGCACACTGCCATGATCGTTTAAGAGCACGATGTTTGATGGCCCCGACGCCATAAAGCGGTTAAGCGCCCCCGGATGGCTCTCCAGCGCGCCTGTGCCTTCACCCACAAATACAGTAGGCGCTGCGACCTCAAGCGAATTGGCTTGAACCGCAATCGGTTCAGGCTCCACTTCTTCCTCGAGCGGCTGCGGCGCAGGTTCCGGGGGTGCTGGCGTCTCAGAAGGCGCTGATGCTGCAGAAGCCTCTGTTTCCGCCTGCTTTTCGCCTTGTGCAATTTGAAGGCCCGCCCAGACCAAACCAGCCACGCCAGCAAGCGCTGTCAAAACTCGCACGCCGATCGAATCGCCCAGTGCAACGCCTGCGGCCAAGCACACAATGGCGGCGCCCAATACGAACCAATGCAGTCGCGTCATCAGCCTACCCCTTACGGCCTTTGAGCTTCCAGACGTAGTTGATCACTTCAGCAACCGCCCGGTAATGCTCCTCATCGATCTCTTCTTCCAGGCCGACATTAGCATAGAGACCACGGGCGAGCGGCGGATTCTCTACAATCGGAATGCCATGTTCTTCGGCCACCTCGCGGATACGGAATGCGGCTTTGTCGACGCCCTTTGCCAGCACCATCGGCGCGTTCATGTGCATGGTGTCGTATTTGAGTGCGACGGCGAAGTGAGTCGGGTTGGTGATAACGACATCCGCCTTCGGCACTTCCGCGATCATGCGTTTGCGCGCACGGTCCATGCGGATTTGGCGTAAGCGCTGCTTGATCAGCGGATCGCCTTCAGTCTGCTTGTATTCTTCCTTCAAATCCTGGCGGGACATACGAAGCTTCTTCATATGCTCCCAGCGCTGGTAGCGGAAATCGACCGATGCGATCAGTGTCATGATCGCGAGGACCGCCATCACAAGACGCGCACAAACGGCGGCCAGTTTATTGATCAATTCCGCGGCGCCCATGCCCGCAACAGTCTCAATCGCCGCCATTTCGAGCATGATCACACCGGCGGCGATAGCGCCGACGATAAGCAGCTTCAGGATGCCTTTGCCGAATTCTGTCAATGATTTTAGGGAGAATAGGCGCTTCACGCCAGCGATTGGAGAAATTTTCTCCAACTTTGGTGTGATTGATTCGGCTGAGAAAATGAAACCCGTTTGCAGCAATCCTGCGGCCGCAGCTGCAACGAGGAATAACGCTGCGGTCGGCGCTATCGCCAGGCCGAGCGCGCTCAATGCATCCCCTATGATGATTGGCATCGTCTGCGATGTGATTGAGAATTGATGTGGCCGTTCCAGGAACGCGACCATGTTCCGGGATACATCTTCCGCCAGCGGCGGCGCTAACCCCAGCAAGAAAATCGTGGCGGCCAGGAAAATGATCCAGTGATTGCCTTCCTTGGAGGACGGCACTTGCCCTTTTTCGCGGGCGTCCTCCAGCTTTTTATGGCTGGGTTCTTCTGTCTTCTCACTGTCATCCTCATCCGCCATGGGGTGTTATCCACCCCCAGTGGCGTAGGATTGCAGCTCGACAAAACGTTGCAGATACCAATGCATTCCGGCCGATAGCGTGAGCGCCAGAAGCCCAAGCCCGACTGTAATCTGCAACGGCATGATGATGAAAAACACCTGCACCTGCGGCATCAACCGCGCAAGCAGGCCCATTCCAAGCGATACAGTAATGCCGACAAGAATAAACGGCGCCGCCAATGCGAGCGCGATGCTGAAGCCTTCGGATACAATTGTCGCCACCGCTTCCGCAAACCCATCCCATTGCGGCGCAGTCGCGATCGGGAATGTCTCGTAGCTGTGGGCAACGCCCGCCAGCAACAAGTGATGCAGGTCCGTCGCGAACAGCAGCATGACGCCGACAATGGTTAGGAAGTTCGCGGGCAGCGAGCCCTGTTGGGCTGAAACTAGGTCGGTCGATAGCGCGTTCGATAGGCTGATCTGTGCAGCGATGATAGAGCCTGCGGATTGCAGCGCCGTGATCGTCAAACGACCGGCCAAGCCGATGAACAGTCCAATGACGATTTCGGATATCACCGCAGACACCGCAGTCCAAAACCCTGAAATCAGGTGTGATCCTTCGCCGAACACGCCGCCCATGACGAAGGTTACGGCGAGCGCCAAAACCAAACGGGAGCGTGCGTTCACGGCAGAATCGCCAAATCCCAGCAGGAACATCATCGCAGCGCCCAGGCGGCAAAAGACGATGGCATACGCCGCCAATTCGCCTGTCACCGCTTCTGAGAGGGTCATTCCGCTAACTCAGGGCGGCGATACGGTCGAACATCGATACGGTCAACGTATTCAATGTGGCGATGATAAAAGGCGCCATCAGGATCGACGCGCCAAAGATCGCAAGAATTTTTGGCACAAACGCCAAGGTCATTTCCTGCACCTGGGTCAACGCCTGAATAAGCGAGATCGTCAGCCCGACGCCGAGCGCCACCAGCGACGATGATCGCCATCACGCCTTCGCGGCTGATCTCAATGACTTCAGTTTGATTCATGAAATGTGGCCGATCAAATCGGCATACGCAGGATTTCCTGGTAGCTCTGCACGACCTTGTCGCGGACGGCGACAACGGTGCGGAGCGTCGATTCAGCGTCGTTCACGGATGAGACGACTTCAAGCAAATCCGCCTCCCCTGACACCGCTTTCAGCGAGGTGCTTTCAGCGTTGCGAATGGTATCGACCGCTTCGCTCGCTGCTTCCTCCAGCATACTGGCAAACGATCCGCCCCCCTCGCCGCCAGGCTTCGCCGGCATGCCGCCGCCAGTTCCAGCAGATTGACCCGCACCGTATGCGGCGGCGACAGCATTTGAAGCAATGGTTGTCATCGCGATAACTCCTGTAAGGCCTGCTACGAACGCAGCAAGTCAATCGTGCGCTGCAGCATGCTGCGCGCGCCGGTTAGCATCGTCAGGTTGGCCTCATAACTACGCTGGGCTTCCTGCATGTCCGTGATCTCAACAATTGTCGAAACGTTGGGCCGCAATAGGTATCCGTCTGCATCTGCGCCCGGATGGCCCGGCTCAAACACGCGCGTGAATGCCGATGGGTCACGGCCAATGTCGCGCACCTGCACCTGCTCGGCGCCGGTGGAACGGTCCAACTCACTCTTGAACGAAATTGTCTTTCGCCGGTAAGGCTCGCCGCCCGGTGTGTTGGATGTTGTATCCGCATTCGCCATGTTCTCAGCGACGACGCGGAGACGCTTAGTTTGCGCGCGGAGGCCAGAGACCGCCGCGTCCATAGCCGCATTAAAGCTCATGAAACTGGTCCTTTCGGGCTATTGGAGATCACCTCTAGATCCACCATCAGCCATCGCCCTTAATCGCCATGCGCAAGAGGCCCATATGCTTCTGATAGAGGTTCGCCATTGTCTGATATTCAAGCGCCGTATCAGCTGACTTCTTGAGCTCGACTTCCATATCGACGGAATTACCAGAGAGCGATGTATCGTGGTCGACACGGGTCAATTCAGATCGGCTTGGGCCACGCCCGGCGCCGCTGGTGGTGTGAATTTTGATGTGGCTTGCTTCCCCGCCTGTTTTCACGGCGGCCAGCGCTAACGATTTCTGAAACCCCATGGGCTTAAGGTCACGTGGCTTGAAGCCTGGTGTGTCCACATTTGCGATATTCTGCGCGAGCACGGATTGGCGCTGCGTCAGCCAACGCATCTTCGATCCGATCTGCTTGAAAACGGAGAGTCCAGAGGGCTCCATGGGGCATAGGCCTAAAAATTATTTCGATTTCAGATGAAATTTACAGAAATGACTGTAAATCCTACGTTAACGACGCTATCCTTGACGAAGTCTCGGTCGGTTGAAGTCCAGTGGGGGCGGGGCATTCCGATATTCTGGACGGCTTTTATAGGCGGGGACCCGGTGCGCAATGCTATATCTCACCCGAAAAATCGGTGAGAGCGTCGTTATTAATAGCGACATCGAAGTGACAATTATTGAAGTCCGGGGGCGTTCTGTGCGGCTGGGCTTTAATTTTCCGTCAAACGCGTCCGTATTGCGCCGTGAGATCTTTGAACGCGTGCAGGCTGAAAATCGTGAAGCTGCGGATGCCGCGTCCGTCCTGGAAGAGCTCACAGGCCCTAAGAAAGACGCTCAGCCAGAATAGCCAGACCGCTTGATCCGTCTCGCTTTCCATAAAACTGCAACGTTACGTTAACTGTCCATCATCAAATCATTTGGGATCAGATTGGGATCGTTTTAACGGAGGATT
>JAYNYG010000042.1:0-32130 GCA_038102935.1 Alphaproteobacteria bacterium | reverse complement strand
TCGGATAGAGCACAGGATTCCTAATCCTGGGGCCGCAGGTTCGAATCCTGCCGGGGACACCAACGGCGATTTGTGCCAAGCAAAATGCGCCGGACGCCCCGCGATATCCCAGTCGGCTGGCAGGCGATTGCGATGCAATCGACGAGAAGCTGCGGGCGCAGGATCAATCCGCCCGGAACGTCTCCGCGGCCTTCTGCTGATCCAGCGTTTCTTGGGTGGCCATGTTGCGGATGGCGCGTTGGACTTTTTCGAAGGCGCGGACTTCGATTTGGCGGACGCGTTCGCGGCTAACGCCGAAGTCGCCAGAGAGTTCTTCCAAAGTTGACGGATCGTCCTTCAGTCGGCGTTCAACCAGGATGCGGCGCTCGCGTTCGGTCAGGTTCTTCATGGCCGCTTCCAGCATGGCGCGGCGGTGGTCCAGTTCCTGGCTTTCGGCGACCACGACATCTTGCGTGTCTGTGTCATCCGCCAGCCAATCCTGCCATTCAGACTCGCCGTCAGCGCGCATGGGCGCATTCAGAGACTGATCGCCGCCTATCATTCGGCGGTTCATGGAGACGACTTCGTCCTCAGTGACTTTCAGATCTGTCGCGATCTTTTTGACGCTTTCGGGCGCCAGATCGCCATCATCGATTTCCTGGATTTTGCCCTTCATGCGGCGGAGATTGAAGAACAGCTTCTTCTGCGCCGCCGTCGTGCCCATCTTCACCAAAGACCAAGACCGAAGGATGTATTCCTGGATCGACGCCCTGATCCACCACATAGCGTAGGTGGAGAGACGGAACCCTTTATCCGGCTCAAACCGTTTAACGGCTTGCATCATCCCGACATTGCCTTCGGAGATGAGCTCTGCGACGGGCAAGCCATAGCCCCGGTAGCC
Source organism: Alphaproteobacteria bacterium (assembly GCA_038102935.1). Lineage (GTDB taxonomy): Bacteria > Pseudomonadota > Alphaproteobacteria > Bin95 > Bin95 > VMCJ01. Next base: position 31,250 of record JAYNYG010000042.1, on the reverse strand, counting down.
CATAGCGATCTTCGCGACGAGGCGGAGATGGCTGGTGACGAGGGTGTGCACAGCATCAACATCGCCATCTTCTCGCCAGCGCTTGGCGAGGGAGAACTCATGATCGGCTTCGAGCATCGGGAATTTGCGGATTTCCTGTAGGTAGCGTTGCAGGTTCCCGTCTGCCGTCATCGTCGGCATGGTTTTGGGCGCTGGGGCCATTTCAGTCATCGCAACATCCTCTCAGTCGTCCAAGCCTATCAATCGCACCTGAATGATTCTGCCGTTGAATGCGGCGGAATTGCGACAAACGCATTACGAATGCGTCATGTTCCAGAGAGTGTCACCCCGAGCGCCTCAAGCAGCGCGTGCATATCATTTGGGAGCGGACTCTCGAAATGCAATGCATCGCCTGTGAGTGGATGGATGAAGCCTAGCGTCGCCGCGTGCAACGCCTGGCGGGGAAAGGCCAGGGCGGCGTCGAGAGCGGCGTCATCCAAGCGTGACCGGCGGGCTTTGCTGACGCGGCCATAAAGCGGATCGCCGATCAGCGGCCAGCCGGATTCGGCCATATGCACGCGGATCTGATGGGTGCGGCCTGTCTCCAGTCGACATTCAAGCAACGCCGCGCCAAGGCCAGATGCGGCGCGGGTGGTGTAATGGGTGCGGGCCGCTTTGCCGCCGGAATGGACAACAGCCATGCGTTTGCGGTTTCGCGGGTCGCGCCCGATGGCGCCTTCGATCGAGCCAGAGGCAGGCGCCGGCTTCCCCCAAACCATGGCGTTATAGGCGCGCTCAACCGTGTGCGCCGCAAACTGCTTTGAAAGGCCTTGATGGGCTGCATCCGTCTTCGCGGCGACCAGCAGGCCGCTCGTGTCCTTATCGATCCGGTGGACGATCCCTGGCCGTTTTACGCCGCCGATGCCAGCCAAGCTTGGCCCGCAGTGATGCAGCAGCGCATTGACCAGCGTACCGGTCCATTGGCCGGGGGCGGGGTGGACCGTCATTCCAACAGGTTTGTCGATGACGATCAGGCTGTCGTCTTCATGGACTACATTCAGCGGGATGTCTTCTGGCGCCGGCTCAGCATCGATGGGGTCTGGCGGGATTAGGCTATAGGCCTCGCCAGCCTTCACCTTGTAGGGTAAAAAGTCGCCGCCGGTCTCTCTTGCAACGGCGCCTGCTTGGATCATCGCGGTGATGCGGGCGCGTGAAATATCTGGAAAGGCATCCGCCAGAAACCGATCCAGCCGTGCCCCAGCCTGCGCATCATCGACCGTTGTCAGTAATGGACCGGTGTCGGCCTGATCTTCAGTCATAGGGATGCGGGCTGCCATGTGTAGGAAATGAACGCCTGCCTAGCTTGATGCGGGCTTAGGAGCAAGGCATCGGAACGTTGCAGCGCCGCCAAAATCAATCGCTTCGGCGCGATATGATCCGCATGGCTGCTGGGCTATAAGGATATCACATGTATCGAGCAGACGGCGGACAGAATGGCATTGGTGAAAGCTCTGGTCATCGGTATGGGTGTCCTGATCGCGGCGGGGTTTGTTGTGATTGTGGTGACGCTGGTGCAGCGGTCTGGCGCGCCGGCCGGTCCACCGGTCACAGACACGGCCACATTGCAGCTAGGCGAGCGCTTGGAAAGCGCGTCAATAGATGGCTCCCGCGTGCTGCTGCACATCGTAACGGCGGATGGCGGCGCCAGGCTCGAAGTGCGGGACCTGAAAGAGGGCGCGCTAATCGGCACGGTCATCGTGGAAGGCGCGCCCTGACGGTATGACTGAGGCTGGCTCGCCATCGCCGAACGCTCTATTTGCTGCATGGATGCGCGCCGTCGCCGATGATGGCGACCGCCAGGCGTTCGCCGACCTATTCCAGCATTTCGCGCCGCGCATCAAAGCCTACATGTTGCGCTTGGGGGCGGGCAACGCGCTGGCGGAGGAATTGGCGCAAGAAACCATGATGATCATGTGGCGACGCGCCAAGTCCTACAATCCAGAAGCAGCCGCCGTATCCACCTGGCTTTTCACAATCGCGCGGAACAAGCGAATTGACGGCGTGAGGAAGGCCAAGCGCCCGGAGATCGATCTGAATGATCCCACGTTCACAACGGACCCGGAGCGCCCGGACCAAATTCTCAACAAAGTCCAGGAAGCTGAGCAGGTCCGCGAAGCCATTCAGACGTTGTCTGAGGAGCAAGCAGAGATGATCCGCTTGTCTTATTATGAAGGTCTCACCCAGGCCGAAATTGCGGAACGCACCGGTTTGCCGCTTGGCACCGTCAAGTCCAGAGTCCGCTTGGCGCTACTGCGCATGCGCAAAAACTGGAGCGGCGATGAACCGCCGCCGGACGCGTAACATATTGCTGGCCACCCCTTGGCTATGCGACGCTTAGGCCAACCATTTCACACGGAGATATTTGATGGATCGCGCGACTTTTGAAGCTGAGCTGAACCGTGACGGCTATGCCAGCCGCGAAAACAGCATGAATGCCGGAACGTTCAATGACACGCACACGCACCCGTTTGACGCGCGCTTGTTCGTTACGGCTGGCGAGATCACCGTGAATTTCGAAGGCTCAGAGAAAACCTGCCGCGCTGGCGATACTTTCAGCTTGGCCGCGAATGTGCCGCACACGGAAAAAGTCGGCCCCGAGGGCGTGTCTTATGTGGCGGGCCGCCGCGAGGTCTGATCGGGCTAGGATTTTAGCGGCTCCAGTACGGACACATAATTGGCGACGGCGGTTCCGCCCATATTGAACACGGCGGTGAGTTCCGCGCCATCCACCTGCATTTCGCCCGCCTGACCAAGCGCCTGCATGGCGGCGACGATATGCATGGACACACCCGTCGCGCCGATGGGGTGACCTTTGGCTTTAAGGCCGCCGGACGGATTGACCGGGAGCTTGCCATCCTTCAGCACCCAACCTTCGTCAATCGCCATCCGGCCCTGGCCTTTGGGCGTGAGGCCCATGGCTTCATATTCCAACAACTCGGCGGTGGTGAAGCAGTCATGGGTTTCGATGGTTGAAAGGTCATCGAGCGAGATGCCGGCAGCCTCTTTTGCTTTGGCCCAAGCGTGAGCGGGGCCTTCCATCTCAAGCATGTCACGGGCGGACATCGGCAGGAAATCGTTGACCTGCTCGGCGGCGCGGAAAGTGACAGCCTTGGCGGCGGACGCGACTTCGTCATTCGCTGAAAGCACGATGGCGGCAGCGCCATCTGAAACGAGGCTGCAATCAGTTCGGCGCAGCGGACCGGCGACCAGCGGGTTTTTGTCGGAAACCGTGTTGCAGAATTGGAAGCCTAAGTCCTTCCGCATCTGGGCATAGGGGTTCGCCACGCCGTTCGCATGGTTCTTCGCCGCAATCTTCGCCAGCACTTCCGACTGGTCGCCATAGCGTTGGAAGTAGCGGTGAGTGAGTTGCCCGAACACGCCTGCAAACCCGGCTGGCGTATCGGCTTCTTCCCGCACATAGGCGCATTTCAGCAAGATATCGCCGATCTCAGGGCCTGGCGTGTCCGTCATTTTCTCGACGCCGACAACAAGCGCGCGGCGAGCACGGCCTGCATTGATGGCGTTCATGGCCTGATGGATCGCGGCGGAGCCTGTGGCGCAGGCGTTCTCAACCCGCGTGGACGGTGTGAACCGTAAGCCGGGATCAGCTTGAATTGGCAGGCTCGAAGGAAAATCTTGGTTCTGGAAGCCGCCATTGAAATGGCCGACGATTACGATGTCGATGTCTTTGGCTTCAAGCCCGGCGTCCTCAAGCGCTGCATTGGTGACGGTCTTCACCATCTCCTCGACCGTTTCTTCGTGACGGCCAAATGGCAAATGTGACCAGCCGATCATGCTGACGGACATGCATACCTCCCTTTTCAATCATTTCGGCCTGACTATACAATCCGGTGACTTGCCCCGCCAGAAAAGCAATCCGATATGTCAGAGAATAAACTTCCGTCCGGCGACCCGGCGCGCTTCGAGGCCGTGATGGGATTCCAATTGGCGATTTGGGAGGCTGGGTTCTGCCAATTCCGCGTTCCGCTTGGGCCGCAGCATCTGAACCGGGCAGGCCGGCCCCATGGCGGCGTGGTTTCCGCGCTCATTGATGCTGCGGGTATGTTCGCGGGCAACAAGGATGCTGAAGCCGGACATCGGCGAAATGCGGTGACGGTCTCAATGGCCTGCAATTTCATTGGCGCTGCGAAAGGAGACCTGCTGGTCTGCGAGGGCAAGCTGCTGAAATCTGGCCGGTCCACGTTTTTCGCTGAAGCGATGTTGCTGGACGGCGACGATGGCGCGTTGCTGGCGTCAGGGCAGGGCGCTTACAAGTTTTTGAAATAGCAGCGCGTTTACTCGGGTGGGCGGATCGCGACTGCGTGTTTGATGATACGCACTGTCTCAGACCACATACCGAGGCCTTCGATACGTGTTAGCGGCACGAATTCAGCATGCATTGCATCATCGCCGCCGACAGGCTCGCCGCTTTCCCAGACTGCGCCAAAATCTACGAGCGTGTAATGCGTTTTGATGCGGCCATCGGGGGCGGGCCGGATCACGTCGATGGCGTCTAGAATGTCGCCGAGGGCGATTTCGACGTTGGTTTCTTCCAGCACTTCGCGGCATGCAGCTTCGCGCACCGTTTCACCCAGCTCCTGCAACCCGCCAGGTAAGCTCCATTCGCCGACGCGAGGCGGTTTGCCCCGCTTAATCAACAAAACGTCGTCGCCCTTTAGGACAACGACGCCAACGCCGACCATAGGCTTGGCCGGGTAGTCACGTTCATTGGGTGGAGCGTCAGGCATGGCGGCGATAAGACTCTACCGCCGCCATGCCGTCAATCTCAGACAAGCGTGCTAGATGCGCTCAACGCACATCGCAACACCCATGCCGCCGCCGATGCAAAGGGTGGTGAGGCCTTTAGCGGCTTCACGCTTTTTCATCTCGTGCAGCAGCGTCACCAGCACACGGCAGCCGGAAGCGCCGATGGGGTGGCCAAGCGCAATAGCGCCGCCATTAACGTTCAGCTTTTCGGGATCGAACCCAAGATCGCGACCAACAGCGATGGCTTGAGCGGCGAAAGCTTCATTGGCTTCGATCAGGTCCAGATCATCCACTTCCCAACCCGCTTTCGCGAGCGCCTTACGGCTCGCTGGGATGGGGCCGGAGCCCATGAATGCAGGGTCCACGCCAGCCTGGGCGAAGCTGCGTATCACACCGAGCGGTTCAAGCCCACGTTTTTCGGCTTCTTCCAGGGACATCAGCATTACGGCAGCGGCGCCGTCATTCAGGCCGGATGCGTTGCCGGCTGTCACGGTGCCTTCCTTATTAAATGCAGCGCGAAGCTTGGCGAGCGTATCTGGCGTCGTGCCATGTTTTGGGTGCTCGTCTGTATCGACGATGGTATCGCCTTTGCGGCCCTTAATCGTCACTGCTGCAATTTCGTCAGCAAAGCGGCCAGAGGATTGTGCGGCTTCAGCTTTGTTCTGGCTGGATGCGGCAAAGGCGTCCTGTTCTTCGCGAGTGATCTGCCATTTCTCGGCGACATTCTCTGCCGTTACGCCCATGTGATAGCCATTGAAGGCATCCCAAAGGCCATCCTTGATCATGGTGTCGACCATCTGCGCGTCGCCCATTTTGACGCCAGCGCGCAGCGTCATGCAGTGGGGGGACTGCGTCATGTTCTCCTGGCCGCCAGCGATCACGATCCCGCTTTCACCAAGCCGAATGGATTGGGCGCCGAGGCCAACAGCTTTCAGCCCAGAACCGCAGACGTGGTTGATGGTGTATGAGGGCATGCTGTCTGGCAGGCCAGCGCGGATTGCCGCTTGGCGGGCGGGGTTCTGGCCTTGGCCAGCGGTCAGCACCTGGCCGAAAATCAGCTCGCTTGGTTCGTCTGGGTTAATGTTCGCGTCCGCCATTATGGCGTTGATCGCGGTGACGCCAAGGCTATCAGCGCTGGCGTTGCTGTATGCGCCGCCGAAGGTTCCGATGGCGGTCCGCTTAGCGGCGACGATGGCTACGTCAGTCATAGCTGCTTCTCCTTAGCATTGTGATTCAAAATTGCTGCACTGCAACAAAAGTAATCCGGGCCGCTTGCTGGCGCAAGAGATTTCACGGTGCGGCATTGTGCAGCCATTCGAACAGGGGGCGCCAGAGCCGGTCCTTCGCCCGGCTCCCTACGATCATGCCGACATGCCCCCCATCAACATCGAGTATATCGACATGCGGCGCGTTTTCGGCATAAGCGCGGGCGCTGGCTGGCGGCACAATCCGGTCGCGGGTAGGGGCGGCAGCTAATGTAGGGCCGGTGAAGGATGCGTTTGATATCACTCTGTCCGCGACGCGCCATTGCCCCAGATATGGCGCGTTGCCGCCATACCATTCGGTCAGGACAGAGTTTGCGACCGGCGCCGCCAGGTCTGGCCCACCGTTGACCCAATCTTCCATTGCGACGAATGCGCGGGCGGCATCGCTCTCCATGTCCATATCAGCAAACGCACGGAACTTCCGAAGCGCCAGTGTTGGGTCCAACGAAAAGAAAAGCGTCTGCAACACATCTGTCGGCACGGCGCCGCTTGCTTGCGCGCTCATCTGAAACATTGGGCCGAGCTTTGCGACGCCATCAGCCTGGGTCCGGTCTGGTGCATGAAAATTCCAAGGCGTGGCGAGTAGGGCCATCGCTGGTGGTTCTTGGGGAATGATAGAGGCAAGCGCCGCCGCCAACAGTCCGCCCATGCAATAGCCGACTAAGATGGGTGGACGGCCTGTCGCAACAGCAATCGCTGATTGGACAGGAACCAAAACGTCTGACACGTAGCGATCCACAGTCCAATCCACCGCATCACTCCCAGGCGCGCCCCAATCCATAAGGAACGGTCGGAAACCGGCATCAGCCAGTCCGTGCATCAGGCTCTTGTCTGGCGATAGATCAAGCGCGTGGTAGCTGTTGACGAGTGAGGGGATCGCGAAAACTGGATATCCAGTGCTGCCCGGGGCGTAATCGAGTAAGCGCGCGCGCCCATCCGTCCATGCGATCGGTTGGGCCGTTTCAGCCCGCTTGAAAGGGTGATTCTGGTAGAGCCTGACGCCTTTGTTGAATGCGGTCCAGCGCTTGCCCGTTTCTTGGATCGTTGCGCTTGTGATCGCTTGCCGCGCTGCAGCATCTGGTAGGCCATCATGAATGCGTCGCGCGGCCTCATCGCCGAGCAGCAAGCGCGCTGAGCCAAAGCTGGCGCTTGACGTGATCGCCGCGACATACGCGCTCCACGCCGCAAAGGCATGCAACGGCAATGGGCGCGGGCCTTGGCGGCTTTTGGTGATTTCAGGCTCTGCGATCATCAATCAGACGCGACGGCAATTCCAGCAGCGCGTCAAGGGCAAATATCTAGAAATCTGCCATTTAGCTTGACCAACAACAGAGTTTTTGCGATGCAACACGAATATCGAGTCGGAAGGATTAGCGCCCATGGCGTCGCGGACTAAAGAAGAGACCGCCCCGATCATCATCAAAAAATATGCGAACCGCAGGCTCTATAACACAGACGCCAGCGCGTATGTGACCCTAGACGACCTCCGGGCGCTCGTGCGGGATGGCGTTATTTTCGTGGTTCAGGATGCGAAAACTGGCGAGGACCTTACTCGTTCAGTACTCACGCAGATTCTGGTTGAAGCGGAGCAGGGCGAAGAAAGTCTGTTGCCCATAGGGTTTCTGCGCCAGCTCATTGGCATGTATGGCGATAGCATGAGCGGCTGGATGATGCCGCAATATCTTGAATGCATGACGCAATGGTTCGAGCAGCACCAGGCTGAGATGCAGCGTAACATGCAGTCAGGTTTCGGATCTGGATTCCCCGTCAATGCGCCGATGGAGGTGATGAAGGAGGCCGCGGAACAGAATATGGCGGCTTTCAATCAGGCGATGCAGTCCTTTTGGGCGCAATTCCAGCAACCTGCCGCTACGCAGCCTGAGCCAAAGGCAGAGAAAGCAAGTGGGGATGGCGGGTTGGACAGTCTGCGCGAGCAACTTGCTGCGATGCAGCGCCAGCTCGACAAAATGGGCGGGGCGTAACTGAACTACTGAAGCGCCAGTTCCGTCATCCGCCATTGATCGCCATCGCGTTCGAATAGGATCGGCGTTGCGTTCATAACGCATGTCTCTGTCAGCGGGACGCCAAGGCTACCGCAGATCACACGTAAATTGCCGCCATGGGCGACGACCGCGATTGAGCCTGGCCATGAGACGGCCTGGCGCAACCCAACAAGCGTGCGGTGAATAAATTCGTCCATGCTTTCACCGCCAAGCGCAGTTTTGCGCCAATCAAGCGTACTGGCAGGTTTGCCCATAACCTCGCCGAATAGGCGTTCAGCGAGGTTGGGATTTACGGTCATTGGCCGACCGTTCGCCACCGCGACGCCCGTGTCATATGCGCGTTTGAATGGGCTGGCGACGACTAAATCAATCGGATGGCTGGCGAGCAAGGCCGCTGCCGCGGCAGCTTGCGCTTCGCCTGTGTCATCCAATGGGATCGTGGGGATTTGGACGATGCCGCTGGCATTGCCTGCGGTTTGCCCATGCCGGACGAAATAAAAGCGGTCCACGGAGAGCTCAACCGGCGTTTTTGCCGCTTCAATTGTCAGATCGTCTAAGCCGATAGACATACAACACCCTCATTCGAATCCAGTCGCGGCCCGCAGGATAGGGGAGGGGCGCTGGGCATCCAAGGGGGCTAGAGCATTGTCCGTAAACTATGCCTCACGAGACGCCTCATAGTTTATGGACGATGCTCTAGTGACGGGTTGGGGATGGTTCAGCCGCCCAGCGCGCCAGGGCTTTCTCGGCGCGCGGCTTTGAAATTTGCTCATAGAACGTCAACGTGCGCTTCATACTGTCGGCATCGACAACGGTTGCTGATGGGTTCGCCTTCCGACTGAAGATAAAGACAGCGGCAAAGTCTGACTTGCTGATACCGCATGCCTTGCAAAGCACAGCGAGGCGTTCGCCGCCGGCCTCATACAAGATTTCGCGCACACGACGCGGTCGAAGCGCTGACAGCCTGACCATCGCCGATTCGAACTGCGGCCAGTCTTGCCGGCGGAGCGCCTCAATCATCAGTTTGATTTCGTGCCCGCGACTGCCGAAGGCCTCTGTGTCGCCCATTGTGGCGCCAGCGATGGCGCGGCCAGTCGTCCGCGCGGCGCTCTTCGCTGCCTGCTGCAATGATTCGGCGGAGATGCTGAAGCGGCCAACCAGATTGGCCAACAGGGATTCGGAAACGAAGGTCGCCAACCGCATCGCGAAAACTGGTTTCAGGTCTGGGCGCCGACACAAGGGCGCCCGATAGGCGTCAATCGATCGGGCGTCCTCGACCAAGGTTGCGAAGCCGGTCTCTGAAATAGCGGCGCCGCTATTGTTCAGTAGACAGGTGATTGCTTCCACATCCGCCGTCTCAATCATTACATCGCCAACGGTTGCGCTGATTTCCTGACGCATCGAGACCGCTATTCGATGGCCGCTCTTCTGATTGCGGATGACATTCATGAGCGACGCATCTGTCAGCAACGGGCTGTCGGCTAATAGCGGGTAGGCCACCTCAACATCGTCATTGATAAGGGCTTCCAACACATCATCGGGCACATATTCGGAGGTCGCGAGGTTCGCCGCCAATGTTTGGCGGACAGAGCGTTCGACATCCCTGATCAGCGTGCGCAGGATGTCATTCATCAGGCCATGCTATGATGCGGAGAAGGCTTCGCCTCGCCCTGCCAGAATAAGCGAGACTGACCCTGCGAGCGATTCACGCCCGGCGATTGACCGGTCTCTCGCCATCGCGAGCAGCCGGGCGCCGTTCATTGGATGCTGGGCCTGAATGTCGCTGGAATACTGAGCGTTTTGCTCCATAGCCTGATCCATCACTTCACCGAAACGGAACTTTGCGATCCGAGTTTGGCGGATGGGGGCTTAGGACTTGGTTAACGGCAGTTAAGCAAGGCTCGGCTGGCACGACGATGTTCTAGGACGCTTCAAGCGCTGCGCGGCCAACAATATCCTGAATGAATTGCCACGCGACGCGGCCTGAGCGCGCGCCGCGCGTTGTCGCCCATTCAAGCGCCTGCTTGCGCAAATCTTCCCGATCCATGTCGATCTCGAAGGCGTCCGCGTAGCCATTCACCATTTCGAGATAAACGTCTTGGCCGCAGCTATGAAAGCCAAGCCACAGGCCAAATCGGTCTGAAAGCGAAACTTTCTCTTCGACGGCTTCGCCTGGGTTGATTGCGGTGGCGCGCTCATTGTCGATCATATCGCGTGGCATGAGATGCCGACGGTTCGATGTTGCATAGAATATGACGTTGTCAGGCCGTCCTTCGAGACCGCCCTCGAGCACGGCTTTCAGGGATTTATAGCTCGCATCGCCCATATCGAACGACAGGTCGTCACAGAAAACGATGCAGCGGCGCGGCTGGCTGTCGATTTGCCGCAGCAGGATCGGCAGCGATTCGATGTCTTCACGATGGATCTCAATCAAAGCCACGCGGCCGTCACGGCTAGGCACATCCCGATTGACCTCAGCGTGAGAGGCTTTGACCAGCGAGCTTTTGCCCATTCCGCGCGCGCCCCAAAGCAAGGCATTGTTCGCTGGCATGCCCTTGGCGAAGCGCTCTGTGTTGGCGACTAAGATGTCCCGAACCTGGTCGACGCCACGCAAAAGCGCCATTTCGACCCGCGCTACATGTGGCACGGGCTGCAGGCTAAGGCTCTCCGCCTGCCATACGAATGCGTCGGCGTCCCCAAAAGCGCCAGAGGGCGCAGGCGGCGGTGCGAGGCGGTCTAGGGCTGCAGCGATACGCTCCAGCAAAGGGAGGAGAGCAGGGTCTGTCATGTCTTTGATTCGTCTCATTAGGCAAACGTAGAGAATTTTGCGCGCATTGCAGGGCGGGCGCGGCTTTGTTACGTTCGATTGCGCGCGTGAGCAAGTGTTTGAAGCTTTGGGGGCTGTCCGCGTTCTAGAGGGGCGGGTCCTTAGGCCTGCGCTAGTCTTTGTGGTGGAGAGCTAATATGGCTGAAGCGTCGGACATTCGTGGTCTGTTGGATTTCGTAGATACGCCAGGCCTTGGCTACTACGAGTTCGATAACCTGCACACGATTTCTGCGCCGCCGCCAATGCGCGCCGCCCAGGCTGTTAGCCAGCCTGTTCCTGCACAGCCTGTAGCCGATACTGGGCATGCCAACGGATCTGCTGCGGCTGCGGCCGCCGCAGCAGCTGCAGCCTCCGCTGCTGCAGCATCCGCCGCAGCAGCGCATGAGCGTGAAATTGCCGCCACTGTGACCCCTGCCGAGGTTGAGCCAGCTCCTGCGCCAGTTTATCCGCCAGTAAATCCAGTTTTCGCGGCGCCGGTGACTGCGGCTCCAGCAGCGGCTGGGGCAAGTTCGGGTTCGATCTACGGAACGATGGACGCGCGCGGGTATGGAGCCGTCGCCGAAGCTGTGCGCGTCAACGTTAATCCGCCTGAATCAAAGGCTGCAGAGGTCATCGACGATGCGGCGGATGCCGCCGCTGCCGCCGCCGACAAAGCTTCCGCTGCCGCCGAAACTGTTACAGAGCAGGCGCAGGCCATGGGCGAACGGGTCGTCGTCGGCGGAACGCAAAAGGCTGAGCAAGCCGCAGATGCGATCGAGGAGGCGGCAGAGGATTTGCAAGAAGCTGCGGCGGATACGCGAGCAGCTGTGACTGATCCAGCCGCAGCCCGCGCCACCATTGCTGCGGCGGCCAGCGCTTCAGCTGGCGCCGCAATTGCATCATCTAAGCCACGGGAACCAGAACCTGCAGTGTCTGATGCAAAATCAGACGATAGCGCATCGGGTGAGGAATCAGGCAGCCTAGCGGAGCTGTTTAGAAAGCTTTGACGACAGATATGCTAGGCAAACCAGTGGCTTTAAGCCAAACGCTAAGAATTTACGGGTTTTAGACTGGCGTTTACCGGGTATAAGGGGCGTGATTGAGTGATGGCGTTGCAACGGGGGCTGTACGTCTTGCTGACACGTAACGGAAATTGGGCGGGGGCTCAGCTAAAATGAATGCAGCCGCAAGACGAGCCCGCAGGGGCGCTTATGCCGTACCTTTCTGGGTATGGCTCGTTGCGCTTTTGGCGTGTATCCCGCTGGCCCTTGTGGTGGCCGGGAAGCTAGACGCATGGTCGCAAGGCCTGTTTATGATCTTCACGATCATCGCATTTTTCATTCTCAACCTATTCAAATCGCGCACGATTACGATTGTGCTGGTCGTCTTGTCGGTAACTGTCTCGACGCGATATCTCTATTGGCGGCTCACAGAAACGCTGCAATTTGAGACACTTGCGGAAATGTTCCTCGGCACAAACCTGTTCCTGGCTGAGCTTTATGCGTTCATGGTTTTGATTCTTGGTTTCGTGCAATCAATTTGGCCTCTGCGCCGACAGCCGGTGCCATTGCCTGAAGATATCAGTGTCTGGCCGTCGGTTGATGTCTATATCCCGACCTACAATGAGACGCTCCAGGTCGTCAGCAATACCGTGCTTGGCGCGATGGCGATGGACTATCCGCGCGATCGGATGCGTGTCTATTTGCTAGATGACGGTCGTCGCCCTGAATTCGCGGCATTCGCGGAAGAGGTTGGTTGCGGTTACATCACGCGCGAGGACAACAAGTTCGCTAAAGCTGGCAATTTGAACCACGCGATGACGCGCACGGACAGCGATCTGATCGCGATTTTCGATTCGGATCATATTCCGACCCGTGCGTTCCTGCAGATGACAGTCGGCTCATTCCTTGAGAATGAGAACGTCGCTTTAGTGCAAACGCCGCATCACTTCTATTCGCCTGATCCGTTTGAACGGAATGTCAGCGGTGGTTCCGCCGTGCCGAACGAAGGCCAGTTGTTCTATGGTCTTGTGCAGGAAGGCAATGACTTCTGGAACTCTGCCTTCTTCTGCGGCTCCTGCGCCGTTCTTCGTCGTGAAGCTCTCGATGATGTCGGCGGGTTCGCGACTGAGACCGTGACCGAGGATGCCCACACAGCGCTGAAAATGCATCGCCGCGGCTGGGACTCAATTTATGTCCGCCTGCCGCTCGCCGCCGGATTGGCGACGGAGCGTTTGGCGCTTCATATTGGCCAGCGCATGCGCTGGGCGCGGGGCATGACGCAGATTTTCCGCCTGGATAATCCGCTCTTTGGCCGTGGGCTGACATTGGCGCAACGGCTCTGCTACTTGAACGCCATGTTGCACTTCTTCTTTGCGTTGCCGCGCTTCGTGTTCTTGACAGCGCCGTTGGCCTATTTGCTGTTCGCGCAGAACATCATCACATCCAGCTGGCAGTTGATCTTCCTGTACGCGTTCCCGCATCTGATCCATTCGGTGCTGACGAACTCGAGATTGCAGGCGCAGCACAGATATACGTTCTGGGGCGAGATTTATGAGAGCGTGCTGTCGTTCCATATTCTCCGGCCAACGCTGTACACGCTGATCAATCCGCGCCGTGGATCGTTTAACGTGACGGAGAAGGGCGGCCTCCTGCCGCAAAGTTTCTTCGACACCAGCCGTGTTGTGCCGCATATGGTGCTCGCCGGGTTCCTTATTATGGGCCTTATTCTGGGCATCCTGCGCATCCTGCTGAACGAGGCGGATTTGCAGTTCCTGGAACAGGTTGATGTCGGCGTTATCGTGCTGAACATGGTTTGGGCCGCGTTCAACCTGATTGTTGTGCTTGCTGCGATCTCTGTCGCGCGGGAGCGGCGCCAGGTGCGGGAACATGTTCGAGTGCCGGTGCATTTGGATACGCAAATTGTGTTTGCGGACGGCGAAACCGTCGATACGCGGTCTATCGATATTTCGATGGGCGGCTCATTGATTGAGGTTCAGCCGCATGTTGCGGCGCGGATTGGCGAAAACGTGCGTCTCGATATTTCAACTGGGTCTGAGGTTCTTCCTGTTATCGGCGAAATTGTCGGTGTGCGCGGGGATGAAATGCGGGTGCGGTTCAACGACGTGTCGTTGGAACAGCAGCGCAATCTCGTCCGGTTGGTGTTTGGCCGGGCGGATGCCTGGCTGTCATGGGATAATCATCGCGCTGATACGATCTGGCGGTCATTCGGCGCTATCTTCAGGGGTATTGGCGGTATGTTTGGCAGTGGTAGAGGCGCTCGCGCACGGGCGACGGCGCTCGCGGTCTCAGTTGGTCTAGGCGCGCTTGTCGCGGCTATGCCATGGGATAGTCTTGCGCAGCAGGGCGACCTCGCGCCGCCGCCGCCGCCGCTGGACAACCGGGCTGTTATTCAGTCACCGCTGGCGCCGCCGCCTGCGCCTATTGGCGCGCAACCCGTGCAGCAACAATTTGGGGCGGCTCCAGTCGCCGTGAACCCTGCTGCGCCTGCGCCTATCCCTATGCGTCCAAGCAGAGAGCAGCCTGGCCGTGTTCGTGGACAAGCTGATGGCGTCGCTGGCCAATTGCGACCGAATGAGCCGCTGAACGCTGTCGTGCCGAACGCGAATATTGAATCATCCCCCGTCGTTCTGGTGCCTATGGATGCGCCATCGCAGCGCCCTGGCCCGATTGCGCCAGCGCCGGATGGCTCATTGGAAACGGCTACCCTGCGGTCCTTCAATGTCGAACCCAACATGAAGATGATTTCGGTCAAAGGGCTCCGCTTTATTCCGTTCACCCTGCGCTCTGATCAAGTTGTTGATCAGGCCCGTTTGTCGCTGAGCTATGATTATTCGCCATCGCTCCTGCCTGAACTCAGCAATCTTTCCGTAATGCTGAATGGCGCGCCGATCGGCAAGTTGCGCCTGCTGCGCTCCTATGCCGGCGGCGCCACGATCCAGCTCCCGATCAATGCGGCGCTGTTCAAAGAAGAGAATGTGCTGCTGCTGGAAACGGATAAGCACTATACGACCGATTGCGAAGACCCGGTGCATGAATCCCTATGGCTCCGCGTGGATACGAAAGCCTCGCGGCTCGAAATGGCGGTGCGTCCGTTGCCGCTCGTTGATGATCTTTCGATCCTGCCGCGACCGTTCGTCGATGTTTACGATTACGAGCCGGAACCCCTCACGTTCCTGCTGCCGCCGAACCCATCTGATACAGTTCTGCAAGCAGCTGGCGTCGTCGCCTCATACTTTGGGGATGCGGGCCGCAAACATGGCATCGAAATCAGCGCGCGCTACAGCAATCTTGGCAACGAGAATGCGGTCGTGTTCGTGTCTGGCGCCAATGCTCCGGGTGGAATCAATGCCGGCTCCGTTGGGGGCAGCCAGATCTGGCTTCTCGCCAATCCAAACAACCCGCAAGGCTCTAAAGTTCTGATCATCGCGGGCTCTGATGATGGCGGCGTTTTGCAGGCGGCGCAGCATCTTGCGCTTGGCGCACGTAGCGGATTGCGTGGCCCGGCCGTTCAGGTCAACGCAGCGCCGTCCCTTAAAGAGCATGAGGTTGACGATGCGGCGCGCTGGATTTCCCTTAAGGAGCCAGTGCCGCTCGCAAGCCTCGTTCGTACCGACGAAGAGCTTCAGGGCGTAGGCGTAACAGGATTCCTCTCTGCGCCGTTCGTTATGCCGCCGCGCCGCTTGCCAGATGAGCAGGGCGGGCCGACCCTCCGGGTAGCGTACGAATATCCAAAGGCGCCGTTCCTCGATAAAAACACGTCGCGCTTTGATATTCTGCTGAGCAATGAGTTCGTGAAAACGATCTCGCTGCAGCCGTCTGAAACAATTGACCGCGTATCTGAGCTTGCGCGCGGGGCGACGGATGAAGAAGGCCGCAACGTTGTGCGAATTGATCCTTCGGTATTCACAGGTCCGCGCAATGAGCTGCAGTTCTTCTTCAGCTTGCTGCCGAAGCTGGGCAAGTGCGAAGGTAAGATGCCGCCTGATATGCGTTTCCGCGTACAGCGATCCTCCACGATCGATTTTAGCGATACGATCCACTACACGCCGTTGCCAGACATCGCGTCTTTCGCAACGGTTGGCTATCCGTACACGCGGAAAGCGGATCTAAGTGAAACGGTCATTGTTGTGCCGCAGTCCCTGTCTGAAGACGAAGCGTCTGCTTACTTGAACGTCATGGCGCTCATGGGCGAAGCGACTGGTGATCCGGCGACCCGCGTTAGCGTCACACGGCCTGGCGGTCTGGACAGCTTTGGGTCACAGGATGTTCTGGTGATCGGCGCATGGCGTGGGATCGAAGGCCAGATCGTCGAGTGGAACGGCGGCGGTCCGTTTGTCTACGAAGGCAATCAGTTGCGTGTAAAATCCGTCAGCCCCATCGATTCTGTCCGCTACTTCCTGTCCGGCACAGATGATTTGTCTGGCGAGCGTGATCGCGCGAACACTGTTCTTGCGGGCCAAGGCCAGGGCTTCTCTGGCATGGTGAGCTTTGAGCGGCCGGGCGTCTCTGATCGCACGGTCGTCGTCCTCAGCGGCGCAACGCCAGAAGAGACTCTGGAACTCACGCGCCGCATGCGGGACGCCGAGTTGGTCGATTCGTTTAAGGGCGATTTGATCAAAATGGACACAAAAGGCGTCACAAGCTTCGCAGTTGGGCCCCAATTCACTGTTTATTCAATACCTTTCTGGCAACGTCTCAGGTGGTACTTCGCTGATCGTCCGCTGCTGCTTATCGCACTGCTGGTGGTTGGCGTGGCCCTTCTGTCGATGATTCTAGTTTGGTTGCTGCAGCGTATCGCCGCCGCCCGCGTTCAAGACGCCCGCGCCGAATAATACGCTTTAGCAAATTTGGAGATGACTATGCGTTCTCAAGCTTTGGCCTTGGCCGCCGGCGTTGCCGCTGCCGCACTATTTGCGGCAGCGCCTACGGTCGCGCAGGTGTCCGGCGTTTCGTTGACGACGCAGGGGCAGCCGGTGAATACGGCCATCGAGCGCCTGTTGCAGAACGCACGTCACAGCATCCGTAATGGACAGGCCAATCTGGCCTATACCCATCTGGATCGTGCGCTGAAAACTGATCCTAACAATGCGGAAGCCATGATGCTTCGGGTTGTCGCCCATGCATCTGACAACATGCAGATTGAGGCAGAGCGGGCGTTTGCCGAATTGGCGGCGATCCACCCTGGCGACACTGACCGGATCAACATCGCCCGCCGAGCGCTTGAGACAGGCGGTAAGTCTGGCGTAGGGGCGGACGCCGTCGCCCAAACGCTTGGCGGTGACGCTGGCAACAGGATCGACATCGCGCGACAGGCGGCTAGCCAGGGCCGCTATGATGAAGCTGTATCGAATTACCGGGCTGCATTTGGCGGCAAAGGCAAAGCGCCGCCGCCCGAAATGGCGCAGGAATTCTATGAAACCCTCGCCGGCACAAAAAGCGGCATTCGCGAGGCGCGCAACGGTCTCCGTAGCCTCTATCAGGAGCGCCGCGACCCCCAGACTGGTCTTGTCTATGCGCGTGTGCTGACATACCGCGAATCGACCCGCCGCGACGGGATCAAGCTGCTCGAAGATCTGTCCAATGATGCGGACCCGTCGATCCAAGCTGATGCCATTGACGCCTGGGGTAAGGCGCTCACGTGGCTCGGCGCAAAGAAGAAAGACATCCCGCTTTATGACCGCTACTTGGCGCGCGTGCCGAATGACGACACGGTCGTCAGCGCCCGCGCGAAAGCGCAGAGCAATATCAAGAAGGCCGCGCAGGGCGCGCGCGGCGGTGGACGTGACCGGTATGGCGAGGCCCGCGCCAAGGGCTTCAAACTCCTAGAGCGCGGCGATACAGAAGGTGCACGCGAGCGGTTTGAATATGCGTTGCGCGGTAACCGCCGTGACGCAGATTCGCTTGGCGGCATCGGCGTTATCCTCCTGCAGCAAAGCCGCTTTGCCGAAGCTGAAGATTATCTATCGCGCGCAGCGAAGCGCTCTAAGCGGTCCCGTGCGCGATGGGGTGAAGCGCTCGCTTCCGCCCGTTTCTGGGGTACGTATGAGCAGGCGAAAGCCGCGTTTGATAGCGGAAACTTCCCTGAAGCCGAACGGATTGCGCGCGGCTTACCGCAACGGAGCGGTGAAGATGGCAAAGCCGTCCACCAGCTTATCGGCGACGCGCTCAACAACCAGCAGCGCTATGCTGAAGCCGAAGGTGAGTTTCAGGCTGCATTGGCAGATGTTCCGGGCGACGCTGGAGCACAGCTTGGTCTGTTCACTGCATTGACAGGCCAGAACCGCTCACAAGAAGCCTATGCCTTCAGCCAACAGATGAGCCCGGAAGCGCGGGCGCAGCTTGGCAACATTACTGGCCTACAAGTCAGCCAGTGGCAAATTGAGGCTGACCTCGCTTATGAGAATGGCGACGATCAGCGGGCCTATGAGCTTTATCGCAACGTTCTGAACCAGGACCTGCGCAATCCTTGGGCGACGCTCGGCATAGCGCGCCTTTTGGCCCGTAACGGCGATCCGGCTCAAGCTTTTAATTTGATTGATGGCCTGCAGCAGGCGCCCGATCCAGAACGCGCGGATGAACAACTATTCGCCGCCGCCGTGTTCTACGATGAGCAGGGCCGAACGGCTGAAGCCGCCACTATCGCCGCCCGTGTGAACGTCGCCGGATTGCCGAATACAGGCAACGTGCAAGCGAAGGCGCAGGAATTCCAAGCGCGGACGAGCTTCGTCGCACAGGTCGCTGCCGCCCGCGCCATTGGCGAAGCTGGCAGTCGTGAACTCGCCAAGCGTCGGCTCGAAACGCTGGCTTCGCAAGCCCGCACGCCGGAAGAAACATCAGCTGTTGCTGCGGCCCTTGCCGAAGTCGGCGCCGCAAACCGTGCGCTGACCCTGGTGCGTCGCCAGATTTCTCGTAACGGCGCTCTTGCAGGCGATCCAGCCTTGGCGATCCAGTATGCTGGGGCACTTGTTCAGACCGGTCAGGAAGCCGAAGCTTCCGCCATTTTGATGCAGGCGGAGCAGCGTGACCTTACGCCGAAGCAACGTGCAGACATCATGGCAATCCGCTCTGGCATGGCGCTTTCACAGGCCGACCGCGCCCGTCAGCGCGGCGCCTATGCAGACGCGTATGACCTGATCTACCCGCATCTCGCGGCGAACCCGCAGAACACAACGCTGCTTGCAGGCCTCGCGCGCATTTACTCCGATGCCGGCCAGTACCGCGAAGCGCAGACGATCTATGCGCAGGTGCTGAAGATTGATCCCCAAAACGTCAACGCTCTGCGTGGCGCCATCGGGTCCGCAATTTCTGCGCGGGATATTACGACTGCTAATGTCCTGTTGGAGCAGGCCGTACGCGCCCATCCGACGAACCCGGAAATCTACTATCTGGTTGGCGAGGCGGCGCGCGCCCGTGGCGATACCCGAACGGCGCGCGAGGCTTATAAAACCGCCAAGCATCTTCGCCAGCAAGAGCTTGCTGCGATTGCAGCATCCGGCGGCGCAGTTCAGGAAACGCTTCCAGCGAACCCGTTCAACAATATCGGCCAGCCGCGCGGCACATTCGCCGCTCCGTCTACACGCTTTGGCGCGCCTGCCGGGACGGCCCCAGTCCAGCCCGTCCCAGGCTCCAATCCGTTTGACCAATCGTCCCTCGGCGATGACATGCTAAACGGCGGTGACGGCCAAGACAGCATGATCGGCTATGATCGCGGTGATGTGCTGCTGGCGCAGGCCGCACCCGGTCCGAACGCGCGCGGTTATCAATCCTACGGTGCAGACAGCCAGTTGATGCAGCCAAAGCCGTATTCAAGTGAAGGCGTCTATCAGCCAGCATCATCAGACGAATCTTCCGGCATTTGTTAATCCGGCAGAACGCACCCGCTATCAGGAAGAAACCCTGACAGACCGCATTGATGACCGCTTGAACGAGCTTTCAGGTGAGCGCGCAGGCGGCGGGCATTTTGTCCAAGGCGGCGTTCAATTGCGTTCCCGCGATGGCGATGCCGGCCTTGACCAGATGCTGGAAGTGCAGACGCCGCTTTCCTACAATTTTGCGCCTGGCGAGTTTGGTTCGTTCAGCTTCACAGCGCCGCCAACCTACATTTCTGCTGGCACGATCAGCAACGACGAAGGTCAGTTGCGGCGGTTCGGTCGGAATGCGCTAGTAGACTTTGGCGCTGTTCCTAGTCCTGGCGATATCAACGATTCAGGCGTTGGCCTGAGCGCTGGCTTTAACGGTGGTTGGATCCAAGCAGATATCGGCGTGACGCCGCTTGGCTTCCTCTTCAAAGCCGGTTGGCGGCATCACCTTCCGTCCGAAACTGTCTGAGGCTGTAACGCTGCGGTTCACGATTGAGCAGCGGACTGTCACGGATAGTGTGCTCTCATATGCAGGCGTGAAGGACACCCGGAACGGTGTTACGTTCGGCGGCGTTGTAAAGCGCGGCGGGCGCCTTGGAATTGAGATTGACACGGGCGATTTCGGCACTTACGACAATGCGGCATTCTATCAATATGAAGGCCAGCGCGTTGAAGACAACCGCTCGATCGAAGGTAATCTCGGCGCCTATATCCGCATCATTGAGCGCGAGGATGAAGAACTGAAGATTGGCGGCAACGTCTCGTTCTTCGGCTACGAAGAGAACCTTCGCCACTTCACGCTTGGCCATGGCGGCTACTTCAGCCCGCAGAGCTACTTCTCTGTCTCTGCGCCGATTGAGTATACGCGCCGCGACGGCCCGATGTCCTACCAAGTCGGCGGCTCCATTGGCATTCAGCGCTTTGACGAAGACACGGCGGATATCTTCCCCGGTCAAGCTGGCAATACCAATTTGTTGTTCACGCGGTTCAATGCCGCCGGCAACCCATTGGGCGCTACCGCAATCACGCAGCATGATGGGCAGGAAGAAACGTCTATCGGCTTCTCCGCCTATGGCCGGATGGAATACGCTGTGTCTGAGCAAACGACAGTTGGCGCAGGCGCACGGCTTGATGGCGCTGCAGATTGGTTTGAAGGCACGACATTCCTGTTCTTACGCCAAACGCTTGGCGGCAGCCTCTACGGCGAAGAATAGCACTGCATCAATCTCCATATCGGAGACGGAAAGGGCGCTGGACCATATGGTTCCAGCGCCCTTTTTCGTGACTCCGGCTTAGTTCGGCTATTGAAGCCTAATGCGCCTCGGCCCAGCTATCTGCAGTTCCGGTTTCAACAACGAGTGGAACGGACAATGTCGCAGCACTTTCCATCGCTTCTGCAACAGTCTTGCAGGTCGCCTCTAACTCGTCTTCGGGCGCTTCGAAAAGCAGTTCATCATGCACTTGCAGAAGCATACGACCCTTTAGGCCAGCAGCTTCGAGCGTGCCTGGTACGCGGGCCATAGCCAGCTTGATGATATCGGCGGCAGCACCTTGCAGCGGCGCATTGATCGCGGCCCGTTCCTGGAAGCTGCGACGCGCTTGGTTTTTGTCTGTGATGCCGGGGGTCCAGATGCGCCGGCCAAACATGGTGTTCACATAGCCATGTTCATGAGCGAAGGCCTTGGCGCGGTCCATATAGCCTTTAACGCCTGGATAGCGTTCGAAATAGGCCTCAATGAATTTGCGCGCTTCGCCCTGCGGAATTTGTAGCTGGCGCGCCAAGCCGAAAGCGCTGATGCCGTAGATGATGCCGAAGTTGATGGCTTTGGCCTGCCGGCGAAGGGCAGGATCAATCGTCTCCGCTTCGCCGCCGAATACCAGCGCTGCCGTCGCTGCGTGAATATCCAGGCCATCGGTGAAAGCCTGCTTCAAATCGGGGATGTCGGCGACATGGGCCAGCAACCGAAGCTCAATCTGCGAATAGTCGGCAGAGATCAGCTTGTGGCCTTCTGGCGCAACGAAAGCGCCCCTGATCTTCCGGCCTTCTTCACTGCGGATTGGGATATTCTGTAAGTTCGGATCGCTTGAAGAGAGGCGCCCCGTTGATGCGCCGGTCATGGCGAAGGATGTGTGGATGCGTCCCGTATTCAGGTTGATGTAGTTCTGCAGCGCATCGGCATAGGTGCTTTTTAGTTTCTGAATCTGTCGCCACTCTAAAACCTGCTTCGGCAGGTCATGGCCTTGGGCGGCCAGATTTTCCAGAACGCCAGAATCTGTGCCCCAAGCGCCATTCTTGCCCTTTTTACCGCCAGGGAAGCCCATTTCGTCGAACAAGATTTCGCCGAGCTGCTTTGGACTGCTGACTTTGAATTCCCGCCCAGCAAGCTTCTGGATCTCCGCGTCGAGCACGACCATGCGTTCGCCAAAATCTTTAGAGAGGCTGGCAAGCACGTTTCGATCAACAAGAATGCCCGCGGCTTCCATATTCGCGAGGACTGGCGCTAGCGGACGCTCGATAGCCTCATAAACAAACGCCATGCGCTCGCCAGCAAGGCGCGGCTTTAATGCCTGATGCAGGCGAAGCGTGATATCGGCGTCTTCCGCTGCATAATCACAAGCTTTATCGAGCGCGACCTCATCAAAGCCGATCTGGTCTTTGCCCTTGCCGACAACCTCATTGAATTTGATTGTCGACATATCGAGATGCTTATTCGCCAACTCATCCATGCCGTGATTGTTGCGCCCAGCATCTAATACGTAGGACAGCAGCATAGTGTCGTCGAATGGCCCTAACTCAATCCCATACCGGCTCAGGATCGCCATATCGTATTTCAGGTTCTGGCCGATTTTCAGGATGCTTTGATCTTCCAGCATCGGCTTCAAGCACTCGAGTGCGGCCTGCATCGGGATTTGTTCGGGCGCGTCTTTTGCCGTGTCGCCGAGGTCAAGTTCGCCCTTAGGGCCGGGCGCGCGGTGGGCGAGGGGTATGTAGCAAGCCCGCCCCGGCGCTGTGGCCAGGCTGACGCCGACCAGCTCCGCGCGCTGGGCGTCTAGGGAGGTTGTTTCCGTATCCACGGCGACCATGCCTTGAGCTGCTGCCTCGCGCACCCAAGCTTCCAAGGCCTCCAACGATTGGATGAGAGCGTAGTTTTTCTCAGCAGCCGGACCTTCTTCGGGCGCAGGTGTTTCAATGCGGCCGTCATCGGCCAGCCGTGCTTCGACTTTGCTTAAGATGGTGCGGAAGGTCTGCTGCTTTAGGAAGCTCAGCAGTGTCTCTGGATCAGGCGCCTTCACGCGGAAGTCGTCGATGGTTTCCTCAACTGGAGCTGCCGCATCCAACTCGACAAGCCTTCTGGATATACGAGCTTGATCTGCGAACTCGATCAGGTTCTCACGCCGTTTCGGCTGTTTGATCTCGCCTGCGCGGGCCAACAGCGTTTCCAGATCGCCGTACTCATTGATGAGCAACGCCGCTGTTTTGACGCCGATGCCCGGCACGCCTGGCACGTTGTCCACGGAATCGCCTGCCAGCGCCTGTACGTCGACCACCTTCGCAGGCGGTACGCCAAACTTCTCCAGCACCTGATCTGGCCCAATATCGACCATTTTCATCGGGTCCATCATCGACACTTTGTCGGTTACAAGCTGCATCAAGTCTTTGTCCGAGGATACGATAGTGACGTCGGCGCCAGCCTCAACGCTTTGGCGGGCGAAGGTGGCGATCAGGTCATCCGCCTCAAACCCTGGGAGTTGGATGGCGGGCAGGCCGAAGGCGCGGGCGGCCTCGCGGACGATTTCGAATTGCGGGCGGAGTTCTTCTGGCGGTTCGTCGCGATTGGCTTTGTAATCCGCATAGATATCGTTGCGGAAGGTGGCGCGGGCGGCGTCGAAGATGATGGCGATCCGGTCTGCTTCGGTGCTGTCCACCAGCTTGATGAGCATGTTGCAGAAGCCATAGACGGCGTTGACGGGCGTTCCGTCATCCCGGGTCATGGGCGGCAGGGCGTGAAAGGCGCGGAAGATGAAGCCGGAGCCGTCTACAAGGTAAACGTGCTTTGGCGGGCTGTTATCGCCTGCTTCTGCCGTCTTGCCTTCTGCGCTGCTTGACCCGTCCATCATCTGCTCAGGTTCCTTGCTTCACGAGCGGCATGACTTCTTCCGCCATCATCTGCATACAGTCCATGGCGACAGATTTCTCCATCCCGGCCCATTCCATCGAAAGGATCAGGTGGTTGACGCCAAGCTCGCTGTTGATGCGGATCATCTGCTCCGCCACTTCCTCTGGCGAGCCGATCAGGAAGCGGTCGCCGATGATGTCGTCCAGCGAGCCAGCTAGAGACTCATCCTCCGGCATATCATCATCCTGGCCCCAAGCATGATAGGCGGCATATTTCTTGGCGACGAAGGGTCCAGCCAGCTTCAGCGCTTCTTCCTTCGTGCGCGCAACAAACGCTTCCCGGCGCATAGGCAGTTCGGTTGGGAAGGGCTTGCCGGCTTCATCCAGGAAGCCTTTGTAGAGGTCGATCTGACGCTTGCAGGTCTCGAGCGTGTTGTGGGGGTTGATGTACCAGCAATCGCCATGATTGGCGGCACGCTTCAACGCGACATCCGCATTGCCGCCAATCCAGATGGGCGGGTTTGGTTTTTGCACGGGCTTTGGCCAGCACACGGCTTCGTCCAGCTCAAAATGGCTGCCGACCATAGAGACTTTGTCTTCGGACCAGAGGCGTTTTACGGCGATCAAATTCTCGGTCAGCCGCTTGCCGCGCTGCTTCTGCGTCATGCCAAACGCTTTGAATTCTACCTCCCGGTAGCCAAGCCCAACGCCAAAAATCAGGCGGCCATTGGAGAGGATGTCGATGGTGGCGAGCTGTTCCGCGATATCCAGCGGCTTATGCAAGGGCAGCAACACGATGCCTGCGTTCAACCGCGCCTGTTTCACTTCGCCGGAAAGACGAGCCAGCACGGGGAATTGCTGGAAAGCCTGGAATGCGTCCGTTGAATAATGGGAGCCTTTGGTGATGGAGGCGTAGCCTAGCCGGTCAGCGAACTTTGCTTGCTCGATCATCTCATCGGCCTTCGCGACCATATCTGCGCCATGCTCGTATTGGCCGCGCAACATCACGCCAAGCTGGAATTCCATCGTGTAGATCGTCCTTTATTCAGGCGTAAAGCCGAGATGGCTGCATAGAATCGGAAAGTGTCCACGCACCATATCGTTTCCGGTCGATGTCTTACAGCCGATTGCAGCGGCCGCCTGCAGCCATGGCGTTTTTTCGGGGGATGTCACGGCGTCGCAAACGATGGCGCTGCTGCGTAGGCCGTCGAGCGGAATTGGCAGATTCGGGTCGCCGTTCATGCCGACAGGCGATCCGTTCACAGCGATATCCAGCGCGGCCAAGTCCGGTCGTTCGGTAGAGACAGACGTCGCCGGGAATCGATCATGTAGCATCCCGGCAAGCTTGGCTGTTCGCCCTGAATCCAGGTCCAGCAGGGAGAGATTTGCAGCACCTGCTTCCGCCAGTGCGTAGGCGATGGCTGATCCGGCGCCGCCGGTGCCGACAACCAGAGCCATTTTGTCAGCAGGGTCGACGCCATGATCGCGCATGGCTTGCACGCAGCCTTCGCCGTCAGACATATCGCCGATCAGCCGCCCATCTGCTTCCCGCCGCACTAAGTTGGCGACGCCGAGTGCAGATGCCCGGTCCGAGAGTTCGTCGCAGGCCGCAGCGGTGTGCTGCTTATGCGGGATGGTGGCGATGGCGCCAGGGCAATTGGTCCAGCCGCGCAATAGGTCTAGGAACTTGCCAGCCGCATCATCCGCCATTTCCATAGCGATCATCACAGCGTCAATGTTCTGGCGCTTGAAATAGGCGTTGAAGAAATGCGGGGCTTTCACCTGCGGCGTCGGATTGCCGATGACAGGGATGACTTTGGTGCTGCCGGAAATTTCGATCACGCGGCTGTTCCTTAATCGACAGGCGGGCGCTGGTTGGTCCATTCCGTCACGCGCTCATACGCCCGCGCCACCCTGTAGATCATCGCCTCGTTGAACGAGCGGGACACGATTTGCATCGAAAGCGGCATACCATCTTTGGAGAACCCGGTAGGCTGCACAAGGGCAGGGGCGCCCAATACATTGAATGGCGTGCGCGCTTGGCGGCCATATGTGCGATCCACTTCGGCCTCGTCATCGATCCGGCAGGCCGGGTCCATGGAGGAGGCGCAGATGATAACGTCATAATCCGCCATCAGCTTGTTAAAGCGGTCCAGATAGCGGCGTTTCTGGCGGAGAGCATCCACATAATCTGCAGCGGCGAAGAATGCGCCGGGCATCAACCGGTCGCGCGTGGCTTTGGCGTAGTCTTGCGGACGGGAAGCCAGCCATTCGCGGTGGATGGCATAGGCTTCAGATAACAAGATAACGCGGTTCGTCGAGGCGAGGCCTGAGAGCGGCGCGAATGTCACGTCCTGCACGTCTGCGCCTTCTGCGCGGAGCACGTCTACGGCGTCGTCCAGGCCTTTCGCCATATCGGGATGGGCAGGCGTATCAATCTCGTGGAAGTGGCGGAGATAGCCGATCTTCAGGCCTTTCACGCCGCCTTCTATGCCAGCGGTATAGTCTGCAACTGATACGGCGGCGCTTGCTGGATCGCGCTTATCTGCGCCCGCGATAGCTTGCAGCATCATCGCGTTATCAGTGACGGTGCGCGTCATCGGGCCGATATGGTCCAGGCTGTAGGAAAGCGGGAACACGCCCGCTCGGCTGACTCGCCCATATGTCGCCTTCATACCAACGATACCGCAGCAGGATGCCGGATTGCGCACACTGCCGCCGGTATCCGTCCCAATTGCCATCGGCGCTAACCCAGCGGCGACGGCGGAGCCAGACCCGGATGATGATCCGCCGGGGTGATGGTCCCGGTTCCATGGATTGCGAGCAGGCGCCCATGGCAGGTCAAACGCCGGTCCGCCAAGCGCGAACTCATGGGTCGCGGTTTTGCCAAGCATGATGCCGCTTGCGGCTTTCAGTTTAGCGGCGACAGTGGCGTCTTGGGAGGGAACGTGCTCTTTCAGGATTTCTGAATGGCAGGTGGTGCGCACGCCCGCCGTATCGACAATATCTTTCAGCGCGAAAGGAATGCCGTGGAGCGGCCCAGTGCGCCGCCCGCCTTGGATGGCGCTCTCGGCGGCTTTTGCGCTCGCAATGGCTTTGTCGCCATCGACGAGAAGGTAGGAATCCAAATTGGGGTCAACCGCCTCAATTCGGCGCAATAGCGCTTCCGTGAGTTCGACGGGGGAAAGGTCTTTAGCGGCCAGTTTTTTGCTGGCGTCCGCCATTGAGAGGTAACCCAGGTCCGCGTCGCTCATTGGGAGCCTCCCGCCTGATAGATGTGCACCGGCTCTTCCTCCGGCTTGTATCCACCCTCCAACCCGGCGACGAGCTTTTCGGCGGCGGCGCGGGATTTTTCGATCAGCTCTGGGTCAACTGCATCGGCGGCTTGTAGGGTGGGTGGGAGATCGGTGTTTGGCACGGGAAGGGCGCTCCTTAAATCAGATATGATGAAAGTATCGGCGGAAGCTTGCGAAGCGTCTACCTCTTGCCGGTCGCATGATTGGGGCGCGCGATTGAGCCGCGTTGGCGTTCCGGCAATCCCGCCCTAAAACAAAGACGTTAGAATATTCCGCATTAAGAAGGATCGAACCATGCTGGATGCATCGTCAACTATTCCCGGGATCAGTCAGTGCCGCGAAGGTCTCGCAGCCGCTGAGGCAGTGCTGGATGCGGCGCGGGCGACTGTTACGTCTAAGGTTAGTAACGATGAAGGCCGGGTCGCAGCCGCCTTATTGGAACAGGAACAACTTGCCGCCCATGGCTATGCCTGGCTCGCCACATATGTCGCCGGGTTGCGGGAAATGCTGGATTGGGCCGTTCGCCTAGAGGCAGATGGCAAGTTCCATGAACTTGAACAACGCATGCTCGCGGCGGCCTTTGCGGAATACCTGAACCAGATCGCGGGCGGCATCGCGATCTCGCAGGGTGAAGTTGTTCGGTCTATTGACCTTGGCTTGGAGGCAAGCGATCTGGCGCCGCTTGATGCGCCTGCCGTAGCAGACCTCCGCCGGATGGGTTGGTCCGCAGCAGCCCGCGCTCGCGTCGCTGAGCTGATTGGCGAGGGAGATTTCGGCGCGTCTGGCTTTGGAGATGAGACGCTTGATCTGATCCAGCAGCAGTTCCGCCGCTTTGTGGATGAAAAAGTTATCCCTGACGCCCATGGCTGGCATCTCCGCGATGAGTTGATTCCGATTGAAATCGTGGACGAAATGGCCGCCCTCGGCGTGTTTGGCCTAACAGTCCCAGAAGCCTACGGCGGATTGGGTATGGGCAAGGTCGCGATGTGTGTTGTGACAGAGGAATTGTCGCGCGGATATATCGGGGTCGGGTCGCTTGGCACACGATCCGAAATTGCGTCTGAGCTGATCCGCCTTGGCGGCACGGAAAGCCAGAAAGAGCAATGGCTTGAGCCCATTGCTACTGGCGCGATCCTGCCGACAGCCGTGTTCACCGAGCCTGACACTGGCTCCGATCTTGGCTCGCTCCGCACCCGTGCAGTAAAGGATGGCGAGGCTTACAAAGTCACCGGCAACAAGACCTGGATTACCCATGCCGCCCGTGCTGATGTCATGACATTGCTTGTGCGCACGAACCAGGATGCGCCTGGATACAAAGGCATCTCTATGTTCATTGCGCCGAAGCCGCGTGGAACGGATGCCGACCCAGTCCCGGCGGAAGGCATGACCGGCGGTGAAATCCACGTGCTGGGGTATCGGGGTATGAAGGAATATGAAATCGGCTTCGATGGATTTGAAGTTGAGGCGGATAATCTGCTCGGTCATGAGGAAGGGCAGGGCTTCAAGCAGTTGATGGCGACATTCGAATCTGCGCGCATCCAAACCGCTGCACGGTCCGTCGGCGTCGCGATGCGGGCGCTCGAAGTTGCGCTGAATTACGCCAATGACCGCAAGCAGTTTGGCAAATCCATCGCCAAATTCCCGCGCGTATCCGGCAAACTTGCATGGATGGCCGTTGAGACCATGGTCGCCCGGCAGCTTTCATACTTTGCCGCGCGCCAGAAGGATTCGGACCGGCGGTGTGACATCGAAGCCGGCATGGCGAAATTGCTGGCGGCCAGAACGGCTTGGTCCAACGCGGATAACGGCGTTCAGATTCACGGCGGTAATGGGTATGCCATGGAATATGAGATGAGCCGCTTGCTCTGTGACGCCCGAATTCTCAACATTTTTGAAGGTGCGGCTGAAATTCAGGCCCATGTGATCGCACGCGGGCTGTTAGATCGTCGCAACTAGGCTGTTCTTGCTTGCGTCCTACGAGCGTCGCAGGTAGAAAAGTGCTTGAAATGAAGGCTGGCGCACTCGCTGGCCGTTCTGTGTTGGAGCCGAGTTATGGCCGTTCCGAAGAAGAAAACCTCCCGCATGCGGCGCAACATGCGTCGGTCACACGATGCTCTGAAGTCTGGCGCATTTGTCGCCGACAAAGAGACCGGCAATCTTCGCCGCCCGCACCACATTGACCTCAAGTCCGGCGTCTATCGTGGCCGCCAGGTTCTGGAGCCGGTGGAAGACTAAGTTTTCCGCCGATCTGATCCTGGATTGGACCGAAGCGCATGACGACAGAGACCCATGAAACCGATGT
Source organism: Alphaproteobacteria bacterium (assembly GCA_038102935.1). Lineage (GTDB taxonomy): Bacteria > Pseudomonadota > Alphaproteobacteria > Bin95 > Bin95 > VMCJ01. Next base: position 1,774 of record JAYNYG010000042.1, on the reverse strand, counting down.
TATCATCATCGGCGCAGGCCCTTGCGGCCTGTTCGCCGTGTTTGAGCTTGGGCTGCTTGGCCTGAAAACGCATCTGGTCGATATTCTGGATCGCGCTGGCGGCCAATGCGCGGAACTCTATCCCGAAAAGCCGATCTACGACATTCCTGCGATCCCGATGTGCACCGGTCAGGAATTGACGGACCGGTTGATGGAGCAGACCAAAGCGTTTGATCCCGTGTTCCATTTCCAGGAAATGGCTGAGGGTTTGCGGAAGCTTGACGATGATCGTTGGGAACTGACGACCGATCAGGGGACGAAAATCGTCGCCCATGTGATTGTGATTGCTGCAGGCGGCGGTAGTTTCGTGCCGAAGAAGCCGCATCTTGAAGGCTTGGCGGAATACGAAGACACCTCTGTGTTCTATGCCGTGCGCAAGATTGATGCGTTTGCAGGCAAGCGGATCGTGATTGCAGGCGGCGGCGATTCCGCGCTCGATTGGGCGCTGAACCTGCAGCCAGTCGCGGAAAAAGTGACGCTCGTCCATCACCGTGACGGGTTCCGTGCAGCGCCTGCAAGCGTGGACGCCATGCATGCGCTGGTCGATGCCGGCAAGATGGAATTCAAGATTGCGCAGCTCGCTGGCGTTAATGGCGATGGCGCTAAGATGACTAGCGTTCGGGTGAAATCCAAAACGGATGGCGAGAGCGATGTTCCCGCCGATGCGCTGCTGCCTTTCTTTGGGCTCACCATGAAATTGGGCCCGATTGCAGACTTTGGCCTGAACTTGAATGAGAATCTCATTCCGGTCGATACGGAAAAGTTTGAAACGTCCATCCCATCGATTTTCGCGATTGGCGATATCAATACTTATCCGGGCAAGCTCAAGTTGATCCTGTCCGGTTTCCATGAAGCGGCGCTTATGTCTCAGGCAGCGTTCCTTGTGTGCCGTCCTGGCGAGCGGCTACGCTTCCAGTACACCACCTCATCCAGTGATTTGCAGAAGAAGTTGGGGGTCCGATGAAGGTCCACATTACTGATCTTGACGGTAATACAAAGGAAGTCGAAGGCACAATTGGCTGGACGCTGATGGAAGTCATCCGCGATGGCGGCATGCCGATCAAGGCTGAGTGCGGCGGCGCCTGCGCCTGTGCAACCTGCCATGTCTATGTGGACGAGGAATGGCTCGACCAAACGGGTGAGCGCACCGAGGAAGAGGAAGACATGATCGACCTGGCGCTTGACGTCCAGGACGGCTCCCGCCTTGCATGCCAGATTGAATTGTCAGAAGCGCATGATGGCCTGAAGGTCACGCTGGCGCGGGATGCAGTGCTCTAAGCGCGCATCTCTAGATCGCTATAAAGGCAAACGGCGCTCCCATTTCTGAGAGCGCCGTTTTTCGTTTCAGATAAGGGTTTTCCGCTAGAATGGGAACACCACATCAAAGAGTTGTTGGCCGTATCGGGGTTGCTGCACATCACTGATATGCCCGCGTCCGCCGTAAGAAATTCGCGCTTCGGCGATCTTGTCATAGGCGACCGTATTGTCGGAGGCGATGTCTTCTGGCCGGATGACGCCAGTTACCAGCAATTCGCGCATTTCGAAGTTCACACGCACTTCCTGCCGGCCTTGCAGCACCAAGTTCCCATTTGGCAGGGTCTGCGTGACGATGGCCGCGATGCGGAGATTAATCGTCTCGCCGCGGTCAATTGTGCCTTCGCCCGAATTCTCAGTTTTGCTGCCATGTCCGGCGTCAGGGCACATGGGACAGACTGAGGGTATGATTTAGAGGAGG
>JAYNYG010000041.1:0-33719 GCA_038102935.1 Alphaproteobacteria bacterium | reverse complement strand
AATCCTCCGTTAAAACGATCCCAATCTGATCCCAAATGATTTGATGATGGACAGGCGGTAGGTTTGCATCCAATTGCACTGTGCCCAGCACACGCCCGTCAACTGAGGCTGCAAACAGCACGCGCCCACCACTGGCGACCCCGTCCCGGACTTTGCCTTGGTAGAAAGCCCGGGCGTCATCCAGCGAGAACGGCCAGATGAACCCGACGCTGGCGCCGGCCGCGACTGCGGTGTACAGAATGCTAGCCAGCGCCCCAGGTTTGCCTCTAATCCTGCCGTGTCGAGTTTTTCAATCGTGACAGCCATAACGGCTTCAGTCGGCGACGAGGCCGTCGATATCCGCCAGCTCATCGCTGGTCATCGCCCACCCGGCGGCGGTGACGTTGGATTGAATTTGCTCCGGCTTGGTCGCACCCGCGATCACGCTTGAGGTGACGGATTGGGAGGCAAGCCACCCGAATGCCAGCTCCAGCAAGCTGCGACCGTGATCCTTGGCATAGGCTTCCAGCTTTTCGACCTTGTCGAAGTTGGCTGGGTTCACATAACCGCGGTTGGCGAACTTTGGATTGTCGGTCAGGCGCGCGCCTTCCGGCATGTCGTCCCGCTTGTATTTACCGGTCAAAAGGCCGGATGCGAGCGGGAAGAACGGCAGCATGCCAAGGCCGAATTCTTCCATCATCGGCACCACGTCTTTTTCAATGGCGCGGTTCAGAACGTTCCATTCTTCTTGGCAGGAGGCGAAGCGTTCGACGCCAAGCTCGCGCGCCACATATTCCGCTTCCGTAGAGCGCCATGCGCTCAGGTTGGAGGAGCCGATATAGCGGATTTTGCCCTGCTGAATCAGCATATCGAGCGCGCTCAAGGTCTCGTCGATGGGCGTGTAGGGATCGGGCTTGTGGAGCTGATAAAGATCGATCCAGTCCGTGTTCAGGCGGGTGAGGCTGTCCTCCACGGCCTTCATGATGTAGCCGCGTGATGCGCCCCGCTTTTTGCCTTCGCCATCCATTTCCCAGCCGAATTTGGTGGCGAGCACAATGTCCTGGCGCCGGGCGCCCAGCGCAGCGCCAAGATGTTTTTCGGAGCCGCCAGCGCCGCCATACATATCGGCAGTATCAAACAGCGTGATGCCGGCGTCGAGCGCGGCGTGGACAACGGCTTCCGTGCCTTTAGCGTCCAGTTTGGCGCCGAAATTATTGCAGCCAAGGCCGACGAGCGATACGCGCAGGCCGGACGTGCCCAGATTACGGATTTCCATCGATTCTCTCCTGGAGGAATAGTGTTCGCAATATCAATACGCTGCCTGTCTTCGGTCGTCGAGATCAGTGTCGCAAAACCAATTTCGCCTTAGCGCGATGCGATCGCCGCCGCCGCCGCATGCGCCAATGCTTCTGCTTTAACGCGACTTGGACGTAAGGCCTCAGCGAGGCGTGCGGCCTTGGCTGCCGCGTCCACATCTTTGCCTGCTTTGGCGATGGCGGCGAGGGCTGGAATGGCGGCCGGGCCGCGCGCTGATCCAAGCAATCGTGAGGCTGAAGCTGCGTCTCCCGCTTTGGCATAGGCAGCCGCTAGCGCCGCCCGTGCGCCAGGACTGTCGCCGCCGTCACGGATCAGCGCGTTCGCGCGGGCAATGTCGCCAAGATCGGCATAGACGATCACGAGCGCAGGGGCATAGGCTGGGGCGGCTCGCACTTGGCGGGCTGCGGCTTCGAGGAAGCCTGCGGCCCCTGCGTCGTCGCCCGTCAGCCGCCGCTCTTCGGCCTGCGCGAGCAGTTCGGGCAGTGTTTCGGCGGCGCTCGGCGGGCGGACGTTCGGGTTGATCCTGCGCGCCGCTTCGAGATACCCAAGCCGCGCCAGCGCCGCCGCTACTGATTTTGCGGAGGATTGGCGGGCCGGCGGAGAGAGACTTCGCCAAAGCGCCTCAGCCTGCCCGGCGAGCCCTTGCGACGCCAATGCCATCACCGTTTCGCCAGTGGCGCCTGCCGCGACCGCCTGCCAAAGCGCTTCGCTCGCATTGGCGTTCTGGCAGAGGATCGCAGTGCGTAGTAACCGGACTTGCGCCGCCGCCCCCGCCGATCCTGCAATATCGGATGCGACGTTCAAGATGCGGCCAGCGTCATCTTGATAGCCAAGGCTGCAAGCCGTCTCAGCCGTTTCCGCCAGAAGTCCGGCACGCCACCCATTTCGGACTGGAGGCGGCTGATCGCCATTAGCGGCCCAGATCGCCTCCGCCGTTTGCCGGAGCGCGTCACGGGCATGGGTTTTGAGCCCGGCTGCATGCTGAATGCGCGCAATCGCCAAGACGGTGCGTGTTCTGGCTGCGCCGTCGGGGATGGCTGCGGCTTCTGCCGCCGCCGCCGCCATCAACCGTGCGCCCGACGCTGCGTCTGCGCGGACGTGTAGCGGGGCGCAAATCAGCAAGCTGCAAAGGACAAGGGTGCGAAGCGATTTATTCAGCATCGGCGAGCGCCTGTCGGAGTGCGGCTTCGTCAACGGATCGGCCTGTGAAGTGCCGAAACGCGTGTATGCCTTGATAGAAGAATAGCTCATAGCCAGAAATTGTTTTGAGACCAGCCGCCGCCGCATCCTGCAAGAACGTCGTGTCGCGCGGCGTATAGACGGCATCGAACACCCATTCAGCGCCTTGCATCCATTCTGGGCCGAGCGGCGTCCCGCCATATCCGCCCATGCCAAGCGGTGTGCCGTTAAGGAGGCCGCTGGCGCCGGGAATGCAATCTGCCGGATTATCAGACACAGATATTTTGAGGTCAGGCGCCGCTGCCTTTAACGCCTCTGCAAGCGCCGCCGCCTTCGCTCGGTCAATCTCGATGATACGAATGTCGCGCGCGCCAAGGCCTGCCAGCGCGAACGCAATCGCTTTCCCGACGCCGCCGGCGCCAATCAGGCAGACGGGGCCCGGGGCAGTATGGCCCATCGCGTTCACGTACGCGGCCTTGAACCCCGAATAGTCGGTGTTGAAGCCAGCGGGGCCGGCCGCCTCGAATAACACTGTGTTGACGGCGCCCATGGCCCGCACGAGCGGATCATCGATCCTAAGCTTGGCGACGACGCGTTCTTTATAAGGAAGGGTGATGTTCAGACCGTGGCGTTCAGCAGCGGCGCCAGCGAAGACTGCATCAAACGACAGATTTAAGGCTGACGGGGTCAGGAGATCATAGCGGACATCAAGGCCCGCCAGCTTGCCTGAAAGCTGGTGCAGCATCGGCGCGCGGGAGTCCGCAATATTGTCGCCAATCAGGCCAAGCAAAATATCAGGCAACCACAGCCTCCCCATCCTCTGTGGAATGTATAAGCTGCGATGGCTGGCGCCGCCAGCGCATTAAGAAGGAGCGAGAGCCAATGAGCGCAGATGCAAGGACGCCCCAAGACGGGCATGTGACGATTATTGGCGCGGGTATCGTCGGCTGCTCGATCGCGCTGCATTTGTTGCGCGATGGCTGGCGCGTCACGCTGGTGGATTCCGAGCCGCCTGGTACGCAAACATCATATGGGAACGCAGGCGCGATCTCGCCGCAATCGATCAATCCGATGGCCGGGCCCGGCATGCTAAAGCAAATTCCGGGCTGGCTGCTGGACCCGTTAGGGCCGTTGGCGCTGAGGAAACGTTATCTGCCGAAAGCGCTGCCGTGGCTGATGAAGTTTGTGGCGGCGGGAACGCCTGCCCGCATCGCCGAACAATCCAAAGCCCTTGCCGCACTACATGCGCCTGTGATCGACGCGCATGAAGAGCTGGCGGATATGGCGGGCGTCAAGCATTTGATCCAGCGCCAGGGCTGGCTCTCTCTCTATGAAACCGATGCGGGGTTCAACGGCGATGCAGGCGGGCGCCAACGCATGCGGGATGCAGGCCATGAAATTCATGAACTCGGGCCGGAAGAAATTGCGCAGCTTGAGCCAGGCCTCGCGCCGATCTTTAAGCACGCGACCTGGGCGCCGAATAGCGGCCATACCGTCAATCCCGGCGCGCTGACAGAAGCCTACGCCCGCCAGGCGGCGCACATGGGCGCGGAGATTGTACGCGCGAAGGCGCTCGGGTTCGAGGTTGGCGCCGATGGCCCGCACACGCTTAAAACCGACAATGGCGACATGAAGCTGGATCGGTTGGTGATCGCGGCTGGGGCATGGTCCGCGACGCTCTCCAAGCAAATCGGCGACGGGTTCCCGCTGGAAAGTGAGCGCGGCTACCACATGATGCTGCCGAACCCTGGCTTCACCACACGGCGGCCTGTCAGCTTCAACGAGCGGAAATTTATGACGACAACGATGGAGAAAGGCCTGCGCCTCGCCGGAACGGTGGAGTTCGCTGGGTTGGAAGCGCCGCCCACATGGGGGCGGGCCGATAAGCTCCTGACCCATGCCGCCCAAGTATTCCGTGAGGTTGATACATCCGGCGCCGAGCCATGGATGGGCCAGCGCCCCGCGACGCCGGACAGCCTGCCGGTGATCTCTGCATCGCCGCGCCATGCTCGCGTGTTTTATGCCTTCGGTCATGGCCATCTGGGATTGACCGGCGGCGCCGTGACGGGGCGACATATCGCGGCTCTGGTCAGCGGGCGTGAACCAGAGATTGACCTGACGCCGTTTCGGGTGGATCGGTATTGAGCGGATAGATATCGCTTGCTCTTTGCCTCCGTGGCATAGCTACGAAAGCGTTTTGTACCGATAAAGCCCGCGCCAGGTTATCTCTGGGCGCCGCCGCTTATTCTTCCGCGTCTTTGCAGCGCCAGACGATCATTGAGCCGATTGTCACCATGACGGCGAATATCGGCGCCAGTTCGACCAGCAACGGCGCATGCTCGCCGATCACCGGCATTTGCTGGATCAAAATAAGCGCCGCCATCGATACAAAGAAAACCAAACCTAAGACCACTGAGCGTCCCCCTGTTTGCGTCAACACGGTGTCGTGCTGATCGTCGCTAACCGTTCGATGAGACTAGCCCGGCGCCCAATCCGACGCTGATCCGGATCGACGATTTGCGCTTTTTTGCTGCGCGTTGCGTCAATCTCGATGGTCATTAGCGGGAAGCCTTGCTTGCTCTTCGAAAGCAGAGGGACGATATTGGATTAAATAACGGCAGGTGAATTGGGAATAGAGATTAGCTATTCGGTATTAATATGTATTAGTAATATATGTATGCGTCGATTGTTGCGCTATTTCGATTGGTCAATTGCGCTTAATACTATCGTGCATCAGCTAATTTCGCCGCTAGGTCTCCTGATAGCAATCCTGTCATGGAGAGCCGCATGGAGGGATAGCGTGCGAGCAGACTGCGCAAGTCTCCTGCCGGGAACGCAAGACAACGGGTGGTTTCAGCAGCGATTGCAGTCGCTGTCGTCGGCGCGTTCCGCAAGAAACTGATCTCGCCGACGGCGGCGCCTGATTGCAACGTTGCAATCCGATCGCCATCGCGCGTGATATCAACTGCGCCGTCCAGAATGATGAAAAGCCGGTTTGCGTGGATACCGGCCTCCAGCAATGTATCGCCCGCAGCGAATACGGTGCGTTCGGCGAGGTTCAACAGCCGCATGAACTCGACAGCGTCGAAGCCTTGAAAGACGGTGGCATGCAATTCCCGCTCTTCATCGGTGAATTTCACGCCTTGGCGTTCGCGGATGATTTCGATGACGCGGACGGCATGGATCGCCATGAAGACGCCAAGCCAGAAGATCACCAGCCAGAGCGGCCCGCCCGGCACCAAATAATTATAAACAACGCCGAAGAGCCCGCTTATAAGACCTAGAACGCGCAGCAGCAGCATGTCCCGCATGGCCAGCGACACTGCGGTCAGCCCAAAAGATAGATGGCCGATGATACTGAGCGGCGTTAGCTGGTCCGCCAGGATTTCAGCCAACGCCATCGCCTCAATCCGCCTTTCGGAAGGGCGAGAAATCGCCGAGGAACTCTATTTCCTCGCCAATGGCGCGTCGTTCCCGGCGGACGAAATCAGCGACCGCGGCGCGGAAACTTGGGTCGGCGATGAAGTGAGCGCTATAGGTCTCTACAGGCAGATAGCCGCGCTGGATTTTATGCTGGCCTTGCGCGCCTGCTTCAACCCGCTTCAGCCCGCGTTCAATGGCGAAATCGATGGCTTGATAGTAGCAGGCCTCGAAATGCAGGTTTTTGAAGTGGGCGAGGCAGCCCCAGTTCCGGCCATAGAGCGTGTCTTCGCCGATCAGATTAAGCGCGCCCGCGACCCAATGGCCGTCATAATCCGCCATCACCAGCGCAACCCGGTCCGCCATCCGTTCGCCAAGCAGGGAGAAGAAGGGGCGCTTCAAGTAGTCCCAGCCCCATTTTTTATCCGTGGTGCTACGGTAGAAAGCATAGAACGCGTCCCAATGTTCTTCCTTCAGGTCATCGCCTGTCAGGATGTGCATTTTGACGCCTTGGGCGGCGACGGCTTCGCGTTCTTTGCGGATATTCTTGCGCTTGCGGCTAGAAAGCTGGTCCAGGAAGTCCTGGAATGTGACGTAGCCGTTGTTCTCCCAATGGTATTGCTGGCCGGTACGTTGGATTAGCTCAAAATCTGCCGCCCGCTCCCATTCGCCCTTGGTGAGAAAGTTGATGTGGAGGGAGGAAACGCCAGCGTTATCAACCAATTGCAGCATGGCCGATACAAGCGCCGCCTCATATTGATCCTGATCGACGTCTGGCCGGACCAGCAGGCGCCGGCCTGTAGCGGGAGTGAAGGGCGTCGCGCAAACGAGCTTCGGGTAATAGTCGCCGCCAGCCCGCTCCCAAGCCTGGGCCCAGCCATGGTCGAACACATATTCGCCCTGGGAATGGCCCTTCAAATAAAGCGGCGAGACGGCAGCCAGCGACCCATCTGGAGCATAGGCCGCGACATGGCGCGGTAGCCAACCCTCTTCGGCAGTCGCGGACCCGCTTTCCTCCAGTGCATCAAGGAACGCGTGTGAGGTGAATGGATTGACCGGCCCGGCGCACGTGTCCCATTCGGCTGCGGGGATATCCGCAATCCGTTCCTGAACGCGGACCTCAATGGTGGGGCCGTCCTTATCCATCAGCTAGTTGATTTCAAACACGCCATCGATTTCAACTGCGACATTCATCGGCAGCGCAGGCGCGCCCACAGCAAAACGGGCATGGCGGCCAGCGTCGCCCAGCACATCGACCATCAGGTTGGAAGCGCCGTTGATGACGGCAGGCTGTGCCGTGAAATCAGGGTTGCAGTTCACGAAGCCGCCAAGCTTTACGCAGCGCACGACGCGGTCCAGATCACCGCCGCAAGCGGATTTCAGCTGCGCCAGCAATGCGAGAGCGCAGGTGCGGGCCGCTTTCTCGCCCTCTTCCTGGCTGATGTCCTGGCCGACTTTGCCGGTATAGTCCTCACCGCCCGCGCGGGAGATTTGGCCGGAGATGAACACCAGATTGCCGCTTTGCACATAAGGCACGTAGTTGGCGGCAGGCATCGGCGTCTCTGGCAACGTCACGCCAAGTTCAGCCAAGCGCGCATCTACTTTTCCAGCCATGAGATTTTTCCTTCAAAAGGCGTTGGATTCGGGTTTGGGTGCAGAGTATGCGCGGCTTAGTTTCGCTACAAGTCATTGCCGATACACACGGCTACTTGAACAGATCAGCGTGTGTGCCAGTACGCGTTAGGACCAGCGTTTCATCATCGATATCGTAGATCAGCAGCCAGTCTGGCGCTAAATGACATTCCCAAAAGCCTGTATACTCGCCAACAAGCTTATGCGGCCGGAAGCGATCTGGCAGCGGCGTTCCGGCCATTAGACAATGCAATGCCTCTTCGAGGCGGCTGGCGTCACAGCCCCGTTTGAGGGCGCGTTTGTATTCGCGTTTGAAGCGTGCCGAAAAAATGACCTCCCGCATCTGCGGTTCAAGAGTCAAGGTCGGTCATAGCCTCAGTAGCGGATTTGAAGCGCTTGGCGCCAGCGCGGAACGCAGGATCGCGGGCTTGCCGCATGGCCTCCAGCGTCTCTTCATTAGGAATATTAGCGGAGAAAGGCAGGCCCTTCTGCATAACAATCTGACGGTAAAACATTGTTATCGCGTCGCTAGCGCTCAAGCCAATGGCTGACAGAATAGCATCGCCTTCCGCCTTCAATTCGGGGTCTATACGCGAGCTGATTTTGGCGGATCGGGGCATTAGGGAGCGCCTTTGAGGTTTGATCACGATCAGGAAATGTATGCCAAGTGGCATACATAGTCAATTGCCCGCACAGAGTTGCGCCGTCTCAAAACCGCTACAAGTCTTGGCCTACTGCTTCGCTAGTTGATTTGAGGCCATCTGCAGCCGCCAGCGCCGCCAACTCGTCCGTAATGCGGCGGATGAGCGATGGGCCGCCATAGACGAGTGCGGAATAAAGCTGGACGAGCGTCGCGCCTGCTTTGATCTTGGCATAGGCCTGGGCGCCGTTTGAAACGCCGCCAGCACCGACCAACATCATCCGGCCGTCCATCCGTTTGGCGAAGGCTTTCAGAACGGCTGTCGATGGTTCAAACAATGGCTGGCCGGAAAGGCCGCCCGCTTCCGCCGCCTCTGCACTTTTCAGGCCGCTTGGCCGGGCGACAGTTGTGTTCGAGATAACGAGACCGCCAAGGCCTTTGTCCTTGAACGACAACGCTACGTCGGCGATGGCGCCAATGCCCGCGTCATCCAAGTCTGGCGCAACCTTGACCAGCAGTGTCGGCGGGCGCGTGACTTCGGGCGCTGCGGCGATGGCGGCGCGAGCCGCGACCGCGCGGTCCAGCAGGTTCGCCAGCGCTTCCTCTGCCTGCAGGTCGCGCAAGCCCTGGGTGTTGGGGGAGGAGACGTTGACGGTCAGGAAGTCCGCGAAATGGCTGAACGCTGCAATGCCGAGCGCATAATCTTCCGCTGGATCATCTGTATCCTTGTTGATCGCCAGATTGACCCCAATGACGCCCTCGCCGCCATTGTGGCGGTATTGCCGAAGCCGTTCGGCCACCACGGCATGACCTTGGCTGTTGAAGCCAAAGCGGTTGATGACGCCTTGGTCCGCCGTCAACCGGAACAGCCGCGGTTTCGGGTTTCCAGGCTGCGGTTTTGGCGCGACGCCGCCGATTTCCGTGAAGCCAGGCCCAAGCGCCCAGGTCGCGGCGACGGCCTCGCAATGTTTGTCGAAGCCTGGGGCGATTCCGATGGGCGAGCGGAGCGTGCGACCAAAGGCTTCTGTCGCGAGGAGGGCGTGGTCAGGCCCAGAATTACGTCCCGCCAGTCCCATCGCCAGCGCCTTCAGCGCCAGGCCATGGGCGCGCTCCGGGTCCAGTAGTCGGAGCGCTTTCAGTCCCGCTTGTTCAAGCATGTGCGGCTCGCGCCCTTTTATCGAATTTGTAGTTGGTCATTAGGTTCTATGTCGGCCTTAAATCGATTTCAGCACCCGATAGGCTTTAAACGCCGCCTCGTACATCTGGCCCTTGAGCGCAGCGGCTGGGACAGGCGCCACGTCCGTAACCGGCAGCGGCAGATCTTCGGCTGATCCGCCCGCCAGGAAATCCGCCATCGCTTTCCCCATGACGGTCCCGGTCGTGATCCCGCGCCCATTGTAGCCGATGGAGGCATAGAGGCCTGGAACCGGGTTATGAATGCGGGGCAGGTGGTCTGGCGTCATGGCGATCTGGCCGTGCCATGCTTTTTCCCAGCCGACGTCGCCAAGCTCTGGGAACATCCGGCGGAGGGTTTTCTGCGCCCAATACTTCGTCAGCCCTTTATCGCCGCCGATCACCTTGCCCATGGAGCCAAGGATGATCCGCCCGAACCCATCACGGCGACAGGAGAACATCACTTGGTTGGTGTCCCAGAGGCCTTGGCCTTCAGGTAGAATGTGCTTGGCGCGTTCGCCCAGCGGTTCCGTTGCGATCTGGAAATAGTGAATGATGGTGTAGGTGTTCATAAGGCCCGGCCAGAGCGCGTCCGTATAAGCATTGGTCGCGAGCAGCACTCGGTTCGCCTTAACCTCGCCTGCATTGGTACGGACCGTCCATTTACCGCATGCGGGCGTCAATGATTCTACAGTGACGCCGGTATGGACGGCTGCGCCCGCGGCAGTCGCGATCCGGGAGAGGCCGCGGGCATAGCCCATCGGGTTGATCGTGCCAGCGCGCTCATCCAACAGGCCGCCATGGAAGGATTTGCTGCCGGTGCGATCCGGCATCTCATCCTTTGTCAGTAGTTTGACTGGCGCGCCGAGACGGCTCCACTCCTCATGTCGCCTGGCCAAATCTTTGAACCCTGAAGGCGAGTGCGCGGCGTGGATAGTGCCAGACCGCGTCGCCTCACACCGGATCTGGTGCTGTTCGATCAGGTTAAAAACATAAGCGGGCGCATTGCTCATCATAGTGATGAAGCGTTCGCCATAGGCCTCGCCGAGTGCTGCGCGTACATCCTGCGGCGGCAGCCATACGCCGGGATTGACCAGTCCTGCATTCCGCCCAGACCCGCCATAGCCGATCTGCTTGGCTTCCAGCACGTGGCAATCAACGCCTTGCTCTGCCAGATGCAGCGCCGCTGAAAGCCCGGTGAACCCGCCGCCGACGATTGCGACATCGGTTTCCATAGGCTGCGGGAAAGTGGTGGATGCAGCGTTCTCGATTGCCGACCCGTCCCAGAGCGAAATGATATCTTGGGACACGAGAGTTAGCTCCTATGGTCTGCGGTGCAGTCTTGCAGCCGCCGTTTTTGTTGGCCGGACGCAGTAAAGTTATCGGCGCTGAGCCAGGCTTCATATCCGGCTTCCAGCGCTGGCCAATCACTGTCAAGGATCGAGAACCAGGCTGTATCCCGATTGCGGCCCTTGCAGACAATCGCCTGCGGGAAAAGGCCATCATACTGAAAGCCGAGGCGCGCCGCGGCAGCGCGGGAAGGCGCGTTCAGGCTGTCGCATTTCCATTCATAGCGGCGGTATCCAAGCTCTTTAAAGACCCGGCGCATTAGCAAAAACATCGCCTCTGTCGCAGCCGGGCGCTGCTTTAGATGTTCGGAATAATGAATATTGCCAACTTCGATAACGCCATTGGCCTTATCAATCCGCATGAGCGCAGCGACGCCAACAGGCTTGTTGGTCACTTGGTCAACGATTGTATGGAACAACGGATCATCGCCAAGCCAACCCCCGGCCATGATGTCTCGGAGGTCAGCTTCGGTCTCTGTCGGTTCATAGCTGAGATAGGTCCAGTTCGCGCCGGATGTATTGAGCTGGAACGCTTTGAACAGGTCTGGCGCATGGGCATCTATGCTGAACGGCTCAATCCGGCAGAAGCGGCCTTCGATTGGGGTGCGGGGCGGATGCGGCCGGGGCGTCCAATCGGGCAGGGGGCGGCCTATGGGTTGGCCGTTCTTATTGGTTTGGTCGCTCAAGGTCTCTGCTCCGGTCGATACGTAATCGCCGGAGTGTGGCGAACGCGGCCCACCGGCGCAATGCGCCTTTTAGGCTTTATGCCGCTTGCTGCATCGCCGCCAGTGCGGGCGCCGGGATCATAACTTCGCCGCGCATGATCAGCCGAGCAGTGCGAATAACGCCCGCCTTCACGATCTTCAGGTCCATTCCGGCGCCTGTAGATGCAAGCTGGATCGCGATCTGGCCGGAAGGATGCTCTACCCCAACGTTACGAATGTTTGCGGTGCTTTGAGGCTCTGCCAGCGCATGTGCAATTGAGCCTTCAATCGCCGTTGCAGATGCGATGCAAAGCGCTCCGGTGACGGCATGAGCTGCATGGGCGCTCCAAGGTGTGAGATAAATCGACCGGATCGCGCCGCCTGCTGTGGGCTGAGAGAGCAGGCCGACCTTCGGGATTACCTTATCGGAAACATCGCCGAGACCCATCCGGGCGCCGGCTTCGATACGAATTGCTTCAATGCGGGCGAAAAGCGCTTTGTTTGCGTTAATTCCGTCCCTGCTTTCCTGGCCAGTCAGGCCAAGGTCTGCCGCGCGGACCAAGACCATCGGCGTCGCGGCGTCCACTAAGGAAACCTCCAGGCCCTGGATCGTCTCCTTCGCCTGGCCGGTTGGCAGCAGCGCGTCGGTCTTGGAGCCAGAAATGCCCGTGAAGTTCAATTGTACGGGCGCTGCGGCGCCTGGCACGCCATCAACGCTAGCAGCGCCGGCGTAGGTTACCTGACCGTCCGGCGTCTGCACCACTGCTTCGATGCGGCTCCCGGTGTTGACGTCATGGATAATCACCGTCGTCTCGCCATCGTCTGCCTGCACAAGGCCGGTTTCGATGGCGTAGGGGCCGACGCCCGCCAACATATTCCCGCAGGAGGGGCCGGTATCGACAGCGCCTTGGCCGATGGCGACTTGCGCAAAGGTGTAATCTACATCAACGCCAGGACGGGCGGATTTTGCGACGATGGCGACTTTGCTGGTCAAGCTGTCCGCGCCGCCAAGGCCGTCAATCTGCCGATCATCAGGGGAGCCCATTGCCGCAAGCAATGCTTGGTCGCGCGCGTTGATCTCTAATGGCAGATCGCGGGCGTTGAAATATGGCCCTTTGGAGGTGCCGCCGCGCATCATCAGGCAGGGAATGGCGATCTGGGTCATTGCGGGCGCTCCTTGGCGGCGGTTGATGAAATGAATATGCGCGGGCGATGTTGATTTGTGAAACGCAAAGAGTGCCGTTATTATACCGGTATGGGCATCAATTATGATTTTGGCGATTTGGAAGCCTTTTTGGCTGTGGCGGAGCATGGGTCTTTCCGGGCGGCCGCGGAGGCTATGGCGATCTCGCAATCCGCCCTCAGCCGCCGCATTCAGAAACTGGAGGAGGCGCTTGGCGTCACGCTGTTGGAACGCACGACGCGGAGCGTGAAGCTGACTTTGGCGGCGCGCAGCTTTCGGGATCGCGCAGAAGCCATGGTGCGCCAGGCGGAAGAGGCGCAGCAGGCGATTGGCGATGACACGGCGCGCTTTGCCTTTCAGCGCAACCAGATCGTCACCGTCGCCGCCGTGCCGACAGCCACACGCAGCCTCTTGCCGTACGCGATCCAAGCCTTTCGCCAAACGGGATTTGATGGCCGCATCCGCATCAATGATCTCTCAGCGAATGGCGTCCTGGAGGCCGTCGCGGAAGGCGATGCTGATTTCGGCGTCAATTTTATTGGCGGCCAAGAGCCGGGCCTGGACTTCCGGTTATTGGCCGACGATCCATTCGTTCTGGCGGTTCCGCGCGGCGGGCCTGAGGACCTTGATGGCCCTGTTCAGTGGGCCGAGATCGATCCCGCCCGGTTTGTCGCCGTCTGGAAAGGCAGCGGCAATCGCATGTTGATCGACAGTGCGTTGGCGCAGGCCAGGCAGACTGTGCCTTGGGCCTATGAAGTCCGCCATCTCTCTACGGCGCTTGGGCTTGTAGAGGCGGGGCTCGGCGTGACGGCGGTGCCGGCCTCAGCGATGCCGGGCGAGGATCATCCGCTTATCAGGGCGCGGCCATTGGTCGATCCCGTGGTGACGCGAACGGTTGGCGCGGTCAGGCGGGCAGGCGCACGGTTGTCCACAGCCGCCGAGGCGTTCTATGCAACCCTCGTCGCGGGTGTATCAGAGCGTTAGCTTGTAGCCGACATGGCTCGCAGCGAACCCGAGGTTTTCGTAGAAGCGTTGCGCGTCGGGCCGTGAATTGTCTGACGTCAGCTGCACAAGCCTGCAGCCGCGCCTCCGGCATTCGCCGATAGCCCGCTCAAACATCTCCCGCCCAAGGCCAGAGCCCCGGCGACTTTCATGGACGCGCACGGCTTCAACCTGCGCCCGCCATACGCCAAGCCGCGCAACGCCTGCGATGAACGTGATCTGCATCGTTCCGACAACCTCGCCACGGCTATCTGCAACGAGCAGCAGTTGGTTGGGATCCCGGTCAACCGCCTCAAACCCGTCGATATAGCGCTGATCAAGCGGTAGGGCCGGGTTCTCGCGCCCTTGGCCCAAATGATCCTTCGCCAACATCGCTACAATGGCTTCGAGGTCGGAGCGGCAGGCGGGGCGGAAGGTGACATCGGTCATGGATTGAAGCCTTTAGCTTGCATATCCGTTTCCCAATTACGGCCAGCTTTGAATATCCGTAGAATGTATAAGGCCTCATCATCGACGAAAAACAAAACAGTAAAGTTCCCGAGCAAACCCGTTTTCCGGACACCGGGACCTATATCCGGGCGAATTGTGCCGCGACCGGGCGCTAAACCTAAGCGCTCACATGCGTCTTGGATGAGCGCTGCATAGTCAAACGCAACGGCAGATGTGGCCCTGTCCGCGAGCCAATCATACACGTCTTCAATATCGGCATTCGCTTCTGCTGTTAGGACGACAGGCTTCGACGTCACGTTTTTGACTGCTGCCGTTCATTGTGCCGTTTCAGCAATTGCTCCCGTGCTTTTGAGAGCGGGACGCCCGATGCCGGGTTTGACCTAATATTTTGATACGCAGACTTAGCGCTAGCGATCTGATCTTTCGTCAGGTCTTCGCCATCATCCCGGTCGCGCAGCTCACTGATGGCGTTGGCGGCGAGGGCGCCGATGTCTGGATAAGCGCCTTCCGCGATGCAGGACTCTGCATATGCGGCGTCGTCATCTTCTAGATCGATTGTGACGGTGTAAGCCTTCGTCATGTGCGCCTCCTGCCACTATTCTAACATAGATTTGGCTGGCGGCTTCGACTCTGACTACTGCGCCGTCAACCCGCCATCCACCACAAGGCCGGAGCCGGTCATGAATCCGGCGTCGTCGCTGGCGAGGAAGCAGATGCCGTTGGCGATGTCGATGGGCATGCCGAGGCGGCCAATCGGATGGGTTGAGACCGCGGTCGCGCGGGCGGCATCGATATCATTGCTACGGGTTTTGGCGGCGCGGGCGGCGAAGGTCTGCGCGCCCATATCGGTTTCGATCACCCCCGGATGGATCGAGTTTACCCGGATGCGATAGCCCTTCCGCGCAAAATTGAGCGCTGACGACTTTGTGAAGGTCGTGACGCCGCCTTTGGTCATCGAATAAAGCGGATCAAGTTGTGAGCCGACAAGGCCAGCGATAGACGACAGGTTCACAATGGCGCTGCCATGCTCGGAAGTCTCGCCAGATTTGCTGAGCGCCGGGATCGCCATTTTGGTGCCGAGAAACACGCCCGTCAGATTGATCGCGACCAGCTTGTGCCAGTCCTCAACATTAACGTCCTCAATATCCTGGCCGAGAAAAAGCCCGGCGTTGTTGACGACAATATCGAGCTTGCCATAGGCGCCCGTGGCGGCTTGGATTGCGGCCTCCCAGCTATCTTCATCCGTCACATCCAGGGCTGTGAACATCGCCTCATGGCCCGCAGCTTTGATTTCGGCGACGGTTTCTTCAGCCCGATCCGCCAGAATATCGCCGATCACGACCTCTGCCCCAGCCTCCGCCATAACTTTGGCGGCCGATGCGCCAATGCCGCGCGCAGCCCCAGAAATCAATGCGACTTTGCCATCCAAGCGGTTCATTTGTCTGATCCTTTAGCGTGTTTTCGGGATTTCGTGTCCGGCCATCTTGCCAAGCGTTTTCATCAGTTCCGTGATGTCCGTTTCACGCCCATTCTCCTGGAACGACTGCTTGAAAAGCGTGCGGATATTCATGCCGAGCCACATGGGCGTTTCGAAACTTTCGGCCTCCTGGCGCCAAAGGTCCAGGTCCTTCTCGATGATGTAGTTGGCGCCGCCAAAATCCAAGGCGCCATTCAGCACGTGGTTTGGAATTAGCCAGTCCGTTGCTGTGTTCTTGCCGGAGGATGCGTTGATGACTTCGATCATCTGTTCCGGATCAAGCCCAGCCTTCGCGCCGAGCGTCATCGCTTCTAGCGCCACCGCGAGATTACCGAAGAAAATGATATTGTTGACGAGCTTCATCACCTGGGCATGGCCCGGCGTATCGCCGAGATACACGACTTTGGCGGCGATGGCGTCGAATGTGGCTTTCAGATTATCAAACGTTGCGCGGTCGCCGGAGCACATGACGCCAAGCGTTCCTGCCTCGGCCCCCGGCGGTCCGCCGGATATGGGGGCGTCCATATAGGCTTTGCCGGCGGCTTGCATTTTGGCGGCGACATCACGGGCGTAAGCGCTGCCAGTCGTGCCCATGTTGACGAAGGCTTTCGCCCGCCCGCCTGCGATCACACCGTCAGCGCCGAGCGCCACAGCTTCAGCCGCATTCAGGTTGGGCAGGCAGGCCAGCACGATATCCGCTTCATCGGCGACGGCTTTGGCGGATGCGGCGACGTCTGCGCCCCGTTGCGCCAAGATCGCCGTTCGCGTCGCATCGGTATCTGCAACAACGATGTCTATGCCCGCATTGGCGATATTCACGGCCATCGGGCGCCCCATGGCGCCAAGGCCGATATAGCCGATTTTCATGAGACTGCTCCGAAGTGGTTTAGCGTGTTTTCCTATTCAAACACGATTTTCGGTCCGCCGCTCGCTTGGCTGAGCTGGTTTTGCAGCGCTTCATGGACGTTGGAGGCGAGTTGCATGAATGCGGCGGCTTCCGGCGAATCTGGATGCGCCACCACCATCGGCGCGCCGGCGTCGCCCTGTTCGCGGATACCGAGCGTCAACGGGATTTCGGCGAGGCAGGGAACGCCAAGCGCTTCCGCTTCCTTGCGCGCGCCGCCATGGCCGAATGGATGCGCCTCATGCCCGCAATTGGGGCAGATATACATGCTCATATTCTCGACGACGCCGAGGACGGGCACGTTCACTTTCTCAAACATGGCGACGCCACGGCGCGCGTCCAGCAGTGCGATATCTTGCGGTGTTGATACGATAACGGCGCCAGCGAGCGGCACCCGTTGGGCGACTGTCAACTGGGCGTCACCGGTGCCGGGCGGCATATCGAGCACCAGGATGTCCATCGGCGCATCCGCCGTCGCCCATTGCACGTCCTGCAGCATCTGCTGCAGCGCGCTCATCACCATCGGTCCGCGCCAGATCATCGGGGTGCGCTCATCGACCATCAGGCCGATGGACATGAATTTCAGGCCGTGAGCCTCAAGGGGCATAAGTTTTTTGCCATCAGGGCTGTCGGGGCGGTCTGTGCGGCCGAGCATGCGCGGCATGGACGGGCCATAGATGTCTGCGTCGAGCAGGCCGATGTTGAGGCCCTGGCGCGCGAGAGCCGTCGCCAAATTCGCAGCGACGGTTGATTTGCCGACACCGCCCTTACCGGATGCGACCGCGATGATCGTAGCGACATGGGGAATAGCGCCGCCATCTGTATTTGCGCCCGGTTGCGGACCATTTCCGCCGGGGGCCGGGGCTGCAGGGGCTGCTGGTTTAGCGGCGCTCTCAGCCGTTAGAACGACCGTGGCCGATAGCACGCCCGGAATGGCGCGAATGGCGGCTTCGGCGGCTTTCTGCACAGGAGTCATCTCGGAGGCCATGCGCGGATCGATCTCAAGCGCCGCCTGCACAGCGCCGGATTTGATGGCGACGCCGTTGATCATGCCGGTGGAAACAAGGTCCTGGCCGTTATGCTGAACGCCTTTGAGCGCGGCCAGAACCTGGGCCTCTGTAATCTCCGCCATGAAAAACTCCCGGAAATGATTGATTATATACCGCTGAATGCGCTTGATCCGCAGCGCGTTCATCTACATATGCCTTACTAAGAGGGCGCGCGACCAGTGGGCTTGCGGTTGAAAGCCGCAGGCGATTGGCTTTCCGTGCGTTCTAAGCTTATAAGCGCACATCCTTTTGACGAGACGAGGCGATCAGCATGCCCTGGTACAATAACAGCGGCGGTCCATGGGGCGGCGGCGGCGGCTCTGGCGGTGGAAATTCTGGCGGCGGCGGCCCATGGGGCGGCGGTGGCGGCAACTCCGGCGGTGGCGGTGGTGGACGTGGTCCAGGCGGCGGCGGGCGCGGTCCTGGCGGTAGGGGGCCAACCCCGCCCGATCTCGATGAGATTTTCCGCAAAGGCCAGGATCGCCTGAAAGGCTTGGCGCCCAAAGGCGGCGACAAACTGCTGATCGGCCTTTTGGTCGTTATTGGCCTTGGCATTTGGCTGTTCACCGGTTTCTATCGGGTGGAGGCCGACGAGCAGGGCGTTGTCACACAGTTTGGCAAGTTCACGCGTCTCGAAACCCCTGGCCTGCATTATCACCTGCCGTTCCCGATTGAATCGGTGCAAACGCCGAAGGTGACCCGCGTCAACAAAATTGAAATCGGCGTCGGATCAAATTCACGCGTCGGCAACAATCGCGGTCGCAACGAAGATGCGGTCCAGGTGAACCGAAACGCGTCCATGCTGACCGGCGACAGTAAGATCGTTGAACTTGAGTTTGCTGTGTTCTGGCAGATCGCCAATGCGGGGGACTATCTCTTCAACATCCGTGATCCTGAAACAACGGTGCGCGCTGCGGCAGAATCCGTCATGCGTGAACTGGTTGGCCAGAACACAATTGATTACGTGCTGAAAGATGGCCGTATTCAGATCGCGGCCAATACGCGGCTGCGTCTTCAGGAACTGCTGGACGAATATAAATCCGGCGTCACTGTAACGAACATTCAGCTCCTGCGCGCTGATCCGCCGGAGCAGGTCATCGCGGCCTTCCGTGACGTGCAGCGCGCTGCCGCTGACAAAGACAAGCTGAAGAAAGAAGGCGAGGCCATCCAGCGTAAGATTGTGCCAGAAGCCCGTGGTGAAGCCGCCAAAATCGTCCAGGAAGCCGAAGCTTACAAGCAGCGCGTGACTGCGGATGCGTCTGGTGACGCGAACCGCTTTAACAACGTCTACAACTCCTATCAGGCTGCGAAGGACGTGACCCAGCAGCGGATGTACCTGGAGACGATGGAAGAAGTGCTGCGGAACGCCAATAAAGTCATCATGAACAATGGAGATGGCGGTGGCGGCAATGGCGTTGTGCCTTATCTGCCGTTGCCAGAAGTGCAAAAGCGGCGAATTACCGGCCAGCCGGAGAGAATCCAATGAACCGCAGAGCAGTCCTCGGGATCTCCGGTCTCGTCCTAATCGCGATTATGGTGCTGGTGGTGATGACTTCCGCTTTCACCGTGCATCAAACCAAGTCCGCAATCGTCTTCCAGTTTGGTAGTCCGCGCGCAGTCATCACTGAGCCCGGCTTGCACTGGAAGCTGCCCTGGCGGTCTGTCAGTGACTTTGAAGCCCGGGTTTTGACGCTCGATACGGCGGAAGAAGAGATTCTGGACAAGAACAGCAACCGGCTCGTGGTCGATCTGTTCTCGCGCTACCAGATCAGCAATCCGCTGAAGTTCTTCCAGACCCTGCGGGACGAGCGGGCGGCGGCCAATAAGCTTTCGCCGATCATCATTGACAGTATGCGCGGCGTGTTCGCGGAAGTGTCGTTGGAAGCGGTTTTGTCTGACCAGCGCTCCGTGATCATGAAGCGTATTCTGGATACGGCGAATGCCCAGGCGCAGCCGCTCGGCGTAGCCTTCATTGATTTGCGCGTCCGCCGCGCTGATCTGCCGGAAGCGAACGCCAAAGCGATTTATGAAAGCATGAACGCCGAGCGTACGCGTGACGCCAACCAGCTTCGCGCTGAGGGTGAGGAAGCCAAGCGTGCGGTTGTTGCGGGCGCACAGCGTGAAGTCGTGGAGATTACGGCGACGGCGCGTCAGAAAGCCCAGGAAGTGCGCGGTGAAGGCGATGCGGACGCGATCCGCATCTACGCAGAAGCTTTCGGTCGGGACCCTGAGTTCTATGCGTTCTATCGCTCGATGGAAGCGTACCGGAATGCGTTGGGCGGGGAAGGCACAACATTCGTGCTCTCTCCCGATAGCGACTTTTTCCGCTTCTTCGGCGACTTAACCGGCAGGCCTAAGCAGTCCGAATAGGCATGATTGGGCGCCGCGTTGATGTGGGATTTGTTGGCAGCGCTTGGGTTGGCGCTGGCACTAGAGGGCGCGCTCTACGCGCTGTTCCCGAAGGCGATGCGGCGCTTCATGGCTGAAGCGCTCCGCCAGCCTGACGACGCGATCCGTATTGGCGCGCTCGTCATGCTGTGCATTGGCGTCGGTATCGTGTGGCTGGCGCGATCGTGAAGCTGTCAGGGCGAATATTTCACGCCAATAGCGGCTCCGGCCCTTACGTCGTGTTAGCATCATCCGTCATAAAGATGCCGGACTCGGTTACTGAAAGGACGCCATGATCATGGGATTGATGAAGTGCGGTTCGTTTAAGCTATTCGCGGCGCTTGCCGTGCTGCTGTTGGCGGCGCAGGCCCCGATCGCCACGGTTAATCCGGCGGCGGCGCGCGGCGTTGGCGAAAGCTTTGCTGATCTGGCGGAAAAGGCCCTGCCAGCGGTCGTCAATATCTCGACCACCCAGACCATCGTTACAGAAGGTCGGCCCGAACTGCCGCCGGGCGCGCCGTTTGAAGATTTCTTCAAGGATTTCTTTGACAAGAACCGCGAAGGCCGCCGCCCGCGTCAATCAAGCTCGCTCGGTTCTGGCTTCGTGATCGACCCCTCTGGCATCATCGTCACGAATAACCATGTGATCGCAGATGCGGACGAAATCGTCGTGCGCTTCCAGGATGATCGGGAACTCCCGGCCAAAGTGCTCGGCCGCGATCCGAAGACTGATCTTGCTGTCCTCAAAGTGAATAGCGCGAAGCCGCTGCCGTTTTTGCCCATGGGCGACAGCAACAAAATTCGCGTCGGCGATTGGGTCATCGCTATCGGCAACCCATTTGGCCTTGGCGGCTCGGTCTCCGCCGGGATTATCTCCGCCCGCCAGCGGGATATTCGTTCTGGCCCGTATGACACCTATCTGCAGACGGACGCCGCCATCAACAAAGGCAATTCCGGTGGGCCGATGGTGAACATGGATGGTGAAGTGATTGGCGTGAATTCCGCCATCTTCTCGCCGACCGGCGGC
Organism: Alphaproteobacteria bacterium; assembly: GCA_038102935.1. GTDB lineage: Bacteria > Pseudomonadota > Alphaproteobacteria > Bin95 > Bin95 > VMCJ01. Next base: position 12,846 of record JAYNYG010000041.1, on the reverse strand, counting down.
AGCATCGGCATCGGCTTCGCTGTGCCGACATCGCTCGCTGAACCAATCATCGACCAGCTTCGTGATTTTGGCGAAACCCGGCGCGGTTGGCTCGGTGTGCATATCCAAACGGTGACAGAAGAGATCGCCGAGAGCTTGGGCCTCGACCGGGCGCGCGGCGCGCTAGTCGCTTCCGTATCCAAAGGCGGCCCGGCTGAGAAGGGCGGCGTTAAAGACGGCGACGTTATCCTGCGGTTTGATGGAAAGTCCGTCAGCAAGGTCCGCAGGTTGCCGCGCATTGTCGCTGAAACGAAGATTGGCCGCGAGGTCGAGGTCGTTGTGTGGCGGGATGAGCGCGAGCGGAAAGTCCGCGTCACGGTGGAACGCCTTGATGAAACGAAGACGGCAGCCGTTGCATCCTCTTCTGGGCGTAGTGAAGGCAGCCGAACGGAAATCGATAGCCTCGGCATTGTCGTTGGCGCGTTGACGGATGAAACCAAGGACGCCGCGGGCATCGCCGATGATGTTGAGGGCGTGCTGATTCTCGCCGTTGAGGACGATGGTCCAGCGGCGGAGAAAGATATCCGCCCCGGCGATGTGATCGTAGAGGTCAATCAAGATTCTGTTCGGCGGCCAAACGAGGTTGAGGGACGGGTGGCGGAAGCGGCGTCCGGGAAGCGGAAATCGGTGCTGTTGCTCTTGAACCGCCAAGGGGATTTGCGCTTTATCGCTGTGCGTCCGCGCAAATCCTAACCGAAAGTCCACTCCATGGCCGATCTCGCGGCGGAAATTGACCGCCGTCGCACCTTTGCGATCATCGCCCACCCTGATGCGGGCAAGACGACGCTGACCGAAAAGCTGCTGCTGTTCGGCGGTGCCATTCAGATGGCCGGCGCTGTGAAAGCGCGGGGCGCCCAACGGCGCGCGCGGTCTGACTGGCTGAAGGTTGAGCGCGAGCGCGGCATCTCCGTCGCGTCGTCGGTGATGACGTTCGAGTATGAGCATCTGGCGTTCAATCTGCTTGATACGCCGGGCCATGAGGACTTCTCTGAGGACACATATCGCACGCTCACAGCCGTGGACAGCGCCGTCATGGTGTTGGACGCAGCCAAAGGCATTGAGCCGCAAACGCTGAAGCTGTTCGAGGTCTGCCGTCTCCGCGATATTCCTATTGTCACTTTCGTCAACAAGATGGACCGGGAAGCGCTCGACCCATTTGAGCTGATTGACCAAATCCAGGAGCAGTTGGCGCTCGACGTGTCGCCGATGTCTTGGCCGATTGGCTCGGGCCGGGATTTCAAAGGCTGCTACGACCTCGCGCGCGACAGTTTGATCCTGTTGGAGCGCAGCCGTGAAGGCTTGCCAGATGAAGGCGCGCGCTGCGAAGGCCTGGACGACCCGAAACTGGATGAGCTACTGCCAGCCCACGCCGTCGCCGAACTTCGTGAGCAAGCGGAAATGGCGCGGGAACTCTGCCCGCCGTTCGACGAAGACTCCTACCGCGAAGGCCATCTGACGCCGATCTATTTCGGCAGCGCCATCAATAATTTTGGCGTGCGGGAGCTGCTGCAAGGCATCGCGGAATTGGCCCCGCCGCCCCGCCCGCAGCCAGCCGTAGAGCGGAGTGTGGAGCCGGACGAGGCCAAAGTCTCCGGCTTCGTGTTCAAAATTCAGGCGAATATGGACCCGAAACACAGGGACCGTATCGCCTTCGTTCGCCTCGCGTCTGGCAAGTTTCAGCGCGGCATGAAGCTGAAACATGTGCGCAGCGGCAAGATGATGGCGATCTCCGCGCCCGTGATGTTCTTGGCGCAGGATCGCGAACTCGCGGAAGTCGCCTGGCCCGGCGATATTGTGGGGTTGCCGAACCACGGCCAGCTCCGCATCGGCGATAGCCTGACCGAGGGCGAGGTGATCCGCTTCACCGGCGTGCCGGACTTCGCGCCCGAAATGCTGCAACGGGTGATGCCGGATGATCCGATGCGCGCTAAGCATCTCGGCCGTGCGATCACGCAGCTTGCCGAGGAGGGCGTCGCCCGCGCATTTAAGCCGTTCATCGGCGCAAACTGGATCGTCGGCGTTGTCGGCGCGCTACAGTTTGATGTGCTGGCGGACCGGATCCGGGCGGAGTATGGCGTGCCTGTCAGGTTTGAATCGGCAGGCCTCTACACCGCCCGCTGGTTGGCTGCAGATGATCCGCGCAAGCTCAAAGACTTCATGGACAAAAACCGCGGCGAGACGGCGGAGGATCATGACGGCCAGCCCGTATTCCTCGCCCGCAATGCCTGGCGCCTCACCAATGCCGAGGAAACCAACCCGGATATCCGGTTCCTCAGAACGAAGGATCAATCATCATGAGAAAGCCCAAGAAGCCAAAGAAACAACTGCTTCATCTCGTGTTCGGCGGCCGCTTGAAAGACACCACAGACGTTGAGTTTGAGAAGGTCGAAGACCTGGACATCGTCGGCATCTTCCCCGATTACGCCTCCGCCCATGACGCTTGGCGCGGCAAAGCCCAGGCGACGATCGATGAAGCTGATATGCGCTATTTTGTGGTCCACATGCACCGATTGATGGACCCGGAAACTGGCGAAGAGCACCAAGACGAAGACGACTGAGGCGTCTTGGTGCGATCAGAAAGGTGAAGCCGATGGGCGTTCTCGTTCTCTATATGGTCAAATACGAAAACGATCAGAAGGCCGCGATGGTCTCTGACGACGCCGTGCGCGACCGTGCCGCGATCCACCGCAAGGCGATTGCGGATTTTGGCGGTACACCGATCGCGCAATATGGGTCATATGGCGAATATGACATGGTCTATATCTACGAGATGCCAGATGACAAAGCGCTCGCCGCTAACTTGCACCTGACAGATTCCTACGGCCTCGCCAAATATTCAAAAACGGTGCCGTTGATGGATGCAGGCGATTTCGCCGCGTCGCTAAAGCTGGCGCACGAAACGCCGACAGGCTACACGCCTGCGCGTTAGAAATGCGCGTGCGTAGCCTCAATTCCAGAAAGCGGAAACGCGGCCTGGCGTGAGGGTCCCCTCGCCCTCCACAGGAGGGAGAGGGATCAGGGTGAGGGTGGAAGCCTTGCGGATCAAAGAAAACTCCGCACCCCTAACCTGCCGAACTTACTCCGCCGCAGCAGCCACCGCATCAGGCTTTTGGCGCTGGCCACGGACTAACTTCCCAGGCAATGCGCCAGTCGGCTGCCCTGCCTCAAACGTCACTTCACCGCTAACGACGGTATAGGCGTAACCGGACGCGCCCTGCATCAGGCGCTTGCCGTTGGCGGGCAAATCTTGCACGACATATGGCGCTTCGAAATCCAGCGCATCCCAATCGATAACGTTGAGATCGCCCTTTAGCCCCACCTTGATGCTGCCGCGATCATGCAGGCCCGCCGCCTCAGCCGTATCGCTCGTCAAGCGGCGGATGAGTTCTGTCGGAGCAAACTTTTCCGTTTCTTTGCCCCAATGCGTCAGAAGCCATGTTGGGAAACCGGCGTCCAAAATGAACCCGACATGCGCGCCGCCATCGCCAAGGCCCATGATGGCGATGTCTTCGCCAAGCAGCTTCTCCGACGCGCCCAGATTGAAGTCTGAGTAGTTGTTGATGGGCATATAGATGAACGCTTTGCCATCCCGCTCCAGCAGCATGTCATAGGCGACTTCTGGCGCAGTGCGACCTTCCTGCTCTGCAATGGCTGCGGCGGATTCATGTTCTTGCGGCGTGTAATCCTTATCGCCGAAACGGAACATATAGCTGTAGGAAAGCCGGTGGATCAGCGGGAACGTGCTTTCCTTGACCGGGTCTTCGGAAAGGATTTGCGCGCGAATTGCAGGGTCACGCAGCTTCGCGACTTTCTCCTCCAGCGGTAGATCATTCAGCGTCTTGAAGGTCGGGCAGCCGGAGAATGGCGTTTGGCTCGCTTGCAGGCCCAGCAGAATGCCGATGGCGCGCGGCGGGAATACGGGGCGGATATTCACGCCTTCCGCATAGGCCTGCTTATTCATTTCCAGCAATTCAGCGAACATCTGCTTCTGGGTGTTGCGCTGGGCGAGCGTGTAGACCATTGGCCGCCCGCTTTTCTCTGCAACGCGGCGGAGGATGCCGAATGCCTCAACCGGGTTTGGATCAGCGTTGATCGTGTCCGGCGACTCATCCGTGATCCAGTCGGATACGGCTTCGATCATGCCGGAGCCTGCGTCGTTCAAGCCTTCCGCCAGGCCCATCAGCTCATCTTCATAGACGCGCAATGTCGGCACATATTCGCCTGCCAGGGTTTTGTGGCTGGTGGTGCGGCTGGTGGATACGCCGAACGCGCCGGCGCGCACAGCCTCCGCCGTGATCTCCCGCATTTTGGCGATGTCTTCTGGCGTGGCCGGTTCGAACGCAACGGCCCGGTCCCCCATCACGTTCACGCGGACGGCGGAATGGGGGACGAGCGCGCACACATCAACATCGCGCGGTTTGGCTTCGATGGCTTCCAGGAATTCCGGGAATGATTCCCAGGTCCATTCCAGGCCTTCATGCATGACGGCGCCCGGAATGTCCTCAACGCCTTCCATAAGCTCAATCAGCTTGTCCCGATCTTCCGGGCGGCAGGGCGCAAACCCAACCCCGCAATTCCCCATCACGACCGTGGTGACGCCATGCAGCGAGGACGGCGTCATATGGCTGTCCCAAACGGCGAGCGCATCATAATGGGTATGAATATCCACAAAGCCCGGCGTCACCAACTTCCCGCCAGCATCAATCTCACGATCAGCCGTGCCATCGACTTCGCCAACGACAGCAATCACGCCATCCTTGATAGCCACATCAGCCGCAAACGGCGCCGCGCCCGTGCCATCAATTACAGCGCCATTGCGCACGATAAGATCATACTGAGCAGTCATCGGGCTTCCTCCAGGGTTCTGTTTGCACCAAGCTTAGCGTGGACTTTACGAGAGCGCACGGAATATTTGAGGCTTGGGCTTAAGGCCAGGACCTAATAATTCGACAATTACTAACGACCGGTATGCGGACAAAGCATCTCGGCTCAAAATGCCCCGAATTGGAAAATATGGCAGGAAGCTGAATTTTGTTTCAGCCGGGACAACAGTCTGGAATGCGGACAAAGTGATCTTTCTCAGTAATTTCGATAACGCCCGCTTGCATTCGTTGGGTTTGAGTATTCTACTATTATCATTCTGTAAGTTGATGAGTGGGAAGACCTTGATTTACCGTCAATCCAAGTTGGATAAAAAAACGCTAAGTGGTTCAAAAATGACTATTCGAAAGCGACCTTAGCCAGCCTCGACCTCACCGTGGGAAGCATACGCGGCATCAGTAAATGCAAGTTAGATTTCGAATACCCAATCTCAGCAATCGCTGGCACCAACGGGTCAGGAAAATCAACATTATTAGCTATGGCAACGTGCGCTTTCCACAACGGCCCAAAAGGCTACACACCTGCTTTACGGGCACAAACATATTATACATTCAGGGATTTCTTCATCCAGTCAGATGACGAGACGCCGATACAAGGCGTAGAAATACGATATGGCATTCGGCACAACGCTTGGAGAGGGCAAAAGAGGGAGAGTTTGGGCTTTCAAATTCGAACCAAGAGAAAAGGTGGACGATGGAACGATTACAAAACGCGAGTTAAGCGAAACGTTATTTACTTTGGCGCTCAAAGAGTAGTTCCCCACTTCGAACGCAGCGTTCACAAATCTTACCGCTCTCGTTTCAAGCCTGGAAATCTCCCGAAAGAAACGAATATAAAAATTGCAAAATTGGCTGGACGGATAATAGGGAAACCCTATGCTAATTTTGATAGATACGAGCATGGGAAATATTCTCTTCCGAGAGTAACTTCCGCAGGAGTTTCTTATACAGGCTTCAACTTGGGGGCTGGAGAAAGTGCCGTCTTCGAAATCCTGACTGCACTATTTCAAGCCGGGCCAGGAACATTAGTTGTAATTGACGAAATTGAACTTGGTTTGCACGAGAAGGCTCAGATGCGGCTCCTAAAGCAACTGAAAGAGCTGTGTTGGGAACTCAAGTGCCAGGTCATCTGCTCTACTCATTCGCATGCCGTTCTGAATAGTTTGCCTCCTAAGGCCCGTTTTTTTATTGAAAAAGTAGCTTCAAAGACTCTCATTACTAAAGGAATTTCAGCAGATTTCGCATGCGGGAAAATGGGGAAGCCAAACGCTGAAGAACTCGACATTTTCGTAGAAGACGGCAGTGCAGCGACAATCGTCGAGCAAATGCTACCGCTTTCAATTCGGAAGCGTTGTAAAATCCACGCAATTGGCTCCCATAGTGCGGTTTTACGACAGCTAGCAAGTCGATACCTTGAAGGCATTAACAATAGCATTTGCATCCTGGACGGAGACCAATCTAGGGAATTCGAAAAGGCTGCCGCGAAAGTCGCAGACGGATCGGAAGCTAGTACTTCAGAGAAAAGAATCGAAATTACTGCTTGGGCTAAAGACAAAATATATTACTTGCCCGGTAATGCGTGGCCTGAGAAATGGCTGCTTGAAACAGCAATCAATGCATTGGAGAAAAAACAACCTAGTGTTCTTAGTGGTACTGCAAAAGAATGGGGATTATCTAATGATGGTGAAATCCTTGAGATTTTGCAGGAAGCAAATTCAGCCGATAAACATGACGAGTTTTTTGAAATATCAGAACTAGTTAAGCTCGATGCCGATAGAGTTCGGGAAGATGTATGTCGGCTTGTGCTAGCGATGGCTCCGAATGAGTTCGATAAACTGATCACTTCGATTGGGGGAAAACGACCTTGAGTAGTATAAAAAAATTAATGGCCTAAATTCCAAAGCGAAGTGTAACACTCTGGGCGGATCATGGATCTCATGCACTCTAGGACTGACCTAGCTTTCGGCCCCTTACCTGGTCAACATGGATGCAAATTGACTCTATCAAAAGCATCCATTCTCCATATCATAGAAAAGTAGCAATAAGAGTTCGAACCCGACCTTCGACGCAGAGGCCACCAAGGTCTGTTTTGGGTCGAAAGTATCGAAACTTAATTAGCCTTCTAATGTTGAAGTGCGCTCGAAGCTGCCATTAACGCCCCTACGGATCGATGGACCCAGCCCCTAGCTCTCACGCGGCATGTACCAGCTTTGGTCTGCGCCGGCGCCGACATTGGTGATGCGGACGTCTAGTAGGAATGGTTCGCCGGCGGCTTGGGCGTCGCGGCCGCGTTTTAGGGCGGCTTCGAGTTGGGTTGGGTCGTCGACGCGCAGGCCGTCTATGCCTTGGGCCTTCGCTAGCATGACGAAATCTATTTCTGGGTCGCCGAGGAAGGTTTCGGGGTAGCGGTTTTGGTCCTTCATATTGCCGCCCCAGGCTGCGAAGTTCGTGCGGACGGTTTGGTACTGCATGTTGTTCCACACGATCGTGAGGATCGGCAGATTGTAGCGCGCCATCGTCCAGAAAGCCGATGAGCTATACATGACGGACCCGTCGCCGATGCTGAGCGTCACCGGCCTGTCCGGCGCCGCCAATTGCGCGCCGACCGCGCTGCCGGGGCCATAGCCCAAGCTGCCGCCATATGTGCGCACCATGGACCAGTCATTATCGCCATAGCCGAACGGCATCAGGTGGTCTGCGGCTTTGAAGTTTTCGGACACCATCATGGTGTTCCCGGCCAATGTCTTCGCCATCATATGGCCCAGATATTCCGGGTGGATGGGCGCTGCGCCAGCGCGGTCTGCGGCGGTTCCGGCCTGTTGATCGGCCCGCGCTTTGCTCTGTGCGATCAGCGCTTGGCGGCGCTTTTGGATATGTTGCAGGTTCGCATGGTCTGGCTTCCACTGACCGTTGATGGCCGTCAGCGTATTGCGGACATTGCCCAGAACATCCAGATCGACATGGAAGGTGGAGCCGAGCATCGACGGATCATGCCCAATCGCCATGATCGTGCCTGCGTCCTGGAATTTCTCATCTGCGGCGCCTGCACGGGTGTTCTGGCGATAACCCACGCAGAACACAACGTCATAGCCATCCCCCGGAATGTTATCGATCATGCCGATATAGTTCGGGTGCTGCATCGGGAACGCGCCGTAATCGTAGAAGCCGACGGCGGTCGGCAGCGCGTAGTTTTCCGATAGCTCCAAAATTTCGCGACCGGCGCCAGCGGCCTTCACATCTGGCCCGACGAGCAACAACGGGTTTTCGGCGTTCAGCAACGCATCGTGCATTTTGTCGATAGTGGCCGCGCGCGGCGCCTCTGGGACTTCCAGCGGGCGGGCGGCCTGGATCACGCCCTCAACGTTCTTAGCGTCCAGCGCCGGGCTGCCGAACGCCAGATATACGGGGCCTGTCGGCATAGTCATGGCTTCTTTGAACGCCCGGCGCGTTGCCAGGGGAATGCCCTTTGGATCCAGCACTTCCCAACGCTTCTTGGTGACGTCCTGCACTGTGCTCATTTGCGAAAACCCGGCAGAGGCGCCAAGCGTGTTGTGGTCCCCGAATGAGCCATTGTCCCGGAGCGCGGCCGTCACAACCATCGGCGTGCCGTCAAAATACGCATTGAACAACTGGCCGGAGCCCTGCCGCGTTCCCGCCGCCAAATGCACGTTGACGAAGGAGGGCTTGCGCGCGGCCTTCGCGTAGCCATCTGCGGCTGACAGCACCAGCGCTTCATTCAGCAACAGCACCGGCTGCACGCCGGGGACGGTCAGAAACGCATCAAAGAACCCGGCCTCTGCACTGCCGGTATTCGTGAACGCGAATTCCACATCCTGGGCGACAAGCTGATGCATCAGCAATTCGCCGCCCGTGCCGGTGACTTTTTGTTTCCCGCTCATCGAAGGGTCTCCCTGGCGCATTTGTATCTATGCTTAACTATAGGCGCCTATTGATTCCTCCCGCAATGCAGGCCCTAAGTAGCCCTCATGCCATCCAGCAGCTTACGGGCGATAATGACGCGCATGATTTCGTTCGTGCCTTCCAGGATCTGATGCACGCGCACATCACGAACATGGCGTTCTAGCGGGAAGTCTTTCAGGTAGCCGTAGCCGCCGTGGATTTGCAGCGCTTCATTACAAATATCGAACCCGGCGTCTGTGGCGAAGCGTTTGGCCATGGCGCAATGCTTGGTGGCGTCAGCGGATTTTGCGTCGAGCGAGCGGGCGGCGCGGTAGGTCATGAGGCGGGCGGCGTCCAGGTTGGTGGCCATGTCTGCGGCTTTGAACTGGAGCGCCTGGAAATCCGCCAAGCGTTTGCCGAAGGCTTTGCGCTCGTCCATATAGGCCATGGCGGCTTTCAGCGCGCCCTCTGCCGTGCCGAGAGAGCAGGCGGCAATATTAATGCGCCCGCCGTCCAGCCCGGCCATGGCGATCTTGAAGCCTTCGCCTTCCTCGCCGACGCGGTTGGCGACGGGCACACGGGCGTCCTCAAATAGCACTTGGGCTGTCGGTTGGCTGTTCCAACCCATCTTCCGCTCGACTTTGCCGAAGGAAAGGCCCGGCGTGTCCTTCGGGATGATCAGACAGGAGACGCCTTTCGGGCCATCTTCGCCAGTGCGAACCATGGTGACATATACATCTGACACGCCCGCGCCTGAAATAAATGCTTTGCCGCCGTTCAACACATAATCGTCGCCATCCCTGACGGCTTTGGTGGAGAGTGCGGCGGCGTCTGAACCGGACCCCGGCTCCGTCAGGCAATAGCTGGCGATCTTGGCCATAGAAGTTAGGTCCGGCAGCCATTGTTGGCGTTGTTCCTCACTGCCAAAGCGGTCAAGCATCCAGCCGGACATATTGTGGATCGACATGAAGGCGGAGGTGGAGGTGCAGCCCTCAGCCAGCGCCTCAAAAATCAACGCCGCGTCTGTGCGGGTCAGGCCGGAGCCGCCGACATCTTCAGACACATAAATGCCCGCAAATCCTAGCGCCGCCGCTTCCCGCATCACGTCCGTCGGGAAAATGGCTTCTTCATCCCAGCGCGCGGCGTGGGGGGCGAGTTGGTCTTGGGCGAAGCGGCGGGCGGCGTCCTGGAACGCTGCTTGGTCTTCGGTCAGGGTGAAATCCATGGCGGCTAAGTCTCCTGGCGGTCCCCCATGGTTTAGCGGGGCTGGGGAGGCTGATCAATGATGTGACATCGGTTCCATCGCCCGCGCGCCTGCTGCATTGTATAAATATGTCGAAGTGTCATTTTTTGAGTTAGAGGAATTCGCCCATGACCACCGGCGCCTATCCCCAAATCCGTATGCGTCGTAATCGGCGGGACCATTGGAATCGCCGCCTCGTGCGCGAGAATATCGTGACGGTGGATGATTTCATCTGGCCGATCTTTGTGGCGGAAGGCCAGGGCAAGAAAGAAGAGATCGACGCCATGCCCGGCCAGTTCCGCTGGAGCCCGGATCGCATCGCCGAAGCCGCCCGCGAAGCCGCTGATCTTGGCATCCCCGCCGTCGCAATCTTCCCAGAGATTGAGAAGGCCAAGAAAGACCCGGACGGCTCCGAAGCTCTCAACCCGCACAATATCGTCGTGCAGGCGATCAAGGCGGTGAAGGCGGAGGCGCCGGATATCGGCATTGTTTGCGACGCAGCGCTCGACCCCTTCACCAGCCACGGCCAAGATGGGTTGGTGCGGGACGGCTATGTGGTGAATGACGAAACGGTGGAGGTGCTCTGCCAGCAATCCATCCTACAGGCGGATGCAGGCTGCGACGTGATTTCACCGTCTGATATGATGGACGGCCGCGTTGGCCAAATTCGCAAAGCGCTGGATGACGCGGGGCATGACCATGTCCGCATCCTCTCCTACGCCGCCAAATACGCCAGCGCCTATTACATGCCGTTCCGGGACGCCATTGGCTCCTCAACGTTCTTGGGGCAAGGCGACAAGAAAACCTACCAGATGGACCCCGCCAACACCGATGAAGCGCTGCGTGAAGTCGCGCTGGATATCGCGGAGGGCGCAGATATGGTCATGGTGAAGCCGGGCCTGCCGTATCTGGATGTCATCCGCCGCGTCAAAGACACATTCCAAATGCCGACCGTCGCCTACAATGTCTCCGGCGAATATTCCATGCTGAAAGCGGCGGGCGAACGCGGATGGTTGGATTACGACCGCGCCATGATGGAAGCCCTCATCAGCTTCAAACGCGCGGGCGCAGATGCCATTCTCACATATTCAGCGCTAGAGGCCGCTCGTCTCATCCAATCCGGCTACGGAGGATAATCTTCCATGTTGAAATCCCGTCAGGTCGGCAATTCTGGCCTTAGCGTTTCGCAGCTTGCCTTGGGCACGATGAATTTTGGCGTGAAGGGCCGTGGGCATCAGGGGGACTGGACGCTTTCGATCGATGAAGCCCGGCCTATCTTCAAGGCCGCGCTGGACCACGGCCTCTATTACTTCGATTGCGCGGATGTCTATGGCCTCGGCGCGTCAGAGGAAGTCACGGGCGAGATTTTGCGTGGGCTGACAGCGCGGGAGAAATACGTTCTTACCACCAAGCTTTCCGCACCCATGGGCCGGAACCCGAACCAGGGCGGCTTGTCGCGCAAGCATATCATGGAAGGGATTGACGCCAGCCTGAAGCGCTTAGGCGTGGATTACGTGGACCAGCTTATCATCCACCGCCACCCCCATGGCGGCTTGGGCGCGGCCTCGGCGCCCATCGAGGAAGCGATGGAAGCGCTGCATGATGTGGTCAAATCGGGGAAGGCGTTGTATCTCGGCGCATCCAGCATGTTTGCCTGGCAGTTCACCGAATTGCAGATGCTGGCGGAGCGGCACGGCTGGACCAAGTTCATCTCCATGCAAAACCACTACAACCTGATCTACCGTGAGGAAGAGCGGGAAATGAACCCCTATTGCGCAGGGTCCGGCGTCGGCCTCACCCCCTGGAGCCCTTTGGCGCGCGGCATCCTGACAGGCGCCTATAAAGGCGGCCTGGACGGCGGCACAACCGCCCGCTCCAAGGGCGCAGACGCCAAACGCACCAGCGGCCTCTACCGCGGCGAAATGGATTTCCAAATCGCCGCCCGCGTCCAGGAAGTGGCAGCCCGCCTGGGCCATACGCCCGCACAAATCGCAGTCGCCTGGCTCCTAAACAAACCCGAAATCACGGCGCCAGTAATCGGCGTGTCGCGGGTGGAGCAGCTAGACCAGCTAGTTGCGGCGGCGGAGATTACGCTGGAGACGGCAGACGTGGCGTATTTGGAGGAGCTGTATAAGCCAGTGGAGAACTTGCTGACGCTGGGGAGTTCTTGAAACCCTGCAGGTCAGTTTGAAATCCGCAGACCGAAAAGGAACGCAGGGTTTACTGAGTAGAGCAAGTCATCATGTGTTGCTGGCGTTTCTGCTTGCAGGCGACGAAAATCATAACCTCGATCATAAATATAAATTGCGTTATTATTTTAGTCAACGACACCCAAAAATCCGTACCAAATCAGTAACTCTATTGTTCGGCCTATTGTAATATCACTAAAATTCTCGTCCAATTTATCGCATACTTCTTGATGGGTTAGATAATCAGATGTCCCGATGAAAGCATAAAAAATGTCCTCTGGTGTCCCTGCAACATCACGCAACTCATATCCAAAATCTGACACCAGGTAGAAGGACATTTGTTTCAAGCCTTCATAGACATCTGCTTCATTCACTAACCCATGGCCGCGATTAATCGCGGCCGAGATCATTTGTTCACAAAGCGAAATTAAAAAGCGTGGTCGTCTTAGAGAATGCTCAATGAGGGCGCTAATTGCATCGTCACCATTGCTCATCGGAGGGTTTATCGCAGACCATGCTTCTTCGAACTCATCTTCGCGGAGTGGAGCAGCCCCCCTGAAGTGGTCCACCCCTAGGGATAGTATTTATCCCGTCA
>JAYNYG010000040.1:0-34149 GCA_038102935.1 Alphaproteobacteria bacterium | reverse complement strand
ACGCTGTCCGAGGACGCGCTCAGGGCGGCCCGAAGGGTGAGGCATAGCCTCACGAGACGCCTCATAGTTTACGGACGATGCTCTAGAGTCAGGCCATGCCCATGCGTTTTGCGATGACCTGCAGCATGACTTCATTGGCGCCGCCGCCGATGGCCGCGAGCTTCATGTCGCGATAGGTGCGGCTGATGCGGTTCTCCGCCATAAACCCCTGTCCGCCCCAGAAGCGCAGGCATTCACCCGGGATCCATTCCGCCAACCGGCCCATCTTGTATTTCGCCATGGACGCCAGCTTGATGACATTCTCGCCAGCGGCGTAGGCCTCAACGGCTGCGTGGAACAGCGCGCGCAAGGCCTCGATCTCCGTCTGCATCTCCGCCAGACGGAAGTGGACGAACTGGTTGTCCAGGATCGACTTGCCGAACGCCGTGCGGTCGCGCGTATATTCAATCGTGTCGGCGATGGCGTCTTCCAGCAAGCCGATTGAGCGGCCCACAACATAGAGCCGCTCCTCCTGGAACTGCTCCATCTGGTAACCGAAGCCTTTGTTTTCCTCGCCGATCAGGTATCGCGCGGGGATGCGCACATCGTCGAAGAAAGATTGCGCCGTATCGGAGGAATACAGCCCTAGCTTCTTCAGCTCATGGCGCGTGACGCCGGGCGCATCCAGTGGCACGACCATCAGGGATTTGTTGCGGTGGGGGCCGTTATCGGGGCTGGTATTGACCAACATGCACATCCAATCGGCCTGCATGCCGTTGGTTGTCCACATTTTGGAGCCGTTGATCACGTAGTCATCGCCATCCCGCCGCGCATAGGTTTTGACATTCGCCACGTCCGAGCCAGATCCAACTTCCGATACGCCAAGGCTGCCAACGACATCGCCTGCGATCGTCGGCGTCAACCATTCCCGGCGGAGCATGTCCGAGCCATGCTTGGCGAGTGCCGGCGTACACATCGTCGCTTGAATGCCGATGGCGCTCGAAATCCCGTAAGCCTGGATATGGCCAAGCTCCTCAACGCAGGCGATTTCATAGGTGTAATCAAGCGAAAGCCCGCCAAATTCCTCTGGCCTGGAAATACCAAGCAACCCTGCGTCGCCAAGGATTTTCATCACCTTATGTGCCGGAAAGCGGCCCGCTTCCTCCCATTCGTCCACATAGGGATTGATATGCTCATCGACGATCCGCTTCGTCGTGCGCTTCAGCTCGAGATGTTCATGGCTCCACTGCATGACAGGCTTTACTCCACAGCCCGGAAATACGGCAGGACCAGATCGTCGCGAGCCTGACCAAACACCACCTCGACTTTGAGGCCCAGTTTCAAATCCGCTGGATCGACATCCAACAACTGGCTTTGGATGCGCACGCCTTCCTCCAGGTCCACCGTCGCCAGGATGTACGGCAGCTCCGCCTTGAAACCGATGTGAAAAGGATGATGCGCGACCGTCCAGCTATAGAGTGCGCCTTTGCCGGTGGCTTCAATCCAATCGGTTTCCATCGAATGGCATTCGCCACACATCGGCCTTGGATAGTGACGGACAACGCCGCAGTCTGAGCAACGCTGCAGCATGACCCGGCGGTCCTTCAAGCCTTCCCAATAGGGCAGCGAGTCGATGGACGTTTCCGGGAGCGGCTTCAAATAGGGTTCGCTCATGGTTCAGGCCGCCTTTTGCATGATGGCGACGGAACCATCGCCGAGGTCGCCATAGCCGGTGACGAGGCCAATCTCAGCCCCTTCAACCTGCGCCCGCCCGCCTTCACCGCGCAATTGGCGGACCAGTTCATAAATATGGTTCATGCCCGCGATATGCGCCTGGGACAGCAACCCGCCATGAGTGTTGACCGGCAGTTCGCCGCCAAGCCGGATACGCCCACCTTCAATGAACGCCCCGCCCTCGCCCTTCTTGCAGAAACCTAGATCCTCCAACTCGCAGATCACCATATAGGTGAAGCAATCATAGATCTGCGCGACATCAATATCCGCATGGGTGACGCCGGCCATTTCAAACGCCCGCGGCGCGGCTTTAGCCAGGCCAAGCGTCATCAAGTCCGGGCGTTGGGTGATTGTGCTGGGCGAATCCGGGTGGCCTTCCGCGACGCCAAGCAGCGTCACCGGCGCGCGCGTGTCCTTGGCCCGGTCCGCCCCGCTGACGATCACCGCCGTGCCGCCGTCGCTTTCAAGGCAGCAATCGAACAGGCGAAATGGCGTTGAGATCATGCGGCTGGCGTGATGATCCTCCACTGTCAACGGCTTCTTCATGACGGCGTTGTCGTTCAACAGGGCATGATTGCGCATGGCGACGGCAACCTCTGCAAACTGGTCCTCATTGGTGCCGTAGAGCGCCATATGCCGGGTGGCCATCGGCGCATAAAGCTGTGCGGGCGCTATGGCTCCGATGGGGTTTTCGAACTCACTGATCTGGCGAAATTGCGGCATCGCTGCGATCCGGTTCGCGACACGGGAATCGGATGATCCGCGACGGCCAAGCACCACCAGCACGTTTTTACACACCCCCGCTGCGATCACGGCGGCGGCGCATTGCAATGCGGCTACGGGGCTGGCGCCGCCCATAGGCGTTTGCGCCGAAAAGCGGACGTCGGTCAAATTCAAACCCGTCATGATTTCTTCGCCGACGGGCCCCAGCGAATAGGGAATGACGCCGTCGATGTCGTTCGGCTTCAAGCCCGCATCCACGATCGCCTTCAATGAGGCTTCCAGCATCAAGCCGATGGCGCTTTTGTCTGCGCCCCTGGAATATTCGGTCTCGCCGATCCCGGTGATCGCCGCTTTCCCATTCAAACTATCCGCCATCAAATTGCTCCCGCTATTGTTCTCATTCGCTCAACCGCCGAGGCCGTTTTTCGATAGCCGCTCCAGCGTATCGGCAAGCTCTGTTTGCATGTCGTACATGACCTGTCGCACGGTCGTTTCCTCATTCATCGCGCCGACGATCTGCCCGGCGGGGAATGAGTATAGATCCGCCCGTTCCGCCCGGATAACCCGCGCCGTCGCTTCATTGAACAGAATGCCCTGCAACGGCGGGCCCAGATAGTCCGGCGCGCCTGGCGCCTCCCAAGCTTCCGATAGCTTGGAACGCAGCATGCGCACTGTTTTGCCCGTGCGGCAGCGGCGGCGGACGGCGTCTTCAGTCTCTGCATCGAAATAGGCTTGGCGCTCAAAAGGCGTCAGCTCGCTTTCTCGCGTGCCGAGCCATACCGTCCCGCACCACACGCCTTCCTCGCCCAGCGCCAACGCCGCTGCGATCTGGCTGCCGCGCGCGAACCCGCCCGCAGCAATCACCGGAATATCGCCGCCAACCGCATCAATCACCCGAGGCGGCAACACCAGCGTTGAAATCTCGCCGGTATGGCCGCCCGCCTCCGTGCCTTGCGCGATGATGACGTCAACGCCCGCAGCCTTATGCCGGGCGGCGTGCTTCGGGCGCCCGCACATGGCGCCGATGGTGATGTCATGGTCGCGGAGCTTCTCCACTACATCCGGCGGCGGCGCGCCGAGCGCGCTTACGACGAACCGCACCTGGGGATGCCTCAGCGTCACATCCAGCAAGCGCCGCGCGCCATCCGGCGTCATGGCACCCCGGCCCTGAACGATCTCGTCGTTGATGCGGGCGCGCTCGTCATCCGGCAGCTCCGGCACGCCCTCATCATCCAGCAACTGATCGACGAAGGTTTTATGGATCTCCGGGATCAGATCATGCAGGTCAATTTTACCGAAGGAGGCTTCGGCCTCTGTATTGTAGTTGCCGGGGATGATGATATCGACGCCATAGGGTCGCCCGCCGGTTTTCTCATCAATCCAGGCAAGTTCGACTTCAAGCTGTTCCGGGCTGAATGTAGATGTGCCGAGCACGCCGTAGCCGCCCGCTTTCGTTACCTCCACCACAACATCCCGGCAATGTGAGAACGCGAAGATCGGCGCTTCAAATCCAAGCCGCTCACGCAAGTTCATGACGTACCCCCTTCCAGCAGCGACTTAATTTGACGTGTGCGCCTTTTGAAAGAGCGCGTGTTTTTGCGAGTTTCACGTACTTAAGCGCGCTTGCATTCGCCGCACAAGTATCGCTAGGCTTTCAAGTAGAGGCGGGCTCACCCGTCCAAACCGTATGGACGCCACCCCCAATTCACGCTTGGCGTTCGACAAAATCGGCCGTGATCTAGCGGCCAAATTGGGAGGAGAAATCCTTATCATGAAGCAACTTTGGAAAGTCGCCCTTGGCGGCGCTGCTGCTCTGGCCCTGGCCTCTGGCCCAGCCATGGCGGACAAACATGGCAAAATGGTCGATGGCCCCCGTATTCACTGGGATTACGCGATCTGGGGCAAGCCCCGCGCGATTACCCGCTATCTTGAGAACATGGAAAAGTGGCTGCCAGAGAAGACCAACGGCAAGTTCACCTTCCAACTGCACTGGGGCACGCTTTCCAAGCCGCGCGCGGTTCTGGACAACCTGAAGGCTGGCTCCTTCCAGATGGGCTCCTTCTGCGCTTCATATTATCCGGGCAAGCTTTCGGCGCACACCGGCATGGACCTTCCGTTCCTGCCGATGAAGGGCTTGAACATGCTGCGGGACGTGACGCATGAATATTATGATCACCCCACCCTTCAGGCTGAGATGAAAAAATGGAACGCCCGGTTCCACATGTCCTCATTGCTGCCGCTTTATGAAATCGTGGGCAAAGGCGATGTGCCGACGTCCTTGGCGGACTTCAAGGGCATGCGTATCCGCTCCCTTGGCCAGCAAGGCAAGGCTATGGCCAAGCTCGGCGCCGTGCCAACCAGCGTTCCAGCGCCGGAAGTGTACACCTCGCTTGATCGCGGGCTGCTCGATGCGGCTGGCTTTGCGTACTATGCGCACAAGTCCTACCGGACGTTTGAGCTTGGCAACTGGTTCACCAGCGGCTTGGCTGTCGGCTCCATCGCCTGCGGTTCTATGATGAACCTGGACGATTGGAATTCACTGCCGCCGCAATACCAGGCGCTGATGAAAGCCTTCTCCGCAAGCGATGCTGGCTATAAGGCGCAGATCAGCAGCCTTGAAGCTGCAGAGTCCGCCACACCGGCTGAGTTCGTGAAAGCAGGCCTGACGGAATGGAAGATCAACCCAACCGAACGCGCAGCCTTCGTTGAAGCTGGCGGCGAGCCGGTTTGGAAAGATTGGGCCAAATCAATGGATGAACAAGGGTACAACGGCCAAAAGCTGCTGGACACCATTCTGACGTCTATCAAGAAGCATGGTGGCTGATCTAAGCCGCACTGTTCACTGACTCTACCCTGCCCGGTTCGGTGCGGTCTTACCGAACACCGAACCGGGCAGGCTTCTACTGAATTTCAATACTCATCCGCCTGATGGATCAATTCCACGGCCGGATTCGGAGTTTCCCCAATGGTGATGCCCGTTAGCGACACGCCGTTCGCAGCCCTTGATCGCGGATATCATGCGATTGAGAAGGCGCTGAACTACGTCGCCGCCGCCTTCCTGTTTTCGCTAATGCTTTTGGCTTGCGCCGAAGTGTTCATGCGCAAATTTTTCAACTCGCCGATCCACGGTCAGGCGGATTTGGTGGAGATCATGATCCCCACTATGGGCTTCTTTGGCCTGGCATATTGTCAGCGCCTTGCAGGCCATGTGCGGATGGAATTGCTAATCCATCGCTTGAAAGGGCGGGCGCTCTGGATTTTCGAATTCTGCGGAAACTTCGCCACCATCCTAATTGTCACCGTCATGATCTTTGGGACATCGCAGAACTTCTGGAACGCCTGGACACTGGGCGACAGCAGTATGGATGCCGAAATCCCTGTTTGGCCGCCAAAGCTGATCATCGTGTTGGGCTTCTGCTTACTGCTTGGCCGCTGCCTCATCGCCTTCGTCGGCTATGTCCGACTTATCAGACATCCAGACGCGGAACCCATTGGCGTGCCGATCAGCCCGACAGTGGCGGACGTGGCCGAGAGCGAGGCTGAAGTCGCCCGTGACGCTATTCAGGATGAGATCGACGAAACACGCATTAAGGGGTCCGACAAATGATGATCGAACCCATTACCGTCGGCCTCATCGGCATCGGCGTTCTCGCCGTGCTCGTCGTCATCGGCATGCAGGTGGCCTATGCGGGCGCGCTTGTTGGCCTGATGGGCATTGTCGTCACCATCGGCGCACGCCGCGTGCGCGATACGGGCGACTTCTGGGACATCCTGGATAAAGGGTGGCAGCCAGGACTACTGAACGCCGGCACCATTCCATTCTCAGAATTGGCGCATTACTCGCTCTCGGTGCTGCCGATGTTTATCTTAATAGGATACATGGCCTTCCATGCCCGGCTGACCCAGGGCGCATTCTATTGCATGCGCATGTGGTTCGGGCATTTGCCGGGCGGCCTTGCGATTGCAACCGTGTTCGCGACGGCGGCCTTCGCAGCAGTGTCTGGCGCCTCGACTGCGACCGCAGCCGTGTTCAGCCGCATCGCCATTCCGGAAATGCTGCGTTACGGCTACCCCGCTGGCTTCTCCGCTGGCGTGGTGGCTGCAGGCGGCACGCTCGCCTCGTTGATCCCGCCCTCTGGCATTCTGGTGATCTACGCGATTATCGTTGAGGAATCCGTCGGCAAGCTGCTGATGGCCGGGTTCATTCCGGGCATTATCTCAGCGATCATCTATGCGGGCTCGATTATGGTCCGCGTGAAGCTAAACCCGGCCCTAGCGGGCGACCCTATCGGCAAGGTCACAATGGGCGAACGCGTCGCCTCGCTTGGCCAGATGTGGGGCATCCTGTTCGTCGTCGCGATCATCATGGGCGGCGTTTATTCCGGCATCATGACGCCGACAGAATCCGGCGCGATCGGCGCATTCGTCGTGTTTATGCTAGCGCTCAAGAATGGCATGAATAAGAGCCAGTTCCTGGCTGGCCTGGCGGAAAGCGCCAAGACGGCGGTGATGATCATCACCATCATCTGGGGCATCCTGATCCTGGTGCGCTTCCTCGGGTTCTCCGATCTGCCAAACGTTATCAAGGATCAGATCACCAGCCTTGGCTGGAACCGCTATTGGATCTTGCTGATCATTCTCTTGATGTATGCCGTCTTGGGTATGTTCATGGACGCGATCGGCATGCTGTTGCTGACATTGCCCCTGGTGCAGCCGTTGGTCATAGCGCTTGGGTTCGATCCGATCTGGTTCGGCATCATCGTCGTGAAAATGGTGGAGATCTGCTTGATTACCCCACCGATTGGGTTGAACTGTTTCGTTGTGGCTGGGGTCAGACCGGATATACCTCTAGGATCGATCTTTAAGGGTATCTGGTGGTTCTTCATCTGTGACGTGCTGACAGTCGCCTTGTTCGTGGCCTTCCCGAACATCGTGCTGTGGCTGCCGAACAACATGCTTGGCAAGTAACGTAGTGATTGGCCCCGCGTCCTTAGATTGGGCGCGGGGCGAACATTACGAAGCTTTCATGTTTCGGACATAAAGGCGTTAGGGACGGTCTGGCATATTGGCGTCTTCGAAATTGAGAATCTCAACACGCTCCTTGATGACACCGCTCCTAAGCGACACAGCCCTGCCCCGGCCCTGCCCTGCCGCTCCAAATATTTGCTCCTAATTTACCTGCCTCGAAATGCCCCTGGCGCTTATGCGCTGGGGGTTTTTTGATTCAACAGCATCATCAACGAGGCGGTACATCAGTTGGCGCGCACCCCATGCCTGAGAACTTGCAACCTGCGTCCTGGAGGATACTGAGATAGTTCTGGCGCAACTCAACCTTCACCGCCGTTAGCGGCTGGCGATTTGAGGAAGCGCATTGTGCGCCATCATCCGCTATCACTTCCTCGCCATCGGCGAAGCCGCATGTCAGCCGGAAGCGATAATGGTTCGTGCCATACATCTGCATCAACAATGAATGGAGCGCGCGGGGCGGGCGCGCCTCAACGGTCTTCGGACAATCCGTCCGCTCGCCTGAGACAGATAAGCTGATCTGCGCAGTAACGGTCGTCCGCTCCGAACAGAGCAAATTCAAACGCGGCACAGGCCCACGGCCTGCAAGCTCTCGAGCGCTCGGCGCCCGCCCGGCAGGGCCAACTTTTGCCCAGACTTTGCTGATCAATGCACCATCCTGCACGAGTGTAACGCCCGCCTTTCCGACAGCCTCGGCCCCGTCAGCGCGGCAGGCGCCTTCAGCGTCCTCCAGGCAGAACTGCACGCCGAAGGCGAAGTCCGGCGGCGGCGGCGGCAGATAGATCGCCACGCCGACCATCACCGCCGCCGCAATCATCAGCGCCACGGAAGACTTCCACGCGATCTCAACCGATCCAGGCGCCGTCAACGCCCGGAACATGGACCGTAATTGGCGAAGGCCTAGCATCGGGCGCTCTGGCTCAGGTTTGCATCACGGGGTATCGCGGAAGGCCCAATTATTGCCCAGTGAACACCGGCTTCCGCTTTTCCATGAAGGCTTTCTGGCCTTCAGCGTAATCCGCGCTGGCGAAGCAAGCATCGACCATAGCGTCAAGTTTAGCGAAGTCCCGGTCCGCCTCAGCAGCCAGCGCCGTTTGGATCGCGTAGTTGGCGGCGGCGATGGTGAGCGGTGCGTTCTCGGCGATCATGCCAGCATATTCGCGGGTTTTCGCTTCCAGATCATCCAGCGTTGTCAGCTGGTTGATCAGGCCCATATGGTAAGCGGCTTCAGCGGAATACTTCTGGCCAGTGAAGAAAATCTCCTTGGCATAGGCGGGGCCAACGAGGCTGACCAAGCGCTTCATGCCCGGATATCGGTAGCCCAGCCCAAGCTTGGCTGCAGGCACGGCATAGACCGTATTGTCCGCCGCAATGCGGATATCGGCTGACAGCGCCACCGCCAAACCGCCGCCAATGCAGAAGCCTTGGATCATCGCGATCAACGGCTTATCGAAGCTTTCAATGGCCGCATAGGCGGCATCGCTTTTCGCATTGTAGAGCTTCGATTGCTCTTCGCCAGAGCGTTTTTCGGCGAATTCGGAGATATCTGCGCCAGAGACGAACGCCTTATCGCCAGCCCCTTTGACGACGCAGCAGCGCACGTCATCCCGGCGGCTCAGCTCTGCGAAAATCTCCGGGATCGCCACCCACATCTCCCACATCACAGCGTTCCGCCGTGCAGGATTATTGAAGGTGACCCAACCAACGCCGTCGATCACTTCGACGATCATCTTTTCCGTGCCGAAATCCAGTTTCATCAGCTTTTTCCTAGGTCGTAGATCAGTTTTGGCACCGCGGGCTTCCCCCTCTCCCTATCCCTCTCCCCCCTATGGGTGGCGAGGGGACCCTCACAGAGGCTTTCTTCTTAGAACCCTCGCCCCCCACAGGGGGGAGAGAGCAGGGAGAGGGGGGAAGTCCGCGGTTTGTAGGAATCCTTACACGGCCCCGCCGTCACGCAGAGCCGCAATTTCGCCTGCGTCATAGCCGAGTTCGCCAAGAATTGCATCCGTATGTTCGCCCTGTTCTGGCGTAGCCGTGCGGATTGAGGAAGGCGTGCGGGACATCGTGATCGCCTGATTGACGATTTCAAACTCGCCCATCCGTGGATGCTGCACCGGGACCGCCATCTGCATATGCTGGACCTGCGCGTCCGCGAACACCTGATCCATGGAGTAGATCGGGCCGCAGGGACAGCCTGCCGCGTTCAGATGTTCAATCCAATGCTCGGAGGATTTTGTCCGCGTGACGGCGTCGATGGCCGCGTTCATGGCTTTGCGGTTCTGGGAGCGGAGCGGGCCGGTTGCGAAATCCGCATGGTCCTTGAGTTCCGGCGCGCCTAAGGCGTCGCAGAAGCGCTCGTAGATCGCCTGGCCAGCGACGGCGATGTTGATATGGCCGTCCGACGTTTCAAACACGCCTGTCGGGATCGATGTCGGGTGGTCGTTCCCGGCGGATTTCGGCACCTCGCCGTTCTTCAGGTAACGCGCGGCTTGGAAATCCAGCATCTGGATCTGCGCCTGCAAGAGCGACGTCTGCACCCACTGCCCTTTGCCGGAAGCCTCCCGCTCCAAGAGCGCCAGCATAACGCCCTGTGCGCAGAACATGCCTGCACATAGATCCGCCACCGGAATGCCGACGCGCATCGGCCCGCCGCCTGCCTCGCCAGTGATGCTCATCAACCCGCCCATGCCCTGCGCTATCTGGTCGAAGCCAGGGCGGTCGGCATATGGCCCGTCCTGGCCGAAGCCGGAGATGGAGCCAAGGATGATGCCTGGATTGATCTTCGCCAGGCTCTCGTAGTCGATCTTCAGGCGGTTCTTCACGTCCGCGCGGAAATTCTCGATCACGACATCGGCTTGCTCGACCAGTTTGTAGAAAACCGCCAGGCCCTCCGGCGCTTTCAGGTTCAGCGTCAGCGAGCGTTTGTTGCGGTGCAGATTCTGGAAATCAAACCCATCCCTTGCGCCGCCAAGGCCTTCTTTGCCATCAGGCGGGGCCTCGACCTTGATCACGTCCGCGCCCCAATCCGCCAATTGGCGGACACATGTCGGGCCAGAGCGCACCCGTGTTAAGTCCAGCACTTTATACCGCGAAAGCGGCATCCCAGTCGTCGCCATGACGAAAATTCCTATCCGTTATGTAACATCCAGGCCAAGTTACAGGCCGTTCAACCGCGCACAAAGCGCTTTAGTCCGCCGTAGCGTCGCGCTGTTCCTGGCTCGCCATCATGCGGACAGCCTCATAGGTCAGCACGATTTCACCATTCTGGTTGATCGCATCGTTGCGCGTTTTCACAATCCCGCGCCCGCCTTTACTCGTCTCACGCACAGACAGCACCTCGACCTCACAATGGATCGTGTCGCCGACATTCGTCGGTCCAACCGTTTTCATCGTGGTTTCAAGCATGGCGAGCCCAGTCATCTGCATCGTGCCCTGCACCAGCAAGCCCTCGCAGAAGCAATAGACCAGGGCGCCCGGTACCGGACGCCCGCCTTTAATGGCGCCGTGGCGATCATTGAACGTCGCGTCAGTAAAAATCATCTCCACCATGCCGGTGGCGTTGATGAAATTCACCAAATCCGCTTCCGTGACGGTGCGATTAATCGTTTTCAGCTTGTCGCCAGCTTTCAATTCATCCCAGCCGATGCCGAGGCCTACTACGCGCATGCATTCTCTCCCAGAAGCAGAAATATATTTCTTATGACGCGGCGTCAGAATTCCAGGGGTTCAAGCCCAAGCTGCGCCACTTTATTCAGATAGTCGCGCACCTTGCCCGTCAGTTCAATCAGCTCTGCGGCAGGCATCGGCGGATTTTCGCGGACGGCGCGGTATTGCGGCGGGTCTTCAGTTTCCCAGGTCCAGAGATCAGGCATGCAATCCGGTTGCGAGACCAGCAACAGCGGGTAGGGCCGCCCCCGGAAAATGCCCTTCAACGTCTGCTTGCCGAGATAGTGGAAGTGAAATCCGTGCCGGTCTGGCATCGCCGCCAGCACTTCAGCCAAGTTCATGGAAACAATGACTTGGCCAAAATGCGCGTGCGGACTCAGCCGGAAACCCAGGTCAATGTCTGGACCGAGATAGTCGACATAGGTGTCCCCACCGCCCATATCCGCCATTTCGCGAATTTCAATGGCGATGTTGCGGTCCGGGAAGCGCGCGGCCCAGATGCAGCCGCGAATGCGCAAGGGCCAGCGGTTAAATAAGCGCGCGTCATAGGTCACGACGGTGCGATAGAAAGCCTCTGTCAGCAGCAGCGCTTCCTCGGCGTTTCGAGGCTCTGCCTGGAACACGATCTCGTCGCCAATGACCTTCCATACGGAAATTTCAGGCAGCGTATCCGCTTCCAGGAAAGTCTGCGCGACCTGGCCCATCAGCACCAGCGGCAGTTCTTTGAAATAGGTCTCGAAGGCTTCCAGCCAGCCTGGGCTGCCATCAATTGGGCCGGTGACATCCTTGAAATTCGTCGAGCCTGCCAGATCGACAGACATGAAAAGCAGCGTGCGCGGGCGGGATAGGTCTGTGGCAGGCATAGGGTTTTGCCGTTATCCGGCCAAAGCTTCGGCGCGGGATGGGAACACAGGCAAGATCGCCGTGAAGCCCGAAATCTCAAACACTTCCCGCACCATTGGCGAGAGGTTGCACATGCGCACCTGCCCGCCATTCGGCTGCAGCTTCTTCGCCGCGACTAAGAGGATACGCAGCCCGGCGCTGCTGACATAGGTCAGGTCCTGGCAGTCCACGACCAGATTGGATGCGCCGTCGAAGATAGCTTGATCCAGCACCGCCTGCGCTTCCGGCGCGGTCACGGTATCGAGGCTGCCGCCGATTGCGACGACGGCGCCCGCATCCTCCGCCGCAACCGTAATATCAACCATCTCAGTCTCCTGGGCGCAGATGCAGCGCGTTGAGGCGAAGCATAAGCCAAAACGGCTGGCGCTTGAACACCAAGATTACGGATCAGCTGTCTCTGCCAACATATCCGCGCCCAGCCGCCAGGGCGAGGCCATCGATGACAGCGGTGAACGCCTCAGACCGCAGGATTTCCGCCTCTGGGCAAAGCACGCACAGCTCATCCGACGCAAACCGCATCAAGCTAGACCCACCGACTAGGATCACGCGCCCAATAGCCTCCGGCTCCACGCCCGCAATCTCCAGCGTTTCAGCGGCGGCACGGTGCAGGACGGCGCGGCTTTGGACCAAGGCGGCATCCAGCGCATCTGCAGAAAGCGGCGCCGCCAATCCCGGCTCAATGAACGCCATGTTGATCTCGCCAGCGTTGGTATTCGCATCGATCTTGCCGCGCTCGACGGCAAATGCGAGTTCGTGGCCAAGCTCCTGGGTCAGCACAATGCGGAACCGTTCCAACTTTTCAGGCTGCACGGCGAGCCGCGCCATCTCATCTGCCATCCGCCGCATTTTGGCGGTATAGAGAAACGGGATTTTGGCCCAAGTCGAAAGCTCAACGAAGGGCGCGCGCGGCACAGGCAATAGGCCTTTTCCCATGTCTCGGCGCATCTCACCGCCAAGGCCGAGCGGCGGCATCGCGTGCGCCATGGACACAGCATGATCAAAATCCACGCCGCCCAGCCGCACGCCATGATTGACGATGATCTCAAGCCCTTCGCCAGCGCCCCGGAATACAGAGAAATCCGATGTGCCGCCGCCGATATCGACGATCAGTCCAAGAGTCTCAGCGCCGCCCATGCGCTGGCAGGCGATGGCGGCGGCCTCCGGTTCCGCTAGAAACGAGACGGCCTCAAAACCCGCGGCCAAGTAGCAGGCCCGCAAATCATCCTCGGCGCGGGCGTCAGGCGCCGGATCGTCAGAGTGAAAATGCACAGGCCGGCCGGAAAGCGCATGGGTGAACCGTTGGCCCGTCGCGGCTTCGGCCCGGATGCGCAGTTCCGCCAAAAAGTCGCTCAAGATTTCAGCGGTAGAGCGATGCCGTCCACCGATCCCGCGCGTTTCATGCAGTAGCGCCAAGCCAAGCACGCTTTTCAGCGCCCGCATATACCGGCCTTCTTCCCCCGATATCAGCGCCTCGGATGCGACGGTTCCAATCTGCATCACGCCGCCGCCGAGCGGAAAGAACACGGCCGTTGGCAACGTTTCGGCGCCACCCTCAATAGGAATCCGCAAAACGCCCTGGTCTGTCATAACGGCGGCGGCAGAATTCGACGTCCCAAAATCAATCGCCAGCGTATTCGAATTCATGACCTGCCTGCCAAAAGGGCCGCATTACCTATGAGAGTTCTCACCTTAGATCAAGCAGAAAGCCGGTTAACGCCGCCTCTATTTTGCGGTTCCCGGACGCTGTAGGCCGTCGATCGCCGATGCTAGCTTTATGAGATCGGCAGCATAAAACCCGGCAGCGTTAATACAGTTCGTTTCAAGCAACCTCAGGCCATCCGCCGTTCTGCAGATATCGATCACATATGCTGGTGAATAATTAGGGCAAATTTCCACCATCTTCTCCGCGAACTCGAGCGCATCCCGGTCAATCTCCGACCGGTAGACCACCCGCTCACCCTCTTTGTATAGCGAGTAAGTGACGATCTTTTGATCAACCACCCAAATCCGCCATTCACGCTGAATTCTAACCGGGTTTGCGAGCATAATTAACGTATCGTGGCTGAGTGACCCATCAGGCGCTTCGCCCTCGCGCAACGCAAGAGCCTTCTTCGCGATGTCTATAATTTGACTGGCCGTTTGAACGCGGCCCGAAAACTCTTTTGTGTCTTCGACAGGTCGGACAAAAAACGGCCTGCTGTCATCCTCTAATAACACTGGAACATCTGACAAAGCGCAGAAAAGAGACTCTTGCCCATTTAGCAAATACGGCTGCCAATCTGTTTCATGAACGAAAGGCGCAAGCTTGAATACGCCAGGCCAATAGCCATTCGCTGCTGCAGTTCGCCAAAGCGAATATGAACCGAACAAGACCACATCTTGGGGATTCTTAATCTCTGGTTCTGGAATAAGTTCGCCGATGAACGGAATCACTTGATGCCAAGAATACGTGATTTCTAGCCGATCAAGCGCGCGGGATAGCTTGCGGGTGTCATCGAAGTCTTGCAAAAGCCACTGCATCATCTCGCTTCCCTGATACGTCCGACGCCATTGAAATTTTATCGTTTACAAACGCGCCGCACCGGCTTCCCGTGCGGTCAACTTCGCCTCTGTTCACTAGCATCACGTCATCGTAGATTTCTATGGTGTGAATCTATGTTCAGTATTTCCCGTTCCTCAGGAGCACCCTCATGTCCCGTATGAAATTTGGCGCGTTTTTGGCGCCGCATCATCCTATCGGCGAACATCCGATGTTGCAGTTCCGCTCTGATCTCGACTTTGTTGAGCGGCTGGACCGGCTGGGCTTTGACGAATTCTGGTGCGGAGAGCATCACTCGACCGGGTGGGAAACGATCGCGTCGCCGGAGATGTTTTTGGCGGCTGCCGGCGAACGGACCCATCGCATCAAGCTTGGCACTGGCGTTGTATCCCTGCCCTACCACCACCCGTTCATCGTGGCGCAACGCATGGTGCAGCTTGATCATATGACGGGCGGTCGGGCGATGTTCGGCTCCGGCCCCGGCGCCTTGCCGTCTGACGCTTACGTGCTTGGCATTGACCCCGTCACCCAGCGTGACCGCCAGGATGAAGCGCTCGGCGTTATCCGGCGGTTGCTCCGCGGCGAAGAACGCTTCAGCCATAAATCCGATTGGTTCACGCTGAACGATGCCGGGCTGCACCTGCTGCCGCTGCAGGAGGACATGCCGTTTGCCGTCGCCAGCATGGTCAGTCCATCAGGCATGACGCTTGCCGGAAAGTACGATACGGGCGTGCTTTCCATCGGCTCCATGTCGTCTGCTGGGTTGAACGCCCTGCCGACGCAATGGTCCTTCGCGGAGGAATCGGGCGAAAAGCATGGCAATGTCGTGGACCGCAAGAACTGGCGCATCATTCTGCAATGGCACCTGGCGGAAACCCGCGAGAAGGCCATTGAGGAATGCAAAGACGGCCTGTTCCATTGGCACAACGAGTATAACGTCGGCACGCTCCAGCGCCCGGGCGTCGGCGCGTTCACAACGCCGAACGAAGGCGTGGAGAAGATGGCGTTTTCCGAAGGCGCCACTGCCGTTATCGGCACCCCGGATGACTTGGTGAAGCGCCTGCGGGACTTGATCGCGCTGACGGGCGGGTTCGGCGTGACGGTCGGCTTCGTCCACGATTGGGCCAACCGCGAGAACACCATGAAGAGCTGGGATTTGGTGCAACGCTACGTGGCGCCCGAGTTAAACGGCATGCTCGACGCCTACAGGAAATCCCGCGAGCACGTCATCGCCCACCGCGATAGCTTCGCGGAGGCGCAAAAAGGCATCCTCAACAAAATCATGGAAAACCCGCGCGCTGCCGCCGCCCTAAAAGACACCAAAGTCGGCGTCGCCGCAGCCCTTGGTCCCCATGCGGGGCCGGACTTGGCGGAGGCGGCGAAAGACAGCGATTAGGTGACTACTCCGGCAACGGCAGCGCGGTCGCCGGTTTGATTGTCTCCATCGACAGGCTGGAGGAAACGGTGTGGATGCCGATGCGTTCGATGAGGCGGCGGTAGAAGGCGTCGAAGGCGCGGGTGTTGGGGACCTGGACTTTCAGTAGGTAGTCGTCTGCGCCCGCCAAGCGGTGCGCTTCCGTGATTTCGCGCATGTCTTGGATTGCGGCGCTGAAGGCGTTTAGCCAGTCTGCATCATGACGATCCGTGCGAACGGAGACGAAGAAGGTCTCCGCGACACCGGCTTTCTCCGGGTCTAGCAACGCCGCATAGCGGCGGATCAGGCCTGTCTGCTCATAACGTTTGACGCGGTTCCAAACCGCTGTCCTCGAAGACCCGGCATCCTTGGCGATTGTTTCCAGCCCGGCGCGCGCATCTTGCTGCAAAGCGTTCAGAATACGGAAATCAAGCGGTTTCAGATCATCGCTAGGGGGCAGTTCAGACATGGCGGGCGGCTCCGGATACATGAACGAATGTTCATGAATTCCAATCGACATATGCTAATTCCGGAATAATTTCCACCCATTGCCGCACGAACATCCATCACGCAGCCGTCTTAAAGCCATCAAACACGACCGGCGTCGCCCGCAATTTGGCAATGAGGTCCTTGTGGACGTCCAGGTCAATGTCGTCCGGCAGATCGAGGCGGAGGGTATCGACAACGCCGCCGAACCGTTCGGCGACAGCGGCGGGTAATTCGTCATAGGTTCCGACGGCCGCAAAGAGGCGGACGACATCATCGGAGACTTCGCCCGCGAGCTCGCTCCAATGGCCTTCTTTTGACATTTTGTGTAGCTTCAGACCAAGCTCTTCAAGCCCATGCTGTTCAAATACCGGTAAGTATGTGCGCGTGGAGCCGTAGAATCCGACGCGGTAGCGCACCCAATCCAATTTCTCGGCGACAGCTTGCTCATCTGCCCCCGTTGCAACGAACCCGCCGCCCGAAATCTCGAAGGATGCGCGATCCCGGCCACTGCGCTCCATGCCTTCCTCGACCTTCGGCATGCAGACGTTTTCGATGTATTTCCGCGTACAAAATCCGTGTAGGCGGGCGCCGTCCGCGATCCGTCCCGCCATTCGAAGCATATCGGGACCGACGGCTGCGACAGTCAATGGCGGTAAGCGCAAGCCCGCTTTTGGCGGCGAGAACTCCGGCGTCATCAGCGTGAACTGATAATGCTCACCCTCGAAGTCCAACTTCTCGCCATGCTCCCAGGCGTTCCAGATGGCGCGGATCGCTTGCATATATTCCCGCATTCGGGCGACGGGCGCGACCCAAGGCGTGGAAAAGCGGCGGACGTTGTGGCCCTTTACTTGAGTGCCAAGGCCAAATTCAAACCGCCCGCCGGTTTGCGCATTCAAATCCCAGCCTAAATTGGCTGCAATCATCGGGCTTCTCGGGAATGCAACGGCGATTGAGGTGCCGAGCGTCACGCGCTCCGTGGAATGTCCGGCGATGGCGAGCGGCATGAACGGATCATGGGCAAGTTCGGATGTTGTGACGCCGTCATAGCCGATATCTTCCGCCCATGCAGCGCGGGTTCCGGCACGTTTCCAGTCGTCCGTCGGGAGTTGGCATACGATGCGCATTGATCAGTCCTTATTCCGGGTTTCGTCGAAAAGCCTAGAACAGATGAATCTGCGCGTGAACTGGCGCGCCCCACCGTATCCGCGCTAGGCTTTCTGCAGATTTGCAACGACAGGAGACGCCCGATGCCAGATTCCACGAAATCCCCCGTCAAAGGCCGCATCGCCCACGCCACCCGTGAAAGCGCGCCGCCGGTCGAAGGTCGCCGCGATTTCTTCCGCTACCGGGACTTGGGCGTGATGGAAGCGTCTGGCGGTGTGCTCCGCGCCCAAACCATGACCGCTATTCGCGGCATGACGGAGCCAACCGGGTGGCATTATCACCAATGCGACGGTCAGTTCGTCTATGTCCTGAAAGGCTGGGTTGATCTGGAGTTCGAGACCGGCGAACAGATGCGCATCAAGGAAGGCGAAAGCCTGTTCATCCCCGGCGGCATGAAGCACAACGAATATGGCACGTCTGAAGACCTTGATATCCTGGAGCTATCCACGCCCGGCGAAATGGGCACTGTGGCCTGCGATCCGCCGAACGGCTAAGCGGCCAATACTTGGTGGACGACGGCTTCAAATCGGGCCGAAGCGCTTGCCTCCCGGTCGAACCAGATGAAGCGTTGGAATTGTTCGATCCGTTCAGCATCCGTCCCGCGCGGCGGCAATTTGGCCGCGAGCGCGTCGCTGATCAGCGTTTGCAGGGCTTCGGCTGATTCCGGGAAATATGTGGTCGCCAGATCAAGGTCCGTATCTTTGGTGACCAGGCAATCTTCATGGGTGCGTGGCGCATCCGCCCACCAAGGCACGATCACGGCGCAATCTGTAAGATAGCCTTCCAGAATACCGGTCGTGTTGTAGCCGACCACGGCGCTGGAGCGGCGCAATAGATCGTCCAACGGGTGTTTCGTGTGGATTTTAACGCCGGAGAGCAGCAGCGATGGGCAAGCCTTCAACAACGCCCGCATGTGGCCCATTTTCTTTAATTTGATGCAGAACCGCCCAGGCTCGCCAGACGCTTTGGCTGTCGCCACGAACGCCTTCAGCACTTCATCGAAATTTTTCGGAGCTAGGTAAAGCGGCTCCTGATATGCGACGAGCGTGATGAGTTTCCGGTCTTCGGCGGCCGTCTTTGGCGCATCCAGCCAGCTATCGAAGCGTGGCCAGCCGATGGTGTGAACGCTATCCGGTTTGAACGCGCCCGCAGCCTGCATTGTCTCCCGCGTGATATCTGACGCGACGGCGACAACGTCCCCCTCGAACGTAAACCCAGCGTCTGCAATCCGATCATGCAGCAGCTTTTGCTCCAGCGGCACGGCATAATTTTCGCGGCAGAGCACGATGAAGCGCTTGCCCATATCGCGGCATGCGTCTTTCACCGCTTCATCCTGCCAGTAATCCGTATTGGCGACGACGACGGCGTCAAAGCCGATGCGGGCGTCCACCCGGTCCAGGAATGCGCGCGTGATCGCCTTCAGTTTGGCCCGTCGCTCAGCGGGGCCAGTCCAGTATGTAGGATTAAAGAACGTCTGGGTTTGGTCCGGCTTCGGAACGACGCCTGCCGTCAAAGCCTCAAACTTAGCGGCGCTGACGCTGGCGAAATTCAGGTTGGAGCGTGCGGCGACAGCGCGAATATCACTGGAGAGCACGGCGCGGTTCATCACCAGCAAAGTCGGCCCCGGCTGCTTTGGCCCAAGCATCGTGACTTTGTCCGCAAGCCGCCGGGCGGCGGTTTCACTTGGCAGAATTTTAGCTAGAAACTTGCTCATACGCTTTGGCGCCCCGCATCTCGCCAGCCTTAACACTTCACAGCGCCATTTGGCCCATTCAGTAGACAGGCCCCGCCGTTGCCGCTAGATCAACGGCTGCAACATTCGTTGGCCCCGCAATACTGGAACTCTCCCCCACGTGTCCCCGTCCCAGCCGCCCTTCCTATATATGCCGATGGAAATCGCGTCGAGGGAACTGGACTCGCGGCTTTTAATCGCGCTCTACGCGACAGCGACAGGGGTTGAAGTCGTCACCGGGCAGAAATGGCTGCTGCAGAAGAACGCGAGCCGGATGCCCAAAGGCTTCTGGATATTCAAAACACTCACCCCCGGCGACGCCAAAGCCATGGGTCGCATTCGGAAGCTCGGCCACCATATCAGCGCCATTGATGAGGAAATGCCTGGCCTTGGCGAAGGCAGCGGCAGGTTGCGCTGGGTGCATCCGGACTCGATGGCGGCATGTGAAACGGTGTTCTGCCTCGGCCCTCGCCACAAGCGCGCGCTGGAAGAAAAATACCCGGCCCATAGCGGCAAGCTCACCATCACCGGCAACCCGCGCTGGGATTTCCTACGCCCCGAACTTCGCTCCATGTATGCTGAGGATGCTGAAGCGATCCAGGCCAAATACGGCGCGTTCATTCTGGTGAATACGAATATCGGCCTCGTCAATTCCGCCAAAAATACGGCAGATGGCCTAATCCGCAGCCTGACGCGCGATGGCCGCATCAACATGGATGTGCCGGACGACAAAGCTTTCATCGAGAACCTGGTCGCGTTCGAAACGGCCAATCTCGCCGCCGCTGTTCCGCTGGTGCAGCGCCTCCGCCAAGAATTCCCCGGCCATCAGTTGGTCCTCCGCCCGCACCCGACAGAAAAGCTGGAGCCGTATGAGGCGGCGCTATCGGGGCTGGACGGCATTCATATCGTGCGCGAAGGCCCGGCGGCGGCATGGCTTTCGGCCTGTGATCTCCTAGTCCACACCAGTTGCACGACAGCGACTGAAGCCTTTGCGCTGGATAAGCCCGCGGTTTGCTACCAAACAATCCCTTCCCCGCTGCACACGTATTTCCTGTCTGGCGCGCTTGGGTCCATCGGCGATAGTGAGGATGCCGTGATCGACCGCGCCCGCGCCATCCTGGCAGGGGAGATCGACCAGGCCGAGAAATCAGCCCAACGCGCCCGGTTTGAGGAATTCTTCGCCGCCCAAGACGGCCCCTTTGCCGCCGAACGCATCGCTGGCCAAGTGGCGGAGCGCTTGGGCGCAGAGGGCATCGAAGCGCCCCGCTGGAAACCAAGCTGGCTCTTCCGCCGGAAATGGCGTCCATCCGAATTCAACGCCCGCATCTTCCCCGATGTCTCCGCCAACACAATCCACACGCGCTTGCAGCAACTTGCGAAAGCGGCAGGCATGGACCGCGCGCCCGATGTCGTCAAAGTCGGCGACGGGCAGTATCATATTTTCAACACACCCAACGAGAATGATTGAGCGCTGATATGTTCTCCAAAATCCTGATCGCTAACCGGGGCGAGATTGCCTGCCGGGTTATCAAAACCGCTAAGCGGATGGGCGTGAAAACCGTCGCTGTGTATTCGGATGCAGATGCAGGCACGCCCCATGTGCTGCAAGCCGATGAAGCTGTCGCCATTGGCCCGGCGCCGGCGGCGGAAAGCTATCTGGTGGCTGAGCGCATCATTCAGGCGGCGAAGGATACGGGCGCGGAAGCGATCCATCCGGGTTTCGGGTTTTTGAGCGAGAATGCTGGGTTCGCCCGCGCCGTGGCCGATGCTGGCCTCGTGTTCATCGGCCCACCGCCATCCGCGATTGACGCCATGGGCGACAAGATTGAGTCGAAGCGGCTGGCGAAAGAAGCGGGCGTCTCGACCGTCCCCGGCTCCGCCGATGCGATTACGGACCCCGAAGAAGTCGTCCGCATCGCCAATGAAATCGGCTATCCCGTGATGCTGAAGGCGTCTGCGGGCGGCGGCGGCAAGGGCATGCGGATCGCGTTCGATGACGATGAAGCGCGGGACGGCCTGGTTCGCGCCGCGTCTGAGGCTAAGTCCAGCTTCGGCGATGACAGGGTGTTCGTGGAAAAGTTTGTCGTCGATCCGCGCCATATCGAAATTCAGGTGCTGGCGGATAGCCATGGCCATACGGTGCATTTGTTTGAGCGCGAATGCTCAATCCAGCGTCGCCACCAGAAGGTGGTGGAGGAAGCGCCGTCCTCTTTCCTGGATGAAGAAACCCGCGCGGCTATGGGCGCCCAGGCCGTCGCACTCGCTGCTGCGGTTGGCTACCAAAGCGCTGGCACGGTGGAGTTTATCGTCGGCCCGAACCGGGATTTCTACTTCCTGGAAATGAACACGCGGCTCCAAGTGGAGCATCCTGTCACTGAGCTCATCACCGGCCTTGATCTGGTGGAGCAGATGCTGCGCGTCGCGGCGGGCGAAGAACTGGCATTCGGCCAGGATGATCTGAAGATCGATGGTTGGGCGATGGAATGCCGCCTGTATGCCGAAGACCCAACCCGCAATTTCGCTCCCTCCATCGGCCGTCTTACGCGCTATCGTCCGCCTGCGGAGAAAGACGGCGTGCGCGTTGATACCGGCGTTGCGGAAGGCGGCGAGGTGTCGATGTTCTATGACCCGATGCTCGCCAAGCTGGTGACTCACGGAAGTGACAGGACAGAAGCCATCAACCGCATGGTCCTGGCGCTGGATCGGTTCCAGACGCGCGGCATTCGCCATAACTTGACGTTCCTTTCCGCCATCGTTGATCACCCGCGCCACCGATCCGGCAATATCTCAACCGCGTTCATCGAAGAAGAATTTGCGGATGGGTTTGCGAATGACCTGCTGGCCGCAAGCCGCATGGATGTGCTGGCCTCCGTCATCGCCGCCCGCCACGCCGCTAATGCCGAGCGTGACCGGGCGCTCGCCGCCAAATCCGCCCTCAACCTGCCGCCGCTCGCCCATGATTATGTGGTGCTGCTGGCCGATGAACGCCGCGATGTTTCTGTCACGCTAGACGGCCACTCGGCGATGGTGACTATGGATGGCCGGACGATCCGCGTCGCAGGAGATCCAGACCCGGCGCTGCTATTATTCGAAGGCGAGGTCGACGACATCCAAACCGCCGTCCAGATTGACCGCGACGGCCCTGGCTATGTCCTAACCCATGGCGGCGTCGAAGCCCGCGCCCTGGTGCTGACGCCAGACATCGCCGCCCTCCACGCGCTGATGCCCGAAAAACTCCCGCCCGATACCTCCAACCTCCTTCTCTCCCCCATGCCCGGCCTCCTGAAAGCCGTAATGGTGGAAACGGGAGACACAGTCGAACCCGGCCAGGCCCTGGCGATTGTCGAGGCCATGAAAATGGAAAACGTGCTGCGCGCCGAGAAAACGGCAGACGTGGCGACCGTGGAAGCGGAAGCAGGAAGCAGCTTGGCGGCGGATGAGGTGATTTTGACGTTTGTGGAGGATTAACCGCGCATCGCTGCGGACCAGGCGATCCGAAGTAATTGATATGCGGCTGGCATAATTTCAGAGTAAATGGTTCGGCCAAGGCGATGCAGTGAAAGCTTCATTTTCCGAGAGACGGTAAGCATCGCAGCAAGATATAGACCGAAATGCCAGCCGATGACCGTATAGGCGCCGCAGATCAGAATGATCCACGACAAATAAGCAACGTCGTACCTATCTTCGTATTGATGATATGTGACGCCAATCAGAGTGATTGGTTGGGCGGAGCATGCCCATACAGCGGCGAACTTAAGAACGTCGAAGTGATAGCGGGCCAGCAGCGCATTCAAAATGCCGCCAAAGACAGCACTCCCTAATGTTGCCCAGGGCGTGATGCCCCATGGCAAGAGGAGATGAAGAATCTCATCACCAGGGTGAATAAATGTTGGGTCGAAGCCGCAGTAACATTGCCAAGAAATCAATGACTGAGCCAGCCTGATCCCTAGAAATATGACGGCAAAGCCTTCGGCCAAATGTATTGCGGCGCGTGCCATCTGATGCCTCTTCTAATAGAGGCTCTAAAATGAAGAGGCTTCGTGACGAATTGACGGCAGTTCTCTGACCGTTCAGGGACTCAACGACTGCTCATCGACCTGTGTTCGATACGAGAGAGAAGGCGGACGAGGGGCCATAGCAGCGCCAAATACAGCACAGCCGCCATCACGATAGGCGTTGCGTTGAAGGTAACCGAGCGGGCCATGTCTGCGGAGTAGAGCAGTTCTGGCAGGGCTACCACGCTGGCTAGGGATGTGAGTTTCGCTACCTCAAGGGTATTGCTGACAAGGTCTGGCAACACGTTGCGGATAGCTTGGGGCAGTACGACATAGAGCTTGGTTTGAAAGCCGTTTAGGCCGGTGGAGCGTGCGGCTTGTGATTGTCCGCTGCCGACACTCTCAATCCCAGCCCGGAACACCTCGCCATAATAGGCGGAGGTGTTCAGCAAGAACGCTAGGCAAACGGAGACGATGGCGGGCAGGTCTATCCCAGCGAACGGCAAGCCTGCGAAGATGAAGATCAGCAGGACCAACGGCGGGAATGCGCGGAAGAAATCCACATAAATAATCGTCAGCCAGCGAACGGCGCGGTAGCGGGATTGGCCGAGCAACGCGACTGCCAGCCCGCCCATGCAGCCGACGGGAATGACAGCGGCCATTAGGATCAGCGTCATGCCAAAGCCGCGCAACAAAAGCGGCCAAGCCTGGGTCACGATCTCCCAGTTGAAGAAGTTTTGGAGGATGAATTCCATATCTACAGCCCCCCTATGCCCTGCGCCACGCGAAGCGCGTTTCGACCCAGCGGCCGAAAATCACGACGGGGATGAACAGGATCAGATAGGCCATGGCGCCGAGAACTAAAGGCGATGCGTTGCCGGAGAAGGATTGCCCTGTCGTCGCCTGGTTCAGGATTTCGCCAACGCCGACGACTGTGCCGAGTGCTGTATTCTTGGCGATGGCGATGGTGCGGTTGGTCAGAGGCGGGACTGTCATGCGGATGGCTTGCGGCATGATCACATAGGCTAAGGATTGGCCAAAACTGAGACCAGTGGAGCGCGCAGCCTCCCACTGGCCCTTCGGCGTCGCTAGAATGCCGGCGCGGAAGATTTCTTCTGAGAACGCAGCCAATACCAGTGTCAGCGTGACATATGTCGCTGCATAGCCGCTCAGATTCAGGCCGACGCCCGGCAAGCCAAAATACAGCAGCAGAATGAACACCAGCGGCGGCAGCGCGCGCATGACATCTGCAAATACAGCGATCAGCCAGCTTGTCAGCCAGAATTCATAAGCGCGGATCACGGCGAGCAGCAGGCCAAGCGCCAAGCCGGAGATCACGATGAAAATCGCCAGATGGCAGGTCAGCAGGAAGCCGTCGATGATGTCCGGCAGGTATTTCCGCATAATCTGCAGATCAAAGAAACTGGCGAGGAAGCGGTCCCATTGGGTGATTTCAGAGTTCATCTGGCTGGATCAGTGATTAATGCGGGAGACGAAATCCCGTGTGCGCGGCATTTTCGGATCGCCGAATACTTGGTCTGGCGGGCCTTCCTCAACGATATGGCCTTCATCCATGAAGACGACGCGGTCTGCGGCTTCCCGGGCGAAGCGCATTTCGTGGCTAACGACCAGCATGGTCATGCCAGATTCCCGCAAGCCCCGCATAACCTCAAGCACGCTGCCGACCAATTCAGGGTCCAGCGCGCTGGTCGGTTCATCAAACAGCACCATCTTCGGCTCCAGCGCCAATGCGCGAGCGATGGCGACCCGTTGCTGCTGGCCGCCGGAAAGCTGGTTCGGGTAATTCTCGGCTTTGTCGCTCAGGCCAACGCGGTGCAGCGCCTTACGCGCGCGCTCGATAGCCTCGGCCTTTGGGCGTTTCAGCACCTTACGCAGCGCCAACGCCACATTCCCTTCCGCCGACATATGCGGATAGAGATTGAAGGATTGGAACACCATGCCGATTTTCTGGCGGATGGCGTTAATATTCGCAGATTTGGCAGTGATATCGACGCCGTCAAAGATTACAGCGCCGCCATTGGATTCTTCCAAGCGATTGCAGCAGCGCAGCAGCGTGCTTTTGCCAGAACCTGAAGGGCCGATGATGAACACCAACTCCCGCTCACGTACGGACAGGTCAACGCCCTTTAGAACTTCAAGCTTCCCGTAGGATTTATGCAGGCCTTGGACGTCCAGAATCGGTAAATCGCTCAACGGCCTATTGCTCCAACGGCGCTTAAATGGACGATGCCAGCCAGGCGCAATTGCCTGACCGGCGGTATCGTATCAGCCGCAGTTTGGCGCATGCGGCGTGGCTTCGAAACCTTCGATGCCAGGCTGGCCGTAACCGCCCTGGACGGTGACTGCAGCAGAGCCTGGGGTCGGCGCCAAACCAAACCATTTCATGCTCATTGCAGTGAATGTGCCGTCAAGCTTCATGCACTCGATAACCGCTTCAACCTTGTTGCGGGTCGCAGCATCATCTTTGCGGAACGGCATACCGAACATTTTGCCTGTGGAGTGGTTATAAGACACTGCAAGCTGCGGGTTCTTCTTCACGGCCCATGCGACGCCAGTATTGCCAGCGACATTGGCGAAGGCGCGCCCAGAGATCACAGCCTGAATGGCGTCCGTTTGGGTGCCGTAGGACTGCACTTTCCAGCCAATTTTGCTTTCCAGGCCACGCGCCCAGCTATCGTAGACTGAGCCTTTGTTGACCGCGATGATCTTGCCTTTGAAATCTTCAAGGCTTGTTGCCGCCATGGCGCCTTTTTTAACAGCAAACAAGAAGTCCGTGTTCAAGTAGCCTTCGGTGAACAACATCGTCTTGGCGCGTTCTTCGGTAATGGTCGTCGGCGCAACGATGAAGTCATACTTGCCTGCCTGCATTGCCGGCAGAAGGCCGGACCACTGGGCCGCTGTGATGTTCATTTTCACGCCAAGCCGCTTGCCGATTTCGTTGGCCAGATCAATGTTGAAGCCTTCGGTACCGCCAGAAAGCATGGGCATTGCGTGCGGCGCGAATGTGCCATCCAGCGCTACGTTATATTCTTTCTTCATCGCATGACTGTCTGCATGCGCTGCGCCTGCGACGGCTGTGAATGCAAGAGCGCCTAAAAGGCCAAGGGTCCGTTTCATAACATCGTCTCCTGAAGTGATCCGCCGCTTTGACGCACGGCTTGAGGGGTAGCCAGTCAATCTGAACCAGCCAATTAATCAGCGTAAGGGTCTTTGACGTATGGTTAAAGAGCAAGGGCTGTGCCAGTTTCCGGAACTGACAGATAGCAGGGCTTTCCAAGACGACTCAGCGGATTTGGCGACATTTGACTGCCTAAAACTTGATCAGCGCATCCCAGTGTTGATCGATTAGACGGCGCCCTGCTCCAACCTTTGAGAACATGCGGCAATCTCTATATGGGCAATTGATCAAACCTAGCCCGGATTCAGCGCATCCGTTTTGGAGATGCCGTCTTCCCAGACATGGCGGTTGCCGTTGCGGCCTTGGATGACGTCGCGCCCGTCCTTTGGCGGTGGATAGCGCAGGACGACGATTTTGCCCTGCCGCCCCGGTCCAGACCCTTCTGCAGGCTGCACCCATCCGGAGGGCGGTCGCTTGGCCGTGCTGATATTGCAAATCCGCCCGGGGCCGGTGACATTCCCTGTCGCCTGCTCACGCAGAACCGCCCACACTTCAAAATGGATGGGCGCGTCTTCAGCCTCAGCGGCTGAAATGAAGTTATTGCTCGCGACCGTCGGGCAGAGGTCTGGATCTTTGCAAGTGATCATAAAGCAAAATCGCCGTTCTCATGCACCGGCACGCGCATTTCGGTGAAGATATCATTCTCGTCCCGGGGGTCGCCCGTACAACAATATTGACCCGTCTCGGTAAACTTCATCCGCATGGCGGCTTCAATGCGTTTCAACATTGGCTTCGCATCATTCAGGTGGGTTGTCAGTACATATTGCCGGAATTCAGGCACACCGATAATCGTGAGAATGCCGATGATCGTTACAACCACCATCATTTCGACCAATGTGTATCCACGCTGACGGCGCATCTTGACGTATCCATCTGGATTGGCGCGCCTTTAGGCAAGCGTGCGCATGCAATATCGCCCGCATCGTTTGAAATGGTCTTAACACCTTCCAGTGTCGGCCCGTCACACGCTTGCAAATTCGAATGACTTGCCCAAGGCTATTGGGCATCGCACACCATATTTTACAGCCAGGGAAACACGCCCGATGAGCGACCAGCCAAGCCGTATAGATATCCAGGAAGAAGGCCCGCGGGAGGGATTTCAGATCGAGCCTGGGCCGATTGCGACCGCCCGCAAAATTGAGCTGATCGATGCGCTGACGGAAACGGGGCTCGAGAAAATTCAGGTGGCGTCCTACGTCAACCCGAAGCGTGTGCCAGGCTGGGCGGATGCAGATGAAGTGGTTAAAGGGTTCAAGCGCAAGGATGGCGTCAGGCATCACGTGCTTTGGCTCAACGAGAAAGGCCTCGAGCGCGCCATCGCCGCAGACGATATTTATATGTTCGGCTCGATCTCGACGACGACGTCTGAGACATTCATGGGCATGAACACCAACCGCGGCTTCAAGGAAAACGTCGGCGTTCAACGCAACCAGATTGCGCTCTATCAGCAACATGGCATTCCGGTGACGCGCGCATCGATTATGACCGCATGGGGTTGCAATTTCGAAGGCGATATTCCGCCCGCCCGCGTGGTTGAAAAGCTTGAAGAATTATTGGCGCTGGAAGCCGAAACCGGCATCAATGTCGAAATTATCAGCTTGGCGGATACAGTCGGTTGGGCGACGCCGAAATCCGTGAAAGAAGTCGTCGGCGCCGTTCGCAATCGCTGGCCGGATAAGCGTATCTGCCTGCATCTGCATGACACGCGCGGCTGCGGCATCGCGAATGTCTATGCCGGGTTGGAGATGGGCGTCGATCTGTATGATAGCTCCGTCGCAGGTCTAGGCGGTTGCCCGTTCGCCGGCCACAAAGGGGCGGCAGGTAACGTCACCACCGAAGACATTGTGTTCATGTGCGAGGAGATGGGCATCGAAACCGGCGTCAACCTGGAAGCGCTGATTGACTGCGCACGGCTGGCCGAAGACATCGTCGGCCATGATCTCCCTGGTAAAGTGATGCGCGGCGGTTCGCTCTCGGCGTTGCGGCGGGAAGCGAAGGCGAAAGCGGCTCATGCGTGACGCTGCAAACAAGACCATCGCCGCATTCGGTTGGCCACCCTCACTGGTGAAGGATTACGGCGCCTGGGTCGTGTTGGCGCGCCCCGCGCAGCCGACATGGGGCTCACTCGTGCTGGCATGTACGGAAGACGCCGAAGCATTCTCCGATATCTCCGCAGAGGCCTTCGCGACGCTGCCCCGGGCGATCAAGGACATTGAGCACGCACTCAAAGCCGCATTCGACTATGATAAAATCAACTATCTGATGCTGATGATGGTGGATCCGAACGTCCACTACCACGTCATCCCACGCTACGCAGCACCCCGCAGTTTCAACGGCGCAGAGAACGCCGATAGCGGCTGGCCTGGGCCGCCGGTATTGGGCGACGGGATCACGCTCGATACTGGCGGGTTGATGGCGATGGCCGAGCATCTCAAAGCGCATTGGCCGGGGTAATTTTACTTGCGCAGCCGCAGGCGCCCTCAGGCTTTTCCTGATCCGGTAGCCCCAAGATCTCCTTCTTAGAACTTTGGCCTCATCTCGGCATTTGTGAACGGGCGCCTGCCGCCGGAATTGAAATTTAGGAGTTTGAGACATGCCACGTGACGCCGCAGAGTTATCCGTGAATGCTCATCTGGTCGGCCAACCAGGCTCTCGGAGCGCGCTCTCGACGCCTGCTCTTATCCTCGATCTGGACATCATGGAGGCCAATATCGCCGCCATGTTGGATTGGACGAAAGCCAAAGGCCTTCGCATACGTCCGCACGCCAAGACGCATAAATCCGTGCAGATCGCGAAGCTGCTGGTCGAGGCTGGCGCAGTCGGCGCCTGCTGCGCGACGCTTGGCGAGGCGGAAGCCTTGGCGGGCGCTGGGGTGCCGAGCGTGCTCATCACTTCGCCGGTGATCCAGGCTGCGAAGATAGACCGGCTCTTAGCGCTGAACGAAATTGCAGATGATCTGGCCGTCGTGACAGATGATCCAACCAATGTCGCCATGCTGGCTGAAGCCGCCGAGGCCAAAGGCGGCAAGCCGCTCACAGTGTTTATCGACAATGACGTCGGCGCCAATCGCACCGGCGTTCCCTCCGCCCAACAGGCGACAGCACTTGCGCGAGACATAGATGCAGCCTCCGCACTGCGTTTTGGCGGCATTCAGGGCTATGCCGGGCAATTGCAACACATCGTGGATTTCGAAGAGCGGAAGCGCGGCGCACGTGAGGTCGCGGCCCATATGCGCCAGGTTGAGACGGCGCTCAAAGACGCGGGCCTCCCCCCGCCGCTCCTAACAGGCGGCGGCACGGGCACTCATGCGATTGAAGCTGAGGCAGATGGATTGGGCGAATTGCAGGCGGGATCCTTCATCGTGATGGATGTCGACTATAACCGCGTTGATTTGCGGGGCGATGGCGGCGAGCGACCTTTCCGCGACGCGCTTTTTATCCGCACCAGCGTCGTCTCCACCCAACACGAAGGGTTTGTCACCACAGATGCCGGTCTCAAATGTTTCGCGACGGAAGGTTATATGCCGGTCATCGCATCCGGCGCTCCAGACGGCGCTACGTATGGCTGGTCTGGCGATGAGCATGGTCGGGTGAAACTGCCAGCGGGCGCCGCAGCGCTTAAAATCGGGGACGCCATGGAATGCGTGACGCCGCATTGCGACCCCACCA
The DNA here is from genome assembly GCA_038102935.1 of Alphaproteobacteria bacterium. Classification (GTDB taxonomy): domain Bacteria; phylum Pseudomonadota; class Alphaproteobacteria; order Bin95; family Bin95; genus VMCJ01. The sequence continues at coordinate 3,919 of JAYNYG010000040.1, read as the reverse complement.
TCAACCTACATGATTGCTACCATGTATGCCGGGGCGATGTGCTGGTCGATATCTGGCCGGTGGATGCCCGAGGGAAGCGGTAAAGGCGGTAATCGGTAAACGCGGGACGCGGGAAGCGGTAAACGCGGGCGAATTTTCTCTGGCCCGCAGCCTTCCCCCCTCACCCTGCCCTCTCCCCCCCTGTGGGGGGCGAGGGTTCAACATGAAATAACGCGGACTTCGTGAGGGTCCCCTCGCCCTCCAGCGGAGGGAGAGGGATCAGGGAGAGGGTGGGAGCCTGCAAAATGGCGGCTGCATTAGGCCAGCAATCCCCGACCAGGCGCAGCAGCGCCGCGTTTGTTCTTCAGCACGTATTCAAGCTTCCTTACAGCCGCTTGCTGCAGCATATGCCGAGGACTCGCAGCCGCTCCTACAATAGAAACCTCGACCATCGACACGGGATCGACGGCGATGGCTTTCACATAGGATCCATTCTGCTGGAACTCGATAAATACCTCACCGAGGCCTTGGCCGTTATCCCTGCGGCGCATCGTATCTCCCCTGGCGCGCAAACTGCGGCTATAACCATGACTGAAACGCTATATTAACGGCGGAAACCTTGCCGCCGTCTTAACCATTTTCAGGAGCGATCCCATGCCCGACAGCACTGCCAAAACCAGCAAACTGCCGCCATTCAACTGGATGGACCCGCTGTTGCTGGGCGATCAGTTGAATGAAGACGAGCGGATGACATCCGAAGCTGCCGCCCGTTTCTGCGAGCAGGAACTGTTCCCAGGCGTGCTGGAAGCGAACCGTAACCAGACCTTTGATCGCGGCATCTACAAGAAAATGGGCGATGCGGGCTTCCTCGGCGTCGGGCTTGAGGGCTATGGCTGCCCCGGCGGTACGGCGGTCATGTATGGCGTCGTCGCCCGCGCCGTCGAGGCTTGCGACAGCGCCTACCGCTCTGCCATGAGCGTGCAGTCCAGCCTGGTGATGTACCCGATCCACACTTATGGCTCAGAGGAGCAGAAGCAGAAATATCTGCCGAAGCTGGCCTCTGGCGAGCATGTCGGCTCGTTCGGCCTGACGGAGCCTGACCACGGCTCCGACGCCGGCGGCATGAAAACGCGCGCCGTCGCCGTTGATGGCGGCTATCGCCTCAAGGGCGCCAAGATGTGGATCACCTCCTCGCCCATCGCAGACGTCTTCGTTGTGTGGGCGAAAGATGATGACGACGTCATCCGGGGCTTTATCCTGGAGCGCGGTATGGAAGGCCTGACCACGCCGAAAATCGAAGGCAAGTTCTCGCTGCGCGCATCGCCCACAGGCGAAATCGTCATGGATGACGTATTCGTGCCGGAAGAAAACAAGCTGCCGAACGCACGCGGCCTTGGCGGCCCGTTCGGCTGCCTGAATAAAGCCCGTTACGGCATCGCCTGGGGCGCTATGGGCGCTGGCGAATTCTGCTGGCGCGCCGCCCGCGAATACGTGATGGAGCGGAAAGCCTTTGGCCGCCCGCTCGGCGCGACCCAGCTTATGCAAAAGAAGCTGGCGGACATGCAGACCGAAATTGCACTTGGTTTCCAGGCCGCACTCCGCGTTGGCCGCCTGATGGACGAAGGCAAGGCGGCGCCGGAAATGGTGTCGCTCATCAAGCGCAATAACTGCGGCAAGGCCTTAGAGATGGCCCGCGTCGCCCGTGACATGCACGGCGGCAACGGCGTTTCAGACGAGTACCACGTGATCCGCCACATGATGAACCTGGAAGCCGTCAACACCTATGAAGGCACCCATGACATCCATGCACTGATCCTGGGCCGTGCGATAACGGGGCTGCAGGCATTTAGCTAACCGACCAAGCGGCTCGATTTGTGACGAGAGACTTCGAGGGCGCCTTCTAATGGAGGCGCCCTTTCTCCTTTTAGCGGCCATAGCGTAAACTCCGCATCAGATCCCACAGGAGGTTCTGAATGCCAGACGCAAGCGGCCCAACCCAATCAGACCCATTCGTCCAGATGGTCGACGACCGGGCGGCGGAAGGCCAATTCCGCATTGACCGACGCATGTATTACGACGAGGCCGTGTTCGACGCGGAGATGGAACGCATCTTCGAAGCGACATGGATGTATGTCGCCCATGAAAGCCAAATCCCGAATGCCGGGGACTATATCTGGACCGAAGTTGGCCGCCAGCCGGTCATCATCAACCGGCTGGACGACGGCAGTGTCAACGGCGTCATCAATGCCTGTTCGCACAGGGGTGCGCTGCTGACGGCCAATCGCCAGGGCAACGCCCGCGTGCTTGTGTGCCGCTATCACGGCTGGACGTTCAAATCCTCCGGCGAGTGTATTCGCATCAAAGATGAGGCCGCAGGCTTCCCGAATGGCGTTGATAAGTGCCGCTATAATTTGACGCCTGTGCCCCAGGTCGAAAGCTACAAGGGCTTCATTTTCGCCTGCCTGAACCCACACGCTCCATCGCTGACCGACCATCTTGGCGATACACGGCCCTTTATCGACATGCTGGCGGACCAATCCCCTGACGGTATGGAGGTGCTGCCAGGCTCAGCCCGTTATGTGGTGGATTGCAACTGGAAGCTCCAGGTCGAAAACGGCGTAGATGGCTACCATGTCGGCGTCGTCCACCGGAACTTCGCGCAGACGGTGCGCCGCCGCAATGAAATCAATGGCGCGTCGGGCATGAAGCTGACGGAAAATGCGCGCTTCGACCCGGGTGCGGTCGAAACCGCATGCTATGACCTTGGCAACGGCCACAACATCATCTGGTCAGATCGCGGGGCGCCCGAGGCGGCGCCCTTATATGAGGCGAAGGACAAGATCCTGCCTAAAGTCGGCCAAGAAAAATGGGATTGGATGGTCGGGCGTGGGCGGAACCTGCTGCTGTATCCGAACCTTTTCCTGATGGACCAATCCTCCACGCAAATACGCATTATCCGCCCGCTGAGCGCATCCTCCACGGAAGTTCAGGTCTATTGCATCGCGCCCAAAGGCGAGAGCGCGAGCGCTCGGACAGCACGGCTCAACAAGTTTCGGGATTTCTTCCTGACCAGCGGCCTGGCGACACCAGATGATTCGGTGGCGTTGGAGGATACACAAGCCGGCGTCGGCGGCAGGCTAGCGAAATGGTCGCCGTTTGAACGGGGGCAAGCAACGGAAATCAAAGGGCCGGACAAACATGCCCGCTTGCTGAATATCACCCCCGTCGCCAGCAATACGCCCTGGGATTTGGAGACAATCTTTGTCGGCCAATACCGGCGTTGGGCGGAATTGATGGCGGCCAGTTCATGAGCGCCATCACCGACGCCGACCTACGCCTGCAATATGAGGTCGAGCGGCTGCTGTTCCGCGAGGCCTACCTGCTCGACAATCGGATGTTTGAGGAATGGCTGGCGCTCTATCTTGAGGACGCCGAATACCTGATGCCCGCTTGGATCGACGAAACCACCTTGGCGACGGACCCGAATGCCGAACTCTTCCTGATTTATTTCCCGACGAAAGCCGGGCTGGATGACCGCGTCTATCGTATCAACACCCGGGATTCCTACGCCTCCGCGCCGATGCCTCGCAGCGCCCATGTCATCGGCAATGTGCTGATTTTGGGTGGTGATCAGGACCGGATTGAGGCGACCTGCAGCTGGACCGTCCACCAATACGCCGACCGCAAAGGCCCGCGCATCCACGGCGGACGCTATAACTACGTGCTGCAACGCGAATCGGACGGCCTTAAAATCGCCAAAAAGCACATCACATTCTTGAATGACCGGGTAGACATTCCGCTGGACGTATACAACGTGTAGCGATGTGGGTTTTCTGCTTAGCCGCAGGCGCCCCCCTCACCCTGCCCTCTCCCCCCTGCGGGGGCGAGGGAACCCACACGGAGGCTTTCTTTCTTAACCCTCGCCCCCGCAGAGGGGAGA
>JAYNYG010000008.1:68847-104135 GCA_038102935.1 Alphaproteobacteria bacterium | reverse complement strand
ATGTGTTAGGCATGCCGCCAGCGTTCGTTCTGAGCCAGGATCAAACTCTCAGGTTCATTCCGCACATCTATCCACCACCAACCCTAAGGCCAGCGCCAAACAAACACACAAACATGAACGAGTCAGATCCTCGTCATCTTCTCAAAGTCGATCTCCATCACACAAATCATGCCCCAAAAGACAAACCTATGCCCGAAGACCGCTTAACGCGTCTTCTATATAGTAGCCCGCAGCAACTCTCTGGTCAGCCGAAACCAACACAGCTAGCCCATGCCACGGACATAGTAGAAAGACATGGATCAGATAACATTCGATCCAACACCTCGGCCCCTCCGCTTAACCCATCCAACCAGCCTGAAAGCCAACCAAACAAACCTAAACGAAAAGACCAGATGCAACCGACCAAACGCCGACCACGTCTCCCCTCTCAATACATATTCTCAATGTCCAAAAACGAACTCGCGATTGGCTGTGCCCACCGGAGTGAGGGGGGTTCTACTGGGCGTTCACTGACCTGTCAACGCGCATTTTGCAGATTCTTTTTAGTTTTTTTCGGAGCGCCAGATGCGGTCTCAAAAAGCCCCGTAGTTCAGCCATTTTCGCATTGAAAACGGCAGCCTGCGGCAAACTGACGGGCCGACTTTAACCGTTTGCGTTAACCATACGATATGACGTGGGAATTACATCTGCCCCCTCAGGCCGCAATTAGTTGACACGCGACTCGCGTATCGGCATTTTCAGGCCTGTTCCGCGCGGGCTGACTTTAACGTTGCGCCAATGCGGGTTCACGGGCCGGACAGTTAAAGGCTGTTTGGCTGAAGCGATATCGACGGCGCGGACAGGCTAAGACCTGCCACGCCACGGGAAAGGGACTGATTGCTTGGATATGCCTAGCAAGCGCGACCTAAGCCGCTGGTCTACCAGCAGCCGTCGCCGCCGCCCTACTTATGTACGCGTCATGCGCCGGACCTGGCCGCTCTTCATTGTCGCCGGTTTGAGCTTTGCTGGCGCAGGGGCTGCTTATACAGCTGTCTCGCCTGTCGCCACGCCAGACCGCAAGTTCGCGAAACCCGCCAGTCTCGTCATCGCGGCAGAGCCGCCGCCTGCGCCGATTGTGCCGGGCGCCGTGCGCCTGCCGTCTGATCCGCTTGCGGGCGGCGGGCCGCTCGAGGCTGAAGCACAGATTGTTTCCGGCGATACACTATCCGCTGTCCTGCAACGCTCTGGCGTTGGCGGAGACGAAGCGGCGCGCGCCATCCAATCATTGCGCAAAGTCTATGATCCTCGCACGCTGCGGGACGGCCAGGCTGTATCGATCCGGCTAGCGCCAGAAGTGTCCGAAGGGGCGCCGGGCCGGTTGCTCGGCATGCAGCTCGTTAAAAGCTATGACCGCATCGCTGGCGTCGGCCGCACGCTCGACGGTGGGTTCGCGTCCTATGAAATCCTGAAACCGCTGACGCAGCAGCGCGCGCGGCGCCGGCAAAATCACCAGCAGCCTGTTTGTAGATGGCGTTGCGGCGGATGTGCCCGTGAAGGCCATGGCCTCATTCATCCGGCTGTTCAGCTTTGATGTTGACTTCCAGCGAGACATCAAGCCCGGCGATAAGTTCGATATTCTCTACGACCGGTTTGTTGACCGAGATGGCTCTGTCGTGCATTCCGGCGATATTCTCTATGCGGCGCTGACGATCTCTGGCAAGACGATGAAGCTTTACCGGCATGAGTTCGCGAATGGCCGCGTCAAGTATTTCAGCGAAAAAGGCCGCGGCAACAAAAAAGCGCTGCTGCGGACGCCGATTGACGGCGCGCGGATTTCATCCGGCTTTGGCCGCCGCCGCCATCCGATCCTGAAATATTCTAAGATGCACAAAGGCGTTGATTTCGCCGCCCCCACCGGCACGCCGATCAAAGCGGCTGGCGATGGCGTTGTGAACAAGGCTGGGTGGAATGGCGGATATGGCCGCTATATCCGCATCAAACATGACAAGACCTACCAGACCGCATATGCGCATCTCCGCCGGATCGCTATGGGCATCAAGCCGGGCAAGCGGGTGAAGCAGGGCCAGGTGATTGGGTATGTTGGATCCAGCGGTCGCTCAACCGGCCCGCATCTGCATTATGAGATTTTGAAGAATCGCAAGCAGGTAAACCCGCGCCGCGTTCGCTTCCAGAGCGCCGAGGCCGTAAGCGGCAAAGAGCTCAAGCGCTTCCGCCGGTTTCGGGACAATATCAACCGCACACTGAAATCAACCGGCAAGCCGGAATTGGTGGCGCAGTCCCAACGCTCAAACTGATTGGGCAGAGCCTCCAGGGGCTAGGCCTGAGCGTTCTCTAAGCGCATTGATACGGCGGCGCCGGCAAGCGCCATCACCGCGAGCAGGAGCAGCGCGGCCTCCAGACTGGATGTGCTGACAGCGCCGACCGTGGCGCCGATCCCAATCAGCAGAACGCCAATCACCGTGTTTGATACAGCGACATATTCCGCCTTTGCGTCTCCGCCCGCGATATCGACGATCTGCGTTTTCCGCCCGATCCGAACGCCCGCATGGCCGATATTCAGTACGAAGAGCGCTGCGGCATGGGGCGCCACACCCTCCGCATACGCTGGTGCGAGCATAACCAGTGCGAGAACCGACAGGCCGACCAGGCCGCCGATCGCGGCGCCAATCGCCATAGTCGCCCGGCTAGAGCGGTCCGCCAACATGCCCCAGAACGATCCGCTGAGCGCGCCCGCAAAGCCTGAAGCCAGCAGCAGCCAGCCGAGATTATCGAGCGCCTGCCCGCCGCCGCGCTGCGCCAACGCCACATATATCGGCCCCGATAGCGCCGTCGCCGTCATAAGGGCGCGGGCGAGAATGAAGCGCTGCAGCTCCTGATCGCCCAAGATCAGCCTTATCTGATCGCGCGCGATGTCGATGAGGCCACGCCCGCCATCTGTCGCCCCCTCGTATTCGTTCACTGTCAGGAAAATCGCAGCGCCTGCGATCCAGCACATGCCTGCAGCAGCCAGCAATGCCAGCAGCAGCCAATCTGGCCGTACCTCCGCCGGGCTGAGCGCCAGATACAAGCCGACTCCAGATGCGATCACGCCCGCCGCACTGGCCGCATAACCGCCAACACGCCCGCGCCTGCCCTTATCCACCGTTTTGCCGAGCGTATCTTTCCACGCAATAGAAGCGACGCCACGCGCCAAGCTGAACAGCGTGACGAGCGCGATGATCGCCCAGCCCGCCGCATGGCCCGCAAGCCCGGCATAGGCGACGCCCGCCATCGGGATCACGGCCAAGCCCTGGATCAACGCCGCATAGGCCCAGAAATACTTCCGCCTGGCGAAACGCCGGATGACGCCGCCAACGATCACCTGAGGCAACAGCGCCAGCGACTCGCGGATCGGCACGATCATGGCCGTTAGGAAGGCGGGCGCGCCGACGGCGCCCATCAGCCACGGCATGACGACTTTGGGGTCCGCCAACGCGTCCCCTGCCTTGCTGCCGATATGGGCAAGCGTTACGCGGACGAGGTTGCGCGGCTCCTCACGGCATTGGGAATCGAGAATATCGCGGCAGAGCCGGTCATCCTCAACATCCGCCGCGAGGCCAAACATCGCCTCCGTAAGCGCCATGAACCCGCCCCCCAGATCCTGCTACAGCCCCTTGGCGAGAAGCTCCGCAATCCGCTTGGAATAAAGCGCAGGATCAAGCGGCGCTTCGCCAGCAGCGATCCGCGCTTGATCCAACATGACATGCGCATAGGCCTCAGCATCGGCGTCAGAGCCTGACAATCCAGCGCTGAGCGCCCGAATAAGCGCATGGCCGGCATTCAATTCCAGAATACGCGGCGCCTGCATCGCCGCTTCGCCATGGCGCTGCATCATGCGGGCCAAGTTCAGGTCCATATCGCCAGCATCCGCCACGAGGCATACGGGGCTTTCTGTCAGGCGTTTGGATATCCGCACATCTTTGACCGCATCGCCGAGCGCCACCTTGAACTGCGCGATCAGCGGCGCGATATCGCCAGGCGGCGGCGCTTCTTCTTCCGGCTTGTCTTCAAGCGGGATTTCATCAAGTTCAGCGCTGCCTTGGGTGACGGAGGCGAACATCTTGTCATCGTAGAGACCAACCATATTTGGCCAGAAATCATCGACCGGGTCATCCAGCAGCAGCACCTCGACGCCGCGCGCGGTGAAGCCTTCAAGCTGCGGGCTGGTCCGCAGGTTTTGTCCGGCTTCGCCCGTCAAGAAGTAAATTTGCGATTGGCCGTCTTTCATGCGCGCGATGTATTCGTCCAGGCTGACAAGCCCTTCGCCCGCGGTGGACCGAAAGCGGCAGAGCTTCAATAGCGCGTCGCGGTTTTCAGAATCTTCGTAGACGCCTTCTTTGAGGACCGCACCGAAATTCTCCCAGAAGGTGGCATAGCCGTCGGCGTCTTTCTCTGCCGCAGCGCCCAAATCCTTCAGCACGCGATTAACAACGCCATTACGAATTTGGCGCAGCACCGCATTCCGCTGCAGCATTTCGCGGCTGACGTTGAGCGGCAGGTCTTCAGAATCGATCACGCCGACCAGGAAGCGCAGATATCCGGGCAGCAATTCCTCCGCCTCATCGGTGATGAACACCCGGCGCACATATAGTTTCACCCGGCTTTTGCGGTCTGGATCAAACAGGTTGAACGGGCGGGTGGACGGCACGTAAAGCAGGCCTGCGTATTCAAGCGTTCCTTCAGCTTTCCAATGCAGCGTGCGCCACGGGCCTTCGCCCATTCCGCCGACATGGGCATAGAATTCTTTGTGCTGATCTTCATCGGCATCGCTGCGGGACGCGGTCCAGAGCGCGCGGCCCGCATTGGCTTGCTCGCCCGGCTCATCGGCGGTGTCGGAAAGTCGCACCGGGATCGGAATATGATCCGAATAGGACTTGATGATGCGCTGGAGGCGGAAGGTCTCCAAGAACTCGCTTTCATCTGCTTTCATCGAAAGGATGATGTCCGTCCCACGTCCCGCCTTCTCCGCTGCTTCGACGGTGTAGGATCCTTCTCCATCTGAGCGCCAGAGCCATGCTTCCGTCTCGCCAGCCTTACGGGTCAACGCTTCAACCGTGTCAGCGACCATGAATGTTGAATAGAAGCCGATGCCGAACTGGCCGATGATATGCGCATCCGCCCCGCCGCCTGCTTCCAAAGACGCCAGAAAATCCGCCGCGCCCGATTTCGCGATGGCGCCGAGATACTTGATCAAGTCATCCCGGTTCATGCCGATGCCGTTGTCAGAAATGATCAACCGGCTGTTTTCTTTATCGATCTGGATGATGATGGCGAAGTCTGCGCCTTCTTCCAGCAGCGCAGGCTCGGATAATCCGGCATAGCGCAGCCTGTCGCAAGCATCAGATGCGTTGGAGATCAGCTCGCGCAGGAAAATTTCTTTATCCGAATAGACGGAATGCGCCATCAGGCGGAGCAAACGCCCGACTTCGGCTTCGAATTGCATGGTTTCAGCTGTGGTATCGGTCATTTTATCCTCAAGTCTGCTCATGTCATCACGGGATCGTAACGATATTGGCGATCTGGCTGGCTGGTTCAAGCCTCGCAATTTACGCCGAATCTGCTAAGTTCTGCATCAGGATACTTCCTTTCCCGCAGCGAAAGGGCAGTCCCTAGTTATGGACCGCGCCGACCTTGAGGGCCGACGAGATACCCAGCCGGGCGATGCCTCCCAAGATATGGAGAGGATCGCTGAAGCTTTCGGCCCGCCCATAGGCCGACGCGCCCCTCCGGGCGGGCGCATTCTCGCTGTGCTCGGCCCGACCAACACAGGCAAAACTTTCTTCGCGATGGAACGCATGCTGGCGCACCGCACTGGCATGATCGGCTTCCCGCTGCGGCTGCTGGCGCGCGAAAATTATGACAGGGCAGTGGCGCTCAAAGGCGCTGATAAAGTTGCGCTGGTGACCGGCGAGGAGAAAATCGCGCCGCCGAATGCGCAATATTGGATCTGCACAGTCGAGGCGATGCCCTTGGACTTGAAGGTCGACTTCTTGGCCGTCGACGAAATTCAGATGGCGTCCGACCCAGAACGCGGGCGGGTCTTCACCGAGCGCTTGTTGAATGCGCGCGGACAAACGGAAACCGTTTTTCTTGGAGCCGAAACCGCCCGCACCCTGATCTGCGCCCTGGCGCCGCGCGTTGAGGTGCTGACACGGCCCCGGCTCTCAACGCTCTCCTATGCCGGATACCGCAAAATTTCGCGGCTGCCGCGCCGCTCCGCCGTCGTCGCATTCTCGATCAACGAGGTGTACCGGCTCGCGGAAATGGCCCGGCGGCAGCGTGGCGGAGCGGCTGTCGTTATGGGCGCACTCAGCCCCCGCGCGCGAAACGCCCAGGTTGCGATGTATCAGGCGCGCGAGGTGGATTATCTGATCGCGACGGACGCCATTGGCATGGGCCTCAACATGGATGTCAGCCATGTCGCCTTCGCTGCATTGTCAAAGTTTGACGGCCACCGTCCGCGCCGATTGCTGCCATCGGAAATCGGCCAGATCGCTGGTCGCGCCGGTCGGTCTATGCGCGATGGCACGTTCGGGCCGACGGGCGAGCTTGGCGCCTTCGATCCAGACGTGATCGAGCGTGTGGAAGATCACCGCTTCCAGACGCTGAAACGCTTCTATTGGCGGAATGAGAACCTGAACTTCAATACCGCAGCGGCGCTGAAACAAAGCCTGGAGCGCCCGCCGCCCTCCCGCCTGCTCTCCCGCGGCCGCGACGGTGACGACGTCCAGGCGCTGGCGGCGCTGATGCGCGATCCGGATGTTGAGGCGAAGGCCAAGGGCCGAAACGCGGTCTCGATGCTGTGGGATGTCTGCCAGATCCCGGATTTTCGCAAAACATTGACGGATAGTCACGCCCGGCTGCTCGGCGAGATTTATCTGCGCTTGCTCTCCCATGACCGGCTCGATCCGATGTGGGCCGAAACGCATATCGAGCGTCTCGACCGCCCCGACGGAGACATTGATCTCCTGATGGCCCGGATCGCGAATGTCCGTATATGGACCTATATCAGCCACCGTGCGGGATGGCTGGATGCGACGCACGGTTTCCAGGAACGCGCCCGCGCTATTGAAGACGGCTTATCGGACGCGCTGCACGAACGCTTAACCCAACGCTTCGTTGATCGACGCTCCGCCACGCTTGTCCGTAAGCTTGCGGATGGCGACGAATTGCTGGGCGGGGTTGATAAGGACGGCGTTGTCGTTGTTGAGGGCGACGCTGTTGGGCGTCTTTCCGGCTTCCGCTTTGTCGCCGATGGGTCTGGGGCCTTCGCAGAGGATAAGCGGGCAATTGAAAGCGCCGCCGCCCGCGTGATCGCCGCATCAATCCCAGCCCGTGTCGCCAGGTTCATCGAAGCGCCGGACGACGCGATGACGCTGGATGATGATGGCAGGTTGATCTGGGAAGGCGGCGCCGTCGCCCGCTTGAAGCCAGGGCGACAGATGCGCCAGCCCGAGATCGAATTGCTCGCGGCGGACGCTTTGGAGGGCCGCCACCGCGATGACGTGGAAGCGCGTGCAGGCCAATGGCTCGCGGCATGGCTCGCCCACGCATTGGCGCCGCTGGACAGGCTGGCCGTGCTGGAATTATCGCCGCCTGCGCGCGGGCTGGCATTCCAGCTCATCGAGGCGCTTGGCTTTGTGACGCGGGGCGAATCACAGCAGCAAATTGCAGGCTTGAGCAAAGCGGACCGCAAAGCTTTGGCCGCAGCTGGATTCCGCATTGGCCGCTTCGCCATCTGGGCGCCAGTGCTGATGCGCGGCAAAGCGCTTAAAGCCAGGCGGCTGCTTTGGCGCCTGAATGGCGGCGCGGATATTCGGCCCTCCAAACGCGCGCTAACAATGGCGCGCCCGAAAGATACCAATGAGTATGCAACACTCGGCCTGCATGGTTTTGTTGCGATTGGCCCACAAATGATCCGCGCCGAAGCCGCAGAGCGCCTGGCTGCCGCCGCCCATGCCCGCGCGGCCAAAGGCGCGTTCCCGGCGGATGGCGCATTGGCGGCGACCGTAAAACTAACCGCCGCAGACTTGCCGCAAATCCTAGACGCCATCGGCTTCCGCGCGCTTAAACAAGCCGATGGCGAAACGCTCTACCGGCGCGGCCCCTATCGCGACAAGACCCGCAAGCCGAACCCAGCCAAGCCCAAACGCAAACTAAATCCGCCCGCCAAACTACCGCCCATCCAAAAGGATAGCCCATTCGCCGCCCTGAAAGCGCTCAGCCTTGGCTGATGCGGAAGACGGCGCGGAGGATGCCTCACAACGCCTCGACGCCTGGCTTTGGCGCACACGCTTTTTCAAGACCCGCGCGCTGGCGACTGCGATGGTCAATAAGGGCCGCGTCCGCATCAATGGCGAGCGTACAAAGAAAGCCAGCCGCCAAATCCGCCCGGGCGACATCCTGACCTTCCCACAAGGCGCGGAAATTCGTGTTGTGCGGATGCTCGGAACAGCAGAGCGGCGCGGCCCAGCCAGCGAAGCGCAGGCGCTTTATGAGCCCGTGACGGATAAGGCGGATATTGCTGGTGAATGAAGCGGCGGCGCGGCCGGCCCGCATCCTGCCGATGATCATACTTTCCCAATTCGCCTGCACGACCATCTGGTTTGCAGGCAATGCAGTGATGGCGGACCTGCAACAGGATTGGGGGCTGCCCGCTGACAGCCTTGGCTATGTAACGTCTGCCGTCCAAACCGGTTTTATCGTCGGCACGTTGATTTTCGCTGTGCTCGCCATCGCGGATAGGTTTTCACCGCGCAAAGTCTTCTTCGTCTGTGCGATGCTTGGCGCTGCCGCGAGCCTCAGCGTGACCGTAATCCCGCCGAGCTATGGAGGCTTGCTGCTGCTGCGGTTCCTGACGGGATTCTTTTTGGCCGGGATTTACCCGGTTGGCATGAAGGTCGCGACGGGGTGGTTCGCGGACGGCCTAGGCCGCGCACTCGGGCTGCTTGTCGGCGCATTGGTGCTCGGCACCGCATCGCCACATCTGCTGCGTGCGCTTGGCGCGGGATTGCCATGGGAATTTGTGATCGTCGGCGTTTCTGTGCTCGCAGCGCTTGGCGGCATTCTGATGCTGCTATTTGTGCCAGACGGCCCGCATCTGCCCGGCCCATCACGGTTTAATCCAGGCGCATTCAAAGCCGCATTTCAGGCGCCGGGCTTCCGCGCCTCTGCCTTTGGCTATTTCGGGCATATGTGGGAGCTCTATGCGTTTTGGGCGTTCGTTCCTGTATGGATCGCCAGCTATGCAGCCTATGCGGAGACTTCACTGGATATTCCGCTCTGGTCATTCCTCATCATCGCCATTGGCTTCATCGGATGTGCGATCGGCGGGCTGGTATCCGTCCGCGTCGGGAGTGCGACCGTTGCGGGTGTGCAGCTCTCAATCTCCGGGTTTTGCTGTCTGATATCTCCACTGGCATTTTTCGCGAGCCCGCCGCTTGCTTTGGCGTTTCTCCTGATTTGGGGCATCAATGTCATTGGCGATTCCCCGCAATTCTCAGCGCTGAACGCAGCGACCGCGCCAAAGGCCTATGTCGGCTCCGCGCTCACCATCGCCAACTGCATCGGTTTCTCTGTCACAATATTCAGCATCCAGCTTTTGAGCGCCCTCGCCGATGCCATCAGCCCGCAATATCTGTTTCTGGCGCTGGCCCCCGGTCCCATTGTTGGCCTTCTGGCCTTGCGACCGTTACTCCCGCAAATGCGGCGCCCATTGTGAAGGCCCACCAAGGCCTGTAACTCTGAGCGGCAGACGCTGATCAGAAGGAACGCCCAGCCCATGTCCATCAAAATCGCCATCGTGCCAGTGACGCCATTGCAGCAGAATTGCTCCATTGTTTGGTGTGAGGAGACGATGAATGCGGCGATTGTTGATCCGGGGGGCGATGCGGATGTGATCGCTTCTGCTGTTGAACAGACGGGCGTTACAGTGGAAAAAGTGCTGCTGACCCACGGCCATGTCGACCACGCCGCCGCTGCGACCGAAGTCGCGGAGAACTTTAAAGTCCAAATTGAAGGGCCAACGGAAGCAGATATTCCGCTGCTGCAGTCGCTCGGTGAGCATGGCGCGAAATATGGCATCCAAGGCCGCTCCTGCAATCCAGACCGTTGGCTGAACCATGGCGATACGGTGACGGTCGGCAAGCTGACATTTGACGTGCGCCACTGCCCAGGCCACACCCAAGGCCATGTGATTTTCCTCTATGAGCCAGAGAAAATCGCCATTGTCGGCGATGTTATCTTCCAAGGCTCGATTGGGCGCACGGACCTGCCCGGCGGCAATCACGACCAATTGCTCGAATCCATCCGCGACCATGTGCTGACGCTCGACGACGACTGGGGTTTCCTGCCAGGGCATGGACCGACATCCAGCATCGGCCAGGAACGGCGGACCAATCCATTCCTGCAAGGCCTATGAAATCGGCGAACCCCGCAGACGCGCGCATCGCGTGATCATGCTGAGCAAAAGCGCTCGCGCAGATGCGCGTCTGCTGTTAAACTTACGAACGACAGGGCTTGGAGACTCGGGCTAAGCAGGTTAGCCTTATGCTGAATCCAAGCTATCTCACCACGCGCACTTGAGGGACAGTCTATGTACGCACCGAATTTTGCGGCACCGCAGTCTATTGACGATGCGGTCCGTATGCTTGGCGCCGATGGCGCTAAACCGCTTTCTGGCGGCACCGATCTCATTGTTCAGTTGCGGTCTGGCCGCAATCGCCCGGACCATATCGTTGATCTGAAGAAGCTGCCGGGTCTTATCGGCATCACGGCAGAGGGCGCAGGCTTCCGCGTTGGCGCGGCGACCCCGGGGGCGGAGCTTGGCGAGGATAAAGCCTTCGTCGCAGCCTATCCTGGCATCGTCGAAGGCGCTGAGCTGATCGGCTCCACTCAGGTGCAAGGTCGCGCAAGCCTAGCCGGCAACCTCTGCAACGCCTCACCGGCTGCAGATAGCGTGCCCGCAATGGCGGCATGCGGCGTGATGGCGGTCGTCGTCGGCCCGAACGGCGAACGCGAAGTGCCAGTTCAGGACATTCCGGCAAGCCCAGGCCGCACAAGCCTAGCTAAGGGCGAGTTCGTCAAAGAATTCGTGCTGCCAGCGCTGCCCGCCAAATCCGGCGACGCCTATCTTCGCTTTATTCCGCGCACCGAAATGGACATTGCCGTAGTCGGCGCTGGCGTCCAGATCGTGTTGGCGGATGACGGCACAGTCGCCAAGGCCAGTGTTTGGCTCGGCGCAGTCGCTCCGACCATCGTTGAAGTTGACGCCTCTTGCCTCGTCGGCACCAAGCTGGACGACGACGCGATGGCGAAGCTGGATGCGGCGGCCCAGGCCGTTTGTAATCCGATTGATGATAAACGCGGCACCATTGAGTACCGCACGAAAGTCGCTGGCGTGATGGCGCGCCGGACGGCTGAAATTGCATTCAAACGCGCGGGAGCCCGTTAAGACCATGGCCAAAATCCACGTAACCACCAAAATCAATGGTGAAGACGCAGAATTCCTGTGTGAGCCACAACAGACCATGCTGGACGTGCTGCGCGATGAGCTCAGCCTGACCGGTTCCAAAGAAGGCTGCGGCTCTGGCGATTGCGGCGCATGTTCGATCCTTGTTGACGGTCGGCTCGTGTGCTCATGCCTGATGTTCGGCGCTGAAGCCGCTGGCACCGAAATCATGACCATTGAAGGCATGTCCGATGGCGACACGCTGCATCCGCTGCAGCAGAAGTTCCTCGAGCATGCAGCGCTCCAGTGTGGTTTCTGCACGCCGGGCGTTCTCGTCGCTTCCAAGGCGTTGCTCGACGCCAACCCGAACCCGACAGAAGAACAGGCGCGCTACTGGCTCGCCGGCAACCTCTGCCGCTGCACGGGCTACGACAAAATCATCGAAGCAGTTATGGATGCTGCTGCTGAAATGCGCGGGGAGTAATCAGTCATATGAACTATCTCGGCAAAGACGTAGAGCTTAAGGTCGTCGGCACACGCCCGATCCGGCCGGACGGCGTTGAAAAAGTGAACGGACGCGCCAGCTTCGGCGCCGACGTCGCGGTTTCAGGCATGATCCACGCAAAGGTCGTGCGCAGCCCGCACGCCCATGCGCGGATCAAGTCCATCGACACCTCAAAAGCGGAAGCTGTTAAAGGCGTTCAGGCCGTCATCACCGGCGCTGACCTCCCTGACATTCCAAGCGAAGAAGCGTTTGTCGGCGAAGGCCCAGCGAACTTCCGCGAGATGTCTCATAACGTTATTGCCCGGGATAAAGTGCTGTATGACGGCCATGCCGTCGCCGCTGTCGCCGCCAATACGGCTGCAATTGCGGAAGAAGCAGCGCGTCTTGTCGAAGTAGAATACGAAGTGCTGCCGCATGTCATTTCCGTAGAGGAAGCGATGGCGGACGGCGCGCCCGTACTCCACGAAGATATGTTCACCCAGGGCGTCGATCCGAAGCCGACGAAGGCTTCGAACATCGCTAAGCGCGTTGAGTTCAAGCTGGGCGACAGCAATGCGGCATTCGCGAAAGCTGATGTGATTGTTGAGCGTCAGTACACAACGCAACCTGTGCATCAGGCCTATATTGAGCCGCATGCCTGCGTGGTTTCATACAATCCTGATGGCCAGGCGCAAATTTGGTGCTCAAGCCAAGGCCAGTTCATGGTGCGCGCGTTCTGCGCCAAACTGCTGGGCATGGATATCGCCTCAATCCGCGTGATGCCGATGGAAATCGGCGGCGGGTTCGGCGGCAAGACTCTGGTTTATCTTGAGCCATTGGCGTTGGCGCTCTCGAAGAAGAGCGGTCGTCCGGTCAAGATGGTGATGAGCCGTGAGGAAGTGTTCCGCGGGTCTGGCCCAACATCCGGCGGCACGATCAACGTCAAGATCGGCGCCACCAAGAATGGCCGCATCGTTGCGGCTGAGTGCGAAACGATCCTGCAAGCTGGCGCATTCCCGGGCTCCCCGGTCGGCCCCGCCTGCATGACAGCCTTCGCTTGCTACGATCTCGCGGACGTAACGGCCTTTGGCTATGACGTCGTATCGAACCGCCCAAAAGTCGCGGCTTACCGTGCTCCTGGCGCGCCGATCTCCACCTTCGCAGTTGAAAGCGCAGTGGATGAGCTTGCGCAGAAGCTTGGCATGGACCCGGCGGAATTCCGCTTGATCAATGCTGCGAAGAACGAAACCAAAGCTGCATATGGTCCAACGCTAAAAGACATCGGCTATGTAGAAACGCTGGAAGCGACTGTCGCTTCTGAGCACTACAAGTCTGACCTTGGCGAAGCGCCGAAGGGCAAACGTCGCGGTCGCGGCGTCGCTTCCGGCTTCTGGTTTAACATTGGCGGCGAATCTTCCGGCGCCACATATGTCAATGAAGACGGCACCGTGTCCGTTGTCTCTGGCAACCCGGACATTGGCGGCAGCCGCGCTTCCATGGGCATGATGGCCGCTGAAGTGCTTGGCATTGATGTTTCCCGCGTGCGTACAACCGTCGGCGATACGGCGTCTGTCGGCTACTCGTTCCTAACGGGCGGCAGCCGCGTGACCTTCGCAACCGGCATGGCCGTCACCCAGTCTGCAGAAGAGGTGCGGGACGATATGTGCCGCCGTGCAGCGCTGATCTGGGAAATTGACGCTGAAGCCGTCGAATGGCGCGATGGCGCGGCGCACCCGGCTGGCGAAAATGCGGGCAAGTTTGACCCATTGTCGCTTTCCGATATCGCCGCCAAGTCCGGCCGCACAGGCGGGCCGATTTCCGCGAAATGCTCGATCAATGCTCAGGGCGCCGGTCCTGGCTATGCCACGCATATCTGTGACGTTGAAGTTGACGAAGAAACCGGCCATGTCGCCGTCCTTCGCTACACCGCGATCCAGGATGTCGGCAAAGCGATTCACCCAGCTTACGTTGAAGGCCAGATGCAGGGCGGCGCTGTTCAGGGCATCGGCTGGGCGCTCAACGAAGAATACATCTACAACAAGGACGGCGGTCTCGATAATCCGGGCTTCTTGGATTACCGCGTTCCTGTGGCGTCCGATCTGCCTATGATCGAAACGCAGTTGATCGAAGTGCCGAACCCACGCCATCCGTTCGGCGCCAAGGGTGTTGGCGAAGTGCCGATCGTGCCGCCGATGGCCGCTGTCGCGAACGCGATCAGCAGCGCCACTGGCGTTCGTATGCCGAACTTGCCGATGTCCCCGCCGCGCATGCGCGCTGCGCTGGATGCGGCTAAGGGCTAGCTAATTAGGCCTTTTGGCCTAGACTTGAGGGCGGCGGCGCAGAAAAGCGTCGCCGCCTTTTTTCTTGTCTTGGAACACGCAGCATGGCGAGTGTTAACGTCTCAAACCAGATGTGCCGCCCCTATGTCGGCGACGCAGAGGTACTGAAGCTTGAGGTCGATACCGTCCGCGCGCTCATCAAAGAGCTGGAACGCCGTTTCCCTGGCCTCGGCCCGCAAGTAGAAGAAAGCATGGCCGTCGCTATTGACGGTGTGATTGTGCAGGACACGTATTTGGAGCCCATCGGCCCCGACAGTGAAGTCTTCCTTATCCCTAAGATCGCAGGCGGGTGAGCAGGGCCGCTAAAGCATTTCCAAAGGCGCGCCGGGCGGCGGTGAAGGGAACGCAGCGTCAAGGGCGGCCTGAATATCATCTGAAAGCGTGAGGTCTGCCGCCGCCAGGAAGCCGTTGATGCGCTCCGGCTGCCGACTCTTAGGTACAGAGAAAATATCACCCCGCCGCAATGTCCAGGCAAGTGCGAGCTGCATGGCATTAAGGCCAGCTTCTTTGGCGATCCGATCCAATGCGCCGTCATCCGCTAGAGCGCCCTGCTCAAGCGGCGAATATGCCATTAGCGGCATTCGGCGCTCGGCTTGCGCTGGCAGTAACCGGTCTTCAGGCCAGCGGCGCGTTAGATTGTAGAGGACTTGGTTGGTCTGGCAGGCTTCGCCGCCCGGCGCCGCCCAGAGTTCCGCCATGTCGTCAGCGTCAAAGTTTGAAACACCCCATGCGCCGATTTTTCCGGCGGCGACCAAGCGCTCAAAGCCTTCGATGGTTTCAGCGATTGGAACAGATCCGCGCCAATGCAACAGATACAAATCTATTTGATCAACACCGATCCGCCGGAGCGACCCTTCGCACGCTTCAACGACGCCCTGACGGCTGGCGTTATACGGGTACACCTTCGAGACGATATATGGCCGTGCAGACGCCATCCTGAGCGCGCGGCCAAGCACTTCCTCAGCGCCGCCCGAGCCATACATTTCCGCTGTATCCATGAGCTGCACGCCTGCGTCCAACGCATGCGCGATTGCAGCGGCTTCGGCGTCCGCGCTACCGGCGGATTCTCCCATTCCCCAGGTGCCGAGACCAATCTGCGGCAAGGTGGTTCCATTAGGCAGCGTGACTGTGCGCACGGCGTGTATCCTCATTCCGACATCAGCGAGCATGGCGTCTCAAGCGTTAACGTCAAGCTTGCGCCCCACTGAACAGTTCATCGGTTCAAATTCTGTGATAGCTTCGACAGATCAACCCTTTGCGCTCTCGTTGGACCCAATGACGGACCCGCTGATCTCCATCATCATGCCGACCTACAAGGCGGAAGACACCATTGAGCGCGCCGTCGCCAGCGTGATTAGGCAAACATGGGCGCGGTTTGAGCTTGTCTTGGCCGTTGATGATGGCGCGGATTATCTGCAGCTTCTCGGCGATACGGGCATTGACGACCCGCGCATCAAGATCGCGCCAACCCATGGCGTCGGCACCGGCGATTGGAATGCACGGAATACCGGGCTCGCAGCTGCAACGGGCGACTTCGTCACCCTGCTGGATTCAGATGACGCCTACGCGCCCGAGCGCCTGGAACACATGCTGCCGCTGGCCCAAGCCGATGGCGCCGCCCTCGATGACACGACCCTCTTCTTGGAAGACAAGATACTCGCCAACCTGTTGCACCCGCACGAGCAGGCGGACGGTGAAAAAATCGCTGCGTCTGCTGCACTCATCCTCCGCGACCGTGTGCCCGTTTTTCCGATGTGGCGTCGAGACTTGGCGGATTTCACTTGGCGTCAGTTGCCTCATGCCTCAGACGTTGTGTTCTCGTTGGAGGTCCTAAGCGCGGCTCCGGCGCTGCGCATCACGCCCTATGCTGGATACCTTTACTACAAGCGGCCTGGGTCCATGACCTTGTCCGACAGCATGACGGCGCGCTCTAGGGCCGCCTATCATCAGATTATTGAAGGCATCGTCACCGGCGCATACGCCCTCTGTCCAGAAGTGTCTGACCTGGCGCTCTATGAGATCGCGAAAAATCTGAACCAAGCCGCCCCATTTGGCCGCGCCCTCAACGATGACCCACAGCTCACCCATGAAATCTGCGCTCGCGCGTTTAACGCCAAAACCATGACAGAGGCCGAGCGTTATGCATTCTTCACCGGAGACAAAGCGCCATGAATTTCGTTGAAGGCCGCCAGCGCATTGCTATTGAGGGCCTAGAGATTGAAGCCGCGATCGGACTGCTGGATTGGGAAAAGCAGCAAAAGCAGCGCCTCCGGATCGACGCAGCTGTATATCGGGATGACTTTGGCGCCGAAACAAGTCTCACCGACTGTTATGACTATTCGGCGCTGCAGGCCTTTCTCGCAGCCTATGCAGAACGCCCACAGATTGAGCTGCTAGAGACGATGCTGGCTGAAATTCTGGACTATTGCTTCGACCATCCATCCGTCGTCGCAGCCGAAGTATGCTTAACGAAACCTGACGTCTTCCAGGGCCTCGGAATGCCCGTTGTTTCCGCTGCTTTGACGAAGGCGCAGTGGGCCGCCAAAAAACATGGTTAACAATTTGTAATCGAATGTTTTTTTGAAATTCTGCGAGTCAGCCCTTCGATTCGGTCTCATTTTGTGATATGGTGTAGCCATCAATTCCAGATCGCGTCCTCAAATCGCGTCCAACGCATCGTCAGCCGCCAAGCATTGGCAAGGTGGGCTTTTCAGGTGCGCGCGACCCGTGATCGCAGCAAAGGTGTATTTTTTATATGTCTAAAGCAACCAAGCATCGCCCTGGTGACTATGTCGTTTATCCGGCGCATGGCGTTGGCCAGATCAAAGCGATCCAGGAGCAGGAAATCGCTGGCGAAAAGCTCGAATTCCTCGTCGTTGAGTTTGAGCGGGAAAAGATGACGCTGCGCATTCCTGTGATGAAAGTGGAAGCCGCTGGCCTCCGCAGCCTCGCCACCAAGAAGGACATGCAGGCGGCGCTGAAGACGTTGGCTGGCAAGGTCCGCGTACGCCGCGCCATGTGGAGCCGCCGCGCCCAGGAATATGAAGCGAAGATCAACTCCGGCGATCCAATCGCTATTGCGGAGGTCGTGCGCGACCTGTATCGCGGCGAAGATCAGCCTGACCAATCCTACAGCGAGCGGCAAATCTACCAATCCGCACTGGAACGGTTGACGCGCGAATTGGCCGTTGTTGAGAAAATTGATGAGGATGCGGCGGAAGAAAAAGTCGTCTCCCACATCAAGGCCGCCGCTGCCGCAGCAGCTGCAGCAGCCACAGCAGCAGCCTAACACGCTCACACCTGCTACGACCCCGGCAGGCGCAGAGCGCCGCCGGGGCGCCGCTTAGAAGCGGCCTCCGGCATCTCGGGGGCCGCTTTTGCGTTTTTCGCAAAATTGATCCGCCAAACCCGCTCTTTTATCCCTAGACGTGAAGGATCACTTATCTGAGATGCAAAGTGATCTGTTTCCAGTTTCGAATCGTACCAAACTACAGGAACGGATAGCGCCCTATCGGCGTTGATTGTTAGGGCGGAACTAAAAATGCCTGTGCGCGCCAGGCCTACCGAATGCGCGAGGAGGAAGAGGAATGACACATATTTCTCCAAATAACGGCGGAATGCGGCTCGTTCGTAACGCCATGAGCGTGCCTTTGCTGACCCGTGACCGCGAGATGGACCTCGCGCGCGCTTGGCGTGATGACGAGGACGAAGCGGCTCTGCACGAGCTGATCAATGCCTATGGTCGCCTTGTGGCCGGCATGGCGGTCAAGTTTCGGAACTATGGCCTGCCGGTCGCTGACTTGATCCAGGAAGGCAATGTTGGCCTGATGCAGGCGGCGAGCCGGTTTGAGCCAGAGCGCGAGCTACGCTTCTCCACCTATGCATCTTGGTGGGTGCGCTCAGCGATGCAGGATTACATTCTGCGGAACTGGTCAATCGTGCGGACAGGCACGACTTCCTCCCAGAAGAGCTTGTTCTTCAACCTCCGCCGCCTTCGGGCCAAGATCGAGGGCAAGACCGGCGGGGTGCTTGATGACGCGGGCCGCCAGGAGATCGCGAGCGAACTTAAAGTGCCGAAGCGTGATGTAGATGGCATGAGCGTGCGCCTCTCTGCATCCGACCAGTCGCTGAATGCGCCAGTGGGCGAGGATGGTGACCTATCCTGGCAGGATTATCTTGTCGATGAGCGCCCGAATCCGGAAGCCAATGCTATTCGGACAAAGGACGGTGAAACCCGTTCTGACTGGGTAGCGAGCGCGCTTGCTGAACTGCCAAGCCGGGAGGAGCGCATTATCCGCGCCCGCCTACTGCAGGATGAAACCCTGACGCTCGAAGCGCTCGGCGTCGAGCTAGGCGTTAGCAAAGAACGCGTGCGGCAGCTTGAAAAGCGCGCGCTCGGCAAGCTGAAAGAACAGTTCCAGGCGTCCTTTAAGAGCCTGGACGACTTTCTAAACTAAGATCGCGGCGCGCCAGGGAAACCCGGCGCGCCGTTTTCCTTAATCGTCGTCCTGCAGGCCCAGGATTGCGCCAGACATCGCGCGTGGATCGCGCGTTGGCCATGTGCCTGCATCCGCTTCCGCGAGGAACCGGTCAACAGCGGCGTTGAACGCCTGCGGGTCCTCAATATTAATCGTGTGACCGCAGTTCGGCATCACGACAAGCGCCGCCGTCGGGATGGTTTCTTTCATCATGATGCCGGGCAGCAGGCAGGGCCAATCTTCATCGCCTGTCAGGATCAGCATCGGCACGGTGATGCCAGCCATCCGGTCCTTCAATTGGAACAGGCTTGGCCGCTCCCGCTGAACGCCAAGCATCGTGCGCGCAGCGCCATCCGTAGAATGCTCAGCGAGCTGATCTTGGAATTCCTGAAATCCGCGCGGGTTCTTATTCTGGAATTGCACACGGGTTGGCCCGAGCGAATAGGCCGCCGCGAAGTCCGCAGCGCCCTGGCGCTCAATCAGTCTTGCAGTCGCCGCCGTTTCCCGCCGGAATTGATCCTGCTTTTCCGGCTCCGCGCCATAGCCGCACCCAGCGACAACCGCAGACAATGTTCGCTCCGGGTATTGCATGGCGAAATGCAGCGCCGCGAACCCGCCCATAGAAAGGCCGACGATATGCGCCTTCTCAGCGCCGATAGCATCCATGACCGCCAGAATGTCGTCCCGCGCAATATCCTGGCTATACATGCCCGCTTCTGGAACGTCAGAAGGCGGATATCCCCGCGCGTTATAGGAGACGCAGTGATAGCGACGCCCAAAATGGCGCATCTGCGGCTCCCAAGCGCGCATGTCGCCTGCGAACTCGTGCACAAAAATGACCGCAGGCCCCTCGCCCGTCGCCTCATAATACAGTTTGACGCCATCCTTCGCGATCGCTGTCGCCATATCTCAGTCTCCCAGTGGAATAACGTTAGAGCATCGCCGGTTCGGCAGCAGACATGGATGCCTCAGCATTGCCGCGGATCGATGTGACAAGGTCCCGATGGTCCGGCAACTCCGCTACAAGCGCCTTCTTCTGCGCCAGAATAAATTCCGAATACTTTGCCCACTCCTCCGCGCTGGTGAAACCCTGCATCGCCAGGGATTGTTCCGCAACGATTTCCGGCACCGAGCCTGCTGGCCCATCGACATCATAGAAGCCTTTGCCGAACAGACACATCTGGTTGGAGGTTGCGGGGAATAGCTGCGCTTCCGGGTGGTCCCGATCATTGGGCAGCGTATGGCGCCAACGTTCGAAGTCCTGGGCGAGGCTATCTGGCGTTGGCAAATCGTGCCGCGCGGCCTTCCAGAACGGTTCGTTGCGGTTGTTCAAGCGGTAATGCAGCACGATAAAATCGCGGACTTCGTCCTGCAGCGTCTCCATCACGTGATTGTACTGGTTGAGCAGCGACGGCTCAAAATCCGTATCTGGCCAGAAGGTGATGAGTTGACGGTTCGCCACCTCAATCATGTAGATCGCGGTCGATTCCAACGGCTCAATGAACCCGCCGGAAAGCCCGATAGCAATGCAATTCTTGACCCAACTCCGCTGCATCCGCCCGATGCGCATATGCAGGGTGCGCGGCTCCAAACCTTCCGCGATCGGACCAAGATGATCCAGCAATTCCTGCTTGGCCTCATCATCGCCCTTAAACTTCGAGGAATACACATACCCTGTGCCGACACGGTGATAGAGCGGCACATTCCAAGACCACCCAGCAGAAAGCGCTGTGGAGGTCGTGTATGGGCGAAGCGGCGCGCCCTCGGCATGGGGAATTTGGACAGCGCAAGCCCGGTCATTAAGCAGGAACTCGTCATAGGAGACAAACGGCTCGCCAAGCTCTTGGCCAAGCAGGATGGAGCGGAACCCTGTGCAATCCACCACCAACTCAACATCATGGCCGCCTGAACGCTCTAGATTCAGCGTGCTGATAAACCCGCGCTCATCCTTCTCGACGGACACCACATCGTCCCGCACGTGATCTACGCCGCGTTCGATAGAAATATCACGCAGGAATTCCGCGAGCCGGCCAGCATCCAGGTGATAGGCGTAACGCAGGTCACGCTGATAATCGCCGCCGCCAATTTTCCTGGGGCCAAGGTTGCGGCCTGCGACCGAAAGAACGGGCAGCGTTGAATCGCAGAAGTCCGTGCGGTCGCCCGAAGCATATTCGCGAAAATGATATCCTGGATTGACGCCGTTGACGTAGCGAGGCGCGGTAAACGGATGGAAGAAATCACGGGTCGATCCGTCTTCCCATTGGTTCCACCCGGCGAACAACACGCCAAGCTTGAAGGTCGCATTGCAGCGCGCGAAAAACTCTTTCTCTGGAACGTCTAATTGGTCCAGCAGCATGGTGATTGACGGCACGGTCGCCTCGCCAACGCCGACAGTCGGCACATTTGGCGATTCAATCAGCGTGATCTTCATGTCATCCCGGCCAGGGCGCCATTTCAGGATCGTCACCAGCGTCAACGCCGTCATCCAGCCTGCCGTACCACCGCCAACAATCGTGACGTTCGTAACCGGTTTGCCCATCGTGCCGTATCCCTGAAGCGAAATTTTCTGATGATTGTTCTACAGCAGCATCGATTGTCGAGAAAGCGCGTGCAGAAGCTGACCATCCATCATTCGAGCGCGCATTGCTACTTGTTGCGCTGCTGCACATGTTCCTGCAGGCGCGGCATGATTTCAACGAAATTGCAGGGCCTAAAGCGGTTGTCGAGCTGGTTAACCAGGATTTCGTCCCACCCGTCCCGGCACGCGCCGCCAGAGCCTGGCAGAGCAAATAGGTAGGTGCCGCCTGCGACGCCCGCCGTCGCGCGGGACTGCATGGCTGATGTGCCGATCTTTTGAAAACTGATCCAACGGAACGCTTCGCCAAAGCCATCAATCCGTTTTTCGAACAGGCCCTCAAAAGCTTCTGGCGTGACGTCCCGACCCGTAACGCCGGTGCCGCCTGTTGAAATAACGCAATCAATCGCCGGATCATCAATCCAGGCCTGCACCGCAGCCCTGATCTTCACCTGATCATCCGTGACGATTGCGCGATCAGCGATGATATGGCCCGCAGCCTCAGCCCGATCGACCAACGTCTGCCCCGACGTGTCCGTCTCCAGCGTCCGGCTATCAGACACCGTCAAGATCGCGATATTGACGGGCACGAATGGCCGAGTTTCATCGAGTCCTGGCATGGAAATATCCTCGGGGCTGCTTAATCCTGCGGACTATAAATCGGCCAGCGGCCTTGCGCCACGTCGTCCCTGGTCTTGAGCGATTGGCCCATCTGATCCTGGTATAGCCAGAAGTTCGCCAGCACACGCTCTACGAATACGCGCGTTTCGCGGGAGGGAATGGCCTCAATAAACAGCAGCGGATCATCATTGTGCCGCACCTCTCTCCGCCACCGGATGAGGTTGCCAATACCCGCATTATACGCAATCGCCAGCCGGAACAGACCATCACCGACAGCGTCCTTATTCAGGAGATAGCGGATGTATCGCGCTCCAATTTCGACGCTTTGCTTGGGATCAAACAACCCATCGCGCCGGGCGCCGACATATCGCTTCTCGCCGATGGCATAATTCGCTGTCGTCGGAAGTATCTGCATAAGCCCCCGTGCGCCCGCCGGGCTCGCTGCCCTAGGATTAAACTGACTTTCCTGCCGCATGAACGCGAACAACAAAGCCTCATCGACCCGGTAACTGCTTTTGGGCTTCCAGGGCGCGATGGGATACAGCCCAGCCGGAATAAACTCGCCGCCGATCTGCTTTAGGCGATGCGCAGATTGCACCGCGGCGCGCGGCGCCTGGTAGCTGATGGCGACAGCCAGGATCGCGCGGAGCTTCGTACCATTGGCGTCATCCACCAGTGGCTGCAATTCCTGGTCAGCACGCCAGCGCTCGCCGATCTGCAGGAGCGCGAGCGCCCGCTTCCCGGCTTTCATCTTCTTTAAGCGGCCGATTTCTGCCTTGCCTGCTGCGGGGCCGCCCCATTCGAATGGGCTGGCAGCTGTCAATGCATGCAGCGCCAATTGGCCATAGAATGTGCGCGGATGGCGCGCAGCGATGCCAAGCCAGCGATTGGCGCTTGCGGTATCGCCGAGCGCCAAATGAATACGCCCAGCCCAGAATGCGCCGGCGGCTGATGTCCAGGAAGTAGCGCCTTCGGCTTGCGCATTGGCTTCGAAATGGCGGACGGCACGGTCTATCCAACCGGACCGGTAGGCAGATAGCGCCGCCACCCAATGCGCCTGACTGACGGCGTCGCCAGAGCGCTTGCCCGCAGACGCCGCGAGCCGATACGCCGTCTCATCCGCGCCATCGACGAAATATCCCATGGCGATTCTGGCCGTCAATGTGTCTTGTTTGACGGTCGAGAGCACGCGCCGGGCGTTGGCGCTCCGCAATAGCTTCGCGGCGCCGGCGTTGTCGCCTTTGCGGATACGGCGGCGCACATCGCGTGCAATCCGTTCCTGCTCGCCAACAAAACGCATTGGCCGTGGCGGCGCTTCGCCGACCAACGCCAGGATATGTTCCTCGCCGTAGACCGGGCGCTTTGGTTGCCGCGCCTTTTTTGGCTTGCGCTTCATAGCCAAAGAGAACGCGCGATAAGCTTCTGGGTGATCGTTATATTTCTTCAGCCAGGTGCGAAGTTCACCGAACTTGGATTTGTACCCAGTTGGGTGCAGATATCGCTGAAACTGCACATGCCCCATCAAGAGCTTGTTCTTCACACGCCGGATGAGTTTATCGGCGGCTTTGAAATCGCCTTTGTCTTGGATGCGGAATATCTGTTTGTATAGTTTCGCGTCGCCAGCGCTCAGAATATTCAGGCGCGGCGCGGCGCTTGCAGGCGCAGAAGCACAGGCAACCAAGACGCAGGCGATGACAAGTAGCCGGACCATAAGCGGACTTCGCGCCCTCTAGATTTCAAAATCACGCCCCCAAGTCTTAACGTATGGGGCGCCCAGCGCGAAATCTCAATCTGCCGCCTTGTCACGGGGCGGTAAAAATGGTCAGTCCAGCTTGATTCCGCCATTCAAGGGCGCCTCGGACTCAGGCTCAAGTACGAGGCGGTCATCGGTGCTGCTGACCACATAGGATAGTTCACTGACCAGCTCGGGTGCGATTTTCCCCTTGAACGCTGGTTTCTCGTCGAGCGCCTTCGCAGTTGGATCAGACACCTTTGGCCCATGATCCGGGGCAGATTTGTCGCCATCCTCATTGATCAGCCGGTTCACCCGGCTGCCTTTGTCTTCCGTGAAGGCATGCGCAGGCGCCTGGGCCAAGCTCAGCGCCATTAGGCTAAATGCGACCATACCAAATCGTGTTGCTTGCATAACGCTCACTCCGAAAGGTCAAGGGTTCCGTTCAATGCACGCTGCTGGCCCGTATCGTCCTGAGACAGCGAACCGCTGACATTTGCGCTCTCAGCTCGGTTGATCACCGTCAAGCTATCAAGATCGACCGACCCATTGCGACGGACGATTTCCCGCCCCGGACGGATCTGGCTGCCATTCCGGCTGGCGCTGACGGACACATCGCGCCGCTCAACTTCGCGCTCCATGCGCACACCGGCTTCACGCGTGAACGCGCCAGCCTCAAGCGCTGTGAACGCCAACGCCATTCCAAGGATCGATACTGTGACGCGCTTCGCCATACCTGGCTCCTGTCCTAAATTCACATCAGAATTTATGCGAATTCATGGCCAGGTCCGAATGGGCAGCGGCTTTACGCCTTTCTCGTGTCGCTCAATTAATCTGGCGCGAGCGCCTTCAGAGCGTCCGAAATGCCGCTAAGCTCGCCCGCGTCAATCAATGCGTGATCGATCACAGGCTGGATCGCGACCTGATCGGCGCCAGCATCCAGATGCTCTTGGATACGCGCACGGATATCGCTTTCACGGCCCCAAGCAACCATACCATCCATAAACCGGTCAGAACCTTTGCCAGCGACATCTTCTTCTGTGTAGCCAAGGCGGATCCAATTGTTGCGGTAGTTCGGCAGCGTCATGTAGCGCGCAAGCTCCATCCGAGCGACGCGACGCGCTTCTGCCGGATCAGTTTGGAGCGCCACTTTTTGCTCAACAACAAGTCGCCGCTCCGGCCCAATCTTACTGCGGGCATAGGCGGTGTGCTCCGGCGTTACGTTATAGGGCAACGCGCCTTGCGCCAGCTCGCCAGAGAGCTTCAGCATCAGCGGCCCAAGGGCGCCGAGCATGATCGGCAAGCTGGTTGATTGGCCAAGCCGGTGCTGGCCTGCATAAATCGCTTCCAGATACATGCGCATCGCCGGCAGCGGTTTCTCATAAACATGGCCGCGCATGCCCTGCACCACAGGCGCATGGGATACGCCGAGCCCAAGCGTGTACCGCCCAGGGAACATCGCATTCAACGTGCGCACGCCATTCCCGGCAGACATCGGATCGCGCGCATAGATGTTGGCGATAGAACTGCCGACATTGATCCGTTCCGTCCGGTGTAGCAGCGCTGAGCCGAGCGCCAAGCTCTCCGAAATCGCGGATTCTGGATACCAGACGGTGTCATAGCCAAGCGCCTCAGCCTCCCCCGCAATTCTAAAGGCGTTGTCATAACCAAGGCGGTCCAGCGACTGCCAGATCCCCATTTGGGAAGATTTCATATGTCGCCGCTCCCGCTCATCGTCATTCTAAAATCCGGAATTATCTCAATTAGAGTCTTACACGCGCTCAACTCACGAACTCAAGAACCAGTCGAGCGTCGCGGGTGTTTGATCTGCTGGGAATACATGGGCGCGGTCCGCCAATTCATGGAATTCGATCCTGGCGTTCTTGGATTGGAAAGCGGCGGTCGCTGTCCGCGCCATATCGATGGCGAACATCCA
The DNA here is from genome assembly GCA_038102935.1 of Alphaproteobacteria bacterium. Taxonomy (GTDB): domain Bacteria; phylum Pseudomonadota; class Alphaproteobacteria; order Bin95; family Bin95; genus VMCJ01. The sequence goes on along the minus strand of JAYNYG010000008.1, from coordinate 78,482 downwards.
ATCGCGGGCGCCATGGGTGAGGCGGATCGGCAACGCTGCAATCCGCGCCGGAGACACGAATTCCAGCAGCATTGGATGGAAGCTCGCCGCAAAGGGCGCCAGATGCGTTGCAGGTGATCCATCCACTAAACCGGAGACATAGGCGAACGTGCCGCCATCACTCATGCCCGTTAGCAGCACGCGGGAGCGGTCGAGGGATTGAGCGGCTTCGGTCTCATCCAGAATGCGGGCGATATTGGGGCTGTCACCATCATCGCTGGTGATCGCCCAGGTATCGCCAAGCGCGGTTGGGGCGATCAAAACACATCCCCGCGCACGGGCCGCTTGCAGCCAGGACCAGAGACATTCTGGCCCATTCCCCCGCCCACCGTGGAGCGCAACGACAACAGGGGCAGGAATGGCCGGGTCCAGATATTCAGGGATATAGCGAGCGTAGCCACCGCGAATCCCATCCGCGCCTGGGAATTCGCTGACGCCGCCTGCGGGATGGGGGTTTTCCGCCGCCGCATCCAGCTTGGCAGTAAGCGTTGCAATATCCCGCGCATCTTCGCTCAGGAAATAGGCGCTGATTGGCGGTGAAAGCGCCGCTAATGGATACAGCGCCCGTTCCGCTTCAAGCAGGCCCTTAAAGCCGCGCCTGGCCAAGCGCAGCGCGTCGAAGCCTTCAATCTCCGCCGCCGCTTTCAAGCCTTTGAAGGCTTGGGCCACACCCGCCGCCGCCGTTTCAACGCGCTCTCGGAAATCCGCCAAGCCTTCATTTTCCGGCCATTCGGCATTACGGAACGCTGGCAGCGCCTCCTCCAAAGGCTCAGCCACATGGCCGACCGCTTCCTGTAATTGCGGCATCGTAAATGGGTCGACTCGTTGGCGGGCGAAGCTCAGCGCGTCCATAGCGTAGAGCAGCGGCAGCACGGCGCCCGCAAGCGCTTCCAGAAATGGATTCGGTTCATCATTCATGGGGCCGAAGCTTGGCACGGACCTTCGCAATCCGAAACCTGCCGGTCGACGGCGCGGCTGGTTCCTATAAGCTGACCTACATATGAGTGAGCGCCAATCCTTCCTAGCCGCATTTTCAGTCCGCAGCTTCCGCTTCCAATGGCCGTCAGACCTGCTGACATCTTGGGCTTTGGAAATGGAGCTGCTGATCCTGAACTGGTATGTGCTGCTTGCAACCGAATCCGTCGTGCTGCTCAGCCTGTTTGCGGGCCTGCAATATCTGGGATCGCTGATTGCGCCTGGCGTTGGCGCATTGGCGGACCGGGTTGGCCGGCGCCGCGTGCTCTGCGGCCTGCGCGCAACCTATGCCGCCCTCGCACTCCTGATTATGGCGTTGGATTTCAGCGGCGTCATAGAGCCAATGTTTGTGTTCGCCATCGCCGCTTTCGCCGGGCTGGTGCGCCCGTCTGATTTGGTCATGCGGAATGCGCTGATCGGCGACACCATGCCAAATGCGCGGCTTACCAACGCTATGAGTCTCTCCCGCACAACAATGGATTCCGCCCGCACACTCGGGCCGCTGGTTGGGGCCGGGCTGCTTGTGAGCCTTGGGCTTGGCGTCGCCTATGGCGTTGTGGCGTTGATGTATTTGATAAGCTTGGCGCTGACGCTCGGCGTCGCTCATGTCCAGGCGGACGACCCGCCAGGGCCACGGCCATCGTCCTTCCGCTCCGTGCTTGATGGCCTCGCCGCCGTTCGCCGCCAACCGGCGACATTGGCGCTGATGTGGTTAGCATTTCTGGCCAATCTCACCGGTTTTCCCATGGTGTCGAATAGCGGGCTGCTGCCTTATGTGGCGCATGATATCTATGGCTTGGATGCGACCGGTCTTTCGACGTTGGCAGCCAGCTATGGCGTCGGCGCCCTGCTCGCGTCCATCGCGCTCGCCGCCATGGGCGGGGCGCGGCGGCCTGTGCGGATGGTCTTTGGCGGGATCGCTGCTTGGTATGTCCTGCTTGTGCTTTATGGATTCACGACAACGCAATGGCAGGGCATGGCCATCCTATTCCTGATTGGCGTAGCGCAGGGACTGGCCATGATTTCCATGGCGGTGGCGCTGTTGCGCTTCACCCACGCGAGCTTCAGAGGCCGGGTGATGGGTGTGCGCATGCTCGCCGTCTATGGCTTGCCAATTGGCCTCGCCATCGCCGGGCAGTTGGTCGCCAATTTCGGCTTCCAGGCGACGACATGGATATTCGCAGCGTCCGGCCTGGCGCTGACGGCGCTGATCGCGCTCCATTGGCGATCAGCACTGTTCGGGCCGTCAGAGGAAATCGAACCCTAAATCCGCCAACTCTTTGCGAAGGTTCTGCCGTGGCTCCGGGATGAATTTCTTGGCGGCGTCATGGGACCAGGAATCCGGCGTTGTCTTCACGCCAATCGCGCCATAATGCGCTGCCAGCGCTTTATCATATGCCGCAATGCCAGGATCGACTTCACCGCCATCTTTGGTCTGCCCGTATCGCTCATAATGCACAACGCTATCAAACGCCATCCGCGGCTTTTGAACCGGCACTTTGTCCGGCCAGCCAAGCACCATCCCAAAGACGCAAAAGACCCGGCGCGGCAAGCCCAGAAGCTTTGCGGACTCAACGGCATTGTTACGCACAGCCCCGATCATCACGCCTTTCATGCCGAGCGAATCCGCCGCCAAATAGGCGGACATCCCCACCAGCGCCGCATCCACGGACGAGACAAGGCCCGTTTCCAGATTATTGCCCTCGATATTGCCGCCATTCGAGCGCACGGCTGTATCGATCCGGGTCAAGTCCGCGCAGAAGGCCAGGAAGACCGGCGCATTTGCGACATGTTTCTGCCCCGCTGTCACAACAGCCAATTTCGCCAGCGTATCCGGGTCCCGCACAACAACGACGCTATAGGATTGGATGTTGGAGGATGTCGGCGCGCGAAAAGCAGCGCTCAGCACGGCGTCTACCTGCTCATCCGTCACAGGTTCATCGGTAAAGCTGCGCACGCTGACACGGTTGAGCAACGTTTCCGTGGTGTCGCTAACAAGCGGGCGTTCAGTTGGTTCAGACATAGTGGTCAATCCTTATACAAAACCCAGTGCGTCACGCACCATCTCGACCAGAAATTCGGCGGAGGATACTGGGCCCGCGATCATATAGGCGTCATCATCAATGCGTTCGAGCAACACATGCAGCGGCCCGAGCAATGCGCCAACGCACGCGCCTTTTGCAAAGGCTGTGTCGCGAAGATCGCGCGCTGTAAGTCTCATCAAGACCTGGCGAGCGGCAGGGCCGGCAAGGCGGATCCAAGCCCGTGTTTCTGTCGTCTCGACTACGCTTGCATGCAGGAAACGCGCGGTCAAAACGATGAGCCGCTGGAGTGTCTCGACAGCAGCGTCTCCAGGCGCCAACACCAGCCACATATCCGGCCCCAGCCAGAATACCCGCTCGGCCTTGGACAGCCCGACATCGCCGACCTGCAGCGGCAGCTCGATACCAAGCTTTTCGCGAGCTGCTTTTAAGAAAGCGCCATCACGGCAATCGCCTTGTAGGACGAATGTTGCGGGCGCCTCCGCAATCGAAACCGTTGTTCCGGCACGGGTCATCGGCAATGCCTTACCGCCTTCTCCGAACGGGGACCAATTCGCGGCGGCGTCAGCCATGCATCCGCGCTCCTTCAACATCATAGAAATTCGTATCGCGCACCCGAACGGGATGGGCCTTGCCAAGGCTCCAGGCCCAAAGCCGGTCGCCATGCCGTTCGGCGCCGTCTTTGATGAGCGCCATCGCAAATCCACGCTCAAGCGCTGCGCTCCAGTAGCTGGAGGTCACATGTCCCAGCATCGGCGCTGGGCTGGGCGCATCCGGGTCTGCGATGATTTGCGCGCCTTCATCCAGCACGACAGACGCATCCTCCGGCTCCAACCCAACCAGCTGCTTCCGGCCTTTGGCGACGAGCGCCGGGCGCATCAGGCCGCGCTTTCCGATAAAGTCCGCCTTCTTGGAGGACACAATCCAGCCCATGCCAAGATCATGGGGCGTCACGGTGCCGTCGGTCTCATGGCCCACGACGATGAAGCCTTTTTCCGCGCGGAGCACATGCATCGCCTCTGTGCCATAGGGTGTTGCGCCTGCCGCCGTCACTGCGTCCCAGAGCGCTTGGCCCTGACGCCATGGCACGTTGATCTCAAAACCCATTTCGCCAGAAAAGCTGACGCGGAATATGCGCCCGCGTCCGCCCAATATCTGCGCTTCCATCCAGGCAAGATGCGGCAATGCTTCGTTAGATAAATCAGCATCGGACGCAAGCGAGGCCACTATCCGCCGTGCATCTGGCCCGGCAACAGCGACGCCAGCCCATTGTTCTGTGACAGAGGCCAAACGCACACGAAGATGCGGCCATTCCGTCTGCAGCCAATCTTCCAGCCAGTCCATGACTGCGGCGGCATTGCCGGATGTTGTCGTCAGGTGATAGCGATCCGCCGTGATACGGGCGACGACGCCGTCATCGAAGACCATGCCGTCGTCTTTTAGCATCAGGCCATATCGGCAGCGGCCAGGCTTCAGCGTATCCATGCGGTTGGTATAGATGCGGTTCATAAACTCCGCCGCATCTGGCCCCTGTACATCAATCTTGCCGAGCGTCGAAACGTCCAGCGCCCCTGCGGACATTCGGACAGCAGCGCATTCCCGCGCCACGGCGTCCCGCATGCTCTCACTGGCGCGGGGATAGTAGCGCGCACGCTTCCATTGCCCGACATCTTCGAACACAGCGCCGAGCGCCACCTGCCTTGCATGGGTCGGTGTTTTCCGCACGAGGTCGAACAATGGCCCGACCCGCCTGCCGCCAAGCGCGCCGAACGGCACAGGCGTGACCGGTGGACGGAGGCCGGATACTCCGACATCGCCAATGTCCCGGCCCGTCGATGTGGCGACGACGGCGGCGGTTGCAACCTGCGCCGTCCGGCCCTGGTCCGTCGCCATGCCCGCAGTCGTGTACCGCTTGGCGTGCTCAATGGCCGTGAAGCCTTCACGCGTCGCTAGCTCAAGATCAGCAACCGTCACATCATGCTGCATATCAACGAATGCGCGCTTGCGGGCATTCCCCCCAGCGATTGGCGCTATAGGGATGCCTTGGCCATCTGGACCTCTGTCAAAATCTTGCACGGGCGGAATAGCCGATGGCGCAACACATGCGGCCTCGGCGCCTTTTGCGGCGCCGTCAGCAAACGCTGCAGAAGCCTGAAACTGGCCCGCCGCAGCGCCAGCAATGAGCACGCCATCCTGGCCGCCGCCATCGGCGACGAAGCAGCCGAGCGCTGGGTCCCAACGCTGCCGTCCGCCGGTCATGACGTGCAATTGGAGCGCCGGGGTCCACCCGCCGGAGGTTGCCATCATGTCGGCTGAGACGCGGCGGCGCTGGGTCATGTCAGGCGCGCCGTCCCTGACTGGCGCGATATCGACGCTGATCAATCGCCCGCGCGACGCTTGCACGCCGGTCACCGCTTCATCGGGCGCCACCTGCGCGGCGACCTCAATCCCAGCCGCAGCAAACGCAGCTGCCAATCCATCAATGCCCTGATGATTGGCATATATGACGGCGCGCGCGCCGGGGCGTATGGCATAGCGGGCAATCGCCGCCTCCATCGCGCTTGCGAGCTTGACGCCCGGACGGTCATTGCCCGGGAAGACCATGGGCCGTTCCATGGCGCCCGTCGCCAGGACAATCTTTCGGGCGCGAATATGCCAAATACGCCCCGCCGTCTTACCGCCTTCAGGCAATTCAACGGCGGCGAGATAGCCTTGGTCATAAAGCCCGAAAGCCGTCGTCCGGAGAAGCGCATGGCAGCCCGGCTTATCGCTCAGCGCCGCAAAGGTCCCGCCAGCCCAGATGTCCGCCGGGCCGCCGTCAATCATCGGCTGACGCACCGCGCTAAGCGAACGGCCGCCAGGCGCTATATCGCGCTCGACAAGAGCGACTGAAGCGCCGCCTGACGCTGCTGCATTCGCGGCGGCCAACCCGGCAAGGCCAGCGCCAACGACAGCAACATCAACATAGATGTTCATATGGTCATAGGCGTCTGGGTCGAGGCCCGTCGGCGCCGTGCCTTGGCCTGCCATGCGGCGCAGCACTGGCTCCCAAATCCTATTCCACCCATCACGTCCGCCAAGCAGAGCGCGCGGCACGCCCGGCCCCATGAAGGTTTTATAGTAAAAGCCTGCCGCCAATGGGGCTGGCCAAGCGCCAAGAATCGACGCGATATCAAACGTTGGCGACGGCCAGCCGCGCGTTGGCCATGCAGCAACGCCAGGCGCTAAGGGCACTTCGCTGGCAATGCGGTTCGGCAAAGCATCACGGCCACGGCCGATATTCAGAACCGCATTCGGTTCCTCAATCCCAAGCGATAGCAGCCCGCGCGGGCGGTGACGCTTGAACGAGCGGCCAATGACATCAACCCCGTTCGCAAGCAATGCGGAGGCGATGGTATCGCCCGCATAGCCTTGATAGGCGCGCCCGGCATATTGAAATGATATCGGACGGGCCCGGTCGATCCGTCCGCCCTCTGGCAAGCGGCGGTTCTTCACGTGCTTGGCGCTTCCGGGAATGCGGGCGGCGCGGCGCCCATGGCATAGGACTCGCCGACCGTGTTGGTCGCGGTATTCCGGGTGAGATTGAACCAGCGCCCGCATCCAGCGCCATGGCGCCAGCGCTCCCGGGTCCAACCCTTGGGGTTTTCACGCAGGAACAGCAACGCTGCCCATTCCGCATCGCTGGCTGCCGCCGGATCGGGACGCGTCAGATGCGCCTCGCCGCCGTAGGCGAATTCGGTTTCGGGGCGTTCGCCGCAATAGGGACATGGGATCAAAAGCATGGGCGGATCATATCAGCGGGTTAGACACTGTAGTAGTCGCGATACCACGCGACAAAGCGCGCCACGCCTTCGTCCAGTGATGTTTCTGGCGCAACGCCTGTCCATGCTGCAAGCGCCGAAGCGTCGGCATGGGTGTCCAGGGCTTCACCCGGATGCATGGGCACATTACGGGTGATGGCTTTTCGGCCAATCGACCGCTCGAACGATGCGACATAGGCTGCGAGATCAACCGGACGCCCGGAGCCGATGTTGAAAATGCGATAGGGCGCTGCGCCGCTACCGGCGGATGACGGGTTTAACAGCCAGGAATCGTCAGTGGTCGCGGGGCGGTCGTAAGCGGCTAGGACGCCCGCCACGATATCATCAATATAGGTGAAATCCCGGGTCATCTGGCCGTGATTATGCAGATCAATCACGTCGCCGCTGATGATCGCCTTCGCAAACTTGAAAAAGCTCATGTCTGGCCGGCCCCATGGACCATAGACCGTGAAAAACCGGAGGCCCGTCATCGGCATGCCGTTGATATGCGACAAGGCATGGGCCATCGCCTCATTCGCTTTCTTCGTCGCTGCATAGAGGCTGAGCGGATGGTTGGCTGCCATCGCTTCGGTCGACGGCCTGTCCGGTCCTGGGCCATAGACGGAACTGGTCGAGGCATAGACGAAATGACTGACATCGCGCGCAACGGCGAAGGCGGCGGTATTGTAGAAGCCCGTCAAATTGCTCGGAATGAATTCTTCAGGATGCTCAAAACTATGACGAACGCCCGCTTGCGCCGCCAGATGGATCACGCCGGATACGCCATCCGGCAGGCGCGCAAACGTTTCCGGGTCCGCAATATCAGCTTCCAGAAATGAAAAGCCTGGCAAAGCTTGAAGCTGCGCCAGACGGTCCCGTTTCAGGGCTGGATCATAGTAGGCGTTGATATTGTCAATGCCGATGACGGCATCGCCTCGATGCAGCAAAGCCGTCGCGACATGGAACCCGATGAAACCGGCGGCGCCGGTGACGAGGACTGTGCCGGGGGCCGGCATGCGGGGCCGGTCGATCAGTCCGCCAATAGCATGACGGACAGCACGTTTTCAAACGAAAGTGAGAGAAAACCGGCCATTGGCGGGTCTAGCGGGAACTTATAGCTGGCCTGCTTTTCGTTCTGCAGGAAGATCGTGTAGCGATTAAGGATACGCGTCGCAGCCACGCCGCTCGTTTCGATTTCGATCGGCTGCGCGGAATCCTTAAGGACAATCTGAAGCTTCGCCATGGAACTTCCCCGGTGAATGTTTGACGTGCGCGCTTAGCTCAAGCGGCGCGGAAGGTCTTCTATAGCCTGGTTCAGCAGCGCATCCGCTTGATCACCGGACAGCTCATCCCGGATGATGCCGCGCGCCGCTTGCATCGCGACCCGCGTCGCTTCAACCCGAACAGCGCGAACGGCGTCTGCTTCAGCTTGGGCGATCTTCGCTTTGGCTTGCTCGCGGCGACGTTCTGTCTGCGCTTCAAAATTCGCGATGGCGTCCGTCTGCATCCGTTCGGCTTCGGCTCTCGCCTGGGCGACGATTGCGGCGGATTCTTCGTCCGCTTTTTCGGCCTTCTTGGCGTTCTCCGCATAGAGACGCTCAGCCTCTTCGCGCAGCCTGCCAGCTTCGTCGATCTCCGCGCGGATCTGCGCGATCTTAGCGTCGAGCCCGCCGAGAATGGCGTGACGGCCCTTCCACCAGACCAGCGCCAGGAAGATCACCAGCGCGATAGCGACGATATGGGTCTCTGTCATTGGTTCGGCTCCCAGGCCCGCCTTAACGCGATTATCTAGTGGGTGGTCTGGCTGTTGAGGACGCTATCGACCGCGCTTGCAGCCTTGGCTTCATCAACATTGCCGCCAATCAAATGACCCGCCGCCGCTTGCGCCGTTTCCACTGCGATTTCCCGCACGCTCGCCATGGCTTCCTTGCTTGCCTCGGCGATCCGCGCTTCCGCAGCGCTGGCTTGATCAGCCAGCTCCTTAGAAATCACCTCTTGCCGGGCGTCCAAGTCTGCCTGCAGCGCGGCTTGCGCCGTCCGCAATTCGTCCCGTGCGTCATCACGCGCTTTGGCGATTGCGGCTTCATGCGTTTCCGCCGCGATCTCGGCATCCCGCTGCAGCTTCGCCGCACGATCCAAGTCGCCTTGAATCCGCTCTGCACGGGCGTCCAAGGCCTTGGAGACCTTTGGCAGCGCACGCTTGACCATCAGCCAATAAAGCGCGCCGAACACCAGCACCAGCCAGAAAATCTGGCTGACGAACCATGTGGGATCAAACTGAGGCATCGCAGGTCCCCTATTAGCGCATGCGGCTTTCAGCCTTCAGGCCCACAGCAATAGCGCTTCGGAGCGAATGCGGCGGTTTCCCGGCGCATCCAACAAGGCGGAAAGAACGGTCAGCCGCCGCTGGAACGCTGAAAAGCGCATCCAGCAAAGCGGCTTAGCGTTCGATCAGGCGAACAGCGCGATCAGCGCAACGATAAGCGCGAACAACGCAATAGCTTCCGTCACGGCAAAGCCGATCCAGATGTTTGCGCCGATTTCGGCTTTAGAGGCAGGGTTCCGGGCGAGAGCCGTAATGTAGCTCGCCCAAACATTACCGACACCGATACCGGCGCCGATCATGCCAATCGCGGCCAAGCCCGCGCCAATCAGCTTTGCAGCTTCCGCTTCCATATCATCTACTCCTGGTTAAACGTGATTTTCGTGAAGGGGTTAGTGAAGGTGGATCGCGTCATGCAGATAGATGCATGTCAGGATCGTGAACACATAGGCCTGC
>JAYNYG010000008.1:0-68747 GCA_038102935.1 Alphaproteobacteria bacterium | reverse complement strand
GCCTGCCGCGCGTCCAACTCCCGCGCCGTCCTCAACACATTGGCGAATGAAGCGCCTGCGCCGAGCAAAAAGCCCAGTATCAGGAGCCACGGCGCCGTGCCTAACTCGTGGTCCGCGTAAAGCCCTATGCCGACGCCGACCGCTAACCCTGCAATCATCTCGACGGTGATGCGAACGCCCACCGCCATGCCTTCCGCCGGTTTGCCACGGCCACCGCCGCTCGCTCCGGTTTTCTCAGCCCGTTTCAATTGGGCTGATTTCACCCGCTTGCCAAGGTCTTTCAGGCGGTCATCACGTTGGTCACCGACCATCGTTCGATCTCCCGACTGGAGGCCTCAAATACACAAGCACGCGCCATCAACCGCGATTGCGGCCAAGCGGGCGGACATTAGGCAGCGAGCCGAAGGAGTGTCAAGCGTTCGAACAGCCTGATTGCCGGTTCGTGGGGCGCCCTGATGTCGCACTTGCGCGGCGGCTGATCAGCGGTGTGCAAATCACCCGGCTTCACGCATCGCCTGGGCGGCGTCAAAATCAACGGAAACAAGCTGTGAGACGCCGCGTTCCGGCATGGTGACGCCATATAACCGATGCATCCTGGCCATTGTCATGCGGTGATGGGTGACGACCAGAAAACGGGTTTGCCCGCTCTCCGCCATCTCCTCCAGGAGCGTACACAGCCGATCAACGTTCGAATCGTCCAGCGGCGCATCGACTTCATCCAGCACGCAGATCGGGCTTGGGTTCACTTTGAAGGCGGCGAACACGAGCGCTAGCGCTGTCAACGCGCGCTCGCCGCCTGAAAGCAGCGATAGCGTCTGGAGCGATTTACCAGGCGGGCTCGCCATAATTTCCAGACCTGCTTCGAGCGGGTCATCCGAGCCCACCAGCGCCAACCGCGCCTTACCGCCGCCAAACAGGCGCACGAACAGGGTTGAGAATTCGCTATCGATCTGGTCGAACGCGGCGCGCAAGCGCTGACGGGCTTCACCGCTCAATTCCGCAACGCCTCGGCGCAGCTTGGCGATGGCGGCAGTCAGGTCTTCACGCTCGGTGCGAATCGTTTCGGATTGCGTTTCGATCTCCTCGATTTCAGTCTCAGCGCGCAGGTTGACTGCACCCATGGTTTCGCGCTCGCGGCGGAGGCGCTCAACCTTCCGGTCCAACGCATCAAGATCGCTGCTAACGGCTTCGGGATCTGTGCCTGCAATTTCGGCGAGCTGATCCGGCGTCGCATCAAGCCGTTCTTCGATCCGCTCCTTTAAAGCTTGAACCGCAGTGCGGGCCTGCTCAACGGTCGCGTTGGCGCCGACGCGGGCTTCACGGGCGGTCCCGGCGGCAGCTTCCGCCACTCTCGCGCCAGAAACTTTGGCGACCGAATCCGCCTCTGCTTTCGCCAGCGCATCGGCCAGTGTGCGGCGGCGCGCATCCGCTACTTCCAACGCATCCAGCAACCCGGCGCGCTTCTCGTCTTCCCCTGCGTCGCCTTCTGAGGCGTTGGCGATAGCCGCCTCTGCATCTTCCGCACGCTTAATTAGCGCCTGAATCAAATCATCTGCAGCAGATTCGGCTTCGCGCCATTGCCGGATTTCCGCCGCGACAGCTTGGCGACGCGCTGCATTTGCATTTTTCGCGGCTTCCAGGCGCTGGCGCTCAGCCCGGGCTTCCGCTAGCGCGATCTGCGCGGTTCCGGCATCGCCTCGCAAGCGCTCAGCTTCCGCCTTGGCGGCTGTTGGGTCTTCCGCCGCCGCAGCCTGCGCTTCGATGGCTGCTGCAGCTTCCGACGTCTCTTGGGCTTGCTGCTTCGCCCGCGCCAAAGCTTCCGTCTTCGCGGCAAGACCAGCAGCATGGGCTGACGCAGCGCGTTCCAACCGTCCGCGCTCTGCCGCCGCAGCCTCAGCATCCCGGCGTGCAATGCGGATTTTCTCCGCCGCTCCGCGTTCCAGCGCTTCTGCAGACTTAGCCGCCTGAATTGCCGCTTGGGCCTTGGACCCGCTGTCATCCGCGCGTTTGGCGGCGTCAGCCAAGCCCGCCTCAGCCGCCTTCAATTGATTTTGCAGCGCCAAGCGCCGGGCGGCTGATGTTTCAGCGCCAACTTGCCGCGTGAAGCCGTCCCAACGCCATACGGCGCCATCTTTGGACACCAGCCGCTGTCCCATGGCGAGGCTATCTGCGAGTGCGGCGCCTGCAGCCTGGTCCGTCACCACGCCAATCTGGTCCAGCCGCACTTTCAGCGCAGGCGGTCCCTCAACAAAATCTGAGAGCGGCTCCGCGCCTGCCGGAAGGGCTGCATCTGCGCCCGCAGCACGGCGCGGCGTCCAATATTCTTGCGCAGCGGCGTCAAGCGCTGCCTCGAGATCGTCGCCGAGCGCGGCGCCAAGCGCCGTCTCATATCCGGCTGCGGCGCGCATATGATCTACGGCTGGCGCGAACTGCGCGGCCTTGCCTTTCGCCAGCAATGTAGAGAGCGTTTTCACCTCTGCGGCGAGGCCAGCGCGAGCCTGATCGGCGGACGCTCTGGCGTCGCGAGCGTCTGCAGCTTGGCTACGGGCGGATTCGGACACGGCGCGGGCTTGTTCTACCGCCCCTTGCAGGCGCTCAACAGCTGCGCGCGCGGCGGTTTCTTTTTCTGCCGCTGCCATCGTCGCATCGGCAGAAGGCGCAGCTGCAAGTGCAGCCGTGTGCGCGCGTTCAGCATCGGCGACAGCGTTTGCGGCGCGCGCAGCGCGGGATGCCGCATCCTGGCGGGCGTTCGCAGCCGCGCGCACAGCTGCTTCAAGCCCAGCCGCAGCGTCCGCCGCCGCATTCGCGGCTTTGTTTTTCGCCGACACATCTTCGGCCAGTGTTGCGATTCGAGCATCCTGGCCCGCAGGGTCCGCGAGATCGGCGGCGGCGGTATCTAAAGCCGCTGATTCTGTCGCTAACCGCTCCAGTGCGGATTTGGCGCTGAGTTTCCGGCCCTCTTCACGTTCCTTGTCGCGCGCGACGTCCGCAAGCCGTTCTTTGGCGGCTGTGCGCACATCAGCGCGGCGGCGGCGTTCAGCCTCAATCCGCTCAAGCTCGATACGAAGGCGTTGTTGCCCTGCAGCGGCCTCGGCTTCTTCCTTGCGGGCGGCGGGCAGAGCCGCTGCTGCTTCTGTCGCCAACCTTTCAGCAGCAGCGGAGGCGGCGACGGCTTCAGCGACGGCGCGTTCTGCGGCTTTCGCGCCATCAGCCGCTTCTGTCAGCGCCGATTCGCCAATGCGCCAGCGCGCGATAAACGCCTGCGCCTCAGCCGCACGGATGAGATCAGACAAACGGCGGAACCGCCCCGCCTGCCGCGCTTGCTTGCGAAGCGCGCCGAGCTGGTTGTCGAAGCCGAGCAGCACGTCTTCCAGCCGTTCCAGATTGTTTTCTGCAGCATTCAGCCTGAGCGTCGCTTCGTGACGCCGAGCACGAAGACCGGCGACGCCCGCCGCTTCCTCCAGGATCGCCCGCCGCTGTTCCGGCTTGGCGACCACGAAGGCGCCGATCTGGCCTTGACTGACAATCGCCGCAGACCGCGCGCCAGACGCCAGATCGGCGAACAGCGTTTGGACATCGCGCGCACGGGTTTCCCGGCCATTGACGCGGTAGGTGGAACCGCCGCCGCGCTCGATCTTGCGGGAGATTTCAAGCTCGGTCTGGCCGACCCAGGGCATTGGAAACTCGCCGTCCGGGTCGCTCATGCCGATAGAGACTTCAGCGTGGTTTCGCGAAGGGCGCCCGGACGCGCCAGCGAAGATCACGTCGTCCATACCGCCGCCGCGCAATTGCTTGGCGGAGGTTTCCCCCATCGCCCAGCGAAACGCTTCAACGACATTGGACTTACCGCAGCCGTTTGGGCCGACCACGCCTGTAAGGCCTGTGTCGATCCCAAACTCAGCCGGTTCCATAAAGGATTTGAACCCGGCCATCCGCAGTTTGACGATACTCGCCATTTAGTCCCCTTCGCGCGGGCGCTCCGCGCACCTCAGTTCGTCAATTTCCCAACGATTTCGGTGATGTCTTCCGCCGTGAGGCCGCCCGGATACCGGGTTTCGCCGATGATCAACGTCGGCGTGGAGCGCACACCGTGCTTCTGCTCGCCGACCTGCGCTTCCGCGATGATCTGATCGAACATGCCACGGTCTTCCATGCAGGCGCGGGATGTTTCTTCTTTCAGGCCCGCCAGTTTGCCGACCTGCGCCAACGCCGTCAGCGGGTCTTGCGAGTTCCGCCAAAGCGACTGCGATTCAAACAGAAGGTCCAGAATCGCCAAACGCCGCTCCGGGCCGCCGCAGCGGGCAAGCGCAGATGCGCGGAGCGCCAGGCCATCCAGCGGGAAATCACGGTAGACGAGGCGCGCTTTGCCTTCGCCGATCGCGCCATCTTTCAGCTTCGGCATGACTTGCGTGTGGAAGCGCATGCAGTGCGGGCAGGTCAGTGAGGCGAACTCGACGATTGTGACCGGCGCATCGGCGTTGCCGTAGAACACGTCCTGGTCTGTGATCTCTACGGCCTCAACAGCTTCACCCGCTGGCGATTGCGCCAAAGCCGGATTGGTCGCGAAGCTCACGCCCGCAAAAAGCATGGCGGCGCCGGCAAATGCCTTCAACATATTCCGCATAAAATTTCCTCACATCCTAGATGTTGTAATTTACGGGGGGCTGACCGCCCTCCGCAACCATTGAATCACGCTTGCGCCCAGGTCATCTGGGGACAATGCGTCAAAAATCAGGCATCCGGGATTGGATGCAATCCCAAGACGCTCACTTCTTAGAGATATTACAAAGATTTAATGCGCGAACATCGGGCGGAGAGCCTCCGCCATACGCACGAGCGCGTCATAGTCATGCAGGGCGTGGCTGACGGACATTGCGTTCGGCGTCGCCTCGCCGGTGACGAATACGGGCGCTGTGAGGGCGAGATACATCTTCGCCGAATCGTCCACCAACGCCAGATTGACCGCCTCAGCGGCGGTCGCTTCGCGGATATCCGCGAAGGCTGAAAGCGTTTCATCGGCGATCAGTCGCTCCGAGACCGTAGCGCCGTCGGCGAAAGCAGACAGGTGCCGCCACACGGTCGGCAGGTCCTGGCGGAGGCTTGCGAGACCGCGGCGATCAACGCCGTCAATGCGATCATCCAGCAATGCGCCAACGCCATGCGCCGGGCCGCCAAACCGCAGCGCCGCCATAGCCGCATGCTTGTTGCCGATGACTCCTTCAACCAATTCCACCACCACACCTGCGGCAGGGCCGGACTTGATCCGGCCGACGATACGCTCATGGGCGACAAAGGCGCTGGCCGCAGGAGGTGCGGGGCAAAGCTCAACGAATTTCCGCAGCGCCTCAGCTTCCGGCGGCGGGGCGTGCTCGAACCCGAAGAACGCAGCGATCCGACGGCGGGCCGCGCCCCACACATCCGCCGCAACGGCCAATTGCGTCTCGGCATCTGCAGGCGATAGCAGCCCGAATAGAACGCCCGGCAACACGATAAAATAGCTAACGATCATCCACGGCCGGAAGGCGGCAGCTTCTTCCGGCATGAAAATCAACACGAACGGCGCCGTCGCCAAATAAACGACCGCAACCGCCAGCAACGCCCGCAACCGCCAGGACAGCCGCCGACGCTCCGATGCGCGCGGCGCAAGCGCCGGGGCGTCTGGAGCGATCTCTGTGGCGAAATAGGCATCGAACCCCTGAAAGCGCGGGGACAGAGCCTCAAACGACGGTGTGCGTTCAGCCATGGGGCGGGCAGCGTCCTTGCGAAAGGCGCTAAGCGCCCGAATCGGTTGGACAGACCCTACGAATCCCGCGATTCGCGGTCTATGCCGGACTGCCCGAGTTATCCACAGCGGCGCCTAAGGCCATTTCGCCTCGGGCGGCATGGACATCAAAATCGCCTCAGTATTGCCCCCCGTCATCAACCCGAACTTCGTGCCGCGGTCATGCAGGAGGTTGAATTCCACATAGCGCCCGCGTTTTACAAGCTGGCCTTCACGGTCACCGTCGGTCCAAGGCTGGTCCATCCGGCCTTTGATAATGCGCGGATAGACATCCAGGAACGCTTCGCCGACGGATTTGGTGAAGGCGAAGTCTGCATCCCAGGCGCCTGTGTCGAGGCGGTCATAGAAAATGCCGCCCATGCCGCGCGGCTCATCCCGGTGCGGCAGGTAGAAATACTCATCGCACCAGTCTTTGAAACGCGGATAATAGGTTGGGTCTGCCTCGTCACAGGCAGATTTCAGCGCCGCGTGGAAGGCTGCGGCGTCATCGGCATGGTTTTCGGGGAACATCGGCGTCAGGTCCGCGCCCCCGCCAAACCAGGCCTCGCCGGTGACAATGTGGCGGGTGTTCATATGCACCGCAGGAACATGCGGATTCCGCATATGTGCGACGAGCGATACGCCGCTCGCCCAAAAGCTCGCATCCTCTTCGGTGCCGGGGATTTGCCCACGAAACTGGTCTGAGAACTGACCATGCACCGTAGACACATTAACGCCGACTTTCTCGAACACCCGCCCACGCATCGTCGCCATCACGCCGCCGCCGCCAGAGCCGGAGCTTGCGTCGCCATTGACCGCAGGCCGATCCCAGGCTTTCCGTATGAAGCGTCCAGGCGCCATATCGGCATGCGGCCCCGTCTCCAAGCTATCCTCAATCGCTTCAAATGCAGCGCAGATGCGCGTGCGGAGCGCCTCAAACCATTGGCTGGCGGCGGCTTTGCGCTGGGCGACTATATCGGCGTCAGGCAGAGGCATTACGGGTCAACTCCGATTCGATCAATTGATTTCGCCCCTTGTACGCGGGAATTACCGCCGCCGTCATGATCTCGATCAATCATCCGGATCATTCTGGCGCGGCAACCTGGCCGGTTTGGCGCAGCGCTTCCCCAAGCGCCATCGCCGCCGCGAGCGCAACATTCAATGACCGTGCGCCAGATTGCATCGGCAAGCGGATGGCGGCGTCCGCCGCAGCGTGCACTTCTGGCGGCGCGCCAGCCGATTCGCTGCCCATCACAAGCACATCATCCGCAGAGAAGCGAAAATCATAGACATCTACCGCAGCCTTGGTCGTCATCAGCACCATCCGGCCAGGGGATGTGGCGATATAGGCCTCAAAGCTAGCGAACTGGCGCAGGTCAGCCAGGTCGAGATAATCCATCCCGGCACGGCGGAGGCGCTTGTCTGTGACGACGAATCCCATGGGTCCGATCAGATCAACGCCAGCACCAAAGCAAGCGCCTAGCCGTAAGATCGCGCCCGCATTCTGCGGAATATCTGGCTGGCAAAGGGCGATACGCATGGGGAATTCACCTGCAAAAGCCATGGGTGGCGAAACCACTAAACTACAGCAAAAACACCGCCTCTAGCGCCGTGTGAAGTTGCGCGTCATATTGACGCTTAAGTCAATGCCTGCCTTGGGTTTGGGCATCGTCTTGGGCTATCTCAAAGTGATCTTATTAGAGTGTGGGGATTTGCGCGCATGTCCGATACGGCGCACGAAACAAGTGACGGCCATGACGACCTCGATGAGGGCCGTCGGGACTTCTTGTACATGGCGACTGGCGCTATGGGCGCCATCGGCGCTGCAGCGGCGGTTTGGCCGTTCATCGATTCCATGAACCCGGCGGCTGATACGCTGGCGCTGTCATCGATCGAAGTCAGCCTGGCGCCGATTGAAGAAGGCCAGTCCGTTACGTTCAAGTGGCGCGGCAAGCCTGTCTTCGTTCGCCGCCGCACAGCAGCGGAAATCGAAGAAGCCCGCGCCGTGCCCATGGGCGACCTGCCGGACCCCGAAGCGGATGATCTGCGCGTCAAAGACGGCAAGGACGAGTGGCTCGTTCTGGTTGGCGTCTGCACGCATCTTGGCTGCATCCCGCTCGGCCAGAAGGCTGGCGACGAAAAAGGCGAATATGGCGGCTGGTTCTGCCCGTGCCACGGATCGCACTACGATACGTCCGGGCGCATTCGCAAAGGCCCGGCGCCGCTGAACCTGCCGGTGCCGCCATACGAATTCCTGACCGACACGCAAATCAAGATCGGCTGAGGCGGAAACAGATGAGCAAGCCTGAATTCAGCAATCCGATCGTCAAGTGGGTAGACTACCGCCTGCCGATCTTCTCCATGATGCACCACGAGCTGCATGAATACCCGACGCCGAAGAACCTGAACTACTTCTGGAACTTCGGCAGTCTCGCGGGCATCGTGCTGGGCATCATGATTGTGTCCGGCATCGTGCTGGCGATGAACTACACCGCCCATATCGATTACGCCTTCGATTCCGTTGAACGCATCATGCGCGACGTGAACTTTGGCTGGTTGATCCGCTACATCCATATGAACGGCGCGTCGTTCTTCTTTATCGTCGTCTACATTCATATGTTCCGTGGGCTCTATTACGGCTCATACAAGGCGCCGCGCGAGATCCTATGGATCCTCGGCGTCGTGATCATGCTGCTTATGATGGCGACCGCGTTCATGGGCTACGTGCTGCCATGGGGCCAGATGAGCTTCTGGGGCGCTACGGTTATCACCAACCTGTTCTCTGCTCTGCCGATCATCGGCGAGTATATCGTGACCTGGCTCTGGGGCGGCTTTGCTGTCGATAACCCGACGCTGAACCGTTTCTTCTCCCTGCATTATCTGCTGCCGTTCGTGATTGCGGGCGTCGTGATCCTGCATTTGGCCGCCTTGCACCAGCACGGCTCCAATAACCCGCTTGGGATCGACGTCAAAAAGAAGGGCGACACCATTCCCTTCCACCCGTATTACACGATCAAAGACCTGTTCGGCCTTGGCGTATTCTTGACGATTTTCGTCGCTGTCATCGCTTACGCGCCGAACTACATGGGCCATCCGGATAACTATATCCCGGCCAATCCGCTGGTGACGCCAGCGCATATTGTGCCGGAATGGTACTTCCTGCCGTTCTACGCGATCCTGCGCGCGGTTCCGGACAAGCTGTTCGGCGTATTGGCGATGTTCGCCGCTATCGCCGTTCTGTTCGTACTGCCTTGGCTCGATCGGTCGCCAATCCGTTCCGCGAAGTTCCGCCCTGTCTACTTCATCTTCTTCTGGGTGTTCCTGGCGGATTGTATTCTGCTCGGATATTGCGGCGCGATGCCGGCAGAAGAGCCGTGGGTCACGATCTCACAGCTTGCGACCGCATACTACTTTGCCCACTTCCTGATCATTCTGCCGGTGCTTGGCCTTTATGAGAGACCGGTGGACTTGCCCTTAAGTATATCCGGGGGCTCAAAAGACGATGACGCGCCCGCTGCGCAAGCCGCAGAGTAGGAGTAACGGACATGGGCAAAATCAATCGCTTCACCAAACTCCTCGCTGTGCCTTTGATCGCTGGCGCTTTGTTGATGATCGGCGGCGGCGCTGCACATGCTGCAGGCGGCGGCGCGCCGACGGCCTGCACGCCAAAGGATGTTCAGCACAAAGACCGCCACTGGGGCTTCCAGGGCGTGTTCGGTCATTATGACAAGGAAGCCGCTTTCCGTGGTTTTGAAGTCTATCGTGGCGTCTGTGCGGCCTGCCATTCGCTGAAATATTTCGCCTTCCGCAACCTGGCAGACCTGAATGTGCCGGAAGATGCGATCAAAGGCATCGCCAAAGAATATGAAGTGATGGGCGAGCCTGACGATGAAGGTGAAGTGAACCCACGGCCAGCGATCCCAGCGGATTACTTCCCCGCACCCTTCCCCAATGAAAATGCCGCCGCTGCAGCCAATGGCGGCGCCTACCCGCCCGACCTTAGCCTGATGGTCAAGGCGCGCGGCACGTTCGAGAACCACATCCCGGATATTCTCGACGGCTACATGGATCCGCCAGAAGGCTGCGACGTCCCTGAAGGCAAATATTATAACGCGTACTTCCCGGGCAACGTCATCGGCATGGCGCCGCCGCTTTCTGACGGCGTTATCGAATATGCTGACGGCACACCTGCCACCAAAGAGCAGATGATCAAGGATGTCAGCGAGTTCCTCGCTTATGTCGCTGAGCCAAAGCTGGATGAGCGGAAGAGCATGGGCTTCAAACTGCTCATCTTCCTCATCATCCTGACGGTGATGCTGTATCTGGTGAAAAAGCAGGTTTGGCGGAAAGTCCATTAGGCTGTTTGTGATGGCCAGTGCTTTTGCCTAATCGCCATTGACCCAGAGCCGCTGAAACGGTTCAAGTGGGGCCGCGTCCGATCGCCGGACGCGGCCTTTCTTTTTTGGAGCAATAGAACCCAATGACCAGCGCGCCGCATCCCGCCGAGAAGCCCGTGATCGCCGTAATCGGCGGCAGCGGTGTCTACGATATTGATGGTCTGGAAGATCGCCGCTGGATCAAAGTTGAGAGCCCTTTCGGCGAACCGTCCGATGAAATCATGGAAGGCGTGCTGGATGGTCAGCGAGTCCTGTTCTTGCCCCGGCACGGGCGCGGACACAAAACCAGCCCGACGGCGCTGAACTACCGCGCTAACATTGACGCGCTGAAGCGCTTGGGCGCGACAGAAATCCTTTCGCTCTCCGCCGTCGGCTCGCTAAAGGAAGAATTACCCCCAGGGCATTTCGTACTGGTCGATCAGTTCATTGACCGTACTTTCGCCCGCGAAAAAAGCTTCTTCGGCCCAGGCTGTGTCGCCCATATTTCGATGGCCGAACCGATCTGTTCCCGCCTTGGCGATGCGCTAGCGGAGGCCGCCACATCAGCCAATATCCCATTTTCACGGGGTGGCGCGTATTTGGCGATGGAGGGCCCGCAGTTCTCCACCCGCGCCGAATCCAACCTCTATCGCAGCTGGGGTTGCAGCGTGATCGGCATGACCAACATGCCCGAAGCAAAGCTCGCCCGCGAAGCCGAGCTTTGCTACGCCACCGTCGCCATGGTGACGGACTATGACTGCTGGCATGAAGACCATGACGCCGTCACAGTCGAGGCAGTCATCCGCGTATTACAGGAAAACGCCGCCAAGGCCCGCGATATCGTACAACGCACTGTGCCGCTCCTTGCCAAACGCCAAGAGGTCTGCCATGCGGGATGCCATAACGCCTTGGATGTCGCGATCATCACCGCGCCAGATGCGCGCGATCCCGATACTGTCGCGATGCTAGACGCTGTCGCTGGGCGGGTGCTCTGATGCTGGTGGATGGCCAAGCCTATCGCTCTATCTGGCGTGATGACGCGGGCGCCGTTCAAATCATTGACCAGACGGTCCTGCCCCATGAATTTCGCATCGTTCCGCTGAATGAAATGGCTGACGCTGCCCACGCCATCAAATCGATGCAAGTGCGCGGCGCACCGCTAATCGGCGCGACGGCGGCCTATGGCATGGCCCTCGCGATGGCGGCAGACGCCAGCGACGCCGCCATGGTCAACGCTTTCACAACGTTGAGCGCCACACGGCCAACTGCGATCAATCTGCGCTGGGCCTTGGACCGCGTTTCATCTGTGCTCCGTCCATTGCCCATTGCGGCGCGCGCCGCCGCCGCCATCGCCGAAGCGGACGCCATCGCCGAAGAAGACATCGCCATCAATGCTGCTATCGGCGACAATGGCCTTGCCGTGATCCAGGCCATTGCAGATGCAAAACCGCCTGGCGAGACGATCAATATTCTCACCCACTGCAATGCAGGCTGGATTGCGACGGTTGATTGGGGCACAGCTCTGGCGCCGATCTACAAGGCCCATGACGCCGGCATTCCCGTCCATGTCTGGGTCGATGAAACCCGTCCGCGCAATCAGGGTGCGGCGCTGACGGCTTGGGAGCTTGGGGCGCATGGCGTCCCGCATCATGTCATCGTCGATAACGCGGGCGGGCATTTGATGCAGCATGGCCTTGTTGACCTCTGCATCACAGGCACAGACCGCACGACCGCCAGCGGCGATGTCTGCAACAAGATCGGGACATATCTGAAGGCGCTGGCCGCACAGGACAATGATGTTCCGTTCTATGTGGCGCTACCGACGCCGACCATTGACTGGACGATCCAGGACGGCGTCGCCGAGGTGCCTATCGAGCAACGTGCGGCAGATGAAGTGACTCACATCTTCGGCGTGACGGACAAAGGCAAGCAAACCCGTGTCCGCGTGACGCCCGCTGATAGTCCCGCCCGCAATGACGCGTTCGATGTAACGCCCGCCCGGCTTGTGACTGGGTTGATCACAGAACGCGGCGTTGTTGAAGCTAGCGCCCACGGCCTCGCCAAACTCCGTCCCTCCGCTGCCTGAATTATAGGAAACTCCATATGTCCAGCGCCAATGCCCGCCTGAAAGCCCTGAACCTGGAACTCCCGCCCCTGCCTGCGCCCATCGGCAATTACGGCGCATTCCGCATTGGCGGCGATACGCTCTATACGTCGGGCGTCGGCCCACGCCACAACGATGGCAGCGTTGAGACGGGCAAAGTCGGCGCGGACGTGAGCGTTACAGATGCGGCAGGCCATGCCCGCCTTTGCGGCCTCAATCTCCTGTCGATCATGCAGCATGCGCTGGATGGCGACTTGGATCGTGTGACGGGCGTGCTGAAGGTCTTCGGCATGGTCAACGCTGTGCCGGACTTTGCAGACCACCCCAAAGTCATCGACGGCTGCACCGACCTGTTCGTCGAGGTATTTGGCGACGCTGGCCGCCCCGCCCGCTCAGCCATCGGCATGGGCAGCCTGCCCCGTAACATCACGGTCGAGATCGAAGCGATTGTCCTAATCAAACCGTGAGCCCGTGACACGGGCTTGATCCGGCGGCATGCTGTCTGGCGACATTTGAACGCTTAGCTGGACAGCCTGAACCATGACGAAGAAAAAGCTCGAAGATCTCCGCAGCCATCGCTGGTTTGGCGTCGATACGATGCGGGGGTTCGGCCATCGCAGCCGGACGATGGAAATGGGTTTCAGCCGTGAGGATTTCCAGGGCAAGCCGGTGATCGGCATCATCAATACCTGGGCCGATACCAACACCTGCCATAGCCACATGCGCCAGCGGGCGGAGGAAGTGAAGCGCGGCATTTGGCAATCCGGCGGGTTCCCGATGGAAATGCCCGCCATGTCCGTTGGCGAGCAGATGACGAAGCCGACCTCCATGATGTACCGGAACTTCCTGGCGATGGAGACGGAAGAACTACTGCGCTCCCAGCCCATCGACGGCGTCGTGCTGATGGGCGGGTGCGATAAAACCACGCCGGCCCTGCTAATGGGCGCAATCTCCATGGACCTACCAGCGATCTACGTGCCCGCCGGCCCGATGCTGCGCGGCCATTGGCGCGGCAATACGCTGGGCTCTGGTACGGACGTGTTCAAATACTGGGCCGAACGCCGGGCAGGCAACGTCACAGACGAGCAATGGGGCGAGTTGGAGGAAGGCATGGCCCGCTCCGCTGGCACCTGCATGACCATGGGCACCGCCTCCACCATGACATCCTTGGCCGAAGTGCTTGGCTTTTCGCTGCCAGGCGCATCCTCCATCCCCGCCGTTGATTCGACCCATCAGATGATGGCCAGCCGCTCCGGGCGACGCATCGTCGATATGGTTTGGGAGGATTTGAAGCCCTCAGACATTCTGTCCGAAGAAGCGTTTGACGATGCGATTACGGCCGACATGGCGCTTGGCGGTTCTACCAACGCCATCATTCATCTAACGGCGATGGCGGGCCGCGCCGGGATCAAACTTGATCTGGCGCGCTTTGATGAGATTTCGAAGAAAACGCCGACGCTGCTGAACCTGAAACCCTCCGGCATCTATCTGATGGAGGATTTCTATTACGCGGGCGGCCTTCGTGCATTGCTGAAGCAGATCGGCGACATGCTGAATCTGGATCGGGTGGTCTGTAATGGGCGCACGCTCGGCGAGAACATTGAAACGGCGGAAATCTACAATGACGAAGTAATTTTCAGTCGCGAGAAGCCTTTGTCCCCAACCGGCGGCACGGCAGCGCTTTCCGGCAACCTCGCCCCATCCGGCGCGATCATCAAACCAACGGCGGCGGAGGAACGGCTGTTGCAGCACACAGGCATCGCAGTTGTGTTCGAAAACGTGGACGACATGTATGCCCGCATCGATGACCCCGATCTGGATGTTACGGCGGACAGCGTGCTGGTCCTGAAAAACGCCGGGCCAAAGGGCGCGCCCGGCATGCCCGAATGGGGCCAATTGCCGATCCCGCAGAAGCTCCTGAAACAGGGCGTGCGTGATATGGTGCGGATTTCAGATTGCCGGATGAGCGGCACCAGCTACGGCGCTTGCGTGTTGCATGTCACGCCAGAAGCCGCCGTCGGCGGGCCGCTGGCCTTCGTGCAATCTGGCGATGAGATCACCCTGGATGTTCCGAACCGCAAACTAGACATGCATGTGGATGAGGCGACGCTCGCCAAGCGCAAAGAAAGCTGGACGCCGCCCGAAAACCCCTATGCGCGCGGCTACGGCGCGCTTTTCATGCAGCACGTAACCCAGGCGGATCAAGGCTGCGATTTCGACTTCCTGCATGCCGGCGCCGCAACGCCAGAACCGAAGATTTTTTAGCCGCCAGTGCAACAAACGCCACAAAATTGGCGTTGTTTCGCCGTATAGACTAGCGTCCAATCATAAAAACCAAGGGAGGACTTAAGAATGCGCCGTCTCACACTATCGGTCGCCGCGACCGCGATCGCAGCCGTTATGGCCGCGTCGCCTGCATTGTCACAAAGCAACTACAATCGCTGGAGCGACCCGGACGCCAGCGCCAAACCGGCTGCGGCTCCCAAGAAATCCTCGAATGCGAAAGCGGAACTGAAAG
This sequence comes from Alphaproteobacteria bacterium, assembly GCA_038102935.1. Taxonomy (GTDB): domain Bacteria; phylum Pseudomonadota; class Alphaproteobacteria; order Bin95; family Bin95; genus VMCJ01. The sequence goes on along the minus strand of JAYNYG010000008.1, from coordinate 53,988 downwards.
CGCTCAAAGCTGAAATCGGCGCCCTCGTCGACAAGGCTGAGAAAGCGAAAGCCGCCGATCCAAATTTCTGAAAGATCTCCGCGCCGCCCTTGGCCATAACAAACCCTACTGGAACAATCGGTTAGTCGAAGACCAGTTACTGGATGGCGAGTATTCCAATAATCCACGCTGGACGGCGCTGTTTGGACGCTTTGGCTACGATAAGAAGCTCGGCCTTTCCATGACGCCTTCAGGCATGGCGGGCGGCGGCGGAGCAGCCGCCAACGTGCTGAGCTCGATCCTTGGCGGCGGCGGCGGTGGAGCTGCCGGGAACGGCAATCCCGCAGACAATGCTGGGCTAACGCTAGACCGTTCCTTGCCCAACGCTTTTGCGCTGGATGTCATCCTCTATGCCGGTCAGGTCGCAAACGCCCGCGACGCCAATATGCGCATGGGATTGACCCAGGGCAGCGATCGCCGTTCCGGCTATTGGATCACCGTAGTGCCTGGCGCCGCGCCAAGCGTGTCCCTCCACATGATCACGCGCAGCGGCGTGAAACGCCTGGCTGTCGCATCGTTAGACAATGCAATCCGCGAAGGCGATCAAGTGCGCGTGCAGGCGCAGCGTCGGCCGGATCGGCGCATTCGCGTCAATATCAACAAGAAGAAGTATATCGATGTGGTCTATGGCACGTTTAAGCAGTCTTATGACAGCTTGGTCGTCGCTGCGGGCGATATGTCGGCAACGCTAAGCCGCGTTTACTACTACGTTCATGACTAAACGACTGATTGGGCTGGCGATCGGCGCCGCATTGCTGGCGGGGGTATCAGCTCCCGCCAGTAGCTATGCCGCACCGTGCAATAGCCTGGGCGTCGGCAACGGCATGGCGTTCAAGCCATTCGTTCTCTCCAAAAGCCAGAAGATCACACTGGCTGGCGGGGACTGCGTCGGCGGCAATGCTGCTTTCACTTTCGTTGGCGAAGCTGGCAGCCGGATGGCGACCGTGCGCATCAACCATGCTGACGGCAGGATCGACCTCGATTTCCAGTTCGATCAAGCTGTCGCCAAGGCTGAGATCGGCGCTGTCGCAGTCGCCCGCACGCAGCAGATCGAACTGTTGAACCTTACAGCGACCAAACTGCGCGCTGATTCTGGCAAGAGCCTATCTACGTTCTATCCCTACAAGTGGAATAAGGCTGTCAAACGCCCCGTTCGGGATGCGGATAGCGTCGTTCCAGGCTTCAAAACTGGCCCGCATTTTGTTGTGTATGACACGCCAAAGCTTGGGGGCATCGCGTATGAAGCGAGGCCAGGTCGGATAAGCGCATTCTTCCCCTATTTTGTTGAATTCAACCGCAATGGCGACAAAGCCCGCTCCCGCATGGACGCCCGTCGCGGCGAGCGGAAAGCGATGCGGTTCTATATCGATACTTCGCTCGCGCGCATTCAGAACAAGCGCTTTGGCGCGCCGGACCGCCTTGGCATGCAAGGCGCGCACATCGCGCAATTCGTGCCGAACCAATGGGCGCCCGTCATCGGCTCGATCAGCCGCCGCGGATTGATCGCAGATCCGCGCGGCAGGCATTGCGGCGGCAAAAGCATCGCCAGAAAACGCGCCTGCTTCGCTTCCGATGATGAAATGCGCGCCTTTGCATCCGGCATGCCGCGCGATAACAGCATCGCCATCGCACGGATCGCCCTGCCCCTCGCGGAGGCCGCTTTGGCCATCCGCCAAGGCGGCGCATCACCGGCGTATTACCTATTCATGGGCGCCGTCGCGACCCGGGATGGCGACGCCCGCCAGCTCGCGCCTTTAATGCTCACGGATTCTGCCGGAAAGCCGCATCTGGCGCCCTATAGCCACAAGTCCAAGGGCCATTGGCATCTCCTGGATATCACCCAGAAGCCAGCGCGCGACGCATTCATCGCTCGCGCTGTGGAAGCGCTGCAAAACGGCTATGAAGGCATCTTCATGGACGGCGCCTTCCTTTGGAACATGCCGAACGGCCATGTCGGCGGCGACAATCCAGGCGCTGCAATCTCCCATAATCACGCACGGCATATTTTGTTGCGAGACATGAAAGCAGCGATGCGCGCCGTGAATCCGAATGCCCGGCTTGGGCTGCTCGCCAATCGCTATATGGAATATATGCACTACGCCGACTATGTGGTCCGCGAAGGCACATCCATCCGCTGGAGCAATGTGCGAGCGGCGCCACACCAGCGGGCCGTCGCGTATCATCCATCTGGCAAGCCGCAAAAAAGCTGGCACGCCCGCTATGGCCGGTTGGCGACGACGCCTGTGTTCTTCGCCTGCAAAGGGCCAAGCCCAGTGTTGGTCCGCTCTTGCCGCCAGACAATCGGCGTGCCTGCCGACGGGTTCTACTACGATAGCGGCGACTGGAATATCCACGACAGTGAAATCGCGGCTGGCCTTGTCCAGGCGATGTACCGGGATGGCGGCGCCTATGTAACGCGCACGGATGAGAACAGGCCGGTCATTGGCGTTGGCGTATCGCAGCTGAAATTTGAGGACAGCGCCGCCCGCATCTGGTTCTCGCGCCAGTCGCCGCTGCTACGCGTCGAGAATTGGCGGGCGCTGAAAGAGGTCAGCCACACATATCAGCTTGCGGCGAATGAGGCCTATATTCCAGCGGACATGGACGGCCCGGGCGGTTGGCGCTGGGCGGCGGAAGGCTTCGCCTACCTTAACTCCAACGCGTATATCGCGGGCGATTTTTACCTGACCGCGCCGCCGTATGTTCCTAGGCCCGGCGCCGTCGAATTCCAGATCGCTTCCGCACCAAGGCTTGAAGCCCGGCAGGAAACCGCGCGCGGCGTTAAAGATGCGCCTACGGACACGGCGATGACTGTCAGGGTCTATGCGCCGCCTGGCGCGGATATCCGTCTTGTAGACGGCGCCCGGCAGCCGCTTCGGGCGCGGTCGTCAAAGCGGGCCAACGGTTATACCGAACTTGAAATCAACGCCGCCGATACGATTTTTCTAATCGTCAACGGCCTGTAGGCGGCGGCTTCGCGAATGTGCTAGATGTGGCGGCTTCAACTGCCCGTAATGCAAGGTAGCCGCCGATGAGCCCCGCCCAAGTCGATCCGAAATTGCTGGAGCTATTGGTCTGCCCTGTGACCAAAGAAGCGCTGGAATATGATGCCGAGGCGCAGGAACTAATCAGCCGCGCTGCGGGCTTGGCCTTTCCCATCCTCGACGGCATCCCGGTGATGCTGCCGGAGGACGCGCGCCAGCTCGACGACGCGCCAGGAAATGGCTAACCCATGGCCCGTAGCATGCAAGAAATCGACGCGGCTCCAGCGCCGCAGCCGACAGAAATTCGCCTCTCCCAGGACAAGCGCACCTTAACCGTCGCCTTTGACGATGGTCTGAGATACGTGTTGGCGGCAGAAATTCTGCGTGTCGAAAGCCCATCTGCTGAAGTTATGGGTCATGGCCCTGGCCAGAAGCAGATCGTTCCAGGCAAGCGGAATGTCAAAATCCTGACGATCGCGCCGAACGGGAATTACGCCATCCGGCTTGGCTTCGATGATGGCCATGGCACCGGCATTTTCTCATGGCGGTATCTCCGCTTTGTTGGCGAGAACCAGGAAAGCCTGCTCGAGGACTACCTCGATGCGCTGGACGAGCAGGGCCTCAGCCGCGACGCCTAGGCGTACAGGAGGTGGAGATGGGGATGCGGATCGGCTAAAATACCTATGCGCAACTGCCGGAGCGAAGATTATGTCCGCTGAAACCTTCAACCGTATTTCCGTAGAGCCGCTGCACAATCTGTTCGCCGCTGAAGTCCAGGGCGTTGATATTGCGGGCGGCGTTGATGACGAGACATTTGCTGAGCTCCAGGCCGCGTTTGATGCGCATTCCGTCATTTGCCTGCCGCGCCAAGAGATATCCGATCAGCAGCTGATTGATTTCGCCCGCCGTTTCGGCCCACTGGAAACACTGCTGAAAGGCATGAACGGACAGAGCGGCTACTTGGCCCATATCGGCAATGTTGATCCGGAGACTAATGAGATCATCAAGCTCGACGACTCGCGGATGAAGCGGCAATTCTCCAATGAGCTTTGGCACACCGATAGTTCGTTCAAACCTGTCAGCGCCGAATCTTCCATGCTGCTTGGCCGGGAGGTGCCGCCAGCGGGCGGCCAAACCAGCTTCGCCAGCATGCGCGCGGCCTATGACGCCTTATCGACAGAGCAGCAAGCTGAGTTGGAAACGCTCGCGGCAGAACATTGGTTCGTCTATAGCCGCAGCTTAACGACCAAGGATGACTTCTTGACGGAAGCGCAGAAGGCCGAAACGCCGCCCGTTCCCCAAGCGCTTGTGGTTCAAAACCCACGCAATGGCCGAAAGTCGATTTATACGGCGTCCCATGCGTATCGGGTTCTTGGTTGGGACCAGGCGCGGGGCCGAGCGTTTTTGGATGCGCTAACGGAACACGCAACACAGCCTGAGTTTGTCTACAGCCACAGCTGGCGGGCCGGTGATCTGGTGATGTGGGACAATCGCGCTGTGCAGCATCGCGGCAGCGCTTACGACTTTAAGAACCACCGCCGCGTCATGGTCCGCGCTACTGTTGCGGGGCATACGCCGACAATCACGGCGGAAGAAGTCGCACGCCGGACCGCGTTGGCGGCAGCGGCGGCCTGATATAGTTGGGGGAGAGCCGAACGCCCTCCCCCAGACATTGTACTATTCGTGTACAACCGGGTTCGTTAGAACGCCGACTTGCTCGACTTCGATATCCACTGAATCGCCCTCGACCAGGAAGCGCGGCGGCTTCCGGGCGTAACCCACGCCTTCTGGCGTGCCGGTCGCGATGATATCGCCCGCATGCAGGGTCATCACTTCAGTCAGGTGATAGATCATCTCCCGCACCGGGAAGAGCAGATCGCGGGTGTTGGCGTTCTGCATCGTCTCACCGGATACGGTGGTTTTGAGCTGAAGTTCTTCAGCGGCTGGATTGACTTCATCAGCCGTCACGATATCCGGGCCAAACGCGCCAGTGCCGTCAAAATTCTTACCCATAGTCCATTGGCTGGCTTTGCGCTGATAGTCGCGGATGCTGCCATCATTGAAGAGCGACCAGCCGTAGACCAGCGACAGCGCATCTTCTTTCGAGACATGCCGCCCCGTTTTGCCGATGACCAGCACCAGCTCGCCTTCGAAGTCGAACTTATCGGAGGCGTTCGGAACCACCAGCGGGTCGCCATGGGCGATGAGAGATGACGGGAAGCGCACGAAGACTTCCGGATATGTTGGCGGCGCGGCGCCGCCTTCAGCCGCATGGGCGGCGTAGTTGCGCCCAATGCAGAGGATTTTTCCGGGGTTTGGGATCGGCGGCAGCAGTTTAATATCCGCCATTGGCTTGCCGGAACCGCCTTCAGCGGCCTTAGCGAGCGCAGCTTTGGCCGCGTCACCGCCTTTGATCACGCCAATCATATCGCCGCCAAATTCAGCAGCGGCGGCAGATACGTCAATGATGTTGTCGCCCTGGCGCACGCCGATCTTTTCAGCCCCGCCATCCTGGTATGTTACAAACCGCATAGGAAATTCCCCCTCAAACAAAAATATTTCAGATGCCGCGCACTGTCGCGCAGATTATAGAAAAATGCGAGGGGCGGGATCGTCGCGAATGCGAGTTCCCAAACGGAGACCGCGCCGCGGCCATTCTGTCCCGTCGCCCCAGCAGGGGGGCAAAAACAGAATGTTGCGACAAATATCTCTTACTTCAGAAGCTTCAGAATTGCCTTCGCTGCCGCGCGCACCTCTTCTGCGCCGATGCTCTTGGGCTGTGTTTCTAGCACTGTCAGGCCCTCGCCCATGGCTGAAGCGAAGGCGACGCGGGCGCCGATGCGGGGCTTCAGTAGCGTGCCGCCAAGCTCTGCCACACCCTTCGCGACTGTATCCGTCAGCCGAGCGCGGGGCGGGGTGCGGTTAAGCAAGAATGCGAGAGAGCATTTGGCGGCTGCCGCCAGGTCTGCAACTGGTTTGCTCGCCCATAGATCAAGCGGACTTGGTTGGATGGGGGCGATGGTCAGGTCCGCCGCGCGGAGCGCTTGGCGTGTGTCGGTATCAGAATGCGGTGGGGCGTCGATCAGAACGACATCCACTGCCTCTGCGCCACGCAACAGCTTTTCCGCCGCCAATTGTACCCGATGGCCCGATACGACCTCCACCGGCAGCAGCAGGCTTGGCGATTGTTTTGCACGGATCGCCGCCCATGTGCTCAACGTGCCTTGCGGGTCGATATCCAGAAGCGCCACGCGCTTGCCTGTTTCAGCGATGGCCGCGGCCAGGTGGGCCGTCATCGTCGTCTTGCCCTTTTTGTTGCGCAACCGCGATGACTTTGCCTGGCATCTGTCTAACCTCGTGTTTAGTGGAGCCTGCCGCCAAGCGGGATATCGTGGGTCGGCTGGATCAGCACGACGGCGCCGTCTGCATCGGGGAAGCCTAAAAGCAGGAACTGGCTCTGCAGCTTGCCAATCTGCCGGTTCGGAAAATTAACAACGCCCGCAACCAGCTTCCCCGCCAATTCTTCCGGTGTGTAATGCACCGTGATCTGCGCGGAAGTTTTGAGTTCGCCAATTTCTGGCCCAAAATCGACCCATACAATGTAGGCGGGCTTGCGGGCTTCGGGATAGGGCTCGGCCTTCATGACGCGCCCGACGCGGATGTCTGTCTTCAGGAAATCGTCGAAGGCGAGATTTGAATCTTCTGACTTTGGCATGGTCTCAACTCTGCAGGCGGAGCATGTGGTAGCGGCCCTCGGCCACCATGCCCGGCAGCGGGAATGCGTCGCCGCCAGCCAGGGTCAATTGTTGGTCGGATACGATCATGCAGCCGGGCGCCGCAAGCGGCTGCAGCATGGGACCGAGCCATTCAGCCAGCGCCTGCGTCGCGGCCTTGTCGCCGCTGCCGATATCACCGTGGATTAGTGCTGCCTGTTCGCCAAGCTTTGACGCGACGCCGGGGATGGTGTCGCGGAAATCGCCTTCAATCAGGTTTTCTGCAGGCGGCATACTATCTGGATGCGCCATGGCTTTGCGCTCAAAAACGACGATGCGCCGATCGGGCAGGAGCTCTTTTAGGTGATCATATGTGCGGCCATTGCCTAGGCCGAGCTCAAGCACAATGCCTGGGGTATCGCGGATAAGGGCGGCGGCGCGGTTTAGGCAGGCGCGTTGCGCTTCCAAGCGGCGAATTGCACTATCCAGGCGGCTCACTTGCTCTGGTTCGCGATGGCTTCGCGGAGTTGCTGCGTCGTGTTTTCTAAGCGGCCCGCCAATACGCGGATAATCTCAATCCCGACCTGTGGCGAGTTGTTGAGCAAGCGCAAGAAATTGTCTTTCGACACTTTGAGCGCCACCAGCTCGCCCTGCGCTTCGACCGTCGCGGTACGCGGAATATCGACCAGGATCGCGATTTCGCCGATGATTTGCCCAGCGCCCAATTCCGCCACCTTCAACGGCCCGTTCGGCGTGTTGACCAGAACGTCCGCCGTGCCAGTGATCACAACATAGGCCGCATCGCCATCATCGCCCTGGCGCATCATGGATTGGCCGGGCCGGAAGGTGACACGGTCGCTGGTCATCGCCAGCAGTTTTAGTTTCGGTGGCTCCATGCGCTCAAACAGAGCGATCTGGCGCAGGACATCGACTTCTTCCGCCAAAGACATCGATTGCTTTCCTTAACTCGCTGTATCGGCGGCAGCCGAACTCAGCGTCTCTACGTTCACGACCTTACCGCCAGCGATTTCAGCTGCGCGGTCAAAGCCCTTCAAATATTCAGCGTCGCCGACAGCCCATACCACGCCGCCAGGCGCTGCGGCCAGCACGCGATCAACCAGCGCATGGCGCGTGCGCGTATCCATGCCATCTGTCGCAGCGCTCAGGATGAGGATATCCGGCTGCTTGGCGAGGGCACGGGCGATGGCGATCTTCTGGCGCTGGGTGCCGGAAAGTCTGGAGCCGCCAATGCCGACCTGGAACTCAAGACCAGCCGCCACGATATCCCGGCGCAGCCCAAGTTCGTCGACGACTTCATCGATCAGGCGGCCCACAGTCTCCGGCCCTTCGGCTTGGCCATAGGCGATTTTGCCGAACAGGATGTTGTCCTGAACGGATGCGACTGCGTTGAATTTCTCAGGATCAAAGAACTCCACAGCACCGCCCAAATCTTCCGGCATGTTCTCGCGGAAATGGGTGCGGGCCTCGATGATCTTCTCGCGAATTTCGTCGGTGATCAGGCCCAAGCGATGACGGGCCGGAATAAGCTTGAACGGCAACGCGAGCAGCATTGAGCGTTCGCGATCATTCAGGGCTTCGGCCCCGCCACGATCCATCTTGGCGACGATGATCTGATATTCCGGCAGGTCTTCCGCCTTGATGAAGCTGTATTGTTCAAAGAGCGCGTCGCCGGGCTCAACATCCGTAAACAATTCCAGCATCAGGGCTGCGGTTTCGCGGCCAATGCCAAGCAAACTATCGGTCAGCCCGACTTCGCCAATCGTCTCGAGAACGTAGGGATGATCGCCGAGCGCATCCGTGTTCAGCTTGTCAGAGATGACGGTGCCGAACAGCAGGTTCTCGGCCAGGGAGGCGTTGTCGTTGTATTTTTCCGGATCATATGGCTCGACCAGATCTTCAAAGCTTTGCTCAATGAGCGTCGCGCTCAGCCGTGCGCGGGCTTCGAGAATACGGTCGCTGAGGCCATCGCGGCCGGTCAGATCGACAGCGCTTCTCAGGCCGTAATCATAGACGGCGCGGGTGAGATCAACTTCCTCTAGGAGGGCGATCAGGCGGTCGTCTGTGGCGTGTTCTTGGTCGGCGCCGAGGGTCTCGTAATCAACCCAATCGTCGTTGAAGTCTTCGTCCGTGTTGCCGGCGCGGGCGTTCTCGGCAAGCTTCTCAGTGCGCTCGCTTGCGGCCTCATCCTCTAGCTCTTGGGCGGCAAGCGGGCGGTGTTTCAGGCCAAACAATAAGTTCGCCCGCACGCTATCGGAGAAGAGGTAAGCGGCTGGGCCAACATAGGCCAGGCGACGACCCGTGCGGGCTTCGGTGAATTCCGCCAAGTCTTCGCCTGCTATGGCGACACGGCCGCCGGTTGGCGCAAGCAAGCGCGCGAGAAGGGCCGCCAATTCGTCCTTGCCGCCGCCGCCAGGGCCAGTCAGCGCCAAGCGCTCGCCCGCCCGGAATTCCAGATTGAGGTTCTGGACGGGCGTTGAGGTCTCGTCTTCCTGATAGGTCAGGCTTTGCGCAGCAACAGTCGCATCCTTGGAGATCGGCGCGATGGAATCTGGTTCTTCAAGCTGAAGATGCTCTTCCAACATGCCAGGCGGATCGAACTGCTCGACCACCTGCTCATACTTGATCTTCGCGTCCATATACTGCTGGTAGAAGGCTAGAAGCTCTTTCCAAGGGGCGTTCATATCCTTATGGGCGCTGATCACGCCGATGAGCGCGCCGATGGACAGATTGCCCTCAATCACCGAGTAGCCGCCGATGAGATAGAACAGAAACGGCGTGAACTGGGCCAGCGTGTTGTTAATGAACTTGATGATGAATTTGCGCTGGTAGATTTCAAACCGGATATCGTAGATGCGACCCAGATGCATCGCGAATTCGGCGCGCATCAGGTTGGATGCGTCGTTGGAATGCACTTCCTGAATGCCGTTGATGCTCTCGCTGATGCGCTCAGAGACCCGCCGGACAGCTTGCACCCGCCGCTTGCCAAGCGCATTCACTTTCTTCTGTAGCTTCGGGATGATGTAGCCTTGCACAGGGAACATCGCCATCGCCGCACAGCCCATCATCCAATCTTGGACGATGATAAAGGCCAAGAACGTCATTAGCATGCCTGCCTGGAACACAGGCTGGGCGATCGCATCCCCAATAAAGCCGCCCAAGGGCTCGACTTCCTGGGTGATCATTGGGATGACTTCGCCCTGGGACACGCGCTTGAAGTGGGGCAGCGGGAAGCGCAGCACGCGGCCATACAGCGTGTAGCGCAGGCGGCGCAGCATGCGCTCGCCCAAGCGCCCTTTGGACGAATTGATGAAATACTTGAACCCGCCATTGATGATGACCAGCAGCAGGAAGCCAAAGCACATCAACACTAGGAAGGGTATTTGCTCAAACTCTACGCCCAGCACTTCTTTAGGGAAGTCACTGACGCTGCCACGGATCGCGTCGTTGACGATCCGTTTGACGATATCAGGCTGCAAATAGATGAAAGGGAAAGCGGAACAGGTGACAAGCAACAGAAATATCTGCTGCGGTTTACTGTACCGAAATATGAAGCCGTAGATCGTGCGGTCCATACCGAGCCTGTTCGATGTCCCCCTGGACAGCGCCGCGCGCCGTCAACAGGCTGAATCTAGCGGACTAAGTTCGCCGGGTAAACGTTTAACCTTATAGGGCTATTGAAGTTCCGGCGTTTGGCGGCCAATAGTGTCGCCAAGGCCCCAATCTCCCACTGACAGAAACGCGAGCGGCGCCATGTCTGAAGCCAGCAAAAGCCAAGCGGACGCCGCCAGCGCGCCCGACGAGAGCGCCGTTGAGAAAGACGGCGCCCCGCTGCCGATATCTGATTCGCCCGCGGACTTGGACGCCGGCCCACCGGCTGAGGAGAAGCCGCTGCTGCGCCGGCGTGTCGCGAAAACGGCGCGGCGCTCGCTGTCTGATACGCCCGCTTTCGTGCGCTATGTCGTGACGCGGTTCATCGATGATCGCGGCCTACAGACCGCATCGTCGCTCACATACACGTCGTTGCTTGGGCTCGTGCCGATTATCGCAGTCTTCTTGGCGATCCTTTCAGCCTTCCCAGCCTTGGAGAACGCGCGCGACCAAGTGAAGGAAATGATCCTGGCGCCGCTCGCCCCAGGTGCGGGGGATACGGTGCGCTCCGCACTGGATACCTTCCTGGACAATGCGAAGCGGCTAGGCGTCATGGGCGTGATTGGCATCGCGGTCACCTCGATCTTGATGCTGAATACGATTGAAAACACATTGAACGGCATTTGGCGCGTTGTGCAGCGGCGCCCACTTGGCCTGAAGCTCATCGTCTTCTGGGCGTTGCTGACCCTGCCGCCGATCTTGATCGCTGGCAGTTTGTCACTCACCAGCTACTTTTTCGCGGTTGCGGAACGGGTGGATGTGTTTGGCATCGCCGACATTCTGGAACGCATAACGCCGATTCTTATGCAGGCTCTCGCGTTTACGTTTCTGTTTGCAGCAACGCCTAACCGCCGGGTGCGCATTCGTGATGCGGCGCGCGGCGGATTGGTCGCGGCGCTCCTGTTCGAATGCCTGAAGGGCGGATTCGGGCTCTACGTCGCCTCCGCCACCAGCAACCAAACGATCTATGGCGCGCTCGCTGCTGTTCCGGTGTTCCTGCTGTGGATCTATTTGTCCTGGGTTGTGATCCTGGTCGGCGCGGAAGTCGCAGCCTCACTACCAGAATGGCGGGGTGCGCTTGCGGCAGAACAACGGCGGCGGTTGACGTCCGGCGAGCGGCTGGTCGCCGCCGTCGGCATCTTGAAAGTGCTCTGGCGTGCGAGCGTCGAGGGCAAAGCCGTAGATCGGGACGATATCGAAAGCGTGTTGCCGGGGAGCACGGCAGACCTCGGCGCTGTCGTTGGCCGCTTGATCCAGCTCAATCATGTCGTCGTGACAGAAAACGGCGGCTTGGCGCTCGCATCAGATCTGGATGAGGTCTCGCTCTATACGCTGCAGCGGGAACTTGGGCTGGCGCTCGAAGAAACCAAACAATTCCACGACACTGTCGCCGAAGAAGCCCCTGATTTGAACGTACCAGAGTTGGCGGCCCTGATGGCTGAGGCTGAAGCCGCCAAAGCCAAAATCATGGGCCGATCAATCAAACGCTTGACGGATCACTAAAGCGTTTCTCCGTTAGTCTCCTGTAACGAACGGCCAGAGTTCGTCGGCGCCGCGGGCGGCGACAATGCGGCCAAGCTGGATGGCCCAGTAGCTTTCGTTGCCGAACTCATCCCGCCAGGCCCAGAGGCGGCGGGTGGCATGGTGCAGGCTGTGTTCATAGGTGAAGCCCATGGCGCCATGGGTTTGATGGGCGATGGCCGCCCCCCGCGTCGCCGCCTCGCCGACACGGGTTTTGGCGGCTGCGATTTCTGCGCGCGCCCCAGTTCCAAGCCCGCCTGTGCGTGATACGGCTTCTGCCGCCGCATCGGCAGCAGCGCCGGCGGCAGCGGCTTCGCCCGCCAATTCCGCCAGTCCATGCTGGACCGCTTGGAATTTACCGATGGGCCGCCCGAATTGGCTGCGTTCCAGGGAATATTGCACCGATTGGTCTAGAATTTTCTCCAGCCCACCCGCCATTTGCATAGAGCGGACAGCGGCGCCCATAGCGACGAGAGCGCTTTCATCCAGCCCCTCGGGCGCTGGCGCAGTCGCAACGGCTTTGGCGCCGTCAAACGACACTTCGTCAGCAGGCTCGCCGGCCAGATTGATATTTTCGCGGATGGCGCAATCGGCCCGTTTGACGAGTGCGACAACCGCATCATCGCCTTGGCGCGCCAGAACAGCAATATGGTCTGCATTCCGAGCGAACGGGATATGCCGCGCCGTGCCTGACAACGCGCCATCTGCTGTAATTGCAATGCGGCCGTCCGCCTGGGTTGGCGCGATGGTCATCGGCCCCATCGGCAATTCCAGCTTGGCGTGGCTCAGAAGCCATGCGGCCAGGAGCGTATCGGCCATGGGCGCGGGCACAGAGAAGCGGCCAGCGGCCTTCAACAGAGCAAACCCATCCAGCATCTCGACGCCAGCGCCGCCAAGCGCCTCATCGCCCCATGCCAGAGTCAGGCCGGATTCTTCCAGTGTATTCCAGAGCGCCGTTGGCCATTCGCCTGCCTCGGCGGCGTTGATCACGCCGGGCTCGGCCATATCCTGGAAAATGCGGGTCGCCGCATCGACGATCAAATTGTCTTCGTTGCTCATGATCTATGCCTGATTATGCGTTGAATTAGCGAAGGCCAAGCTGGCGCGCGACGATGCCGCGCAGCACTTCGTTCGTGCCGCCGCGAATAGTGGAGGAGGGAACGCGCAGCAGACCTTCCGCCATGGTGCGCGCGAAATTATCTGTGGATTGGCCAAGCGGTTCTGTTGGCTGAACCTGCCGGATATCATTTAAGAGCGTGCTCTCGTAGCGGGTGCCGATATCCTTGACGAGCGCGGCTTCCACGACCGGGGATTGGCCTTCCTGCAGCAAGCCGGAAACGCCGAGGGACATGCGGCGGAGGGATTTCAACCGCGCCACTGATTGGCCGAGCATCAATGCCTCACGATCATCCGGCTCATCGCCAATCCGCCGCGCCGCTTCCGTCAACACAATTGCGGAGGAAAGGAACCGTTCCGGGCCAGAGCGTTCTAACCCAAGCTCGCTCGTCACCTGATGCCAGCCATCGCCTTCTTCGCCGAGCAGGCAATCATCCGGCACAAACGCATCCGTGAAATGGGTTTCGTTGAAATGCTCGTCTCCGGCCATGTTCTTGATGCCGCGAATTTCAATGCCGGGAATGGAGAGATCGATCAGGAACTGGCTAAGGCCCTCATGCCGGTTCTTCTCATCCCGCGTGCCGCCAGTGCGGACCGTGGCGATCATATAGTGGCAGAAATGCGCGCCCGATGACCAGATTTTCGTGCCGTTGATCTTATAACCGCCGTCAACCTTCGTCGCTGTCGTGCGGAGCGAGGCCAGGTCCGAGCCGGAGCCTGGCTCGCTCATGCCAATGGCGAAATGACATTCGCCCGCTGCGATACGGGGCAGGATCGTTTTCTTCTGCTCTTCCGTACCGTTCTTTAGGATCATCGGGCCAGATTGCCGGTCAGCGACCCAATGAGCGGATACCGGCGCGCCAGCGGCCAGTAATTCTTCCGTCACCACATAGCGCTCCATGCTGGAACGTTCATGGCCGCCATATTGTTTCGGCCATGTCATGCCGAGCCAGCCTTTCTGGCCAAGCTTGCGGCTGAATTCCAGATCGACGCCGAAGCCCCAACCATCTGCCACCGGCTGGAACCCGCCGCTCGCTTTTTCTTCCGCCAGGAAATCGCGCACCTCTTGCTGCAGCGCTTTCAGTTCAGGCGTGAATTCAACTTCGGGAAAGCGAAAGGCGTTGGATGACATGGCGGAAAACCCTTTGGGCGAAATGCTGGGAGAAATAATAGGGCGCTCAGCACTTGGTCTCAAGCGGGCGGCAATTTCGGCGCCCGCCCGCCGCCGGCGCTCTCCCGCGCGATTTCGAAAAGCCAGCGGCGAAAGGCGGATGCAGCCCGGGTTTCCGCCATTTCCGGCGTCATCACTAGCCAGTAAGAGGAATCTGAAGGCCGGACCACATCAAACGGCCGAACCAGAAGACCCTGCGTCAGCGCTTCATCAACCAGCGCGCTTCGCCCAATGGCGACGCCTTGGCCCTGGATCGCGGCTTGGTTAATCAGGATGGTGGCGGAATAGGTCAAACCTGTGCTCGGTTTCTCTTGGATTCCTGCAAGCGCGAACCACGGTTCCCATGATATCCAATTGCCTTCCTGTTCGGCATATTGGTCGTGGATCAGGGTTTGTCCGGTGACGTCCTTCAATCGCCGCATAGGCTCTGGGCCATTCAACAGCGCCGGGCTGCATACGGGGAATACATCTTCCTCCAAAAAGCGCTCGGCGATCAGGCCTTCGTCCGCCCAGTTCACGCCATAGCGGATCGCGATATCCGCATCCCCGCGCCGGAGGTTATAAAGCCGGGACCCAGTATCGATGAACAGATCAATATCGGGATGTCGAAGGCGGAAATCTGGCAACCGCGCATTCAGCCAACCGAAGGCGAACGAGCCGAGCAATGTGATCCTGAGGCGCGATTGCGGCAGCACGCCCGCCCGCGTCGCCACTGTCGCCGCTGATATCCTGGCGAAACCGTCCGCCAACCCAGCAGCATAGGCGCGCCCATCATCGGTGAGCTTCAGGCGACGCCCCATACGCTCGAACAGAGGCATGTCCAGCTCTGTCTCAAGCCCCCGGACCTGCTGACTGATCGCCGCCGCTGTTACATGCAACTCCTCAGCGGCGCGGGCGAAGGAGCCTTGGCGGGCCGCAGCTTCAAATGCCCGCATAGCGTTCAATGAGGGAAGGCGCATCAAATTATCCTTAGAAAAACTATCGAATAGAACAAGAACATATCGTTTTTCAAATAAGAATTCTAACCCTAAATTACGTCTCCAAGCGGCATTCACTGCTTGGATTTCCAGCCAGCCTTTAGGAGGCGCTTCCAATGTCTATCGTGCTTTCATTCCCCGGCACTTCCTCGTCCGCCAAAGCCGCCGCTGCAAAGCCCAGCGCTCAGCCGACTGTCGCCAAGCGTCCGGTCTATGCTGTAGCGCAGATGGCTATCGCCGCCGCATGGGGCTGGAAAACGCGCCTCCGCAATCGCGCTGAACTTCGCGCTTTAATGGAACGCGACGATGACCGCATGCTGGGTGATGTCGGGTTGACCCGCGCCCAGGTAGCGGATGAGGCCGGACGTCCATTCTGGCGGATCTAAGAACCATGGCTGAATTCCTGCTGCATATCGGCAATCGTAACTACTCCAGCTGGTCGCTGCGCGGCTGGCTGGCCTGCCGCCTTGCCGGTATAGATTTCGACGAGCATTTGATCCCGCTGGATCTGGCCGACACGGCGAATAACATCGCCGCCGTTAGCCCGAACCAGCGGGTGCCATGCCTGTTTCACGACGATATTGTTGTGTGGGACAGCCTGGCGATCGCCGAATATCTGGCTGAGCTGAACCCCGATATCGCGATGTGGCCGAAAGATCGAGCCGCCCGCGCCATGGCGCGCAGCATGACGGCTGAAATGCATTCCTCATATATGGGCATCCGCAATCGCTGCCCGATGGACATGCGCGGCAAGGTCGATCCAATTTCCATGCCAGACGAGGTCGCAAAGGATATTGCACGCCTCGATCAGGCTTGGAGCAATGCGCGGGCGAAATTTGGCGCTGGCGGGCCATATCTCTTTGGCGTCTGGTCCCTCGCAGACTGCTTCTTCGCCCCCGTCGCCAGCCGCTGCCGCACATACGGCCTGCCACTTAGCGACGCATCGGCGGAGTATATAAAATCCGTGCTGGCGCACCCGGACGTTTCTTGGTGGGCCGCCAGGGGGGCAGAAGAAACTTGGTCTATTCCGCATGAGAATGCGGTTGAGCAGGCGTTCTAAGCTTGGATGGAGCGGCCCTGAGACCCCCTCGCCAGTAAAGGCGTGAAGGGTCAATGTGAAGGCGATCGACTACGGGTTCGGGAATACGCCAACACGCCCTGGTTCTATTGCTCCCGAATGCGCTTTAGATTGCAGGTTCCGCCACGCTGATTGCAGGAACTTGCCCCATGACCGCCACTGCCTCCATCCGTCCCCGTCGCAGCTTCATTTTCTCACCGGGCTTGAACCCGGACATGTATCCAAAGGCGTTGGCGTCTGGCGCAGATATTGTTTGTGTTGAGCTTGAAGACGGCATCGCGCCCAAGGACAAAGCCGCCGCTCGCGCCAACGCCATTAAGATGTTCGCAGAACCCCAGGCCGATGACGGCGTAGAGCGCATTGTCCGCATCAACTGCCTGCGCGAGCAGTTTGGCCTACTGGACGTGCAGGCCGTGCTCGAAACAGACGCGCCGCCGCCCGCGTTGATGCTGCCCAAGGTGCGCACGCCCGATGAAGTAAAATGGCTAGATGATCTGTTGACGGAGCGCGGCCACCAGACACGCCTGCATGTCATCATCGAAACCAATCCAGCGCTTGAAGCCGTGCATGACATCGCCCGCTCCAGCAGCCGGATTGACGCGCTGTTTTTCGGCGGCGTTGATATGGCCGCAGAACTCCGCTGCGCCAACGCCTGGGAGCCGCTGCTGTATGCCCGCTCCCGCATTGTCCATGCAGCCGCCAGCATCGGCGTCGACGCTATCGACGTGCCGTTCCTGGATCTGGAAGACCCTGATGGCATGGTCGAAGCCGCAACCTTGGCGCGGGACTTGGGCTTTTCCGGCAAAGGCTCGATCCATCCAAAGCAGATCGCCGCGCTCAACGAAGTCTTCACGCCAGATGACGCCCGCGTCGCCCATGCCCGCCGCATCGTCGACACCTTCCGCGAAGCCGATACAGGCCTCGTCGTGATCGACGGCAAGCTGATCGAGCGTCCCGTATTGCGCGATATGGAGCGCATCCTCGCCATCGCTGAACGTGTGAAAGGCTGATCGCCATGGCTAAACGGCAGATGAAACTCGGCGCGTTTATGCGCCCCGTCAGCATTCACACCGCCGCATGGCGCTATCCAGGCGGCACGCCGGATGCGAACTTCAATCTGGAAGCGCTCATCAGCTACGCCAAAAAGCTGGAGGAAGGCCTGTTTGACGCCTTCTTTATGGCCGACCATCTAGCAGTGCTGAACATGCCGATGGATGCGCTGAAACGCTCCGCCACCGTTACGTCCTTCGATCCGCTAACGCTCCTGCCGGCTTTGGCGATGCACACCAAGCACCTAGGCCTGATCGCCACCGCATCCACCACGTTTGAGCCGCCTTATATGATCGCCCGGCGCTTCGCCTCCCTCGACCATATCTCCAATGGCCGGGCCGGGTGGAATATCGTCACCACATCCAACCCGGACGCGGCCAAGAATTTCGGCATGACGGACCAGATGGATCATGCCGAACGCTACCGCCTCGCCCGTGAAGCCTATGACGTCGTGACCGGGCTATGGGATAGCTGGGCCGATGACGCCTTCACGCGGGACGTCGACAGCGGCCTGTTCTTTGACCCCGAAAAGCTGCGCAGGTTGGACCACAAGGGCGAGTTTTTTGAGGTGCGCGGGCCGCTGAATATCGGTCGCCCGGTTCAGGGCTGGCCGCTGATCGTGCAGGCCGGCGCCTCTGATGCTGGCAAGCAATTGGCGGCGGAAACAGCGGAAATGGTGTTCTGCTCCCACCGTAATATGGCGGACGGCCAAGCTTTCTACAGCGACGTGAAGGCGCGCGCCAAAGCGGCGGGGCGTGACCCGGAGCATGTGAAAATCTTGCCCGGCGCGCTCGTCGTCGTCGGTGATAGCGAGGATGAAGCGCGAGAAAAACGCGCGCTCCTGGATAGCCTGGTGCATTACGACAGCGGTATCGCCTCGCTTTCCATATCGCTTGGCCATGACGCATCCAAGTTTGATCCAGACGGCCCGTTGCCAGAGGTGCCGGAGACGAACGCCAGCAAATCCGGCCAAGACCGCGTTAAAAAACTGGCGAAGGAAGAAGGGCTGACCGTCCGTCAATTGGCCGGGCGCTTCGGCGGCTATGCCGGCAACGCCTTCGTCGGCACGGCCAATGCGGTCGCGGAGGAAATGGAGGCCTGGGTGATGGAGGGCGGGTCTGATGGGTTCAACGTCATGTTCCCATATCTCCCCGCCGGGCTTGATGATTTTGTGGAGAAGGTCGTGCCAGAATTGCAGCGGCGGGGCGTCTACCGCACAGCCTATGAAGGCGCTACGCTTCGGGAGAATTTAGGGTTGCCGCGCCCGCCGAACCGCCATTTCAGCTAAGGATAGAGCCGCCATGCAAATCTCCGCCCAATTCCCAACCCGCACCATCGGCAATGACCCGGCTAAGATTAAGGACTGGGCGCAGGCGGCGGAAGACCTGGGTTATGCCTATATCGAAGTGCCGGACCATGTGTTTGGCGCCGCGCCCCGCGATGGCTGGACGCCGACATATGCAGCGGATGAAGACTTCCACGAAACCTTCGTCACCATCGGGTTTCTGGCCGCCTGTACATCCCGCATTCGGCTTTCAAGCGGCGTGCTGATCCTACCACAGCGGCAAACGGGCGTTGTGGCGAAACAGGCTGCGGAGGCGGATTTGCTTTCCGGCGGACGCTTGCGCCTTGGCATCGGCGTTGGCTGGAACCATGTTGAATATGAAGCGCTCGGCACGGATTGGCGGACGCGTGGGCGGAAACAGGCGGAGCAAGTTGAGGTTCTGCGCATGCTCTGGTCCGAAGAGCTTGTGAGCTTCAAGGGCGAGTTCCATGAGTTTGAGAACATCAACATCATGCCGGGGCCAGTGCAGAAGCCGATCCCGATCTGGTTCGGCGGCTCTGCAGACGCCGTCATCAAGCGCGCCGCGCGCATCGGCGACGGCTGGATGCCGATCATGCCGCCCAACGAAAAAGCGGCGGAATGCGTTGAAAAACTGAACGGCTGGCTCGACGAATTTGGCCGCGACCGCCAAACCTTCGGCCTGGAAACCTGGCTCCGCGCCGACGCCTTCGCGCCCGAAAAATGGGCTACAACCGCCGAAGCCTGGGCCAATCTCGGCGCCAAGATGGCGATGCTATACCCGATGTACCCGCTGGAAACTTTCGACGATCACATCAAAGCGTTGGAGGCATTTAAGGAGGCGGTTGGCGACTAACCCTATGCCAAATGACTGCGCAACCCACGCCGCAAATATTACGCCAACGCTGCAGGCCGCCAGCGACGAAATTGAACGCACGCGCCGGTTTCCGCCAACCATTCTAGACGCCCTCCACAACACCGGCATGTTCCGGATGCTGTTGCCGCAAGTCTATGGCGGCGCTGAAGCGCATCCTGTCGAGTATCTCAGGGCTGTTATGGAACTGGCCAAGGGCGACGGGTCGGTCGCGTGGAATGTGTTTGTCGCCAATAGTTCTGCGTTGATTGCGCCGTTCCTGCCGCCGGACTCTGCTCACGCGATCTATGATGATCCTGAGGCGTTGATCGCCTGGGGGCCGCCGAATGGGCAGGGTGCGAAGGCAGTCGATGGCGGGTATCTGGTCAACGGCTCCTGGGAATTCTCCAGCGGATGCCGGCAAGCGACATGGATGGGCGCCCATGGCCCGGTGTTCGATGCCGATGGCCAGCCGCGCCTGAACGCCCTTGGCAAACCGCTGATCCGCACCTGGCTGTTCCCCGTCGACCAGGCCGAGCGCCATGACGTTTGGAATCCGATTGGCCTGAAAGGCACCGCATCGGATTCCTACACCGTGCGGGACGTATTTGTGCCGGAAGCCTTCAGCGCGACGCGCGAATATAGTGAACCGCGCCAGGTTCCGGGGCCGCTATACGCCTTCACCATGCAGGGCCTGTATGCCGTCGGCGTCGCAGGCGTGGCGCTTGGACTGGCGCGGGCGATGCTGAATGATTTTCATGCGCTCGCCATCGAGAAAACCCCACGCGGTCGCCCTCGCCTCGCCGAAGACCCGTTGACCCAAGCCGATTTCGCCCGCGCCGAAGCCCGTATCGGCGCGGCTCAGGCTTATGTCGAAGCCATCTGCACTGAGATTTATGCCGCCGCCACCGAATGGGATTTCATTAGCGTGCCAGACCGCGCCCGCGTGCGGCTTGCGTGCAGCAACGCCATTCAGGCCGGCATCGAGACGGCGGATTGGGTGCATCGCGCGGCAGGCGTCAGCGCCATTTTCCCGGGCAGCCCGTTCGAGCGGCGCTTTCGGGATATCCATACCGTTTCCCAGCAAATCCAAGCCCGCGCGGCGCATTTTGAGGCTGTTGGCGAGGTGCTGCTTGGACAGGCGCCGCCGGTATTCTACTGACCCAAGAACGCCCATAGAAAAAGCCGCGCCCGGTTTCAGCCAGGCGCAACTTTCTCATTGAACTCTAGCGGAAGGATCAGCCGAGCGCGACGCGAGGCGTCGGAGCGGGCTGATAGTCTTCCGGCAAAACGTTCGCAGCTTCGATGAAGGAGCGGATGCCTTCGTGGCTCATCGCCGGTTCGGTCGAAGAGATATACACACGGTCTGTCGGCTGCGGGTTGTCGCTAGGATAAATGCGGTCCGTTCCGGCGTTGATCGGGTCAACGACGAAGTAGCGCCCGCAATCCCACATCCGCGCCAGTTCTTCAGCGGTCGAAAGCTCTTCATAGAGCTTCTCGCCTGGGCGGATGCCGACGATCTTGATCTCGACATCGCGGGGGTCACGGCCGTAATACGGCGCCATCATGTCCACCATAACTTCGGCGACATCACGGATGCGCATAACCGGCATTTTGGTGATGAAATTCTCGCCGCCATTGGCGTAGCGAATTGAATCAATGACGAGGCCGGAGGCTTCTTCCAACGTCATCATGAAGCGGGTCATTTCATTATGCGTCAGCGTAATCGCAGAGCCGTGCGCAATTTGCTGCATGAACAGCGGCAGCACGGAGCCACGTGAGCCAACCACATTACCGAAGCGCGTGGAGGCGAAAATCGTCGGGCGGCGTTCGCTGGAGAGGTTCTGCGCGGCTGTAATCAGGCGCTCACCCATCAGCTTCGTCGTGCCCATAACGCTGGTCGGGTTGACGGCTTTGTCGGAGCTGGTGAACAGCACCTTCTTGACGCCGCCAGTCAGCGAGGCGCGGATAACGTTTTCCATGCCATGCACGTTAACGCGAACAGCTTCAAACGGGCTGTTTTCACAGAGAGGCACATGCTTCAAAGCGGCCGCGTGGAACACATAATCCACGCCGTCGAGGAAGCGCATCAAGCCCTCTTCGCGGGAGATATCGCAGAGGAACGCGGCCAGCTGGCCGGGCTTGTTCATCTCGTGCTCAAGCTCAAACAAGCCTGTCTCGTTATTGTCGAGCGCGCGCACTTGTGCCGACGGCTGCGCCAGCAGCTGACGCACCAATTCTTTGCCGACGGTTCCGGCCGCGCCGGTAACGGCGACAACTGCGCCTTCAAAAGACTTAATCATGACGTCCCCCGGTTAGAGGCGGGTTCTCCGCCAGATATATGGTCACCTTCCCAATTATCATTGTTGGGCATGTACCTACATGGCACTCGCTTAATGAACCGTCAATGTTTATGGCTCTCAGTTGTTCCCTCTGGAGCAGGTCTGTGACGGCTGTCACCGATCGTTTGAACTAAGCCCGCATAAAGGCGCGCCCAGGCGGAAATCGCCGCATTTTCGTCATAATCCGCGAGGAACAGCGCGCGCGCCGCCCTATAATCGCCAGTTCCATGACGCGCGGCCTGGCGCCGCACTGCCGCTGCAACCGCAACTGAGTCGCGCTCATCGACGGATTCACCGATATTATAAGTCATAACAAGCCGTGCGAGGGTGGGGGTGCGGCCAACAACAATCGGCAGTCCAGCCTGCACGGCCTGAAATAATTTGTTAGGCAAAGCATAGGCATAGGACAGACAAACCGGCTCCAGAAGCGCAATCGCGACATTTGCGGAGCTGACGAAGGAAGCCGCCTCAACCGGCGGGCGCGCGGGCGCCATGCCAACCCGATCTGAAATCCCAAGCCGATCCGTCGCCAACTGGAAGCGCAATCTGAACCTGTCTTCCGGCGGGCCGACAATACCGAGGAAGATCTCCGGCGCTTCCAGCAACATTTCCAAGGAAGGCATAAGCCCACGGCCAAACGCCGCAGCCCCGATATAAACCGCCATCGGCGTGCTTTCCGGCGCGTTCAGCACATCCCGGATCGTATCCGGCGACGGTTCTGCCGCCGCCGCATTTTGGATCAGAGTAGGGCGTTGCAGACCGTATAGCCGCGCCAGATGCGCCGCAATTTCAGGCGAGACCGTCGCCACAGCGTCTGCGCGGCGGATGAAAAACCTTTCGAGCGCCATTCGCAGCCGGTGGAACGGGCCGAAATACTGCGTATTCCGATCCTGCTCCAACTCAACGGAATCATAGACCAATGCTGCGTTCTGGCGTTTGGCCAACCAGCCGGCACTTGGCAGCGCTGGGAGGCCGATGGCGTGGACGACATCAAACCGCGCGCCCCCAAGCGCCTGATGCGCGTGGGGCGCCACAGCGCAAAACTCCTGCGTCAAAGCCATTACGCGCGCGGCTCTCGGCAGTTTCCGCTTTAGAAACGCCCGGCGAAGCCAGGACAGATACCGGACGCCGATGCGCTGCAGCAGGTTGAGCCCGGATTGTGCGCCCAAGCCCGATACATCATCGAAATCAATACGCCGCAATTTGGCGCCGCCGATATCTTCCATCTCAGGCGCGCCAAGCTCCTTGGCCGCCGTCCGACAGATCACATTCACGTCATGCCCCAGCGAGGCGAGCGCGCGCGCTGTAGCCCTAACCCGAGCGTCATTCACAGCGGGCGCTGCTGAAAGGATCAGAATGCGCACCCCGGGCGATGCGGCTTAGAGCGCGATAACCGTCGCCGCAATAATGGCGACGCGGAACAGGACATCCAGGACATCCTTGCCAATCTCAAAGGATTTCACATCGACGACTGGCAACACCATAATCTGATCCCCTGGCCGGACCTGGAGGTTGGCGCCGCTGAGGGCCTCGCCGCCAGCGCGGATCACGATGATCTTCTCCGGGTCCGCCCGCTCAGCATATCCGCCAGCGCGCGCGACATAATCCTCAACGGTTGCGCCAGAGATATGGGCGACAGACTGGGGCAGCGTGACTTCGCCCGAGATTAGCACCAGGTCCGTTCGCTGCGGCACGACGATGATATCGCCCGCCTCCAACATGACATTGGCGCGGCCAGCATCTGTTGAAATGACTACACGGCCATCGGGCTGCACATCCCGTGCGCGTTTGATGAAGTCCAGCACCAGTCTGGCTTCTCGCTCACGGATATCGGCTTGGCTGGTGGTTTGGTTGAGCGCCGCTAAAGCCGAGCGCTCAAGCGCATCAAGCGAACGGTCAAGCGCGCGCTTCTGATCCCGCGCGACGCTATCCCGCCGGAGATAGACGGACCCTGTCGCAGCGACGGTTGGGTTCACTTCCACAAGATCAAGCACGTCTTCGATGCGGGCGCCGCGCGGAACGGCGAACCGGCTGGCGCCCAGATGCGCGCCTTCGACCTCCACAAACACTTTGCCCGCTCTGAGATCCGCCTGGAACGTGACCAGATCGCCATCGCCAAGGCTTGTCTGTAGGAATTGCGCATAGGTCATATAGGTGTTGAATGGTTGCCCATTCCGAATGCCGCTGAGCGCCACATGGGTTGCGTCAGAGGTTGGCCGCGCATAACTCACAAGCTCCTGGCCTAGGACCGGAAAACGCTGAAATTCAAGCGCCGCAGGCGCGCGCACGGCCCCATCGACTGTCACGGCCCCGCCAATGGGGCCGATCAGGATGGTGTCGCCTTCGCGAAATTGCGGCGTCGGCAACTGGCCGCTGACCAAGAATTCATACAAATCCGCCCGCGCGACTTCCTGCCCGCTCCGGAGAATGCGGACATCGCGGAAAGACCCACGGCGCACATCAATCCCGCCCGCTTTATCGATAAAGGACAGCAGGGAATCATTCGGCAATCCGCCATAGCGACCTGGACGCATAACCGCGCCGGTGACGAACACGCCCGTCGGCTGTGCGCCCAACAGGTTCACATAGACCTGCACATTATCCGTAAAAACACGGGAAACTTTGGATTGAACGGTGGATTGCAGCTTGGAATTCGGGACACCGGCGACCCGGACAGGGCCCACTTCCGGCACAAACAGATTGCCCTGGGCGTCCACGACCGTGACTTCGTTATAGGCCTTGGCGCCGAATAGATTGACCTGCACCCGATCGCCAGGCGCTATCAGATAGCCTGGATTCAAACCGTTGGCGGTGTTGCTCGCAAACTGACCATTAAAGAGGTTCCAGCCGAACGGGCGCGCGCGGCGTTCCGCCCGCTCAATGTCTCGGCGTGCATCAGCTTCGCCTGCGATGCCCGCGGCTTCCAGGCCTGTTTCATTCTGAGCAGCGGCTGAGCGTGCAGCCCGCGTATCGGCGGCGTTGGAACGGCTGCGAGCGGCGGCCTCAGCGGCGGCAGAGCCGATGGCGAACTTTCGGACACGATCAAGCGCATCTTCGTCCACTGCGCTGGCAGGCGGCGCCAGCGCTAGGCCGAGATATGCAGCGGAGAGGGCGATGAGGACCTTAGGCGCGCGCATGTTCGCGGATCGCTCCGATAATGAGGGCGCCGACCCCGAAGGCCAGCAGGGAGACAACAAACGCCGTCGCGATTTTATACATCCGCTTCGGCTCCGTCGCGACATCCGGCATCGATGGCGGCACATAGGCCACCAGATAGCTGCGGTCGTTCTGAGCCTGCTGGCGGGCCGTCTGTTGCGAAATCAGGGCTGACTCATATGCGCGTTCGGCCAATTGCAGCTTCTTTTGCTCAATATCAAAGGCCTGCACATCTTCTGCAATATCGCTATCCCGGTTATCGGCCAACCGCCCGCGCGCTTGAGCCAATTCACGCTGCAAAGCCCCGATGCGGCTGTTCAATGCACGAACGGCAGGCGCTGCCGGGCGCAGAACGCTGCGCAGTTCGGCCCGCTCGATCTGCGCTTCCGCCAAGCTCGCTTCCAGCCCGGCGACAACCGACAAGATCGCTTCGGCAGAGCGCCTTGGATCAATATCGCCTTTGTCTTGCTGGAATGCGGCGATCGCGCCGAGCGCATCGGTGACCTGATCCAGCGCGCGCGTCACTTCCGCCTCGGCCGCAGCCAACGCATCCGCCTGCGCTTGATCCGAAAGCTGGTTCACCACGACCTCCGCAGCATTGATCGCAGCCTGGATCACGGTATGCGCATCTTCAGCCGTAAACGCCTTCACGCTGATTTCCAGAAGCCCCGATCCTGCATCCGACACCTGCACCACCTTGCGGAAAAACGCATGTGCATCTTCACGTGATGCGCCTGGCTCCAGGCGGGAGAAAAAGTCTGCGTTATAGGTCGCATATCGATGCCGGAACCCAACTTGATTCTCGATCCGATTTAGAAGATCGCGGGAGCGGAGATAATCCGCCACCAACTCAGTTTCCGTCGCAAGATTGACGCCTGTGCCTTGGGTCACGACAGCCTCAATCACTGAAGTTGATTGCTGCTTGGTGGACCGGATCGTAACATGCGCCTCGGAGACAAAGAGCGGCGATGCGATCAGGCCGAAATAGATCGCCGCCAGTAGCGTTGGCGCAAGCACGACCATTGCAAAGGCCGCGATCAGCCCGCCATTCCGCTTCCGCCGCCGTCCAGGCGCAGAAGGGCGGACGGCGGGGATCACCTTCGACAGCGGCTGCTGCTCAGCCGTCGCCGGGGCGCCGCCGCCGGGGGTTGCTATGACCTGCGCATTCAAAGGTCAGATTTCCTAATCATCATCGAGATAGAAGTCGATCGCGTCTTCAAGTGCATCGAACATAACCAACCGGCCATTGCGAAGCACGAGACCTGTATCACAGAATTTACGGATGGTGGCAGGGCTATGCGACACTAAAAGCATGCCGCTTTCGTCACGGATACGATCAAACTCCGCCTGCGCTTTCGCCCGGAACCAATAGTCGCCAACGGATACGATTTCGTCGATCAGATAGAAATCAAACCGCATGGCGAGGCTAAGCCCGAATGCCAGCCTGGCCCGCATCCCGGAAGAAAGCGTGGAGATCGGCATATCGAAATAGTCGCCAAGCTCCGCGAACTCATAGACGAAGGCCGTCACTTCTTCGATGTCGCTGTTGTAGATACGCGAGATAAATCGAAGGTTCTCCCTGGCCGTAAGCGCTGGATGGAACCCACCGGTGAAGCCCAGCGGCCAGGAGACACGCGCCCGCCTAGAGATTTTCCCGGTATCCGGTTCTTCCTCACCAGAAATCATGCGCAGCAGCGTCGATTTGCCAGCGCCGTTGCGGCCTAGCACGCCGATATGCCGGTCCGTTGGCAGCAGCATAGATACGTCGTCGAGGATGACCCGATATCCGGTTGCTGTGCGATAGGATTTGGAGACGCCTTCGAGCGTGATCATGCCAGCCTACCGGTTCGCGCCGAGACGGCGGCGCCGCGCCGCAAGCTCGCCAATGGCGGCGGCGGCGGTCAACCCGACAGCCCAGCCGGCTACATAGGTCACATCGCCATAGGGAGCGTTATAGGTGCCGATCCAGGCGCCCCGCGTCAGGTCAATTACATGCGCCAAAGGATTGTAGAGCACATATACGCGCCACTCATCCGGCACATCAGACAGCAGAAATAGAACGCCAGATGTGAAAAACAGAATCCGCCTTGTGGTCGCTACAATGAACAGGAACGAGGGCGCGACCACGAGAATGCAGCCGATGGTGTGGCCGAATACGGCGCCCAGATACGTGACGACCAGCATCGCGAACGCGACGCCGAGCGGGTCGGCAATGCCGACATCATATCCGACAGTCCAGAACAACGCGATGAGGATCATCATCACGGCAAGCTTAGTGCCAAGCTCTAGAAGCGAGCGGGCGATGACGATGTCTACAACGGAGACCATCGGATAGACGACCAGTTGGCGGTTCGTTTGATACGCGCGGGAGGCCTGGTTTTGCGTATCCGTGAATGTCAGCCACGCCATCATTCCAGAAAGCAGCAGCATCTCAACCGATGCGCCATGGGCGGCGCGGCGGCCGAGTGCTGCATATACAAACGCAAGCGTCACGATAAACAGCAGCGGTACAATCACCGCCCAGAGATAGCCCAAGTGATATTGGCCAAATCGGGTCCGCACTTCCCGCAATACAACGGCGACGATGACCCGCCATTGCACGGCAAGGCCTTGGATCATCTCAGTAATGATCGACGGGCTTGCATCGGCCCGGCTTAGCAGCTGCCGGGCAGGCGGTGTTTCGGGGCGTATGGGCGGTCGCATAAGGGACTGCTTATCCAGTTGTGACTGGAGACCAGTACCAGCCTGCAGCCCCCTGGCATGCCACACGCCCGCTCGTAGCACCGTTCACAACGCTGCGGACGGTGACCTGCTTACAGACCCGCCCGCTCGCGGCGTTATAATCCCTGTGCACCGTAAGCTCGACCGCGCCGCCAAGGCCTGGATCATCCACATTATGGAATGATCCCGCTGAAGCAGATGCAACCACGTCCAAGCTCGGGCTCGCCGTAGCGGATACGTTTGGCGCCGCCAAGTTCGCTGACGGCGTCGAGGGCCGCGTCCCATCATTGGTCAAGCGCGGCGGGCCAGCGCAAGCGCCGAGCAGCAGCGCCGCCGATACGGCGAGCGCGATTGTGGCGACGGGGAAAGAGCGTTCAAGGTTTTCCATGACATCCAAGCGCGTCGCACACGCGCGGGCGCCCCGTCAAGGGGAATGCTTGCAGGCTGTGTTGAATATCTGCTACGCGCCGCTCTATGGCAGAAACATCATCCCCCAAAGCCCCAGCTGCAATCAAAGCCGGGCGCGCGCTTATTCAGGCCGAAATTGAGGGCTTGGCCGCTCTATCCGAAGGTCTCGACACCGCCTTTGCGCTCGCCGTCGATACGCTCGTCGCCTGCAAGACCTATTGCATCGTTACAGGCGTTGGGAAATCCGGGCATATCGGCTCGAAGATCGCCGCGACCTTTGCATCGACCGGCACGCCTGCATTCTTTGTGCACCCGACAGAGGCCAGCCATGGCGACCTTGGCATGGTGGACCGAGACGGCGTGCTGCTCGCGATCTCAAATTCCGGCGACAGCCGTGAGATGCGGGATATTCTGGCTTACGGGCAACGCGTCGGCATACCGATCATCAGCATCACCAAACGCGCTGACAGCATGCTCGGGCGGATGTCGAATATTCTGCTGAAACTACCGGATATGCCGGAAGCCTGCCCGAATGGCCTGGCGCCGACCACCTCTACGACAGCGACTTTGGCGCTGGGCGATGCATTAGCTGTCGCAGCAATGGAAGCGCGCGGGTTCAGCCGGGAAGATTTCGGCAAGGTGCATCCAGGCGGCAAGCTTGGCCTACAGCTGCAGCATGTGAAGGACTGGCTCGCGACCGAAGGCGAAACGCCGCCGACGACGACGCCAGATACGGAAGCCGGCGGCGTTATCTCTGCGCTAGCGACGGGCGGCATGGGCTGTATCGGCATTGTCGATGAAGCTGGATTGCTTGTCGGCTCTATCACTGACGGCGACCTTCGCCGCGCCTTCTCGCCCGAATTTTTCCAAATGACGGCGCGCGACATTATGAATCCAACGCCGGTCAACATCACGCCGGACGTGCGTATGCAAGATGCGATTGAGATCATGACTGAACGACGGATATCCAATATTTTCGTCGTGGAGGCGGGCGCGCTCAAAGGCATCATCCATATGAAAGACCTGCTGCGCGCCGGGTATTTGTAGCCCGAACTCCGATATGATCCGCATCTTCATCGGTTATGACCGGCGCGAGGCCATTGGCTTCCAAGTGCTGGCGCATTCCATCATCAGCCGCGGCTCAGCGCCGGTCTCGATCACGCCAATCGCGCTGCAAAACCTGGGCGGGCTGTATCGGCGCGATATGGACCCGCTGCAATCCACCGAATTCTCCTTCTCGCGGTTCTTCACGCCGTATCTGGCGGGATATTCCGGCTGGGCGATCTTCATGGATTGCGACTGTATTTGTTTGGATGACATCGCCAACCTCTGGGCGCTACGGGATGATCGCTACGCCCTACAATGCGTGCAGCATGACCATCGCCCTACTGGCGCGACCAAGTTTTGGGGTGCGGCGCAAACACAATATGAGAAGAAGAATTGGTCCAGCGTTATGCTCATGAATGCGGCTCGCTGCACTGCGCTAACGCCAAATTACGTCAATACCGCAAGCGGATTGGACCTGCATCGGTTTCGCTGGTTGGAAAATGCTGATGAGATCGGCGCCCTGCCCGCTCGTTGGAACCACCTTGTGGGATATTCAGAAGGCGCGCTGGAAAACCAGTCTTTGCTGCATTTCACAGAAGGCGCGCCCTATATGGCCGGATTTGAAGCCAGCAAATGGGCGGATGTTTGGCGCCAAGAAGCTGCTTCAATCCGGGACACTTCTGGAAATCCGCGCCTCAGATAAAAACAAACCACAGAATTTTTCACGTTCGTTGGCGCGTTTGAAGAATTTCGGTCAAACTTGTGATCGCTGACATTGCGGCGCTCGTAACACCCATGTAACACCCGCGCTTAAACGTTCCTGCGATACTAGCGTGGGTCCGCAACTGAAATCGGAGTAGAGCATGCGTATCATTATTTTAGGCGGCGACGGCTATCTTGGTTGGCCAACGGCGATGCATTTCGCCGCGCGCGGCTGGGACGTGTTGGCGGTCGACAATTATATGCGCCGCAACATCGCCCGCGAGACTGGCTCTGAAGCGCTGGTGGAGGCTCCTAACCTGGTTGACCGCGCCGCAGCGTTCGAAGCCGTTTCAGGCAAGAAAATCGAAGTGAAGATCGGCGACCTGGCTGACTACCGCTTCATGGAAGGCCTGTTCCGGGATTTCCAGCCCGATACCTGCATTCACTACGCCGAGCAGCCCTCTGCCCCGTATTCCATGAAGGGCTTTGAGGAAGCGCGCTACACGTTGAAAAACAATCTCGATGTCACCTTCAACTGCATCTGGGCCGTCAAGGAACAGGCGCCAAATTGCCATATCGTCAAACTCGGCACGATGGGCGAATACGGCACGCCGAATATCGATATCGAGGAAGGCTATCTCGATATCACCCATAATGGCCGCGAGCAGAAGTTCCTGTATCCGCGCCAGGCTGGCTCGCTCTATCACACGACCAAAGTGCTCGATACGGACCTCATCTGGTTCTATGTGCGCACATATGGCCTTGAAGTCACCGATCTGATGCAAGGTCCGGTCTATGGCCTCTCGACCGATGAAGCCGATCAGGACGACGCGCTGCTGCCGAACTTCCACTATGACGACATCTTCGGCACCGTCGTAAACCGCTTCTTGGTCCAGGCCGTCGCGGGCATTCCGTTGACGGTTTATGGCAAAGGCGGCCAAACGCGCGGCTACCTGAACCTGAAAGACACGCTGCAATGCGTCGAGCTCGCCGCGAATAATGCGCCGGGCAAGGGCGAGCTTCGGATCATGAACCAGTTCACCGAGACGTTCAGCGTCAACCAACTGGCTGAATTGGTGCAAACCGCGGGCAAGGACGTCGGGCTGGATGTCGAAGTGAAGTCCATTCCAAATCCGCGCAAGGAGCTGGAAGAGCACTACTACAATCCGAAACACTCCGGTCTTCTAGATCTTGGCCTCAAGCCAAACCACCTCACCAATGAGGTGCTGGTGCAGATGCTCAACAAGATCATTGAGTACAAAGATCAGATTGTCCCGGCGCGCGTGTTGCCGCGCGTTGTGTGGAACAAGTAAACTCCGATCTGAAGAGTGTTTGTGGCGGGCCGCGACATCGTTCGCGGCCCGCTTTGTTTTGGGGAATGCCAATGACGTCCGTCATCTATGATCTGATCGAAGCCCATGCCGACGACCAGCCGGCAATCGGCATGCCCGCCAGCGAGGCCGGCGGCCGCGCGCCCATGACCTATGGCGACTTGAAAGCGCTGATCCAATCGGTCCAGGAGGCATTGAACAGCTTCGGCGCCGGACGGAATGATCGGGTCGCCATTGTGCTGCCAAATAGCCCAGAAATGGCCGCAAGTTTCATCACCATCGCGTGCTCCGCGACGACAGCGCCGCTGAATCCCGCGTATGGCCGCGAAGAATTTGACTTCTACCTGGATGACCTTTCCGCCAAAGCGCTGATTGTTCAGGAAGGCGACGACACGCCCGCAATTGAGGCGGCGCAAGCGGCGAACGTGCCGATCATCCGCCTGGTGCCAGACGACGCCGGCCCCGTCGGCAGCTTCAGCCTGCTGGCTGAAAGCGGCACGGACTTCGCCTCGCCCGCATCCGGCGGGTTTGCCGCACCGGCGGATATCGCATTGGTGCTGCACACCTCCGGCACGACGTCCCGCCCCAAAATCGTGCCGCTCAGCCATGAGAACGTGACAGCGTCTGCCCGCCATATAGGCGCAACGCTGGCGCTGACGCAGGATGACCGTTGCTTGAACATCATGCCCCTATTCCACATTCATGGTCTGATCGCGGCTGTCCTCTCATCCGTCGCAGCTGGCGGGTCCGTGTGGTGTGCGCCGGGCTTCAATGCGCTCCGAGCATTTGCGTGGATCGAGGAAAGCAAACCGACCTGGTACACCGCCGTTCCGACCATGCATCAAGCGATCCTGGCCCGCGCATCGCGGAACGAAGAGATTGTAAAGAATGCTGGCCTCCGTTTCATCCGCTCCTCCTCCTCCAGCTTGCCGCCGCAAGTGATGGTCGCCATGGAGGAAGCCTTCGGCTGCCCCGTGATTGAAAGCTACGGCATGACGGAAGCGGCGCACCAGATGGCGTCCAACCCACTACCGCCACGCGCCCGGAAGCCCGGCGTTGTCGGCGTCGCAGCGGGTCCTGAAGTCGCGATTATGGATGAAGCTGGCGAAATCCTGGAACAAGGCGCCATCGGCGAAATCGTGATCCGCGGCCCGAACGTCACCAAGGGCTATGAGAACAATCCAGACGCCAACGCGACCGCCTTCACCAATGGCTGGTTCCGCACAGGCGACCAGGGCGTGCTGGACGCAGAAGGCTATCTCAGCCTGACGGGGCGCTTGAAAGAAATCATCAATCGTGGCGGTGAAAAAATCAGCCCGCGTGAGGTGGATGACGTGATTATGGATCACCCGGCAGTCGCTCAGGTCGTCACTTTCGCCATGCCGCACAAATCGCTTGGCGAAGATGTCGCCTGCGCCGTTGTGCTGAAAGAAGGCGAAACGGCGGAAGAACGGGAAATCCGTGACTTCGTCTCTGGGCGGCTCGCTGATTTCAAAGCGCCGCGCAAAGTTCTGTTCCTGGAAGAAATTCCCAAGGGCGCAACCGGCAAGCTCCAGCGTATTGGCTTAGCTGAAAAACTGGGCCTCAGCTGATCGAACTATCGCTGCCCCCTGACTTCTGGCTTGCCGCCATCGCGGTTGCGGTGGCGGGCACGGTGCGCGGGTTTGCAGGCTTTGGCGCCGGGCTCATCATGATGGCGCCGTTGTCTCTGTTGTACGGATTGCCCGCGGCGGTCGTTTCCGTCGCCGTGATCGATAGCGTCGCGATCCCGGCGATGCTGAAGGGCGTGTGGGCAATCGCTGACAGGCGGCGCGCGCTGATAGCCGCTGGGGCCGCAGCATTGTTGCTGCCGCTCGGCACCTACATCCTGCAGACGTCTGATCCGAAGCTGCTCCGGCAGATCGCGGGCGCTGGCGTTCTGTTCTTTGTGATCGCCCTAGCGCTCGGATGGGGCTGGCGCGGGGGCGAACGGGCCGCCGCAATGATCGGCGCGAGCGCCGGCGTGCTTGGCGGCGCGACAAGCCTGATCGGGCCGCCTGTCATCCTGCATTTTCTGGCGCGCGGTGAAGCGGCGGACCGAACGCGCGCGTCCATCGCCATCTATATCTCTGTTGTCGTGCTCAGCCAGCTTGTGGTGTTGGCGGCGGCGGAGGGGCTCGCGGGCGGCGTCGCCGGATGGAGCGCGTGGATGAGCGCGCTGATGCTGGCGCCCGCATATGTCATCGGCATTTTGTTAGGCCGCAGCGTATTTCATCTGGCCTCACCGCAGTTCTACCGACGTGTCGCGATGACGCTCCTGGTCGCCGTCGGCCTTCTCGCGCTGTTCGGCTAAAGCGGTTCGACATCGCTGAATAAGGCGCTAATATCAGGCCAAGTTGGCGGCGAAAGCGAGGGTGTAATGTTCGATGACGATGAAACTGAGCCAAAGATCGAAGATGTCATCGGGCAGAATCTGGATACGTGGTCGGTTGGTGACTTAGAAGAGCTAATTCAACGGCTTCAAGCTGAAATAAAGCGCGTTGAATTGGAACGAAATCGTAAGCGCGGGGACCGATCTGCAGCCGAGTCTTTATTCAAAACTTAACGGCGCGCTGCGAGGTGTAATGGCTTGTTTCGAGCCATATTTGTGAAAACAGTAAAAACGCAAGATATTGTCAAAGTATTTACCTTTTGTTAACTATTAACGTCTAAATTGAGTCTTATCGGGTGCTCATCCCACCTGATGCTTCTTTGATGCCTCCCTGTTGACCTGGGCCGCCTTCCAAGGCGGCCCTTTTTTGGTTCTGGCTTCCAAGGCGGCCCTTTTTTTGGTTCCGCCTTCCAAGGCGGCCGCTTTCTGGTTCTCGCTTTCCTCTGCTACAAACGCCGCATTGAACACAGAGGACATTTTCGATGACGGATGAGACCCGCAGCAATTTCGGTCACTACCAGAAAATCCAGTCGCGCTGGGCGGATATGGATGCCTATAGCCATATCAACAACGTGGAATTCTACAGCTATATTGATACCGCCGTTACTGGATTCCTTGTTAGCGAAGGCGGGCACGACAAAGATACGGCGCCGGTGATTGGGTTGGTCGTCGAAAGCGGCTGCCGCTACTTCAAACCCCTCGCTTTTCCAGCAGCGATTGATTGTGGCGTGCGCGTCCCCAAACTCGGGCGGTCCAGCGTGCGCTATGAAGTCGGCATGTTCCAAGAGGATGATCCGGACTGCGCGGCGCTTGGGTTTTTCGTGCATGTCTTCGTTGACCGTGCGACGATGCGGCCAACGGATATTCCCGACAATCTCAGACACGCGCTTGAG
Organism: Alphaproteobacteria bacterium; assembly: GCA_038102935.1. GTDB lineage: Bacteria > Pseudomonadota > Alphaproteobacteria > Bin95 > Bin95 > VMCJ01. The sequence goes on along the minus strand of JAYNYG010000008.1, from coordinate 19,504 downwards.
CCTCTGCTCCGCGCTGGAGACGCCTGATGCGCGCTGCCTTATTCGCCGCCCTGCTTGCTGTTCTGCCGCTCGCAGGCCATTCAGCCTTCGCGCAAACCGCCGCGCCCCTAGCCTCGCCCGCCGCCGTTGATCCAGAGGTCGAAGCGATTACGCGGCGGCTCTTGAAGGCGATGCAAATCGCCGAGACCAGTTTAGAGCTGATGCAGACCCAAATGTCTGAATTGGTGCAGAGGCTGGAGCAAGGTCCAAATCGACTGCCAGACCGCGCCATCGACATCATCGTCGAGGAAATGCAAGCCGTCGCCCCCGAAGCGATTGATCATATCGTCGACGCAGTCGTCGTTTTGTACGCCCAACGCTTCACTAAAGACGAAATGCTAGAGATCGCCGCATTCTATGAAACGCCGGTTGGCCAGAAGGCGATCCGGGAACTGCGGCCATTGATGCTGGAAGCGTCTAAAATCGGTCAGACCATCGGCCAACGCCTTGGCCAAGAAGCGGGTCAGCGCGCTTTTAACCGCATTCAAAAAGAAGGCATCGAACTACCACGCCGCTAATCGCTATTTGCGCAGGCCAAGCCGGGCCAAAACAATCCGCCAGAAGTTCACATAATCCCGACCGAAAAGCCTGAGCGCCGCGAGGCATGACGCCGCCATGATGCGGAGTTTCCCCGCCGGCTTGCCATCAGCCCCAAAGGCGTTCATCTCCGCCGCGCGATCGACAACGCGGCGATAGCGGGCGCGCCAGCGCGGCCAAAAGCGTTCGTTGTGTTCCGCCAGCGCCACCTGCATTTCAAGATAGGCGACATCGCCAAAGCCAGTCGGCGCTTTGGGCGGCTGCTGAAACAAGCGCTCGTAGAAGTCCGCATATTGCCCGATGACGTGATCGATATCGTGCTTCGCCTCAACCAGCGCCCGGCCTTTTGGCGCAAGTTCCAAGCGAAGATCTGCGTCGTTGATCGCCCGACGGAGCTGATCTTTGATGGTGTCCGGGTTGGCGTTGATCACCGGCAAGTCCGTAATGCCATAGAACGGCTGAAATAAATCCTCGCGCAGGTTGACGACAACCGGCTTGCCGAGCGCCCAGGCCTCCAGCGTTAGCACGCCCGTAGCGCCAATCAGAATCTGATCGATGATGATGTCGGCTTCCGCATAAATCCGTTGCGCCTCTGCATGGGGCAAGCCACGGAGCAGCTTGAAATCAAACTTTAGGCCTTCGTCCCTGAGCGCCTCTAGCGCTGCCAAAATAAAGCGCGTGCCTTTCGCCGCCGGGTTGGTTGGCGCGTGTACCAGCAGTGGCCGGTCTTTCCGCTCAATGCCGACATAATCCCAGCGCTTCAGGTCTAACGCTCTTGGAATGATCTCGGCATCCGGGCGGAATTGCGCCATCTCTGGATCCTGCACCATGAAGGCGTCAACATATTCTCCCAGGAACGCCTGATGCGCCATAACACGCTTTTCGTCATACAGCGCCTTCTGGCCATAGCGGAACGGGCTATGCGGGTTAACCGCCATATCCCGGCTTGGCAGCCGCAAATCAAAGCCTGTGAACCGATGCGCGATGCGTTTGCCGCGCGCTTTTATCAACGGCAGATCAATCCCGCTGAACCCGCCGTAATCCAGGCGGAAGGTTAGGCTGCGGTTCCAGAAGTGATAGATATCGAATTCTTCCTCAAGCGCCTGCTTAAGCGTGCGGAACTGCGCGCCGATGCGCCCGCCATCCGCATCGTAATCAGCCATGCGGTCGAGATCGTATTTCAGCGGATTATCGCCGCCCGTTGTGTACTGAATATGCGCCGCCTCATACCCCGACTCTCTGAGCGCGCGGACGATGGTGACCGGCATCGCCGCCATGTTCATCGGCGCCAACAGGACCTTCGGCTTGCGCCCCGGATCGGCGGCGCTCTCAGCCATCGGACCTGTCGCGTAATACAGATGCGCGCGCTACCGAAGCAGCCTCCTGCAGAACCTCAAGATCGCCGATGTGATTGGCGAGCAGCAGGATCAGCCGGGCATTCAACTGGCGGCTTTCAGCCTCCTCCAGGCCGTCATGGGCGTCGACGAGCGCCTGATATAGATCATCGGGGGCGGCGGTTTGGTCATCGGTTACAAACTTGCTCATCTGCTGACTCCCATCCGGATGGGGCTAGCACAATTGGCGCCAAACTCTCGGCCTGTAAAATATCCTAACCCTCGCCCCCCAAAGGGGGGAGAGGGCAGGGTGAGGGGGGGCGCCTGCTGCACAGCTAGTAAGCTGCTCATGTCAGGTTGAGCAATGCCGGTCAGCACTTATCTACACCAATCCGAGAGAGCCCCCCTCACCCTCCCCTCTCCCCCCGTTGGGGGGCGAGGAGACCTTGGAGCGGCGCTTCGTGGCGTAAGAGCAAATAAGATCATGCGCACCCCAATGCCCGCGCCAAGGCTTCATTCAACCACGCAAGCGAAAACGTGCGGGTGCGCGCCGCAATGTGCTGATCTGGGCGGAAAAGGTATGCGGTTCCTGGTTCAAGATCATAGCGCGCGCGAAGGTCGCCAGCAGCGTCGCCAACACCGCCGTCCGGCGCTTCTGGCGCAACCACGAGCGCCTTTATTAGATCACCCTCAACTCCCGGCCATCCCACTGGCAGCGCGTCGGTCGCCGCCGCCAGATACAGCATTACCGTGAAATCCGCGCCAAGCTGATGCAGGAACCAGCCTTTGCCATCCGCGGTTTCTAAAGGCGCATCGAGCGCCGATGCGCCAGGGCGCATTGGACTATCGAAAGCATCTGTATCCGGCGTATTCAGCGGCGACCCGTCTAGCACCGCCGGAACGGATAAGCGGCCGCTATTCACCATCCTCCGGGCGAAACCATGATCTTGCGCGAGCGCCAAGACTGCATCCCGGATATCACGGACGGCATAAGTTTTCGGCGTCATGAAATCCGTTGAGCGCGAGGAGTTCAGAATGTTTTCGTCTGATGCAGGAATGCGTTCCGCGTCATAGCTTTCCAGTAAAGCTGGAGGCGCCTGGCCGTTCAGCACCGCTGCCAGCTTCCAGGCGAGATTGTCCGCATCCTGCACCCCGCCGTTGCCGCCGCGCGCGCCAAATGGCGAGACTTGGTGGGCGCAATCGCCAGCGAAGAAAATGCGGCCCTCAGTAAAGCGCTGCAAACGGCGGCAGCGGAAGGTGTAGAGGCTGATCCAATCGATTTCGAACTTAGCGTCTGCGCCCAGCATCCGCTCGATCCGGGGGCGGACGTTCTCTTCGCGGCCTTCTATTTCTGGATCAGCAGACTGATCCAACTGCAGATCAATCCGCCAAACGCTGTCCGGTTGCTTATGGAGCAACGCTGACTGGCCTTCATGAAACGGCGGCTCAAACCAGAACCAGCGTTCGGAGGGGAAATCGGCCTCCATCGTCACATCGGTGATGAGGAACCGGTCTTGGAACGCCCGGCCTTCAAAATCCAGCCCGAGGCTGCGGCGGACAAATGATGCCGCGCCATCACAGGCGATGACATATTGCGCATCAAGATCATACTGGCCTTCTGGCGTATCGACCGAGACGCTGACGTGATCGTCCGATTGCGCAACACCGACAACCGCGCTTTTCCAGCGGATATCCAGGTTGGGCAAGCGCTCCGCCACACGCACCAGAAAATCTTCCGCGTAATATTGCTGGATGTTGACGAAGGCGGGCCATTGGTGGCCGTCCTCTTTCAAGAGATCGAAGCTGTAGACTTCATCATCGCCGAAAAACAAACGGCCTTTGTTCCACACAACGCCTTTTTCAGCGAAACCGACGCCCGCGCCCAGCCGATCAAAAATCTCCAACGTTCGCTTTGAAATACAGATCAGCCGAGAACCATGGCTCACCGTCTCATCGTCGTCGACGAGCACCACGTCTATGCCGCGCGCCGCCAAATCAATTGCGACAGCGAGGCCAACCGGTCCGGCGCCAACCACGGCGACAGGCGTCGATCCAACCCTGCCTTCGCGCAATTCTGGCGGGGGCTCGAACGGGAAAACCGGGTGCTGATAAACTTGAGCCATGGTCGCCAGCCTATAGCGCCCTCAGCGCCAGTTTGATAGCGCCCATTCCGCAATCTCATCCGATGAGGCCCGCCATACGCCTGGCCTGTCGCCAATCCGCGCCAGCGCTTCATCCAGATAGCGAATACGGAACGCTTGGCCAAACACCCATGGATGGATGCCAAAGCCCATCATCCGCCCGCCTTCCAAGTGCAATTGATCAAAGGCGGATGCGAAAATTTCCGGATACCGCCAGGGGTCTACATGGCGGACGCTGAAAAGCTCCGCATCATCCCATTCCGTTTGGTTCGGAAGCGAGACAAGCGGGCGCGCATCTGGTCCCGCGACAGGCATCGGGTAGGGCTGATCGTCATTCGGCCAGTCGATCACATGGGTCAACCCAGCCTCATGCAGCAGTCGCGGCGTGGCGGCGCTTTCGGCCATATCCTGCCCCGCCCATCCTAGCATCCGCCGGCCAGCGACCTGCTCAAGTGTGTCAAGCGTTTGCTGAATATAGGCGCGTTCATCATCCTCAGACATCTTGGAAGAAATGATCTGGCGTGACGTCAGCCCCCGCGCCGCCAAGCCGTGACCGCCCCGAAGCGCGCGCTCAACCAATTGCGGATGGCGTTCTGCGGCGAAAGCATTGAAGCATACGGTCGCGCGCACGCCATGGCGCTCAAGCACTTCCAATACGCGGTAATAGCCAACACGCAAGCCATAGAGGCGGCGCGTGTAGTTCTGGAAATCAGGCGGGTAGGAGCCAAGCGCGCCGCCGAAGCGCGGGTCTGCGACAGACCCTTCTGGCGGCTCCAATTCGAAATCTTCTACATGCACGAATGCGGCGAGCGCCAGCCGCGCGCCATCTGGCCAGGGGAATGGTTCACGGCCCGGCATCGGGTTCCAATCATAGAGATCATGATCATATCCGGGGCCATCCCGATACCGGTCCAATTGCTCGCTCATGCCGCTGCTCCCAGCCACGTAAAGTATTTTGGCGTAATCTTCACACGACCATCGTGCCCCGCCTTTGGGCTTTTGGCGAGAGGCCATTTCTTTCCAAATCGTCAACTGCTGTGATGACCGATGTAAAGGTCGTGCATAACGAATAATTAACTATTTGGACGCCATTAACGAATTGAAGCTGTTTCTTGCGCAGCTTCGTAAACGACGAAGGCGGCAAAGCTGTGCTTAATCAAATTGTGGTCGTCGCAGCGGCTATTCTCTACGGCGCCCTGATCCTCGGGGCAGATCTAATGCTAGACGCGGGCGACGTCATCGCAATCGCGTATCTCGGCATGGCGTTCCCTTGCCTTTGGCTAGCCTGGGCGCCGGGGCCGATCCTGTGCGCTGTCGTCGGCGCTGTATTTGTCAGCATCGGTGGATATTTCGGCGGTGAAGCCGTTGTGGACCCCGCCTTGACGCTCGCGGCCCGCGGCGGCTCCATCGTCGCGTTGCTAGGCGCTGGTTTACTCGCCGCCAGCCGCATTAAGACTGACCAGGCGCTGCATTTGGCGGTTGATCGATTTACGGACGTCCTGGAAGTCAGCGCCGATTGGATTTGGGAGACGGACGCAGACCACCGCTACACGTTCCTTTCCAAACGCGCCTATGACCTAACAGGCTACGAAGCAGCCGACCTGATTGGCCGCCGTCGGCCAGATCTCGTACGGGAGGGCAACAGCGGCAGCGATGTCACCGGCCATATGTCTGACTTGATCGCTAGGCGCGCCTTTCATGGCTTCGAGTATTGGGCCGAAACGCCCAGCGGTCGGCGGTGTTTCGCCATCAGCGGCAAGCCATTGTTTGATCGCAAAGGTGTGTTCATGGGCTACCGAGGCGCCGGCCGTGACGTGACCGGGCAGGCAGAGATCGCGCAAAAGCTTGAGCAGGCGACATTGGAAGCCGAGGCCGCAAACCGCGCAAAATCAGAATTCCTATCGACGATGAGCCATGAACTCCGCACACCGCTGAACGCCGTCATCGGCTTTTCAGAGGTGATCGCAGAACAGATGTTTGGCAAAGTCGGCAGCCCCAAATATGTCGAATACGCAAATGACATTCAGTCGAGCGGTCGGCATCTGTTAGATATGATCAACGATATTCTGGATATCAGCCGCATCGAATCCGGCCATCTGGACCTGCGGACGAGCCAATCGTGATTACAGATGTGATCGCGCAAGCCATGAACATCATGGAAGAGCGCGCGCGCTGCGCTAATGTCCGGGTTGATACTATCCTGCCGCCCAGCCTGCCCCGCATGCATGGCGACCGGCGGGCGCTTATCCAGGTGCTGCTGAATCTCCTGTCCAACGCGATCAAGTTCACGCCAGACGGCGGATCAATCAAAATCATTGGCGACCGGAACCAAACCGGGGGCGTCAGCATCAGCATCTCGGACACGGGCGTCGGGATACCAGACGGCGAAATCAAAGCGCTGATGCAGCCGTTCAGCCAGGCGAGCAACCAAACCTCGGCGCATGAATCCGGCACCGGCCTCGGCCTCTATCTCGTCAAGCGCTTGATTGAAGAGCAAGACGGCGAATTCACGCTTGAGAGCGAAGAAGGCGCCGGCGCCTGCGCCACCATCACCGTCCCCCCGCAACGGCTGCTCGAAGCGGCATAGCCTAACTTCATCACTGAGCAGTGATTCGCCAACGGGTTTCGGCGAGACGCTGAATGCCCCATCATGCCCACGTGAATTATCGGGGTAGGCATGCAGGATGTTGGCGAAAGGTCAGGTGCTGCTTCGGTTTCTCGTGCTGAATATCGCAGGGTTCGCGCTGCTGTTGGCTGCGTGGCTGCAGGGATGGATCGCAGCGCTAATTGAAGGCGACGGTACGCGGATTTCTGCCGGAATCGCTTTGGTGTTCCTGGCTGGCCTTTGCTTGGCAGGCATCCGCGCCGCCAGAATTGACCGGGCCTTGGCTGCTGGATCGCCGTCGCCCTTCGGCTATGGAGTAACGTCCATCAACGCTGTGCGCATCCGGCTCGGCGAAGAATTGGGCGCCGTGCGCAATATTGCGAATGCGCTGGTATTTCTGGGGTTGATAGGCACCGTCGTCGGCATCGTCATAGCGCTGTCCGCCGTTGATCCGCAGGCGGTCTCAGACCCCGCCAAGGTCGCGCCCATGGTCGCGGAACTGGTGGATGGCATGGGCGTGGCGTTAACGACGACGTTGGTTGGCGCGGTTCTCCATCTCTGGCTCTCCATGAACTACCGGCTGATCGCGGGCGGGGCTACGACATTCCTCGCGACCCTCATCGACCGGCAAGACCGGATCGAAGGCTAGGCTCTGGAGATGCGCCCCGAATTCGACGATCCATTTGAGCAGGACAGCGGCGGTACAGTCTTCCGGGACGTGGTGCTGCTGGCTCTGATCGGCTTCGTCGCCATGGTCATCATGATCCTGCCGCACGTTAATCCGCCGAAGACGGAAAACACCGCCGACCACCGCGCCCTCGGCAACGTCATCGTTGAGCTGCATTGGCCGAATAATCTGCCCTACGACATTGATCTCTGGGTGCAGGCGCCGAAAGATATTCCAGTCGGGTTCTGGAACAACACGGGCCGGGTGTTCAGCCTGCTTCGGGATGACCTTGGCATGCATAACGACGCGACCAATCGGAATTACGAGGTGGCCTATTCCAAGGGCATTCCGGCAGGCGAATATATCGTCAATGTGCATCTCTATGGCCGCATTCCGCCACGCACGGAAATTCCTATTACCGTCGTCACTAGCGTTAAGAAGGGCGTGGGCGAGAGTGCGCGCCAAATCCTGACTCGGTCTATGATTCTGCACACCCATAACGCCGAACGCACCGTTTATAGCTTCGCGCTCGATAGCGACGCACAACTGGAGCCGGACAGCGTGACGACGCTCCGCAAACGCCTGATCACCATCGAATAAGGGAGACCCCGGATGGCGCTGCATTTTGGCTTGGTGGCTGGGATCACACTGGTCCTGGCGGCGCTGGCATGGCTGGCGGTGGCGGGCCGCACGCGTTGGAGCGTACGCGCTGGCGCGGTCGGCATATTGATCTTCTGCATAGGCCTTGGTTTCGCAACAGTGCCGGAGCTCTTGGGGCGCCCTAAACCTGTTGGCCAGGCCTGGCTTGAGGAGAACGAGCCGCAATCCCGGCTGTTGGCGGCGCGGATGGAGCCTGAGGTCGGCATATACCTTTGGCTTCTGTTTCCGGGCGAAGCCGCGCCCCGGGCCTATGAAGTCCGCTGGCAGAAGAAGCTGGCAGAGAAGATTGACGCCGCCATGTCAGAAGCGGCGCGGCGCGGCCTGGATGTCGTAATCAACGCCCCAATGTCAAAATGGGCGCTGTTCGATGCGGGCGATTTTCCCGTCACCATCGTGCCCCCCTCCCCGCTGCCCCAGAAGTCGAGGCCTAACCGGCCAAGAAAGGTTGACCCAGGGATTTGACGCAGCGGTCCCCGCCAAAATGTCCCCTCGCCCCCGCAGGGGGCGAGGGGACCTTGTTGCTGCGCCTCATTACATAATTGAAGGGACGGTTGCTTTCGCAGCCACGCGCCTGCCAGCGCCCCTCCCGTAAATACAGACTCGTCTTTCCGTTAAGGATTGCGTACAAGGTAAGCGCATCCGCTCGGACTTTCGGGCTGGTTCCAATAAGATTAATCACGGGAGACATCGTTTCATGCGTAAGCAGTTTGCCTATAAGGCGCTCCGCTCGGCCGCGTTAGCGTCCGCAGTGGCGGCAGCCGCGATGACCGGGGCGACCGCCCAGGCCAAAGACACCATCAAGGTCGGCGTCGTCGCCTTCCTTTCCGGCCCCGCAGCCGGCCCGTTCGGCGTTCCTGGCAAACAGGGCGCGGAACTTGTGATCGAAGCAATCAACGCCGGTACGCTGCCGGGCCACAGCAAAGGTTTCGCCGGCGCCACGATGGACCCGGTCTACACCGATGAAGCTGGCGGCAACACCAAGCAGGTCGCCGAATACCGGAACCTGGTCGACAAACAGAATGTCGACGCGCTGATCGGCTACATCTCCTCCGGCTCCTGCATGGCCATGGCGCCAGTCGCCGAAGAGATGAAAAAGCTGACCATCATGTCCGTTTGCGGCACGCCCCGCCTCTTCGAAGAAAAAGGCCGCGACTACGTGTTCCGGACCCAGGCCAACGCAGTTAGCGATTCCATCGCCGCCGCCCACTACATGGTCCAGAAATTCCCGGAAGAAAACAGCGTTACCGGCATCAACCAAAACTACGCCTGGGGCCAGGATAGCTGGAAATTCTTCAGCCTAGCCATGAAGCAGCTTAACCCAGACGCTAAGATTTCTGGCAAGCCGCAGTTCCCGAAGATCTTCGCAGGCCAGTATGGCGCGGAAATCTCCACCTTGGCGCTGGACAGCTCCAAAGTCGTTCACACCAGCTTCTGGGATGGCGACATAGAAGCCTTCACGCTGCAAGCGCTGGTGCGCGGCCTGTTCCGCCAGAAGCGCGTTGTCTCCGTGGTCGGCGGTTCCGCAGTCGACAGCCTTGGCAAGAAGTTCCCTGACGGCGTCGTCATGGGCACCCGCGGGCCATACGGGCTGATCAACCGCACGGATTTCAGCCGTCCGCTGAACGAATGGTTCGTCACCGAGTACAAGAAGCGCTACGGCGCCTATCCGCTTGGGCCCTCCTACCAATACGCCAAAGCGGTGCTCTTCTATAAGCTCGGCATGGACAAAGCCGCAGCGGCCGCTGGCGGCTTCCCGACACAAGACCAAGTCATCGAGCACCTGACCGGCATGAAGTTTGAAAGCTTCGGCGGCTCGGTCGACATGGCTCTTGGCGGCGGCCACCAGGCGATCCACAACCTGGGTTATGGCGTGACCAAGTTCAACAAGGACACCGGCGAGCCTGGCATCGTCGACGTCAAAATGTACAGCGCCGAATGCGTGAACCCGCCGGAAGGCGTGCTCGCAGCTGATTGGTTGGAAGCCGGTATGCCCGGCGCTAAATGCAACTAGTCTAGAGCGCAACTGAACTAGAGCTGGCGGCCCGCCGCCAGGTTTTCTATACGCGCAAATGGGCCGGGGCGGCGGAAACGCCGTCCCGGTCTGTCGCATAAACACCCCCTTCGGCTCCCCGCATCACGCTTGAGGGCGCCCGGAACAGCCGCCATGTTACAGCAGGTCGTCACCATCCTTATGGATGGGCTGAATTACGCATCTTTCTTATTTATCGTATCTGTCGGCCTCACGATTGTTTTCGGGGTGCTGAAGATCTTGAACGTCGCCCATGGCGCTTTTTATGCCTGGGGCGCCTATGCGGCCGCTTATGCCATTACGGCGGCGGCTGACATGGATTATCCCGGTTGGATCGGCTTTTTTCTAATCTTTATCGCCGCCGCAGTCGTTGGGCTGATTCTCGGCGCGATCATCGAATTCTTGGTTCTGCGCCGTATGTATATGCAGGATGAGGTGCTGATTGCGCTCGCCACATTCGGCATATTCCTAATTCTAGAGGACGTTATCCTGATCGTCTTCGGCGTCGATCCGTTCTTCGCCTATCAGCCGATGGAGGTTTTGGGCAGCGTCACCATCGTTGGCGTATTCCGAGACGTCTACTCGATTTCACTGTTCTTGCTGGCGGTTGTTGTCGCCATAGGCTGCTGGTGGGGCCTCAACAAGACCAAATGGGGCAAGCTTATCAGCGTCGTCATCTTTGACCGTGAGATTAGCCAGGCCATGGGCATCAACGTCGCCATGGTTTATCTGTTTGTCTTCATCATCGGCGCAGCCTTGGGCGCGCTCGGCGGCGCCTATGTAGCGCCGACGACGGCGGTCGCCCCTGGCTTTGGCATTGACGTCATCGTGCTGAGCTTCGCCGTGGTCGTGATCGGCGGCATGGGATCGATCCCAGGCGCGCTGATCGGCGCGGTCCTGGTGGGCGTGTTGCGCGCCATTGCGGTCCATAAAGCGCCGGAACTGGAGCTCTTCGTGATCTTCGCGGTCATGGCGGGTGTGCTTATCATCCGGCCGGAAGGCCTTTTCGCGCCGCCCAAAGCGCGCACGATTTAGGGACCACGGCCATGACAAGCTTTCTGAAAGAAGACACGACCGTTCGCTGGACGATCCTCGGCTGCGTTATCCTGATCGTCGGCGGTTACTTCGTCGAGAACTGGATCCAGACGAACCTAATGTACGGCATGGCCAAAGGGCTGGCCGTGCTGGGATTGATGGTGCTGTGGCGAACAGGGCTTATTTCCTTCGGCCATGCGCTGTATTTCGGCGTCGGCGCTTATGCCGTCGCATTGGCAGAGCGCTATCTCGGCGTGACGGATTTGATCGTCCGGCTGGCCATCGCCATCGCCGCCGCCGGTCTGGTCGGCTTCCTGCTAGGCTTCATCCTGCGCCGATATCGCGGCATTTTCTTCGCGATGCTGAACTTAGCCTTCTCAATGGTGCTCTATGGCGTTCTCGTCAAAATCGAGAAACTGGGCTCGACCGATGGTTTCTCCGTTTCCTCGCCAACTGTCCTTGGCTGGACGCCTGACAACAAGTTTTTCTTGTTTTGCCTCATCATCGCGATCTGCGGCTTCGCTGCGATCAGTGTGCAGTACTACTTGAAGACCGCACTCGGCGCGTTGACCACAGCTATCCGAGATAATGAGCTTAGGGTCGAATATCTGGGATATTCGGTTCGCAAAGCGGTGCATTTTAAGTACGTGATTTCCGCTGGGCTCGCAGGCGCATCTGGCGCTGTCCTCGCCATGGCGCTTGGCCAGGTAGACCCGGATTCCATGGTGAACTGGCCGGTTTCCGGCGAGCTTGTGTTCATAACGGTCATGGCCGGTCCCGGCAGCGTGATTGCGCCGTTTATCGGGGCGGTAGTGTTCGAATTCCTGCGCACATATGCGTTCGAGCTTGCGCCAGAAGCCTGGCAGTTGATTGTTGGCGGCACCTTGCTGGCGATCATTTTCTTCCTGCCATTGGGCCTCTGGTCCTTGCTGGAGCGCCTATGGACCCGCAAGGGAGCCTCATCATGACGACATCCCCAGCGCTTAAGGTCACAGACCTCTGTAAATCTTTCTCCGGCATTACCGCCGCCAACAACATCAACGTTGAGGCGGCGGATGGCGAGATCATCGGGATTATCGGCGCGAACGGCGCTGGTAAGACCGTGTTCGTCAACATGATTACCGGCTATCTGAAGCCCACAAGCGGCAAAATCGAATATCAGGGCAAGGATATCACTGGCATTGAGCCGCGGGACGCCACCCATGTCGGCGTCTGCCGCTCGTTCCAGGTGAGCCAGGTCTTCATGACCATGACGGTGCGCGAGAACCTACTGATCGCGCTCTCAATCGCTAAGGACGGAGGCAAAGCCATGCTCTCCTCCCCCCGCAGCCCTGACCTATTGGCCGAGGCTGACCGGATGATGGCGGCCTATAAGATTGACGCCCATGCCGACGCCGTCGCTTCGACGCTGAGCCAAGGTGTCCGCAAGCTGCTCGATATCGCTATGGCCGTGGTCGCGAACCCGAAAGTGCTGCTGCTGGACGAGCCCACCTCTGGCGTATCCGTCGAGGAAAAATTTGCGATCATGGATATCGTCATCGCCGCGCTTAAAGAAAAGGGCGTGACGGTGCTGTTCGTTGAGCATGACATGGAAATCGTTGAGCGCTATGTGGATCGCGTACTGGCCTTCTACCAAGGCGAAGTCATCTGCGATGCACCGCCCGCCGAAGCGCTGGTAGATCCAAAAGTCATCGAATACGTGATCGGCCATGATCACGCGCCGAACCCAACGCCTGCGATGAACAGCGGCGAAGAGCCGGAGACAGCCAATGCTTGAAGTCAAAGGCCTGACTGTCGATATCGGCCCCGTCAATATTCTGCGCGATGTCTCGCTAAAGCTTGAAAGCAAGCAGATGGTTGGCTTCATTGGCCGCAATGGCGCCGGAAAAACCACATTCTTACGCGCTGTCATGGGTTTGCTGAAAGCCAAATCCGGCACGATTGATCTGGATGGCAAAGAGCTTCTGTCCCTCCCCGCACACCACCGCGCCGGGCTCGGCATGGGTTATATGCCGGAAGATCGGAAGCTGGTGCCGAACCTGACCGTCGAAGAAAACATCAAAACGCCCGTATGGTCTGTCGGCGTGCATGATTGGGAAGCGCGCCTGGAGTGGATCTACACGCTGATCCCAGAGGCGCGCGAATTTCGCCACCGCCCGTCGACCAGCCTTTCTGGCGGCCAACAGAAATTGGCGGCATTGGCCCGCGCGCTGATGATCGGCAACCAGATGCTGCTGCTGGATGAGCCATCCGAAGGCATCGCTCCGGCGCTTGCCAAACGCATGTCCGACATTCTGGCTAACCTGAAGGCGGAAGGCGTTTCGATCCTGATCGCTGAGTCGAATACGCAACATGTCGCCAATCTGCTCGACAGCATGTATGTGGTGGAACGCGGCAGCGTTGAAGCCGCGTAACTTGCCCGAAGTCATGGCCGCGCTACAATCTTGGCCATGAGCAAGACGCTGGAAAAAGCCATAGCCGACGCCCGCAAACAGCCGCCCGGGGTGCAAGAAGCCTTAGGCGCGATGCTGGAGTCCGCAATCGCCGACCCAGTTTTCGACGCTCGCATCAGCCAAGCGGAAGCCGAATGGCGCGATCGTGAGACGATGCAGGGCTATGCTGAAGCGCTTAGGGGCGAGGGGTATTCAATCGAAGAGATGCGAGCGTTTATGGCCGAGAAAATCAAGCGGCGACAGTCGATAAGTGAAGACTAAGCGCATCAGGCCGCGAGGGTTTTCTCGCTCCCCACGATTCTTGCATTTGCCTTCTCAAACAATATTGATTGACCTCATTTGCTACGCTGTCTCCTCTTTTCAGCAGCTCGACGCCATGCAAAAATCTCTACCAGCAATGCGATAACGAGCCAAAATGGCGTCCAGACGCCCGAAACAAGAAGTCCAAAAATAAAAGTAAGGGACGCTAAATCACCGACGTCTTCTGAAATGTGGATGCAGACTGTCGGGTTCTTAAAGCCACCCACACAGGCGCCGACTTCGTAAGTCACCCATCCGCACAAGGTCAAAACTGGCACGGAAACAGCTAGACTAATCAGCCAGGTCGTCTTGCGACTATGCATCAGAACAGCAATCACTATATCGAAAAATCAGGGTCAGACCAATCGTAGCGGGAGCTGCTCCCATCCGTGCTCGGTAAAATTGCGTCCGCACTGCTCCAAGCTTTGAGAGGCGCAACTCCAACATTCCAATCCGTAGAGTACGCGCATCCAATCCAGAGCAGTGCTAGTTGGCTCGCGGCATTTCACAGTCCTCTTAGCGAAACTTGCCAACAATCCCTGTCGGGCTTAGCTGGTCGCCGCAAACAGCTCCCGCCCAATCAGCCAACGGCGGATTTCTGAGGTGCCGGCGCCGATCTCATAGAGCTTTGCGTCGCGGAGCAGGCGGCCGGTCGGGTAATCGTTGATATAGCCATTGCCGCCGAGCGCCTGGATCGCCTCAAGCGCCATCCATGTCGCACGTTCGGCTGTGTAAAGAATGACGCCGGCGGAATCGATCCGCGTTGCATCGCCCCGGTCGCAGGCCTGCGCCACCGCATAGGCATAGGCCTTGGAGGCGTTCAGCGTTACATGCATGTCCGCTAACTTGCCCTGCATCAATTGGAACTCGCCAATCGGCTGGCCGAATTGTTCGCGTTCATGGACATAAGGAATCACGACGTCCATGGCGGCTTGCATCAGCCCGAGCGGTCCGCCGGATAGAACGAGGCGTTCATAGTCTAGCCCGCTCATTAGGACAGCCGCACCGCCATCGACCTTGCCGAGCACATTTTCTTCCGGCACCTCGCAATCCTCAAACACCAATTCAGCGGTGGAGGAGCCGCGCATGCCGAGCTTGTCCAGCTTTTGCGCTGCGTGGAAGCCTTTGTAGTCTTTCTCAATGATGAACGCCGTGATGCCGCGCGGCCCAGCATCCTGCGTCGTGCGGGCGTAGACGACAAGCGTATCGGCGTCGGGGCCGTTGGTGCACCACATCTTATTGCCGTTCAGGATGTAGCGGTCGCCTTGCTTGTCCGCGCGCGTACGCAGCGACACAACATCCGAACCGGCGCCCGGCTCGCTCATAGAAAGCGCGCCGACATGCTCGCCGGAAATCAGTTTCGGCAGATATTTCTGCTTTTGCGCTTCGCTGCCGTTACGGCGGAGCTGATTGACGCAAAGGTTGGAGTGCGCGCCATAGGACAGGCCAACGGAGCCTGAGGCGCGCGAGAGCTCCTCCACCGCGATCATGTGCTCAGTGTAGCCCATGCCCGCGCCGCCGTATTCTTCCTCGACCGTCAGGCCAAGCAAGCCGAGCGCGCCCATCTTCGGCCAGAGATCGCGCGGGAATGTATCGTTCCGGTCAATCTCATCGGCGATAGGCGCGACTTCATCCGCTGCGAATCCGGCAACGGATTCGCGCATCATTTCCGCCGTTTCGCCAAGGGCGAAATCAAAGGGCGGCAAACTATTGGAAATCATTGCACAGGCCCTTCCGGCGGAATGGATGCGGAGGCTTACTTAAGGCCGAAGCCTCCGAAGCGCTTGTTGAAGCGGCCAAGGCGGCCGTCAGCATCAGTCATGTGAACGCCGCCGCCCGTCCAGGCGGGGTGCACCAGCGGATCAATGTCCAGGCGGATCGAATCGCCGTCCTTGCCGTAGGTGGAGCGGGTTTTGAATTCGCTGCCGTCGGACATGATGACGGTGATTTCGTGGTAATCAGGGTGAATGTCGGCTTTCATGTGCGCACATGCTCTTCTTTAGGGGCCGGAGCATTCAAGGGCCGAATCGACCGCAGCGCCGCGCCATTTTGATCAGTATCCGCTTACGCACAATGCTTGGAAAGGCTTCGCGCTAAGCTTGGGAAGCGCGGTTTATATGGCTTCCCAGCCAGAACTGCAAGCCAAATGGGACAAACCGGACATGATGGTGACTACTCTTTGGATGAAGACTCCGCTTTCCCCGCTAGAGACTTGTTTATAATAGATTATCAAATATGTTGCAAAAAAGTCACAGCCGCGTTCTTTCTGCAACAGGCTATGCTTAATATGATTGACCAACACCCTAGCGCCAGCTTAAAACCCATTCGTGGCTGAACGAGGGGTTCGGCACTACACCTACTTAGAGAGAGGGTATCTCATGAAAAAGTCGCTTCTCGCGACCACGGCTCTCGCAGCGCTCGGCGCTGTTGCAGTCGCAGGTCCGGCAGTTGCCGCGGAAAAGATCAAGATCTCCGTTGGCGGTTACATGGAACAATGGTTCGGTTATGCCGACAACGACGCTGTTGATCGTGACGGCTTCGACCAGCAGTCCGACGGCGAAATCCACTTCAAGGGCGCTACCACCCTTGATAACGGCATCAAAATCGGCGTGAACGTTCAGCTCGAAGCTCAGACTTCTGGCGACCAAATCGACGAACAGTTCGCTTATGTTTCCGGCTCCTTCGGCCGCATCAACCTCGGTTCCGAGAATGCTGCATCCTACCTGATGCACTATGGCATTCCGAGCCACGGCGTTGGCACGGACTCTGGCGACCACGTTAACTGGATCGCTAACTTCGACTTCACCAGCGCTCGTACAAACGGTCGCGGCACCGACAATGACTCCGAAAAAGTGACGTACTTCACGCCGCGCGTCGGTGGTTTCCAGGCTGGCGTTTCCTACGTTCCTGAAATCAGCCAGGACGCAGATGCTTCCCCGAACAACAACGACGGCGCGCGTGACGACAGCTTCTCTGTTGCAGCGAACTTCAACCGCGCATTCGGCGACATCAAGGTACAGGCTTCTGCCGGTTACCAAGACTTCGGCGATGATGAAGCTGTTGCTGGCGATCTGGAATCCTACCAGTTCGGTCTGCGCCTCGGCTATGCCGGCTTCGGCACGGCTGTAACATACGGTGAAGAAGACCGTGCAGTTGGCCAAGAGCAGGAGACCCTCGGTCTCGGCTTGAACTATGCTGCTGGTCCGTTCGGCGTGTCCCTAACTTATATCGAGTCCGAGCAGACGGACGTTGGCGAAGAGCAGGTCGCTGTTGAGCTTGGCATGAAGTACAAGCTTGGGCCAGGGGTTGAAGCCCGCGGCGCGATCCTGTACGGCGAAGGCGACAATGTCGTCGGCGGCGCGCTCACCTCCTTCGAAGGTGCAGCGGTCGTTGGTGGTCTGAAGCTCGGCTTCTAGTCTACCAAGACTGTAAGGTCTGAACGGGGGCGGCGTTCGGGCCGCCCCCGTTTTCTTTTGTCCCACCGAATTTTGCGAGGTTTGACATGGGCATTGTTTGGATCGCCTCGTATCCAAAATCCGGCAATACCTGGGTTCGTGCTTTTCTTGCAAATTACGCTGCCGGCGGCGCAAAGCCAGTCGATATCAATACACTGAGCAAGTACGGCCATTCTGATGGCAATGTGCAGCCTTATGAACGCGTATCGGGCCGCCCATTCATGAGCTTGACCAACCAAGAAATTGCGCAGTTGAGGCCGCAAGCCCAAGCGTTACTCGCCCAATCAGCGGAACGCACACCGGTAAAAACGCATGCCGCCATCGGCGCCGTCCATGGGGCGCCGACGATCAATATGAATGTCACGAACGGCGCGATTTACGTCATCCGCAACCCGCTGGATGTCGTTCTATCCTATGCTGACCACTATGGGCTAAGCCATGTTGCCGCGGCTGACGCGTTGACGAGCATCACGACCGCGATTGCTCGGTCAGAGAAAACCGCACCCGAGCATCTGGGCGATTGGGCCAACCATGTTCGGAGCTGGACGGGCGCGCCATCTCCGCTGTTGAAGGTCCTGCGATACGAAGATTTGCAACGGGCGCCAGAACAGTCCTTCGCCTCCATTCTCCCGCTGATGGGCCTTAAGCCCGATCCGGCTCGCCTTTCGAAGGCCGTTCGGAACGCCAGCTTTAAAGAGCTCAATCGACAGGAGAGCGCGGCAGGCTTCCGCGAAAAATCCGTTAGCCAAGATCGCTTTTTCCGGAGCGGTGAAAGCGGCCAATGGCGCACCAAGCTAGCGCCGGAACTTGTTAATCAGATTATTGAGAAATGCCGACCGGAAATGCATCGCTTCGGCTATGTCGATGGCGCGGGCCAGCCGCTCTAGAGCATCGTCCATAAACTATGAGACGTATCGTGAGGCATAGCCAGCCTGTGGCTAGGAGCGGTGCGCGGGGCGATGCGGGGCATCGTTCAAGCAGCGGGACGCTGTCCACAGGCTGGCTATGCCTCACCCTTCGGGCCGCCCTGAGCGCGTCCTCGGACAGCGTTGCGGTCCTTGAACGATACAACGCATCGCTCTGCGCACCGCGCCTTGCCGAAAACGCGCTCAGGGCGGCGAGACGCCTCATAGTTTACGGACGATGCTCTAGAACGTCGGCGGCGCACAGCTATCGCTTCCGCACTGTTGCAATCGGGTTCAGACGGGCGCAAACGCCGTAATCGCAACGCCATCCTTACTGGCCGTCAGCAGCGAGCCTTCCGGAATTTCGGGCCACCCATCTTCGACCTCATCCAGCGGCTCCGACAGAATGACGGCAGCACCCGCACCTGGCGCCATTGCGATCCGGCCTTCGTCGCTCGCAACGGCGCTACCCGCGAGATAATGCAGGCTCGGCGACTTGCCATCGGATGACCAGCGCGCTGCTGTCATATTCTCGCCATCGCCGAATACAGCCGTCATTCGAAATGGCGCTTCTACGCCTGCGGCCCGCATCTGGCCCAGCACAAATCCCACCGCTTTGGCGAGCCCGCCCGCCGGGTCTTCTGCTGCTCCATTGGCTAGCGCCAACAAGAAAAGCGCCTCGGTATCGGTTGTGCCGGAGCGACTGCCATAAAGCGCATCTGGAATGGCGGCTTCGATTGCGCGACGGACCGCCGCCCACCCACCGATCTGGCCGTTATGCATGAACGCAATCCGGCCTGAGCGGAACGGATGGCAATTGCTGCGGCTGGTTTCAGTGCCTGTCGATGCGCGGACATGGGCGAAGAACTGCCGGGCCGAAATCTGTTCGGCGAGGCTCAGCAAATTGGCGTCATTCCATGCCGGCAACGTGTCTCGAAATAGCCCGGGTTCCGCCTTATCGCCCCACCATGCCAGGCCGAAACCATCCCCGTTGACTGGCGTAACGCCCTGCCGCGCCGCTAGCGCCTGCCGCACAAGCGCATTCTCCGGGTGGATCAATAACGCATCTAACGCCAGCGTCGGTCCCCGATATGCAAGCCATCTACACATACCCAAAAGCATGCGCCGGGACGCTTCCGTGATGCAATATGCTTCCGACTTCGAACCGGACGCCTAAGCATCCTCGTCTGCTTTCTGATCAACAGCGTCTTTGATGCCGGCTTTGGATTCGCACCAATCACCGATGAAAAGGATGAGGAAGGTGAGGCCTGCGATCAGCGCGGCCTCCATGAAATACCCGAGCCCACAGGCGACGCCGACGCTGCCGACGACCCAGATCGCCGC
>JAYNYG010000094.1:0-7488 GCA_038102935.1 Alphaproteobacteria bacterium | reverse complement strand
AGAGACCGTCCATGCACTAACATTACACCCGGACCACTCAGTGGGGGCTGACCAAGGCCAACAGCGGAGACCCGTAGGCCAGAGCGGCCAAGATTACGATATTGCATGGATGTTTCCTATCTGTGGCACGAGACAGCCGGTCCGCCAAAGTATTGAATCAATCAATTGTAATCACGACTTTGCCGAGATGTTTTTGGCTTTCCAGATGTCGATAAGCCGCCTTAGCGTCAGCGAATGGGAAAACCCGATCAATGACAGGTTTCAGTCGGTGCGCCGCAACTGCCCTGTTCATCGCCTCAAACATTTCACGGCTACCAATCCGAACACCGCGCAGGCGGAGGCCTCGACGCATAATGGGCGCCGGGTTCACTTCGCCGCCCGCGAAGGACGAACCAATTAGACCGATGCTGCCGCCAAACCTGGCCGCTTGGGAAGAGCGCTGCAACGTGCCCGCGCCGCCAACCTCAACAACCACATCCACGCCCTCGCCGTCTGTCAGCGCCAAAACATCGTTCTGCCATTCTGGGTTTTTCGCATAATTCACGCCATGAACTGCGCCCAGATCTTTGGCGCGCTCAAGTTTGGCGTCGCTGGAAGATGTGATGATCGCCTGCGCGCCGGCCAGCTGCGCGAACTGCACAGCGAAGATCGAAACGCCGCCAGTTCCAAGCGCCAGCACTGTTTCGCCGGCTTTCAACACACGCTCGCCGAACAACGTATTCCAGGCGGTGAGCGCCGCGCACGGCAATGTCGCCGCTTCTTCGAATGACAGGTGCTCCGGGATGCCGACGAGGCCTTGCTGGTCCAGCACGCGATATTCGGATAGGACGCCGTCGACATTGCCGCCAAGCGCGGTGTCGTTGTAGCGCGCCTTTAGCTCGCCGCCGAGCCAAGCTTGCATGAAGATTGGCGCAACCCGATCACCGACCGCGAAGCGGTCCACGTCCGGGCCAATTTCAGCAATTTCTCCCGCTCCGTCGGACATTGGAATAAGCGCGCTCGGCGCATCCCCTTGGGAGAACCGACCGGTTGCGACCATCAAGTCTCGGTAATTCAGCGACGCCGCTCGCATCCGCACCAGGACTTGGCCCCGACCAGGACGCGGCGTGGCTTCTTCAACCATCGTTAAATCATCGATGCCGTCAGTTTTAGGCAATCGGTAGACCCGCATAGCTTTGGCGTCCTCAAATCAGTGTGTTCGAAGAACCATGGGCGCGCTCAGATGAAAATGGAATAGCCGCCGTCTACCGGGATCGATGCGCCGGTCACGAAATCGGACGCGGAACTGGCCAGGAAAACGGCGCAGCCGCAATGATCATCCGGTTCGCCCCAACGCCCGGTCGGCGAGCGCGCCAATACCCGCTCGTTCAGCCCCTCAACCTGTTCGCGCGCCTGACGGGTCATATCCGTGTTGATCCATCCGGGCAGGACGGCGTTGCACTGAATATTGTCTTTCGCCCAGGCGCTCGCCAGCGACTTGGTCAACTGCACAATGCCGCCTTTTGACGATGCGTAAGGCGATGAGAAACCGGCGCCAAAGATCGACATCATGGACCCGATATTGATGATCTTGCCGCCGCCGATCTTCATCATCTCATGATATGCCGCCTGGGAGCAGATGAACGCGCTGGTCAAGTTGACGTCCATCACCGTCCGCCATTCCTCCACGCTGATATCCTGTGGAAATTTGCGCACTGCAGTGCCGGCATTGTTGACGAGAATATCAAGCCGTCCGAAGCGCTCGACCGTATCCACGACCATCTGACGGCATGAAGCTTCGTCTGCGACATCGACGATGACGCTGTCTGCGTCCGCTCCCAATGCCCGCAATTCCTTCACGGCGGCGGCGTTCTTGTCTGCGTTCCGCCCGGCGACCATTACCGCCGCCCCGGCTTCCGCCATGCCGCGCCCGAAGGCCAGCCCGATGCCGCCATTGCCGCCGGTAATCAGCGCCGCTTTGCCGGATAAATCAAAAAGGCGCATCGACCCTGCTCCTGAATTCGCCTTGACGAGAAAAACGCAGCCTATGCACTCTTCCACCATCGGACAATTCATGACCGCACATAAAGGAATTTTGGTTTGCTCAAAGGGAAATGCGCGTTGGTGACAGGGTCTACCGGCGGACTTGGCTTCGCGATTGCGGACAAGTTGGCCGCCAATGGCGCAAACGTCATCTTGAACGGACTTGGCCCCAAGGCGGAAGGGCTTGCCGCCGCTGACCGCATTCGTGCTGCGCACAATGTCGAAGCGATCTTTGACCCGGCAGACTTGCAATCTGTCGCCGCGATTGAGGCGATGATCCAGACCGCCGAGCAAAATATGGGCGGCGTCGATATCCTTTTGAACAATGCCGTCGTGCGCAATGTCGGCCCCCTGGAAGACATGCGGCCGGACAATTGGGATCAGGCTGTCGCCGTTAATCTATCCGCTGCTTTTCATTGCGTACGGCTGGTCTTGCCCGGGATGAAGGCTAAGCGCTGGGGCCGGATCATCAATATGGCGTCCGTGTATTCCTCACGCGGCGCCGAGAACCGCATTGACTATGTGACCACCAAGACCGCGCTGCTCGGCATGACCCGTGCGATTGCGATAGAAGCCGCCCCTCATGGCGTGACATGCAATGCGCTCAGTCCCGGATCGGTCCCAAGCCCGGCTATCCTTGGCAAGTTGGAGGCGATGGCGGCGGACTCTGGCCGGGCGTTAGAAGACGTAACCCGGGATTATGTCAGCGAGCGTCATCCTACCGGACGCTTCATAGCGTTATCGAGCGTCGCCGGAATGGCCGCACATCTCTGCAGCCCCGACGGCGCTGATATCACCGGCGCGCTTCTGCCAATCGATGGTGGATGGACCGCAAACTAACAGCTAGGCCCGCTCATACCGTTTTGCCAGAACCCGCAGTCGATCCCGAAAATGCGGACGCACTCTGGCGCTTCATGGGGTGTCGACTGCTTTGGCCCAGGCGTCGGTTTTCGTGACGTCAGGCGTATTTAGATGATAGATCGCGACATGCTTGCGGCTGGTCGGATAGTCCGTGGCGCTAACGAACCTTCGAGCGGCGAGGCATCCGGGAACAGCGGCCAGCGCCGGGATGTGTTCTTCGTCATACCACGCGTTGAAGTCCGCTTCGGCCTCCGCCGTGACGTTCATGGCGTTTATGAGCAGTCCGCCGGCCCCTTTGGGCGCAGCCGCGTCACCTGGTAGCGTCTGATCGCCCTCAAACCGCATCACCCGCGCGCACATCCCCGTCACGCGCTTTGACCAAGGACTGAGGTTGTCAAAGGCGATGGCTTTGTAGGCGTCGCTTTGCAGGACATCGACGCCGGAAAGGTCGTATGACGCAAACGCAACCATAGGCTCCTCGACGTTGATCCAACGTTCACACAGCCCGAAGCCCGGTACGGCTTCACGCTCCGGGACGTGTTCCAAATCTTACCAATCGTGGAATTCATCCGCATGGGCGTTCGCGAAATCGAACCCGACAAGCAATAATCCTCTAGCCATCATGCAATCTCCTGATTAGCCCCAAACTTTACGAAGGATGTGGCGTCGATTTGTGGTGAAGGGTCGGACATCTGTCGGCCAGCGCCCCGCCTCGCCTGCGGCGGCCCATTCCGGACTTAACAGCACATCGGGGCTTTCGATTTCATAGATAACGCTGTAGCGCGGTTCATCGCCCGCTGACATGTCCCGGCGCTCTCCCGCCAGCATCATCGCCAGCGGTTCGCGGACGGAACGGGTTGCGCCAAGAACGCCCGGAACGGCGCTGAGCAAAGGCACATGCTCGCTGTCATAGACTTCATTGAACAGCGCTTCCTTGTCCGCCTGCACATCCATGCTGACGGTGAAGAAATAGCGAGTTGTGATGGGCATTCGGACGCTTCTCCTATCCAGCAAACCGCTGGCGCATGGCCGCCACACGTAAGAACCCTTGTGATCGGACGGTCGCCAAGCATCGCGGCCAAAGGTACGTCAGCTATTAATAGCGTTCCACACCATTTGATAGACACACTAGGGCTTCGTCCGGCAGATGCAGCGGATTGGTCTGGGCGATGCGGAGGCGCTTATAGATTTATAGATCAGCAATCCTTGGCCTAACCTCCTCGGCCAGAAGACGGAGACTTTCGTGGTCCCATGATGGATCATCGGAATCGACAGTCGTGCATAGCAAAGTGCCGAAGCCGCCCACTGCGGCGTGCAACGCGTGGATTTTCTCTGCACATTCCGCTGCATCGCCGATGATCCAAAGGTTCTCCATCAAATAATCCAGGTCTACCGCCTCATCCGGCATCGATGGATCGATTTTGCAACATTGCACCTGCAGCGTGCCCTTTCGGCTGTGGCGTTGATGCTCTTCGTAGTTCCGACCCATCACGGCGCGGGCCCGTTCATAAGCGATTTTAGAGGTCGGTCCGACGAAGATATCCCGCGCGATCCGCCATTGCCGCCGGTCTGCTTTCAAACCCGCGGACGCCGCACCTTCCTGAACAAGCTCAAAATGACCGGGCAGATAGGCTGTCGACAGCAACGCGCTGGACATCGGCGACCACCCGCGCGCGCCTGCGATCCTAAGCGAATTCGAGACCGGCGTGCTGGCGGCGATGGCGATTGGCGGATGTGGCTGTTGCAACGGCTTCATATGAAAACCACGCTCCATCACTGGATCAAACTTTGGCGCGACAACGTCAAAATGATCGCCATGATGCTCAAAAGCATCGCCGTCTCGCCAAAGGCCTAGGATGACATCCAGCACCTCTGTCGCCCGCTCCCTTGCGGCGGCAGGGTCCAAGCCCATCAACGCCATATCGGTTGGAATGCCGCCCAGCCCTAGGCCCCAATTAAAACGGCCACGGGACAAATGATCCAACATCGCGAGCCGGTGGGCGAGATGGACCGGTTGGTGCATGCCAAGCAATGTAACCCCGGTGCCGAAACGGATCCGCGTCGTCAGCGCAAGCGCTTTGGCGATCAGTAGGTCGGGCGCCGGCGCATTCTCCCATTTCTCCGTGAAATGCTCGCCGAGCCAAGCCTCCCTGAATCCGAGCCGGTCGGCGGCGACTAACTGGTCGATATCCCTGTCATAGCAATCCGCCGGCGCCCGGTATGACGGGTGCAAAGGCATCATGAAAAGTCCAAGTTCCATTGCAATCTCATTTCAAGGTCTAAGCATTGGCGGGGCAGGCGCTTGGATAAAGCCTTGCTCGAATTCTAGCCGCGAGCCGTCAGCCGTAGCGGCTCGTGGCTAAGAATATAGCCCGATGCTCTAAGCCACAAAGCACGCCGCTATTCGATGCTTTTTGCGCAGCGGAAGCCGATATAAACGACAGCCATGTCCCGAGGCTTGGTCGCCCGATAGTCCGCTGTCATCTGGGCCGCGCCGTACCACCAGGACCCGCCACGGGTTCCTTTGTGGTCGTCCTGCTGGATATTCACCCACTCCCAGACATTGGCGCCCATATCATAAAGACCGTTCACGCCTGCCGGCGTCATACTGACCTCAGCATGGCCCATGCCGCGCTGAAGGACGGCGGAATAGTCGATCCCGACGCCTATGCCGCAATCTTCCAGGCAGTTGGCGCCTTTGGGCGTGGCGCCGGTTGGGTATCGATAGACCTCGCCGCTCGTGAAAGGCGGCGGCGGGCTCCGCCGTGTTTCTGTATAAGCGGCCTGGATCCATTCCGCTTCCGTCGGCAGCCGTTTGCCGGCCCATCGGCAGTAGGCCTCAGCTTCATCAAATGTCACATGCACGGCAGGTTCTTTAGCACGGCCAGGTCGGCCATAGGGCGACCGCCAGTTCCAGCCGCTTTTGCGCTCCCAGCCGTTTCCATAGACCAACCCGCCGCCGTCGCGCTCCGCTTTTGTCACTATCCCGGCCTCGGCGATAAACATGGCGAAAGCGCCGATCGTCACTTCTGTCTTATCGATGGCGAATGCGCTGATCGGCTGCATTTCATCCGCCGCAGCGGTTTGCGCAGCGGCAAAGAAAACCGCGCATGCGGTCGCCTGAAAGGCCTTTCGGAGATCAACCATCAGTTCCCCCAAATGGGCGGCGGCGCAAAAAAAGCGGCGACGGCTGTATCAAGCAGCCGCCTCGAAGACCAAGCAGTCTTCCCGCTTCAAGATGCGAATGACGCCGGGGAATGGCATATGAGCGCCCGCCAGCCGGATGCCGGATTCCGACGCTTCCGCCAACAGGTCGAGGCGCATCTGCAATGCCCGGGCCCGGTCGGCATCGAACAGGAAGCCCCACTCAGGGTGTGAAACCTGGAGCGCCGGCAAATGCAGGACGTCGGCGGAGATCAGGACGGGGTCATGCTCGCCGATCCGGAAGCCGATCTGGCCGGGCGTGTGGCCCGGCAATGCGACCGTGGCGATGCCCGGCAGAACGGAACCGCCAGGCGCGATGATGTGTACTTGCTCGCGGTAGGCTTCCAGCGCCGCCAGCGCGAATGGCGTCTGGGTCGCCTGGATGGCGTCATGCTCGTCGGGCGCATTCCAGAAGCGCACCTCTTCCTGGGACACATGCAGCTTCGCGTCTGGAAACAATGCCTGCCCGCCCTCAATCAGCCCGGCGGCATGGTCGCCGTGCAGGTGGGTCATCAGCAAGTCCGTGACGTCGCCCGTATCGAAGCCCGCGTCCTTGATCGCCGCCCGGACATGACCAAGCGAGTCCCCACGCCGGTTTCCGTCGCCGGCATCGACCAGGCAGAGCCGGTCCGATGTTTCGATCAAGAACGCATTGACTGAAATCGTCATGTCGTTCAGGTCCTGGCCGTCGGCGACCGCCAGATCATCGCCGATCCCGCGCACCACGTCCGGGAAGCGTGACAGGTCCATGTCCAGATAGCCGTCCGACAGCGCGAACAACCGAAACCCATCAACCGCGATCTCCTGCGCCTGTCCGCCCGAAGACCTGATCTGCCGTGTCCGTTCGCCCATGTTTCTCTCTTCCATCGGATCGCCCGTTTAGGGTCATAACCCTAAGCTTACCGCGCCGATATTGCAGTGGCGAGGGGCGCCACCCTGTTCGCGCACATACCGCTGCGCCGTTTCAAACGCGTCGATGGTGGGCAGCAACGAGATGTGCTTGGCGTAGAAATCGCTGCAGGCGGCACGGTCCTCCCTCGGCCAGCTGGTCGCACGTTATTCAAGCTCCATGATCAAGATGGCCAGTGGCGGGTGGTGTCAGACCAATGACAAAGGGTCTCTGATCGACGCATCCGCGCAGCCTTTCAAGCAGCCAGTAGCCGCCACTCAGCCAGGGCGGCGGAGCGGTTTTGTTTGTAGATATCGCGGCTTACGAGATGGCGTTCGTTGTTGAAGTGGTTATGGACGGCAGCGTGGCTTGAGGCGAACTTCTGTAGGGTTTTGATATCCCGGAACCGGGCCATGGCCCCTTCCCGTCTTCGGAACGGCTGGTGTGAGTTTTCCGCTCTGGAGCAGCCCCCCTGAAGTGGTCCACCCCTAGGGATAGTATTTATCCCGTCA
>JAYNYG010000007.1:0-108010 GCA_038102935.1 Alphaproteobacteria bacterium | reverse complement strand
GAGACCGTCCATGCACTAACATTACACCCGGACCACTCAGTGGGGGCTGACCAGCCGTTGAAGTCGCCTGCGCCAGCGACGGAAAAGCCGCTCAAATCCTGGGCATCGACGCCCTGAATAGAGAACCCACTGGCACCATCAAGATTGGCGAGATCGATCGTAAACATACGGCTCAAACCCTAGTTACAACACAGCGCCGCCCAACGCTCGAACCTTGTTAACATCATAAGCCTCGAAGCCCAAGCAGCTTCTATCTTATTGATGTGCCTCAATTTGCAGATAATATTTGTTGTTCACGCGTCTTGAGTTTGCAGCTCGGCGCCTTTTGCGGCATGGATAGGTTTAGACCGCTGAATTGGCGGTGTTTACCATTAATTTTGAATTAAGGCGGAATTCGAATGGGTTGGTTTGTACATCATGTAAACGTCCAGGCGCATAATGTGCGGGAATCTGCTGCTTTTTACCGGGACATCATCGGGTTGAAGGATGGCGCTTGGGTGTATCCGGAAACCGTCGGTGAAGTCGGCCATAACCCGGATAGCATTGCGGCCTTTGGCAGCTTGAACCGGGGCATACATGTGGTGCGAGCGATTCCTACATTCCCGCAGGACAATAACCTGCTGCATAACCCGACAATCGGCGGTCATTTTGCCTTTAACGTGCCGGATATTGCGGCAGTGAAAGCCAGGTTGGAGGCGGCGGGCGTATATGTCTCTGTCGCTGGGGAATATGCGATGGCGGGCGTCAGCCAGATCTATTGCTATGACCCAAGCCACAACGTCATTGAGATCAACCAAATTGTAGACTCATCTGGCGGCCCGGCGCCGGGCGCCGAGGAAACCAATGATCTGAGGTTCGAGGCGGGCGGGTTTGAGGGCGATTGGGCGCTGCATCATGTAAATCTGCCGGCCCACGATGTACGCGCCACAGCGGCGTTCTTCCAGGATTTGATCGGCCTGGAAGAAATGGCCTGGGAACCGGCGGCGGACTCCCCCGTCTCCGCCTATACCTCCAATCCCGATAGCCTGGCGATGTTCGGCCATCAGAACCGGGGCCTGCATATAGCAAAGCCAACGCCCGCCTTCGCTTGGGATAATGGCTTCAAGCACAACCCCACTGTCGGCGGTCACTTCGCGTTGGTTGTGAAAAGCCTGGACGCGGTGAAGCAGCGGATGGATGCAGCGGGCGTGACCTACACAGAAGCAGGCCCCTACGCCATGGCCGGTATGCGCCAACTCTACGCCTACGACCCGTCGCTGAATTTGGTTGAGATTGATGAGATGATTTGATCAAGTAGATCAGTCTTTTGCTTTGTCCACCTTTTTAATTTCGTCTCGTATTTACTGAGCCACCTGCTCCAGGATATCAATTTGAGCTTGAAACCTTTCTACCAGATACTTCACCTGCCCAAATTCACACAGTTCATCTAAGCAGTCCATTGCACTGAAGTCGCAAATATCCGCAGCGTTGGCCATTCCGGCCTGCCAACGTCCATCGGGCGTGTCAGATGCCTGAAGGCCTTCGCGTCCCCCTTCCTCATAGATTTCCTCACCGATTGCGAGCAATGCATCAGAGACTTTGGTTTCGAGTGCAGATTCTGAGGCGCCTAACACTGTTTCGATGATGTGCGAGACCCATTCATCCTTGATTTCATCTACCATGGCAGAATTCCAAGTAATCCAAGATTGGCGATTTAACTAGGCTGACTCAAACCACCGGCCCGCCCGCTATCTGGATGCGGCGCATGACGCGGCGTTCTGTGCTTACATCGTGGATGGCGAGGTGTTTGGTGGAGCGGTTGTCCCAGAATGCCATAGTGCCCGGCGTCCAGCGGAAGCGGCAGGTGAATTCTGGGCGGTGGCCCCAGGCAAGCAGCCAATCGAGCAGCGGCTTCGATTCTGCCTCAGTCCAGCCCTCAAAGTGGATGGAATATGAGGCGTTCACGAACAGGCATTTCCGGCCGTTCTCAGGATGGGTGCGGATGACGGGATGGGCGTTTTCGGTTGGCGCCCAGTCAGCATCTTCACGCACGACCGTCGCCCGCTTGGCGTTGAGCGCGTTGGCGGGACCGGCGACCTTCTTGTCTGAATGCACGCATTTGAGGCCCGCCAGCATGTCCTTCATGCCATCCGAAAGCGCATCATAGGCCTTCCACTGGCTGGCGAAGAGGGTATCGCCGCCGACGCTCGGAGCCTCCAATGCATACAACAGCGCGCCCATGGGCGGCTCGGCCATCATGGTGGTGTCCGTGTGCCAATCCTCGCCCACAATCCGCGTATCGCCAGGCGCGCGGATGATGGTGACGACTTCGGGATCATGGTCGCCTGTATTGAAATTCGGGTGGATGAAGATATCGCCGAACTGCCGAGCGAGGCGCTTGTGTTGTTCTGTATCCAGCGTCTGGTCCCGGAAGAACAACACGCCATGCTCGGCCAATTGCTCCCGCAATTCCTGCGCCATGCCTTGGGATACGGCGCTCAAATCGATGCCTGAAATCTCTGCGCCAACCGCGCCTGATTGTTTCCGGACCTGCATTGCATCTACCTTCTGCCGCCAATGATGCTTGAATCTTAGCAACAGTCGGGGCCTTGTGAAAATCCCGCCTCTTCGCAAAGCGGGCGAACGTGTGCCAAGCTTTCAGTCTAGCAGCTAGGAGTGCGCAGCCTATGGCGTCGTTGACGATTGTCGCTGAAGATTTGTCCTTCCCCGAAGGCCCGCGCTGGCATGATGGCGCCTTCTATTTCTCGGACTTCTATCGCCATAGCGTTTTTCGGCTGGGCGAGGACGGCGCCCTTGAAACAGTGGCGGAGGTTCCGAACCAGCCTTCTGGCCTAGGCTGGCTGCCCGATGGACGAATGCTGATTGTCTCGATGACGGATCGGAAACTGCTTCGGCAGGAAGCAGACGGCAGCTTGGCGGAACATGCTGACTTATCGTCTCTCGCAACATCCTTCTGCAATGACATGGTGGTGGACGGGCAGGGCGGGGCCTATGTGGGCAATTTTGGCTACAACCGCCATGCAGGCGAAGACCCGCGCGATGCGGATTTGATCCGTGTATCGCCCCATGGCGAAGTTAGCGTTGCGGCTGCGGGACTGGCGTTTCCAAACGGCTCCGTCATCACGCCAGACGGAAAAACCCTGGTCGTCGGGGAAACCAAAGGGAAGCGCCTGAGCGCATGGGATATCGCGGCAGATGGCGGGCTTTCCGACCGGCGGGTGTGGGCGGATTTGGGCGACAACTTCCCCGACGGCATTTGCCTGGACGCCGCTGGCGCCATCTGGGTCGCCGACCCGCGCAACAATGAAACCATCCGGGTGGCCGAGGGCGGGCAGGTGCTGGACCGCATTTCGACCGGCGACCGGGGATCGTTCGCTTGTATGCTCGGCGGAAATGACCGGCAGACTTTGTATATTTGCACCTGCACAGGCTCTGGCCCCCACGCCGCTGAGCGCCGCAATGGCCGCATTGAAACCATCCGCGTCGGCACCCCCGGCGCCGGACATCCTTGAAATAAGAAGCGAGACATAGACCCGTGCAATATATCCGCGTCGAAACATTCGGCCCCGTCAGAACGATGACCCTGACCAGGGGCGATAAGCGCAACGCCCTCAACATCGCCATGTTGAAGGAGATGGAGGAAGCGCTAGATGCCACGCCCGCTGCAGACGAACGTGTGTTGGTATTGCGCGCAGAAGGCCCATCCTTCTGTGCGGGCATGGACTTAAAGGAACGGCTGGAGAAGCCAATCCAGAACAACGAAAGCCCGATTGAGGTGATGCTCCACAAATTGGAGAATTACCCGCTCCCCGCCGTTGCCGTCGTGCAGGGGGACGCCATCGCGGGCGGGTGCGAACTGGCGCTGCATTGCGATTTCGTTATCGCTAATGACCAGGCGCGGTTCGGCATGTCCCTGGCGCAGATCGGCCTGGCGCCCACTTGGTTCCTGGCGAAGAAGCTGATGGAGGTCGCAGGCCCTGTCGGCGCGCGGGAAGTGTTGTTGCTTGGCGATCCGCTGCCTTCAACACGGCTCTATGATCTGGGCGTCATTCACTCCACCGCATCGCCAGATGAGCTGGAGGCCGCTGCTGGCGCCGTGATCGACCGGCTGGCGAAGAATGCGCCGCTTTCGTTGCGTGCGATCAAGGCGCTGCTGGTTCGCGAAATGGCGTTCCGGGACGGCGTATACCACGGTGATGTCGATAAGCTCATCAACGCGACGCGCACCAGTTATGACGGCAAAGAAGGCATCCGCGCCCGGCTTGAAAAGCGCGCGCCTGCTTTCAAAGGGGCGTAAGCAATGGCAGTTCGCATGACAAAGCCTTGGCGGCCGCTAACGGCGGAGCAAGCCAAGCGTTTGTCCGGCAATCTCGGCGTTTATCAGCTGGCGAATGATGCTGGCGAAATCGTCTATATCGGCGCCGCGACCGGCCTCAGCCGCTATGGCCTGCGCGGTGAAGTCATGGATAAAGCTGATGCGCCGCCCGCAAACGCCACCCAATTCCGCATTGAAGTGAATACGGCCTACCGCACCCGCCATGGCGAGCTGTTGGCGGCCTATATGTTCGACCATGGCGCTCTGCCGGTCGCGAATACAGATGTGGATGCAAGCAAGCTTGGGCGATTGAGCCCTGGGTGATGGCGATTGCGCGGGCGCGGGAACTTCGGCGTGAGCAAACAGAAGCAGAGAGACGGCTCTGGTATCTGCTGCAGAACCGGGGGCTAGGCGGGCTGAAGTTTCGGCGTCAGGTTTCCGTTAGCCGTTACTACGCAGATTTTCTCTGTGCCGAGCGCTGGTTGATTGTTGAAGTCGATGGCGGGCAGCATGGTGGTGATGGACGAGAGAAGGATGTTGTGCGGACCAAAGAATTGAATAGGGTCGGGTACCAGGTGATCCGGTTTTGGAATCATGAGGTGATGCAGAATTTGGAGGGTGTTGGCGACGCTATTCTCAATGCGGCTGAAAACAGTCCGCGGCGGCGCCCCCCTCACCCAACCTCTCCCGCCGTTGGGGAGAGAGGAGCTAGGAAGTAAGCGCCGCCACGCATTCTCCTCGCCCCCCAAAGGGGGGAGAGGGACAGGGTGAGGGGGGCGCCTGCCACAAAGACAAGCGGTAGCGAGGAAGAGACAATGGATTTTGATCTGAGCGAAGAGCAGAAGATGATCGTCGATATGTGTCGGCGGTTTGTGCGCGAAGAAATTCTGCCGCTGGAAGATAAGCTCGACCCGGATACCGATGAACTTGAGCCTGAAGACTTTGAGCGGCTCACCAATATCACGAAGGAAATGGGCCTCTATGGCCTTGATACGCCCCCGGAATATGGCGGGCCGGATATTGATCTCGTTACCCGGACGCTGATCGCGCTGGAAATCTCACAGCATCGCGCCGGAATTTACGCACCCTCCTACAATGTCTTCGGCGGCGCTGGGCAAGCGCAGCTTTTCGAAGCGACGGATTATCAGAAAGAAAAATATCTCTACCCAATGCTGCGCGGCGAGAAGAAAACCTTCTTTGGTCTCTCCGAGCCCTCTGGCGGATCGGACCCCGCCCGCGCGATCCAAACGCGCGCGGTGAAAGACGGCGATGACTGGATCATCAACGGCCAGAAGCTTTGGATCAGCGGCGCCGACAAAGCCGATTACGGCCTCGTCTTCGCCCGCACGGATACGAGCAGCGGCCGCGACGGCGTTACCTGCTTTATCGTGGAGACCGATTGGCCGGGTTTCCATGTCCGCCGTGTCGTCCACACGCTCCGCTCGGCCCGCTATGCGACCGAGCTTGGGTTTGAGGACCTGCGCGTGCCGGACAAGAACATCCTTGGCAAGGTCGGCGGCGGGTTCGACATAGACAATTTCCGCCTGGCCCGCCAGCGCATTCCCTATGGAGCAACCTGCGTGAGTGCGGCCATCGCCGCCCATGAGCGCGCCGTGGAATATTCCAAAATCCGCGAAACCTTCGGCGCGCCATTGTCCTCCCGCCAGGGCATCCAATGGATGTTGGTGGAGAACGAAATCGAAATCCGTCAGGCGCGGCTGCTTTGCTTGGAGGCGGCGTCCAAGGCAGACCAAGGTCTGCCATTCCGCACAGAATCCGCCATTGCGAAATATGTGTCGGCGGAGAGTTCATTTCGCGTGGTGGACCGGTCCATGCAAATTCATGGCGGGCTTGGCGTTGCGAAAGATTTGCCATTCGAACGCTGGTTCCGCGAAATGCGCATCCGCCGCATCGGCGAAGGGCCAAGCGAGGTGCAAAAGCATGTCATCGCCCGCGATATCTTGGGCCAAGGCCTTCGCTGATGTCTGACGCGCCGCCATTCGACGCCGCTGGCCGCTGGCCGCTTGAAGGCCTGAAAGTGCTAGATTTGGGCCAAGTATATAACGGCCCCTATGCCGGGTTTCTAATGGCCCAGGCCGGCGCCGATGTCGTCAAGATCGAGCCGCTAGAAGGCG
Organism: Alphaproteobacteria bacterium; assembly: GCA_038102935.1. GTDB lineage: Bacteria > Pseudomonadota > Alphaproteobacteria > Bin95 > Bin95 > VMCJ01. The sequence goes on along the minus strand of JAYNYG010000007.1, from coordinate 101,560 downwards.
AGGCGATCCGCTCTCGCGGCAGAGGCGGAGATGTGCCGCTTGCCCATGTGATGCTGAATGCGGGCAAGCGCGGCGTGGCGCTGAACCTCAAATCAGACGATGGCCGCGCGGTTTTCTTAGACATGGTCGATAAGGCCGATGTGCTGCTTGAGAACTTTGCGCCAGGCGCCATGGATAGGCTGGGTGTTGGCTCGGACGTTCTGCTGAAGCGCAATCCGCGCCTGATCTATGGCTCATCCTCCGGCTATGGCGTGTGGGGCGAAGACAAGAACAATCTGGCGATGGACCTCACCATTCAGGCCTATTCCGGCATCATGGCCATGAATGGCCCGGCTGATGGTCCGCCGCTGAAAGCGGGTCTCGCGGTAGTGGATTTCTTAGGCGGCATTCACTTGTATGGCGCGCTGATGACGGCGCTGTATGAGCGGTCTGCCACTGGCAAAGGCCGCGTCGTCGAGGTGGCGATGCAAGAAACGGCGCTGGCCGCCCAAGCGACATCCTTCACCGCCATGCATTTAGCCGGCGGCGTACAACCGCCCCGGCGCGGCAATAATCATCCGGCAGGCACCGGCGCGCCCTATAACGTTTATGAATGCACGGACGGTCACGTAGCGATCATCTGCGTGCGCGATAGCCACTGGCACGCCCTCGCCCGCGCCATGGGCCGCCCTGAAGCCGCCGAAGACCCGGACTTGGCCGAAGGCCCAACCCGCGCCCGCAACGAAGCCCGCGTCGATGAGATGACAGAGGCCTGGACGCGCAGGCTCTCAAAGTATGAGGTCGCCCGCATCTGCAAAGAAAACCGCGTACCCGCAGCGCCTGTTCGAACGATGCCGGAAGTGGCGGCAGATGAGCCCCTGAAAACCCGCCGCGCGATGTTCGATATCGACCACCCCGCCCTTGGCAATGTCACTCTCCCCGGCAGCCCACTACGTTTCCACGGCTCCCCGGAACCACTATGGGTCGCGAACCCCGGCCTTGGTGAGCATACGGCCGAGGTGTTGGAAGATTGGCTGGGCCTCCCTGGCGATATCGTGGACGGGCTTGCGGCTGCTGGGGCTGTCGGCGTTTCTTCCTGAGCGGTCTTGCTGCAACTTTCCCGCAGACCTCCTGCGCATATCGAAGGGCTTATCCATGGCGGCGAATACTGGACATACGGGACCGGACGACGCTTGGCTCGCGACCTATACCGAACCGGCTATTGACCCTGATCTGCCGATTATCGATTCGCATCATCATCTTTGGCTTAGGAACGGGTATCTCTATCTCCTGCCAGAGTTGGCGGCGGACATGGCGAGTGGTCACAACATCGCCGCGACCGTCTATGCCGAATGCAAATCTATGTACCGTATGGACGGCCTAGCGGCGGAGCGGTCGCTCGGCGAAACGGAATTTGTGGCTGGCATTGCGGCCATGAGCGAAAGCGGGGCCTTCGGCGCACCCCATGCCTGCGCCGCCATGTTCGGCAATGTCGACATGACGCTTGGAGGCGCTGTTGAGCCATTGTTGGAGCGCCACCTCGCACTGTCCGGTGGGCGTTTCAAAGGGGTGCGCTTTTCCACCGGGTGGGACCCAGCGCCGGAAATCCAAAACGTCGCCCCGGCGCCTGAGATGTTGGCGGACCCCCGCGTGCGGGAGGCTGTCGGCGTTCTGGACCGCATGGGATTGTCGCTGGATGTTTGGCTCTATCATCCGCAATTGGATGAGGTGGCCGATCTTGCGCGTGCTTTTCCGAGCCTAACGATCATCCTAAACCATGTCGGCAGTCCGATCCTTGGCGGGCCTTACCGGGACAAGCTGGATGAAGTGCGCCTGGATTGGGAGGCCGCGATCCGCCGTGTCGCCGCATGCCCCAATGTGTTCGTGAAACTCGGCGCTGTGCCGATGCGGCGCACGGGCGACAAAAGCGTTCCGCCGGGTTCAGAGGAAGTCGCCGCCGCCTGGGCCCCGTATATTGAACCCTGCATTGACGCCTTTGGCGCAGACCGCAGTATGTTTGAGTCAAATTTCCCAGTGCAAAAGCGCTGGACCAGCTATCAGGTCACCTGGAACGCCTTCAAACGCATCGCAGCAGGCGCGAGCGATACAGAGAAAGCTGCGCTCTTCGCAGGGGCGGCGGCGAAGGCGTATCGGATGGATGGGTTTTAGCAGGACGCTGTGCTGTCGGTTTCTCCGGATCGTATCCTTCCACCCTCACCCTGATCCCTCTCCCTCCTGTGGAGGGCGAGGGGACCCTCAGATAGTCCGCATTTTACCTTCTGGAACTCTCTCCCCCCAATTGGGGGGAGAGGGCAGGGTGAGGGGGGAAGGCTGCGGGGAAGTGAAAGACTCTACTATAATGCCCTAAACGTCGCCTACTGGGTCCTTCGGCAGGTTGGTTGGTAGGCCGAGCGCATCTTCCAGCAATTTGCCGTAAGCCAGCGCGGTATCCTCCCGGCGCTGGGGTGTGATGATCTGGACGCTGACGGGTAGGCCTGCCTTGGTGAAGCCCGCCGGGATCGCCAAAATTGGATTGGAGAGCGGGACTGTACCCCAGCACTGATGGAACCAGCGCGGCGGGTTGGAGCCTGCCCATTCATCGACATCGGCGCCGCCGCGCAGATCTTTCGCGAATGGCGGCACGCCGACGGTCGGGGTTACGAGGGCGTCAAATTCCTCAAAGAACGTGGCCATGCGGGTGAATAGGTCCGCCCGCCAGCGCTGCGCTTCCGCCAATTGATCAATCGTCAGCTTGCGCGCGGCGTCCACCAGCAAGCCGTGGACCGGCTCGATCTTGTCGCGGTTGGCGTCTGCGAACTCGGCGCGTTCAGTGAAGTAGTTGAAGCTGATTAGGGCTCGGAACAATACGTCGATCTGGCCGAAGTCAGGGCGGGTTTCTTCCGTCGCTGCGCTCATGTCTGCGAACTTCTGAAACGCTGAACGCGCAATGGTCTCCACTTCTGGATCAACGCCGCCAAGGCCTAAATCCGTCGCGAACGCGATGCGCTTTGGCGGGCGGGCTTCCGCCACGGCTTTCTGAAACTGGCCTGGGATTTCCTGTTGCGTGAGCGGGTCGGCAGGCGCATGGGCTGACATTGCATCCAAGAACAGCGCCACATCGCCGACGCTTCTCGCCATCGGCCCTTGCACGGACATCGGGCTGAACCCACGTTTGGAGGGCGCGCGCGGCACACGGCCAGGGCTTGGGCGGATGCCGACCACGCCGCAGAACGCCGCTGGAATGCGCAAGCTGCCGCCAACGTCAGACCCATGGGCCAGCCATACTTCGCCAGCGCCCACAGCCGCCGCAGCGCCGCCAGACGATCCACCAGAGGTGCGGTTATAGGCATAGGGGGTCGCTGTTGCGCCAAACACCCGGTTGTCAGAGACTGGCAACATGCCAAATTCCGGCGAGTTCGATTTGGCGATAACCGTAGCGCCCCGGCCTTCCAGCAGTGTCACCAGCGGATCGGATTTTGTGGCGATATTGTCTTTGTAGAGCGGGCAGCCATATGTCGTTGGCAGCCCCTTCACGTCGACCAAGTCTTTGATGGCGATGGGTAACCCGGCGAGATCGGCTGGGTGGTCAGAGGGCTTGGCGCCGGCCGCTTCCCGCTTCTTTGCCGCATCGCGCGCCTGATCGAGCGCCAGGATCGGGAGCGCATTTAGCGCAGGCTCTACAGCGTCGATGCGGGCCGCCGCAGCTTCAATCAATTCAGAAGGTTTCACTTCGCTAGCCCGCAAGGCGGAGACCGCCTCCTGGGCTGAAAGATTGATCAGTTCAGCATCCGCCATTGCGTCTTCCCCCGGTCGAATTCAGGCCTTACGAAAATTTAACCATAAAGTGGATTGGACATCCCCCGCCACCCCTAGTAAAACCCGCCCGCACGCGCCGGTTCGACCCATCACTGGGCCTGGGGCGGGCGGGGCGGTTTCCGCCGCTTCGCTGCTGGACCAATTCTCGTTCAGGCGCGCTTCAAAAAGACTGCGCCGGGGAGGCGATACATGGCCGATATGATCGTGGCCGATCAGCTTGTGAAATCGTTTGGGGCGAAGCGCGCCGTGGATGGCGTTTCGCTGCAGGTTAAACGAGGCGAGGTTCTGGGATTCTTAGGCCCGAACGGCGCTGGCAAATCAACGACCATGAAGATGCTGACAGGCTTCTTGAAGCCGACGTCCGGCCGCGCCGAAATCATGGGTTTTGATGTCGATTCAGAGCCGATGGCCGCACGGCGCACGCTTGGTTATTTGCCAGAAGGCGCGCCGCTCTATCCGGATATGACGCCCTGGAGCCTGCTGCATTTCTGCGGACGGACACGCGGGATTTCAGGCTCAGACCTTCGCCGGAAGGTGTATGCCTCGATCGCGCGCACCAATCTGGAAAGCGTCGTAGCGCAGCCGATTGAAACCCTTTCCAAAGGCTTCAAGCGCCGGGTCGGCCTGGCCCAGGCGCTCCTGCATGATCCCGACGTGTTGATCTTGGATGAGCCAACGGACGGACTGGACCCGAACCAGAAACACGAAGTGCGCGAGCTCATCCGCGAAATCGCGCCGGACAAAGCCATCATCATCTCGACCCATATTCTGGAAGAAGTAGACGCGATCTGCAGCCGCGCGGTGATCATCGCAGACGGCAAAGTCATCGCTGATGGCGCGCCGGGCGAATTGGCTCAGCGCTCTGAAATCTTTAACGCCGTCGCCGTAACGCTCTCAAAGGACGTGGCGGAGCGTGCCCGCTCTGCGCTGCAGCCACTGGATGCGGTAAGCGATATCCGCGTTGTGGCTCTGCCGGGCGGTCAAGCCAAGCTGATCGTGGCTCCCAAAGGCGGGGCGATGATCCTGAACACCGTCGCCGGCGCGCTGGCGGATGGGAATGTGGATGTGATCTCCGTCAGGCCAGAAGCCTCGGCGCTCGAGGATCTCTTCCGCCATCTAACGCTGAAAGGGGAGGCGGCCTGATGGGCGCATTGCTGACAGTCGCCCGGCGCGAATTCGCCGGATATTTCGCAACCCCGGTGGCGGCGATCTTCCTGATCATTTTCCTGGCGCTCGCGAGTGCGTTCACATTCTTCGTGGGCTATTTCCTCGAACGCGGCAATGCCGACCTGCAATCCTTCTTCATGTTCCACCCCTGGCTCTATTTGTTCATGGCCCCCGCGCTTTCCATGCGGCTTTGGGCGGAAGAACGGCGCCAAGGTACGATTGAGCTGTTCCTGACTCTACCGATCCCTGTATGGGCGGCTGTGATCGGCAAGTTCATTGCGGCTTGGCTATTCCTTGGCCTTGCATTGGCGCTGACCTTCCCGATCTGGATCACGGTCAATGTGCTGGGCGAGCCGGACAACGGCGTCATCCTCGCAAGCTATGTGGGGTCATTCCTGATGGCGGGCGGCTATGTCGCCATCGGCTCCTGCCTCTCTGCAGCGACTAAAAACCAGGTGATCGCATTCGTTGTCACCGTGACGGTTTGCTTCTTGATGACGGCTGGCGGCGCCGGGTTTGTCACGGACCTGATTTCAGAATTCATGTCTGATGATGCATTGAAAACGGTCGCGGGCCTATCCGTGTTGCCGCATTTCAACCAGATCATCAAAGGCGTGATTGATGCGCGTGATGTTGTGTACTTCCTGGCGCTAATGGTCGCTTGGCTGCTGGCGACCATGGTCGTCGTTGATTCGAAGAAGGCAGGGTGATCGGCATGGCATTAGGTAGAAAAACCAGCGGTGCGCTGAGCCTTATTTCTTTGGCGCTCATCGCGGTCGGCTTCGTCGCGACGGTGACGCTCGCCAACAACGCGCTCAAATCAGCACGGCTTGATCTGACCGAGGAAGGCCTGTTCACGCTGAGCGAAGGCACGCTGAACGTCATCAATAAGATCGATGAGCCGATCACGCTCCGCTACTATTTCTCTGGTCGTCTCGCCCGTGAAATTCCACAAATCGGGATTCTGGGCGAGCGCGTCAAAGATATGCTGGAGGAGTTTGCAGCTTACGGCCAAGGCAAGATCCGCCTCGAAATCATTGACCCGCTTCCGTTCACCGACGAAGAAGACCGTGCGGTCGCTGTCGGCCTGCAGGGCGTGCCTGTCGATCAAACCGGCGAGACCGTGTATTTCGGTCTCTTCGGCGTCAACGCGACGGATCACCAACAGGTCATTCCGTTTTTTGACGAAAAGCGTGAGCCGTTCCTGGAATATGATCTGGCGCGGATTGTCTACAACCTCGCCAACCCGAATAAGCCGAAAGTCGGCCTCATCACGACAGTGCCTGTAGCTGGCTCCCAGCGCGCGCGCGGCGCGCCGAGCGGGCCGGACGATAGTTGGGTGGTCTGGTCTCAGGCCAAGCAGTTTTTTGATATGTCAGAAGTCAGCGCCAACTCGGGCGCGCTCCCGGATGATCTTGATTTGCTGCTGATTATTCAACCGCCGACGCTCAGCGACGAAGCGCTTTACGGCATTGATCAGTTTCTGCTGAACGGCGGTAAAGTCATCGCCTTCGTTGATCCCCATAGTGAAGCGGACGCCCAGCGCCCGCCGCAACGGGGCGGTCAGCAACGGGTCGATTATGGCACGGCGGATAAATTGCAGAAGCTCTTCCACGCCTGGGGCATGGAGGTGCCTGCGGGCAAGCTCGTTGGCGATATCTCGAACGCCCGCAAGGTGCGCGCGCCAAACGCCAGCAAAACCCGCATGCTGGCGATTGAGTATCCGCTTTGGATGGCGCTCCGCCGTGCGAATATGAGCGAGACGGACATCACCACCAGCCAGTTGGATCAACTGCATATCGCATCCCCCGGCCATATCGTGCCCTACGGCGAGTCCGGCGGCCTGACGATTGAACCGCTAATCCAGACCTCGCAGAATGCTGGGTTGGTCGATGTTGGCCGCGCCCAAGGCCGCCAGCCGGATATCGTCGGCATCGCGAATGATCTGAAGGCGGAAGCAAAATTCACCATCGCCGCCCGGTTGACCGGCATCGCCAATACCGCCTTCCCGGACGGCCCCCCACGGCCCGCCATACTGGATGAGGCTGAGGCTAAGGACGAAGACAAAACCAAGGCTCAGGAAAAGTTCGATGCGATGAAGGCTAAGCACAAAGCGAAGTCTGATGCGCCCGTAGGCCTTGCCGTCACGGCTGACGTGGACTTGCTGGCGGATGGCCTCTGGGTGCAGGTGCAGGACCTTTTCGGCCAGCGCATCGCCGTGCCGAATGCCAATAACGGCGTATTCTTCGCCAACCTGCTGGAGAACTTAACCGGCTCTGCGGACCTGATTGGCCTGCGTAGCCGTGGCGGGTTCCAACGGCCGTTCACGCTGATCAATGAAATCCAGCGGGACGCCGAACGCCAGTTCCGCGCTAAGGAGCAGGAACTCCTGCAGGACTTGGAAGCCGTGCAGAAGAAGCTGACGAATGTCAAACGCGCCAGCGACCCATCTGGGAAAACCTCGCTCGTGTTGACGGATGCTCAGCGGGCGGAGATTGACGCCGCACAGCAGCAGATGCTGAAGGTCCGCAAGGAGCTACGGGATGTGCAGTTTGCGCTCCGCAGCGATGTTGAGACGTTGACCGGCAAGATTAAGGCCGCGAATGTGGTTCTCATGCCACTGATCATCGCGATCCTGGCGTTGTTCGGCGCGTTCTTGCGCAGCCAGCACCGCCGGGCGTTCCAGCGTGAATTCGCAAAAGCGGCCAAATCGAGCGCCACATCCAGTTCCTTATCCAGCCAGGGGAGCGCAGCATGAACGCTCGTCTTGTCCTGATTCTCGCCATCGCCGTCGCGATCATCGGCGGCGGCGCATATTATTTTGGCCAGGAACGCCAAAACCTGCAGTCGGCAGCCTATGAAAAAGGCCCGATGTTTGAAGGCATCGCTGGCCAGATTAATGATGTCGATACTTTCCGAATGGAAAGCCAGGAAGGCGGCGTGCTGACATTGGCGCGCCAAGATGAGCAATGGGTCATCCAAGAGCATTACGGCTACCCGGCGGACAATGAACGCGTCACGGGTATCCTCAAGCGCATTGCGACGCTTGAGAAAATTGAGCCAAAAACCAAGAAGCCCGAAAACTACAAACGCCTGAATGTGGACGACCCGGCGGATGAGTATTCGCTTGCCACCCGCGTCACGCTGAAGGCGGGCGATACAGCGGTTGCGGATTTCATTTCCGGCTTGAACCGTCCGCCGGCGACGGGCGGCGGCGTGTTCTTGCGTGAATATGATGATGCGCAGACCTGGTTGGTCGAAGGCGAATTTAAGCCGAAGCGCCGTCCCCTGGATTGGATCCAGCGCACGATCGTTAACATCGATGGCCGCCGCATTTCCGGCGCGCGCATCCAGCATCCCGCATTGGATCAGGATGGCAAGCCGGTCGGCGATGGCGCGATCGCGGATTTGATCTTGGTTGCTAAAGAATCGCCCGATCAGGAGAAATATAGTCTCGGCGCTGCGATCCCGGACGGGTATCAGCCAAAGCCGGATCATGAGCTTTCCGCCATCGCGCGCATCCCGGATTTCCAGATTCTCGAAGACGTGCGCCCGGCTGGCGAGGTCGATATGACCGGCGCTGTCGAGACCATCTACGAGACATTTGACGGCGTGCGATTGGTCTACCGGGCAAAGAAACTGGAAGACGGTAAAACCTGGGTGACGCTAAACCTCGAACCCGCTGGCCGTTGGGCAGGTCTCGATGCGTTCTTGGAAGCAAATAAGGGCAAGGACACAGAATCTGGCCGCATCGCGGACCAGTTCAAAACGTCTGAGGAAGTGGCGGCGGAAATCGAAAAATGGTCCGCCAGCGCATCCGGCTGGGCCTATCGCCTAACCGATTACAAGACCAAACGCCTGACCGCCCGCACCCCAGACGTGATCGCCAAGCCAGACGCCAAACAAGGCCAGCCACAACAGTAGCGGCGCCGCGCCCGTCGATCTAAGCTTGATTTCTGTAATTCAGGGACAAAGCTCATGCATATCGGCGTTGCGTTGTTTTTTACGGCGGAATCCATTCGGGCGGCTGATTTAGGCCGCGCATTGGAAGAGCGCGGATTTGAATCGCTTTGGGTGCCCGAGCACAGCCATATACCCCTGTCACGCGGGTCTGAATGGCCGCAGGGCGGAGCGCTGCCGCAGAAGTATTTCGAGGTCATGGACCCGTTTGTAACGCTGACGGCGGCAGCGACGGCCACGACTTCTCTGAAGCTTGCGACCGGTATCTGCCTCGTGCCTCAGCGGGACTTGTATCAAACTGCGAAAACTGTCGCAACCCTGGATCTGATGTCCGAGGGGCGGTTTCTGTTTGGCATCGGCGCCGGGTGGAACGCGGATGAGATGGCGAACCACGGCGTTGATTTCAAAACCCGCATGAAGCTGATGCGCGAAAAAACCGAAGCCATGCGCGCCATCTGGACAGAAGATACGGCGGAATATCAGGGCGACATGGTGGAATTCGGGCCACTGCAAACATGGCCGAAACCAGCGCAGGCGGGCGGCCCGCCAGTCTATGTCGGCGGCGCTTTTCCGTATGGCGCCCGGCGCGCGCTTCGTTATGGCGACGCATGGCTGCCGCACGCCAAGCGCCCGCACTATCACATCCTGGATATGATGCCCGAATACCGTGCGATGGCGGCTGAGGCAGGGCGCAATATCCCTGTCACGGTCTTCGGCGGCGAGCCTGATCCGGACATGCTGAAGCGTTATCAGGATGCAGGTATTGAGCGGGTTGTCGTGAATCTTGACCCGATGGGCCGCGATCAAAGTTTGGCCGAGCTGGATGAATGGGTGAGTGCAGGCGTTTTGTCGGCAGTTAGCGGCGCTTAAGGCGTTGATTTTCACTGTCGCTTAAGCAAATCGCGCAATGTTGGGGTGTCATACGCTGAAACCCGAAGCTTCGTGATTGAAATGCTGAACCGAACAAGTCCGAACGCTCATAGAAGCGATCCGTTGCTGCAGAATAGCCAGCCGGATATGCGCGAGCGCTTTCAGTTCATTGGGTTGAACGATGGCGACCTTCGAGAGTTGCAGGATTTCTGGCCGACGCTTGAAAAGACGTTGCCGCAATTGCTCAAAACCTTTGTCGCGCATGCCATGAGCGTGCAGACGGCCGCAATGCATTTGCGCGGCAAAGAGGACAAGTTCTGTGAGAGCCAGACGTTGCATTGGCGCGCCTTGTTCACCAGCGGTTTTGACGCTGAGTATTTCAAGATTACAGAGAAAATTGGCCAGGCCCGGTATCAAAGCGGTATGGAGCCACGCTGGTTCATTGGCAGTTACGCCAAGTTTCTGAACTTGATCGGCGGCGTCGCTATGCAGGCCTACAAACGAAAGCCAAAGAAATTTCCAAGCGGTTTCGGATGCAGTTCAAAAAGCGCTGATCCTGGATATGGACGTGGCGATGTCCATCTATTACGAGGCGGCGGCGGCAGAACGAACGGCACTCGTGCGTGAGTTATCCGCTGACATGTCCGTTGGGCTTGGCGCCCTTGTTGACGACATTACGGGTGAGACCGACAAGCTCGACCATGCAGCCCGAGCCGTCGCAGATGCGGCGCGGGCGACGGAGGGCCTTTCAACTGAGGTCGCCAGCGCGACCGTGCAAACCTCTGAGAACGTCACGTCAGCCGCTGCCGCTGGTGAAGAATTGGCCTATGCCGTCCAGGAGATCAGTGCGCAGGCGGTTCGTTCTGAAGCTGTAGTGCAGGAAGCGATGGACAAGGCGCAAGCCACGCAAGCAACCGTTCGTAGCTTGGCGCAATCCGCGGATAAAATCGGCGAGGTGGTGAAACTGATCAGTGGCATCACTGCTCAAACAAACTTGCTGGCGCTTAACGCAACCATCGAAGCCGCCCGCGCTGGCGAAGCGGGGCGAGGGTTCGCCGTGGTCGCGTCGGAAGTGAAGGCGTTGGCTGGCCAAACGGCGAGCGCAACTGAAGAAATTGCTCGCCAAATTGTTGAAATTCAGGGCGTTTCAGAGCAGGCGGGCAGCGCCATATCTGGCATCAGCGACACCATCGCCAGCGTGAATGAAGCGACAGTGTGCATCGCCGCCAGCATCGAAGAACAAACGGTTACAGCGCGCGGCATATCTGAGAGCATGCATGAGGCGTCCACGGGCGCGGCCAGCGTTGCGGATAATTGCGCCGCTGTGAATGCGCGCGCCAGCATCACCGGCAATGCATCAGACGCAATCTTGAAGACTGCCGATGATCTGCGAGACGTCGGCGCCCGCCTGAACGCAGGTATCGGTGATTTCTTAAGGAACTTGAACGCCGCATAGCGACCGCTCGCCGCTTCCCCCTTGCCACATGCCTTTGCTTTGCCCATGTTCTGGGCGACACCTCTCCAGCATTTCGGAAGCAAGCGGCAATGGAAATTATGTCAGGCGACGGCGCAGCCCAACCGGCGGGCGGCGCGAGCCCCTATATCAAAGACAGCGGTATTGAGACCTTCATGGCGGATGTCATCGAAGCGTCGATGGAAACGCCTGTAATCGTTGATTTCTGGGCGCCCTGGTGCGGCCCCTGCAAGCAGTTGACCCCGATCCTGGAGAAGGTCGTCAACGCGGCTCAGGGCAAGGTCAAGATGGTCAAGGTCAATATCGACGAGAACCAGCAAATCGCGCAGCAGATGCAGATCCAGTCGATCCCGATGGTCTATGGCTTCAAACAAGGCCGCCCGGCGGATGGTTTCCAGGGCGCGATCCCTGAAAGCCAGGTGCGGTCCTTCGTTGAGCGGCTGGTCGGCGGCGAAGTCAAAAGCCCGATTGAAGAAGCCGTAGAACAGGCGCTCGCGGCGATTGAGGCGGAAGACTTCGAAACTGCAGGCGCAATCCTGGCGCAAGTCCTGCAGCATGAGCCAGAAAACCCCTATGCGCTTGCCGGTTTGGCGCGTGTGGCCCTAGCGGATGGTGATCTTGAGAACGCGCAAGCGTTCATCGAGCGCGTGGCGCCAGCGGATCAGAGCGATCCGTTCGTTGCTGGCGCAATTTCCGCCGTTGATCTGGCGGGCCAAACCGAAGGCGCGGATACGTCCGAGATCGACGCGCTCCGGGCCGCCGTTGAGGCAGAGCCGAAAAACCATCAGGCGCGGTTTGATCTCGCTATGGCGCTATTTGCTGCGGATGATCGGGACGAGGCGGCGGATGCGTTGCTGGATATCATTGAAGCTGACCGCGCATGGAACGAAGAGGGCGCGCGCACGCAGCTCCTGAAGTTCTTCGAAGCCTGGGGGCCAATGGATGATGCGTCCAAGACCGCCCGGCGGCGGCTCTCCTCGATCCTATTCTCCTGATCGCATTCGGAGCCAGCGGCAATGACCAATGATCCTCTGGCGCTGGCGTTACCGGCAGTCGTGCCGGTATTCCCGCTGACTGGCGTGCTGCTGTTGCCGCGCGCGCGTCTGCCGCTGCATATCTTCGAGCCGCGTTACCGGGCCATGGTGCAAGATGCGATGCAGGGCGATCAGGTTATCGCCATGGTGCAGCCGCGTGACCCGGAGAGCAAAGGCGACGCGCCAGAATTATACAGTGTCGCCTGCTTGGGCCGGATCATTGAGCATGAAGAGCTTGAGGACGGGCGCTGGACCGTAACGCTGGAGGGCGTCATACGCCTCCGCATCCAGGAAGAAGTCGCTGAGAAAGACGGTTACCGCCGCGTGCGCGCAGACTATTCGGAATTCTCTGAAGATATCACCACAGCTGTTGAAGCGGATTTGAACCGGGATAAATTGCTCGGTGCGCTTGGCGGCTATCTGAAAACCCAAGGCCTTGGCGCGGACGAAGACGCGATAGGCCAACTGCCGGATGAGCCGCTGGTGAACGCGCTGGCGATGGCTTGCCCATTCCTGCCAGCAGAGAAACAAGCGCTTCTGGAAGCGCCGACTTTTAGCGGACGGGCGGAGTTGCTGGAAGCGTTGATGGAGCTCGCCATCATCCCAAACGCCGCCAATGATGACGAGCCGCCAACCGTTAACTAGCGCCTTCAATGAGCATGGCGGCAAGGGAGCCCGTTCGATGACCTATGAGCATATCGTTGTTGAGCGGGACGGCCCCGTCGCGCTGCTGACGTTCAACCGGCCAGATCGCCTGAACGCTTTCCACAATCCCTTGATGTACGAAACTCTGGATGCCGTTGCGGGGCTGGATGCAGACGACGGCGTCAGGGCGATTGTCGTTAACGGCGCTGGTCGCGCGTTTTCTGCGGGGTTTGACCTAAAAGCGGCTGCTGAAAACCCAAAGTCCGATATCGAAGACTGGGAGCGGCAAATGCAGCTCCAATTCGATTTCATCATGCAATTCTGGCACGCCAAAACGCCGACGCTCTCCGCCATTCACGGCTACTGTTTGGCGGGCGCGTTCGAGGTCATGCTGGCGACGGATATCACCATCGCTGAGCCTGGAACGAAGCTTGGCGAACCAGAAGTGCGTTTCGGCACTGGCATTGTCGCCATGCTGCTGCCCTGGGTGACAGGGCCGAAGCAGGCCAAGGAAATCCTGTTGACGGGCGAGGACAAGCTGGACGCTGCAGACGCCGTCGCCATGGGCATCATCAACCGCGTCGCGCCAGAAGGCGAAGCGCTGCCGGCAACGCTCGCCAAAGCGCGGATGATCGCTAACGCATCCGAGCGGTCCGTCACGCTCACCAAGCGCGCGATCAACCAGACATATCAAACCATGGGCATCGACGCTGCCCTGCGCGCCGGGCTTGATATCGACGTATTGCTGAACGCTGGCGGTGGCCCAGAAAAACGCGAATTCGCGCGAATTCGTGATGAGCAGGGCTTGAAGGCGGCGCTCGCTTGGCGGGATGCGCGCTTCGAGGATGGTTAGGACGCGCTGATCAGGTTGACCATGCGGGCGTCGGCGCCAGTTCCGGCCATGCGGCGGGGCGCGCGGCTTTAGCGGCGGCTTCATCTTCCGGTAAGTTCGTGTCCCAGTCTTGGCCCGCGATGCGCATGCCGGTGAAGTCCTTCGGCGCCCGGCTGGCCATCCAGCGGATCGGCGGACCCATGACGCCAGGCTTCAGCATTTTCTCGCGCGGGATGCCTGATGCGGGGGAGACAAAAGGCGTATCCGTGGCGCCGCCTGGCACCAATACATTCACAGCAACGCCATCCGCCGCGAATTGTTTCGCCCAGATCGCCGTCATGCTTTCCAGCGCTGCTTTAGTTGGGCCGTAAGGCGCCACGCGATGCATGGTGAAATAGCTGGTCGTCACCATGACAATCTGGCCGCGCGGGCTTTGCTTTAGATGCGGCATAGCGGCCCGGCTCATGGCGAGCGGCCCGCGCACGTTGATGCGGAAGAAATTGTCCCAAACCTCGTCCGTCAACTCATCCAGATCGGGCAGGCGCGTTTCGCCATCAATCCGCAGACTGCTCATGCCAATGCCTGCGTTATTGATCAGAATATCAAGCCGCCCGGTCGTATCAACGGCAGCTTGCACGGCGGCGGCGCATTGAGCGCTGTTCGCCATATCGGCTGGAATCGTGTGGACGCCCGGCATGTCCGCCTTCAGCTTTTTGAGCGCTTCTGGATCACGGTCGGCTGCGACGCAGGTAACGCCGTCCTGCATTAGCGCCTCAATCATGGCGCGGGCGATGCCGCCGGCGCCGCCGGTGACCAATGCGGTCAAAGTCTCAGATGTCATGAAAAGCAGTCCTACAGATTGAACAGATCAACGCCTGCCGTTTTGGTGCGGATGCGATAGAGGCTGGTTGAGGCCGTGAAGTAAAGCGAACGCAGATCTTCATCGCCCCAGGTGAAATTGGCCGTGACTTCAGGCGTTAGGATACGGCCAAGCGGCGTCGCATCAGGAGCGAAAACATGCACGCCGCCAGGGCCAGTGCAGAAGATATTGCCCGCAGCATCCATCTTCATCCCATCTGGCGCGCCGGGGCCGTCGCCTGCGGGCGCGGCCCATACGCTGCCACCGGAGATGCCGCCATCGGCGTTCACGTCGAAGACGCGGATATGGCCATTATCGGTGTCATTCACGTAGAGCCGGGTCTGGTCCAAGTTGAAACAAAGCCCGTTCGGTTGGCCAAAATCATCGGCGAGTAGATGCAGTGCGCCATCCGGCGCAATCCTGTAAACGCCTTGAAAAGCAAGCTCCTGATCGCGAAGCACGCCGAAGCCTTCCATTCGCCCATAGGTCGGGTCCGTGAACCAGATCGAGCCATCCCGGCTGACGACAATGTCATTCGGGCTGTTCAGTTCTTTTCCCTGCCAATGGCTGGCAAGCGTTGTGATTGCGCCATCGGCTTCGGTGCGGGAGACGCTGCTGCTCGCGTGTTCGCAGGATAGCATTCGACCCGCTTGGTCGTAGGCGTTGCCATTGGCTTTGTTGCAGGGCTGGCGAAATGTCTCGATACCGTCGGCAGCACTCCAGCGCCGCATGATATCGCCCGGCATATCGCTGAAAGTTAGATGCTGGGCTTCTGGGTGCCAGATTGGGCCTTCCGTGAAAATGAAGCCGGTCGCGACCTGCTCCAGCGCTGCATCCTTGGCAATCACTTGCTCCATACGCGGAGCAAAAATTTCGACTGCGGCCATCCTGTCGCCCTCCCTCAATTTCCTGGTTATGATTGGAGCAGGCATTAGATCAGATGAAAAGAGCGCCCCATGCCCGATGATGGAATCATGCACGGCTCCCACTGGGGAGCATTCCGAGCAAATGTTGAGGATGGTCGTGTTACCGGCGTGACGCCGTTTGAGGATGATAAAGATCCCTCTCAAATTCTGGATGCGATTCCGGAGATGCTCTATGGCCCGACCCGCATCGGCGAACCGCATTTGCGGAAGTCTGTGGCAGAGCACGGCGCGGGCGCAAATCCAGAAGGCCGGGGCGCAGAACCGTTCGTGCCGGTTTCCTGGGATCAAGCAATGGACGTGGTTGCGGCTGAGCTAAAGCGCGTCAAAGCCGATCATGGCAATGAAGCGATTTTCGCTGGCTCTTATGGCTGGTCGTCCGCCGGGCGTTTCCATCATGCCAAAACGCAGATGCAGCGGTTTATGAACCTGTTTGGCGGGTTTACAGGGCAGCTTCACAATTACAGCTATGCGGCGGCACTCGCCGTATTGCCGCATATTCTGGGTTCTGCTGAAGCCAGCCAAGGGCCGATCAGCGATTGGGATGGGCTGCTCAAGGAAGGTAAAATTGTGCTGTGTTTTGGCGGCGTACCGCTGAAGAACGCGCAAGTGGATTCAGGCGGCGGCGGGGCGCACACACTCGCTGACTTTCTGAAGCGCGCGGAAGCCAAGGGCATTCGCTTCATCAACGTATCCCCCGTGCGCGAAGACCTGGAAGGCGTGCCAAGTGCTGAATGGGTGCCGATCCGACCCGGCACCGATTCAGCAATGCTTTTAGGCATGGCCCATGTGATCGCCAGCGCGGGCAAAGCGGATATGGCGTTCCTCGACAAATATTGCAGCGGCTATGACCGCTATCTCTCCCATGTGATGGGCGAGGATGACGGCCAACCGAAAACGCCTGAATGGGCGTCCGCGATCACTGGCATTCCAGCGGAAACGATCCGTGAAATCGCCTTGGCGCTGGTTGAGACGCGTAGCTACATCAACATGGCCTGGGGCATTCAGCGCGCTGACTATGGCGAGCTGCCGTTCTGGGGCGTGATCAGCTTGGCCGCCATGATCGGCCAAATCGGTCAGATGGGCGGCGGGTTTGGCTTCGGCATGGGCGGCACCAACGGCATGGGCAACCCGCGCGAACGCACCCCCTCGCCAACGCTGCCTGCGGGCGTCAATCGCTCCGATAGCTGGATTCCTGTGGCGCGCATCGCGGACATGCTGCTGCATCCGGGCGAGGCTTATGACTTCAACGGCGAAGAACGGACATATCCCGACACGAAGCTGATTTACTGGTGTGGCGGCAACCCGTTCCATCACCACCAGGACCTCAACCGGCTGGTGG
Source organism: Alphaproteobacteria bacterium (assembly GCA_038102935.1). Taxonomy (GTDB): domain Bacteria; phylum Pseudomonadota; class Alphaproteobacteria; order Bin95; family Bin95; genus VMCJ01. Next base: position 84,659 of record JAYNYG010000007.1, on the reverse strand, counting down.
AAGCCTGGCGTAGGCCGGACACAGTGATCGTCCAGGATATCTGGTGGACGGCGACAGCCCGCCACGCCGATATCGCGCTGCCTGCCACCACGACGCTTGAACGCAATGACATCGGCTCCGGCGGCCGCGACCCCTATATCATCGCCATGCATAAAGCGGCGGAGCCGGTGGCGCAGTCCCAGTCAGATCATGACATTTTTACGGATTTGTCCGACCGCATGGGCTTCAAAGAGGCGTTTACGGAGGGCCGGACGGAGCGGGAATGGCTGGAGCATATCTATAATGTCTCCCGCCAACTTGCGTCCCGCAAAGGCGTTGAAATGCCGAGCTTTGACCAATTCTGGGAAACCGGCCACTTCAAAGTGCCGAAACCATCCGAACCCTATGTGATGCTGGCCGATTACAGGGCCGACCCCGAAGAACGCTCGCTCAACACGCCATCCGGAAAAATCGAAATCTTCTCCGAACGCGTCGCAGGTTTTGGGTATGAGGACTGCCCAGGCTTCGCCGCATGGCGGGAACCGAAGGAATATTTAGGTGCGGCAGCGGCGTCCAAGTTCCCGCTGCACATGCTCTCCAACCAGCCGAAGACCCGCCTGCACAGCCAGATGGATGCGGGCGGCGCCAGTCGCCGTTCCAAAATCAAAGGCCGGGAGCCCATGTGGATCAATCCGGAAGACGCTACAGCGCGTGATCTGAAAGACGGCGACATCGCCCGCGTCTTCAATGACCGGGGCCAAACGCTGGCGGGCATCATCGTCTCAGACGTTGTCATGCCGGGCGTCATCCAATTCCCAACCGGCGCATGGTTTGACCCGCTGGACCGTAAATCCCCTGGCGCCGCACTCGAAAAACACGGCAACCCCAACGTCCTCACCCGCGACGAGGGCACCTCAAAACTCGGCCAAGGCCCATCCGCCCATTCAGCCCTGGTTGAAGTCGAACGCTATGATGGCGACTTGCCAGAAGTCACCGTCCACCAGAAGCCCGCTTGAAGGAGCATTTGTCCATGAATCCCGTCCTTGGCCTCGACCATTGCATCATCGCCGTGAATGACCTTAAAGGCTCTCGGCTGGATTATGAGAAGCTTGGGTTTACCTGTGCGCCGCTTGGCAATCACCAGAACCGGGCGTCCGCCAATCACTGCTTGATGTTCCCGGAAACCTATTTGGAATTGCTCGGGGTCAACGAGCCAGATAACCCGGATGGCGGCCTACTGAAGAACTTGGCGGACCGGGGCGAAGGCCTGCATCGCTTGGCGCTTGGCACGCCTGATGCAGATGCGGTGAAGGCGCAAGTTGAGGCGCTTGGCGTCCGCACTGATGGCCCCAACGACCTGGCGCGGCCTTCCAAAGAACCGGAAGGCATGGTCAAGTTCCGCAACCTTTTCCTTGAGCCAGATGATCTTGGCGGCATGCCCATTTTTATGTGCGGCCATAAAACGCCGGAACTGATGCGGAATGCGCGGCTGCTGAGCCATAAAAATGGCGCGAACCGTTTTGCCGGCATCACCGGCATCGCCGCTGACCCAATGGCGACGGCGCAGGCGCTATCGAAGTTGTTCGGCAAGGAATCCATTACGGAGACCAGCTATGGCGTTGAGATCGATAGCGGGCGCGGATTCATTCGCCTTGCGACAGACGCCGGCGTTGGCGCGGCTCATCCTGGCCTTTCGACCCATCCGGCGTCAGAACGGCCGATCTGGCACGTGCTGACCATCGGCGTTGATGATCTGGATGCGACGGCGGCCTATCTGCAATCCGCTGGGATTGAAGCTGAGAAAGTTGGCGATGTCCTTCGCGTAACGCCGGCGGACGCGCGCGGACTGAACCTTGAGTTCATCGCGTAACATGGCGACTGATCCAGCCATTCTGCGCCGTGAAGTGAAGGCGCTCGTTTTTGACCAATACGGCACCGTTGTCGATATGCAGGGCGGGCTGGTGGAAATCGCGACGCCGTTTCTGGAAAAGAAGGGCTGGCAGGGCAAACCCAACAGCTTCGTGACATGGTGGCGGCGCACCCATTTCGAAAATTCGATGATCGATGCGCTCTGCGACCGGGGCCACACGCCCTATCGCCAGATCGGCCACCGGGCCGTCAGCCATGTCATGGACCGGGCGGAGATAGACTACACGCAGGCCGAGGTCGAATGGCTCGTCAGCGAAATCGAGCGCCTGAAACCGTTCCCGGATGTGCTGGAGGCGCTGGCCAAGCTGCATGAGCGCTACAAGCTCGCGATCCTATCCAATGGCGACCGGGATATGCTGGAGGCTGCGAAACCGCATATTGGCTTCCCGTTCGACAAAGTGATGTCCGTCGAAGACGCGGGCTATTTCAAACCCCATTGGCAGACCTATGCGAAGGCGGCGGAACTGCTGGATATCGACCGCAGCAGCATCCTGTTCGTTGCGAACCACGCGTTCGATTGCGTTGGCGCCAAGTCCTTCGGCATGCGCACCGCGTTCATTGACCGCCGCAAACGCCCATTCGGCGATTGGCCGGAACAGCCGGACCTCATCGTCAGAGACTTTGCTGAGTTGGCAGAGGTCTTGGCGTGAACTGGCCGAGCCTGGACAGTTAGCTCAATATCTCAGCCAAAATACTGTCCAGCGGTCCTTCAAGCACTGCTGACGATATCCTGTCTGCAGAGGCGTCGCCGACCACTGGTCCGGCATAGCGCTGAAATTTTGCGGCGACGTCTGCATTGGTCAACGGTTGGTCTTGATCGCCTGCAACAGATGTCACGGCATGGGTGGATACGCCGTCAGCGGTTTCGATAGAAAGCGCAGCCTGCCTTAGTCCATCGGCGCTTGCGGCTATGTCCGGGGTTATTTCCAACATTCGTTCCAAACGAAGCGTTTTGGGGTCAGTCAGGGCTGCAGCGGTATATGCCTCTGGCCCGAGATCACCTTGAACGAGGGCTGCAGCCAAACCGTAACTTAGGCTGAATTGCGCTTGGATCGCAGTCTGCGGCGCCCGATTGCCGCAATAAGTGATCGCTTCCTCATAGACGGAGAGCTTGAGCGCCGTAATGGCCGAAACCGAAATGTCGGGATGCGCGCGCCGCCAACCGAGCGCCGCCTGCGCGCCATAATGCACATGGCGGACTGCGGCGAAGGGCTTCAAATATCCTTGGAGGATCAGCCATTCGCCGGGTGGCGCTGCGAACGCTGTTGCGCCGCCGCCGAGAGCCAGGTCTTGATATTGGTCCGCCCCGCCTGCTGGCGCTGTGACGCCTGCTTTTACCGCCAGCGCCGCCGAAATCCCGCGCATCGCAGCCTCGCCGACATAGGCGTTACGAATCGTGGCGCCCTTCGCGACCGGGAGATACAGGCTGAACGGCAGATGCGTCGCGACCGCTTCAGCGGCGGCCAATGTTTCGGCAGCGGAGAGGCCGAACAATCGCGCGGCGGCTGCGGCAGCGCCGAATGTGCCCCATATGCCGTCGACATGCATGCCAGGGCGAATGCGCAGCCGCTCCCCCATGCGGCCCGCCAACTCAAAGCCAATGGTCAGCGCCGCCAATGTCTCTCCAAGCGTTCGCTTGCCATTGATCGCGAGCGGCAGCGTTGCCGCGAACGCATGCAATCCGGGCCGGCCATGGGCGCGCGCCAACCCTTCGCAGGCTTCGTCCCAGCATGCGGCAATGCCCGAAACATAGGCGGCGCTCAATGTTGTTAGAGGGGAGGGTGAACCGGGCAGGCGCACCGCGCCCGGGTCCATTGCAGCGAGGGATTGCGCCAAGGCCAAAGGTTCTGGCTTCGCTAATCCCGCGATCATGCAGCCGATTGTGTCAAGCAAGAGCCGCCGCGCCTGCGCTTCGACGCCTGGCGCACGGATCGGATCGGCGGCACATAGCCATTCCATAGTTTCGCTAAGCGTCGACATTGCTGCTGATCCTCTGGATCGATTTGACTGGCGCCGCACAGTCTAAGGCCAGCCGAGGGCGAACTGGAATGTGTTTCCTCGCATTGACCGCTAAGGCGCTGGCTCGCACCATGTGTTCCTGAACAGAGAGAACACACGAGGCATTGCTATGAGCGACCACGGTCACCCGCCTTTGGCCAACATGAATGGCCAGATTGTGCCGTTTGGCGAGGCCAAAATATCGATCATGGCGCCGGGGCTGACCTTCGCCGTATTGGCCTTTGAAGGCCTCCGCGCCTACTGGAATGAAAATGAGCAGGAGCTGTTCGTTTTCCGCGCGCCAGAGCATATGGATCGCCTCGCATTCTCCAATGCCGTGATCGAAATCGAAGGCTGCCCGGATGCGGCGAAACTGACAGAGGAGATGCTGGCGCTCGCAAGAGCCTGCGATTTTCGCCAGGATATCTATGTCCGTATGCAGACCTATGTGGATGAATGGGGTGCTATGGCGGCGACCGGACCGGCTGGATATTCCATCATCTGCCGGGCGCGTGGCCGCGTCGCAGCCTATCACGAGGGGCGGCATTTCGGCGTCAGTTCCTGGCGGCGAAACGAAGATGATGCGAGCCCGCCGCGCATCAAAGCCTCCGCCAATTATTTGAACAGCCGCCTTGCCGGTCTGGAGGCGAAGCGGAACGGCTACGATGCTGCGGTCATCCTGAACCGCGACGGCACCGTTAGCGAAGGGCCGGGTGGATGCGTGTTTCTGATGCGCGACGGCCAATTTATCACACCGCCAGTCACCGCCGGCATTCTGGAAAGCGTCACCCGTCGCACGTTGATCGAGATCGCGGGCGATGTTGGAGTGGAAGTGATTGAACGCGATATTGGACGGACGGAGCTATATTTGGCCGAGGAAGCGTTTTATTGCGGCACCGGTCAGGAGCTCGTGCCGATCCTGAGCTTCGAGCGAAAACCTGTCGGCGATGGCGCGCCTGGCCCCGCCACACGCAAGCTGCAGGATCACTACGACGCCGTGGTGCGTGGCCGGGCGCCCGCATACCGGCATTGGTTGACGCCGGTCTACAAGGCGGGAGCAAGCGCATGATGGATCCTGTCCGCATCGGCTTGATCTGGCGGCGCATTGAAGGCCTAGTTGATCAGGTGGCGGAAACGTTTCTCCGCGCCGCATTCTCTGTCGTCGTGCGTGATAATTACGACATGGCGTTCAGCCTGTTTGATGGGCAGGGACGGCTGATCGCGCAGTCCAAACGCAGTATCCCAAGCTTCACGGGCACGCTGCCGCTGACGCTAGACGCGATCCTGGAGAAATTTCCGCCAGAAACGCTCAATCCGGGGGATGTGATCATCACGAATGATCCATGGATCGGCACCGGCCACCTGAACGATATCTCCATGGCGCATCCGATTTTTCAGGATGGCCGCTTGATCGCTTTCGCCGCCAGTACGGCCCATACGGTGGATATCGGCGGGGCGCCATCGCCAACGGCGCGGGACAGGTTTGAGGAAGGGCTGACCATCCCGATCTGCAAGATCGTTCAGGGCGGGGTTGAGAACGAAACCGTCATTGATTTCCTGAAAGAGAATTTGCGTATGTCTAGTGAAACTTTGGGCGATATCCGCGCTCAGTTTGCTGCATATCGCGATTGCACAACGAAGTTGACGGGCCTGCTCAATGACGAAGGCTTGGACGATTTGGAGAACGTCGCAGACGAAATCATCGCCCGCTCTGAGGCCAGCATGCGCCGCGCTATCCGCGCGATGCCGGATGGCTCCTGGCGCGATGACTTCCAAACCGATGGGTTCGATAAGCCGCTCACCATCGCCTGCACGGTGACGGTGTCGGATGATGAGATGACGCTGGACTTCTCCGGGACGTCAGATCAGATCCCGCATCCCGTCAATTGTGTTCTGAACTATACGCAAGCCTATGCGCGCTATGCCGTCAAATGTGTGCTTGACCCTGAGGCGCCGAATAACGCCGGGTCCCTCCGCCCGATCATGGTGCGGGCGCCGGAGGGCTCATTGCTGAACGCCACCGTACCATCGCCGGTATGGGGGCGGCATTTGTCCGGACATTACGTGCCGCCGGTCGTCTTGGGCGCGCTGGCGAAAGCCGTGCCGGAGAAAGCGGTCGCAGAGTCCGGGTCGCCGCTCTGGAACGTTTATTTCAGCGGCGCGCGGGGTGACGGTGAGACGTTTGTGAAGATGTTCTTCATGAACGGCGGCCATGGCGCGCGCAGTGTCGGCGACGGGCCGGGGTGCCTGAGTTTCCCAAGCAATGTCTCGAATGAACCGGTCGAGGTGTTCGAAACCCAAACGCCGATGCTGGTGACCGAAAAAGCCTTCGTGCCGGATACCGGCGGCGCCGGGCGGTATAGGGGCGGCAATGCGCAGCGGATCGGGTTTCGCTCGCTATCCGATACGCCGATCACTATGACGATCCGCCATGAACGGGTGCATTACCCAGCCCGTGGCCAACTCGGCGGCGCGCCGGGGAGCTGCGGGATTGACCTTCTGAACGGCGAAATATTGGCGCCCAAATCGCGCACGCAGTTGAAACGCGGCGACGAGGCGGTGTTTCAAATGCCCGGCGGCGGCGGGCTCTATCCGCCAGGGGAACGCGACAAGGCGGCGCTTGCAGCTGATATCGCCTCTGGCCTCGTGACGGATGCTGGCGCGGAGGCCTACAGTGATGGCGATTGATCCGCATGAGGCCTCGTGGCGCGTCGGCGTTGATATCGGCGGCACATTCACTGACGTCGTGCTGTGGCGCGACGGCGACGCTGCTATGCGCCGGGAGAAGTTGCTAACAACGCCCGATGACCCATCCCGCGCCGTGATCGAAGGGGTCAAGCGGGCGCTGACGAATGAAGGTGTTGCGCCATCTGATCTGGCATCCGTCATCCATGGCACTACGCTTGTCGCTAACGCGCTGATTGAACGGCGCGGCGTGCCGACGGCGCTGGTGACGACCAAGGGCTTCCGTGATGTTTTGGAGATCGGGCGCGAGTGGCGGTACGACCTCTATGATCTGAACATAGCGATGCCGCCGCCATTGGTCGCCCGTGACCTGCGGTTTGAGGTGGCGGAAAGGCTGGATGCGACGGGTAATGTCGTGACGCCGCTTGATCTCGGCGGCGCTGCAGAGGTCGCCGCTGCGGTGAAATCATCCGGCGTTGAGGCTGTGGCTGTGGCGCTGCTGCATTCCTATCGAAATCCCGCGCATGAACGGCAGGTGGGCGATGCTTTGGCTCAAGCGATGCCGGACATCCATGTCTCGCTCTCCTCTGATGTCAGCCCGGAGCTTGGCGAGTATGAGCGCACTTCGACTGTAGTCGCCAACGCCTATGTCCTGCCAATTTTCGCGGATTATGTGGAGCGATTGGCTGATGCGCTGAAGGCTATGGGCTTCAGCCGCGACCTTCTATTGGTGCTCTCTGATGGCCGGTCTGTGCGGGCTGATACGGCTATGCGGTATCCGATCCGGCTTGTGCAATCTGGCCCGGCGGCGGGGGCTGAGGCGGCGCGGCTGTTTGGCGAGCTGGCGGCTGTCGATGATGTGCTTTGCTTCGATATGGGCGGCACGACTGCAAAAGCCTGCCTGATTCATGGCGGCGAGCCTGAGCGGACAGCCCGCTTCGAAGTCGCCCGCGAAACGCGCTTTGCTGAGGGCAGCGGATTGCCGCTCCAGATCCCCGCCATCGACATGATTGAAATTGGCGCAGGCGGCGGCTCCATCGCAAGCGTTGATGCACGTGGGCTGATCCAAGTTGGCCCGAAAAGCGCTGGCGCGGACCCGGGTCCCGCCTGCTATGGCAAAGGCAATGATAAGCCGACAGTGACGGACTGCGATCTGGTGCTGGGCTATCTTGACGGAAGCTCTTTCCTTGGAGGGACAATGGCGCTTGATCGGAAAGCGGCGGAGGCGGCGATCCAGACGCATCTGGCCGGGCCACTTGGGGTATCCGTGCAGGATGCCGCCTGGGGCGTGCATGAAACCGTGACGGCGAACATGGCTCAGGCGGCGTCTATCCACGCGATTGAACGTGGGCTGGACGCGACGCGCTTCGCGATGCTGCCAATCGGCGGCGCCGGGCCAGTCCATGCCTGCAGCATGGCGGCGAAAATGAATATTGACCGGCTGGTCTGTCCCGTCGGCGCTGGCGTTGCGTCCGCCATCGGCATGCTCGCGGCGCCGATTTCGTTCGAGGTTGGCCGCGCGGCGCCGACGCGCCTAGATGCATTGGACACAGACGAAGCACTGGCGCTGCTGGAAGACATGCGCGGCGAAACGCAGAATCTCGTTGCGAGCGCTGGCGTCGATGAAGCCGATAACTCGTTCAAAGCCAGCGCCATGATGCGTTATGTCGGCCAAGGCTATGAGATTGAGGCTGCCTTTCAGCCAGATGATCTCGCCCGCGATGGTTCGAAAGTTCTGGCGGATGCGTTCGCAACAGCTTATTCGGCGCGCTATGGCCGGGTCGAGGCGATGCCGCCGGAAATCCTATCCTGGCGCGTCGTTGGCGCTGGGCCTCGTCCAGCGCTTGGCGCGGCGATTGGGGGCGGGGATGCGGTTGAGGCCGGTGATCCAGCCAGCACCGGCGCACGACCCGTATTCTTCGGCGAAAGCTATATCGATACGCCGATTTATCGGCGGAGCACGCTGGCGGCGGGGCAACGCATTCGTGGCCCGGCGATCATCGAGGAAGACGAGTCCACGCTTGTTCTCCCACCGAGTTTTGCATTGCAAGTCGATCAGGCGCTGAACCTCATAATCGAACATGGAGATCGGCTATGACGCGCTTCGTTGAATGGCTCGCGGCGGATTTGTATCGCCGGGGAACGCGCTTTGCGTTCGGCGTTCCAGGCGGCGGCGTCAGTCTCGACCTTCTGGATGCTGTTCAGGCGGCGGGCATGCAGTCTGTGATCACTGCTAGGGAAGATGCAGCGGCGATTATGGCAGGCGTGGCGGGACGGCTCGCGCACGCACCTGGTCTCGCATTCTCGACCAAGGGGCCCGGTCTGGCGTCAGCGACGAACGGCCTAGCGTCCGCCTTACTGGACCGGCTGCCAATGCTCGCTGTCACAGAAAGCTTTGATGCGGCGGAACTACAATTTCTCTCCCATCAGGTGTTCGACCAACGCGGGCTGGCTGATAGCCTGTTTGCAGCGGTCGATCACGGCAAAGCCAAGGTACTGAACCCAGAGCCACAACAGGTCAGCCAAGCGCTCGACGCCATGCTGAACGCGCCCATCGGGCCGGGCGTCTTGCTTGCCGACCCAGCTTGGATGCAGGCGCAGATTGATCTCCCAGTCATCGCCGCCAACACCCCGGTCGTATTGGATGTGGCAGCGCTAGATCGGGCCTATAACCTTCTGAAATCTGCCCGCAGGCCCGTCATCGTCGTGGGCCTAGAGGCGACCCATGCCGATATCGCCAATCGCGTCCGGCGCTTGGCTTACAAGCTCGGCGCGCCAGTATTGACGACCTATATGGCCAAGGGCGTTATCGCGGATACAGCCCCACATTTCGCCGGCATCTTTACCGGCGGCGCCATTGAACAGCCGACCGTCAACGCCGCTGACCTCATCATCACAATCGGCCTTGATCCGGTAGAGCTGATCCGCAAACCCTGGCCCTATGAAACCCCTGTGCTTGATCTGGCGGCCTTCGCTCACAACCCGCATTATTTTACGCCAGCAAGCCGTGTCACCGGCGATATAGCGGCGATCCTGAGCGTGCTTCCAGATGTTTCTGGAAGCGATTGGACCTCTGTTGAAATTGCGGAGAGGCGCCAAGCATTCTTAGATGGCATGGCCATGCCGGATAGCAGCAGCCTTTCTGCTGCGACCGTCGTTCAGATGGCTGTTTCTGCCTTTGAAGGCAAGCCGCGACTGACGGTGGATGCGGGCGCTCACATGTTTTCCGCCTGCGCCTTCTGGCAAGCAAGTAAGCCATTGGATGTTCTGATATCGAACGGCCTCGCCAGCATGGGTTTCGCATTGCCTGCAGCCGTCGCGGCCGCACTGCATGATCCGGCGCGCAGCGCTGTCGCGATGACGGGTGATGGCGGGCTTCTGATGTGCCTTGGCGAGTTGAAAACCGCCGCGGAAGTTGGCGCAAATCTGACTGTCATTGTGTTTAATGACGCCCGCTTGTCGCTGATCGATATCAAACGCGAGCAAAGGCAGATGCCGGACTTGGGGCTTTCCTGGAAAACGCCAGACTTCGCCACCGTCGCGGAAGGTTTTGGTTTTAAAATATGGCGAGCGGAAAATGCTGGTGAGATGCGGGCAGCGGCGGACGCGGCCGCAGCCTCTAGCGGCCCCTGCTTGATCGACGCCAGGGTCGATCCTTCCGGATATCTGCCGCAGCTACGGGCGCTGCGCGGCTAGAGCATCGTCCGTAAACTATGAGGCGGCCCGAAGGGTGAGGCATAGCCAGCCTGTGGACAGCGTCCCGCTGCTTGAACGATGCCCCGCATCGCCCTGCACACCGCTCCTTGCCACAGGCTGGCTATGCCTCACGAGACGCCTCATATTTACGGACGATGCTCTAAGCAGATTTTGGTCGAAGCACGTGATGGTGCGCGGCGTCATAGAGTTTACTGTCGCGGAATGCATGCGCGCCAAGCGCAGGGCCGACGAGGATGAGCGCGGTTCGTGTGATCTTCGCGGCTTTAACGGCGGTACGGATATCGGCGAGCGTGCCTCTAATAATCAACTCGTCCGGCCACGTCGCGCGGTAGACCACGACGACGGGGCAATCCTCGCCATAAAGCGGCGTAAGTTCCCGCGTGACCTTGGCTAAGTTGTTGATAGAGAGATGGATCGCCAGCGTGGCGCCGCTCTTGCCGAGCGTCTCCAGGTCTTCGCCTTCGGGCATCGCCGTTGCGCGGACGGAGGTCCGGGTGACGATTACCGTCTGCGCAATTTCCGGCAGTGTCAGCTCCGTCTTGAGCGCCGCCGCCGCCGCCGCAAAAGCAGGAACGCCCGGCGTCACGTCATAATCGAGGCCAAGCGCATCCAAGCGGCGCATCTGTTCAGCGATCGCGCCATAGATCGATGGATCGCCTGAATGCACCCGCGCGACCTTCTCATCGTTCGCTATAGCTGCCGCCATCATTTCAATGATCGCGTCTAAATCCATCGGGGCAGAATCAACGATGCGCGCGCCAGGCTTCGCCTCTTCGACAACGGCTTCCGGCACCAAAGACCCGGCGTAGAGCACCAAGTCGGCGGCCTGGATTAACCGCAAACCGCGCACAGTAATAAGGTCCGGCGCGCCAGGGCCGGCGCCGATAAAATTGATCGTCATGGGGATAGGCCTCAATCGGTCGAGCGAGGCCGTTTGACTAGCATATCTGAAATGGCGGCGCTAACTGGCGGCGCGCGCTCGAAGGCCGGTGATAAAGCCATCGACATCTGTGCGAAGCGCTTCCGCGACATCATGAATTTCATTGGCGGCGATGGCGACCTGCTCGACGACGGCGTTGCCGGACCGGGCTTTCTCATTCAGCTGGGTGATCAGCTCTGAGACTTCCACATTTGCCGTCGCCGCGCCGCTGGCTCGGTTGGCGATATCGCGGGTCGTCGCGGCCTGTTGTGATACGGAGGATGCAATCATATCCGCCATGTCTGAAGTAGAGGCGACAACATCTGCGATCACCTCAATATGATCAGATGTTTCGGTGACGCCTTCACGAATGCGTTTTACATGCTCGACGATTTCATGGGTGGCGTCTGCTGTCTGCCCGGCGAGTTGTTTGACTTCGCCCGCGACGATAGCGAACCCGCGTCCGGCGTCGCCAGCACGGGCCGCCTCAATCGTCGCGTTGAGCGCCAAGAGGTTCGTCCGCTTGGTGATTTCGCTGACCAAGTTGACGACCTCGCCGATCCGGTTTGCGGCCTCTGTGAGGCCAATGACGGATGTCTTGGCGTTTTCTGCAGCGTCGGCGCCAAGTTGAGAGCGCTTCGCGGCGTCTGAGGCCGCAGTTTCAATCTCACCGATGCCGCTTGCAATTTGTTGGGAGCCAGCGGCGACGCCGTCAACATTGGCGCGTGCTTCTGCGGCCCGGCTGCGGCTGTCTTGTGACAGAGTCTCGGTGTCATTAATTGCGCCCGACACAAAATCAGAGGACTGGCGTAATTCATCAGCAGATTTCCCGATTTGCGAGACGGATGCCATGACCGTTGATTCGAACTCATTTGCGAGCGCGCGCATTTCCAAACGCATGGACGCGTTGCGCTCTTCTTCTTCTTCTGCCGCTGACTTCTCCTTCTTCATTTCGGCCATGCTGCGCAGCGCTGTTGCGAATTTGGCGACAGCGCCGCCGAGCATGTCCATCTCTTTAAGCGTTGAAGGTGGCGGCGGGTAGGCAAACCGGCCCGCACCAAGTTCTGCCAGGACGTGAACGGAAAGGCGGATGGGGCGCATGATCAGGCGCTGGGATAGGAAGCCAATCACTCCAAGCATCGTCAGAATAGCGATGCTGGCGAAAATCAAAGCGAGGCGAATGCTATCGACGCCCGCGATAATCCGTGTGGCGCTCGCTGAGGCAAGGTCAGCCGAGGCGGCGGAAAAACCGTCCGCGAGCGCAGCGAGGGTAGATGTTGCAAGGTTCAGATTTTCGGCAGTCGCAGCCTTGGCTGCGATTTGCTGGGCGCGCATGTCAAAGGTAACAGCTGCGGTGCGGATCTCTGCAATCATATCTGGCAGGTATTCATAATCGCCGGTGCTTGGGAGCGTCGCCGCCAGGGCGTCAACGCGATCCATATGGGCGATGAACCGTGCTTCGATTTTCGGAATTCGGCTAGCATCTTCGATGGCGAATGCGCCGCTGATTGTGCTTCTTGCCTCGCGCACGCCCTGCAAGAGGTTTTGTGCAGCGGCATTAATGGTGAATATCCGCCGTAGCCTGCGGCTTGCGCCGACGCCAGATGCCGCGCCTATCCGCTCAATTTGACCTTCAAGCTCTTCTTCGCGGTCGGCGGCGATTGAGGCGAGTGAACTGGCGATTTCCCTAATCGCAGAATCTGTGGCTTGGAGTTGAGCGGCAATAGCCGCCTTCCGTTCATCCCGTTCATTTGCAGCCGATGCCGCCAGTTGCAAAGCGCCTAGAGCGCTGGAGCCGGCCGTGCGTTGGTTCACATCGCTTGATTGCGTCAGCGGTTCAGCAATCGCTGTTGCGCGTTGGCGGGCGCGATCCCGTTCTTCGATTGTCTCTGCATACGCCATACGCATGGTCAATTGCATCAACCGCTCCGTCGCGAGGGCGGCTGATGCCTGTTGTGCGGACTGAGGCAAAATCTGGTCGCGAGTCTGCCGGGCCAGATCATCAATCGCGGACACCCGGCCAGCAATGACTGTCACTGTGACGGCCAGCACGATCAAAAAAGCGAAACCGAGGCCGGCAAATGCCTGGCAAAGCATAAGTTTGCGTGGGCTCTCTCGTTTCATTTGTGCTTTTTTCATGGTCGGCTGGTCAATGTTGTTGATGTGACGCTAACGGCGCTAGGAAGCGCCGCCGGTTTGAAGAACAAGAGTTTCAGACACACTGTGTTTTTCTGAATCAACGCCGTTGAACACGGCGATCGCCATTTTTATGGCGCCATTTTCCAGTATGACGGCGTCATCGCTGTGGCCTGTGGACAGCTTGCGCACCATTTCCAGGGTCCAGCGCCCATTTTTCCAAACACCCTTCGCTTTTACGTCAGCGATGCTGCCTTCGGGGCTCATGTTGATCTCGTATCCTGGCATCGTGTCTGCCTGCTTGGTGACATGCCGGAGGGGCTTATACAGTTTCGAGCCTTTGTCGCTGCGCCGGGCGAGGTAAACAGGGACGCCAGATGGGCCATAAAATTCTGCTGACCGGGGGAATTGGGTTTTGGATACTTTCCACCATTTATCATGCGCGACGCCGGCGGGGTTGCTGCGCCTGGCTTTCCAATGCCAAACGTCCGCCTCAAATTCAGCGCCGTCTAACTTGTTGGCGGAGAAGTCGCCCGCCATTTCAAACGAGATGGCAAGCCTATCTTCTTTCTTGCGGGTTTTCGCATAGGCCTGCGCCGCATCGTCCCATTGATATGGCTTGTACAGAATGTCCTGGCTCGAGTCTTCCCATTCTGCCAGCACGTAGATCATGCCGTCACGGACGGCGATGCGCATATTGACGGTCTCGACATTGCCTTGCCCTACCATCGGAACTGAGACCGGCTGGATACCGGCCCAATCGGCTGCGGCGCCGTCCAGCGTGATCGGCTTTACGGGCGATGCTGCCTGTATCGTCATCTCTGCCGCATTAGCCTTGGCAGTCGAGACCGCGCTGATGACGCCAGCGGCAGCCAGGATGAAAAGGAAAGGGCGAACTTTCTGATTGATCAAGGGCTGAACTCCCGCCGTCATGGTTCACAATGGCAGCATTCAACACACGGCTTCGTTAAGGAGGTCTTGAAACGGCGAAAATCAAGCCGCTAATGCGTCCTGTAGGACAGCGCTTCCGCCACATGAGCGCGGGCGACCCCGGGCGCCTCTGCCAGGTCGGCAATCGTCAACGCGACCCGCAACACCCGGATGTAGCCGCGGGCGGAGAGGCGGAGACGTTCAGCGGCATTCTCGAGCAATGTGCGCGCGGCTTCGTCAGCCCGCGCGGCTTCACTCAAAACTTCGCCGTTGGCATGGGCGTTGATGCGGGTGCGGCCCGATGGATCGAGTGCACGATAGCGTTCATATTGGCGGAACCGAGCGGCGGCGACACGAGCGCTGACCTCGGCGGTGCCTTCCGTAGGCGGGGGTAAAGCTAGGTCTGTTGCGGAGACACGCGGCGCTTCAACGCGCATATCGATCCGGTCCAACAGCGGGCCGGAAAGGCGGTTGGTGTAGTCTGCCACGCATTTCGGCTGGCGCCCGCAGCCCTTTACGGGATCATCGGCATGGCCGCAGCGGCAGGGGTTCATCGCTGCGATGAGTTGGAACCGGGCCGGATAAGCATAATGCCCGTTCGCGCGGGAGACGACAGCGCGACCTGTTTCCAACGGCTGACGCAGCGCTTCGAGCACGCCGCGTGGGAATTCTGGCAATTCATCCAGGAAGAGTACGCCGTTATGCGCGAGGGAGGCCTCACCCGGTTTCGCCCGCATGCCGCCGCCAATCAGCGCTGGCATCGAAGCTGAATGATGCGGGTCCCGGAAGGGCCTGTCCGCCAGTACGCCGCCGATGCCGAGCGTTCCCGCAACGCTATGGACCATGGAGGTCTCCAGCGCCTCCTCCGGCGTGAACGGCGGCAGAATGCCAGGGAGCCGCGCCGCCAACATGCTTTTGCCAGACCCAGGCGGGCCAACGAGCAGCAGGTTATGACCACCCGCAGCCGCCGCTTCTAACGCCCGCTTGGCGCTTTCCTGGCCGCGCACGTCCCTCAAATCCGGGATCGATTGGTTGCTGACCGGCGGGGATGCCTTGGGCGCCGTTAGCGTAACGGCGCCTTTTAGGTGGTTCATCAGGGCAGGCAGCGTATCTGGCGCTAGCACATCCAGCGGCCCGGCCCATGCGGCTTCCGGCCCATTGCCTGCTGGGCAAATCAGGCCGCGCTCCTGCGTCATGGCGTGGACGGCGGCGGGAAGCGCGCCCGTTACAGGCAGGATCGCGCCATCCAGCGCCAGTTCGCCCATGGCGACCCATTGGCTGAGCGCATCTGCCGGAATAGCGTCCATCGCGGCAAGCAGGGCCAGCGCAATCGGCAAATCAAAATGACTGCCTTCCTTGGCTAAATCCGCCGGAGCCAGGTTGATCGTCACCCGCTCCAATGGCATCGCGAGGCCAAGCGCATAGAGTGCGGCCCGCACGCGTTCCCTGCTTTCGGCGACAGCTTTGTCTGGAAGGCCAACGACCGTGAATGTCGGCGCGCCGCCGCCGGAGATATGCGCCTGCACATCAACTGCGACCGCTTCAATCCCCTGACACGCGATAGTGGCGACGCGGGCGACGGCGCTGGCCATGATTTGCCCCTTAGCCCTGCTCTAGGCGGCGGCGTTGATACGCCGTTCGATGGCGTCCCAGATCAGCGCTTCGAGCTTGGAGCCGTCGAAGCGGTTGATCTCCTGGATGCCTGTCGGCGAGGTGACGTTAATCTCCGTCAGGTGATTGCCGATGACGTCAATGCCGACGAATACCAGCCCGCGTTCCTTAAGAGATGGTCCGATCATGTCGCAAATTTCTTTGTCGCGCGCCGTTAGCCCAGCTTTGATCGCCTGGCCGCCGACATGCATGTTGGCGCGCGCTTCGCCTTCCGCCGGCACACGGTCAATCGCGCCGACAGCCTCGCCATCAACCAAGATGATCCGCTTATCGCCGTTGCGCACGTCCGAGAGGTATTTTTGGATGATCATCGGCTCGCGATAGAACTCGGTGAAAAGCTCCATCAGGCTGGTTAAGTTCTCATCGCCCGGCTTGATATGGAACACGCCAGCGCCGCCATTGCCGAACAGCGGCTTGACGATCACATCTTCATGTTCCGCCCGGAAATCCAGAATGGCCTTGCTATCTGATGAAATTAGCGTCGGCGGCAACAGGCCGTCAAAATGCGTGACGAACAGTTTTTCGGGCGCATTCCGCACTTCTGCCGGGTCATTCACGACCAAGGTTTTGGGATGGACATGCTCCAGGATGTGGGTCGCGGTGATATAGGCCATATCGAATGGCGGGTCCTGGCGCATCAGCACCACATCCATTGTGGATAGATCAATGATTTCCGGCTCACCGAGCGTATAATGGCGTCCAAGTTCGCGGCGGAGTTCCAGCCGCTGCGCCCGCGCGGTCACTTTGCCGTCCCGAAGCGACAGCGCGTTCGGCAGATAATGCCAGAGCGTGTAGCCGCGCGCTTGCGCTTCAAGCCCCAGCACGAAAGAAGAATCACCATTGATGTCAATGGGTTCGACGGGGTCCATTTGGAGGGCGACGGCGAGGCTCATGGGCGAATGCATTCCTTGGGGAAAAGATTGGTCACCCTATGATAGCGATCCTTGGCGCGCCAGCCTATGGCGCCGCTGAAAGCCGCATGCCTGCATCGCTGAATTGTGACGCGCGACCCTTCAAAATTACGCCACAATTCGCTAGTTATTGGGAAATCTACACTGGCGATCTTTTTTATTGGAGGCGGGACGCATGCGCAAAACGACAATCGTAGCCTTAGGCGCGACCATCGGCCTGGCGTTTATGCTTCAGGCTTGCAGTGATCTTGGCGGTGGGGATCAAGTCTACCCTGAAACGCAACGCATCAGCCGCGGTGGTACTGACGCCTATGATCGGTCCGCTGACCAATCTGTGTTTGGTAAGGGCGGCATCGATATTCTAGGCGGTGGCGGCGGAGACGGTGAAGGCGGCGGTGGCGGTGGCTCGGGCGGCGTCGCAGTGAATAGTTTCCTTTGGCGCGCCTCGCTCGATACGGTGTCATTCATGCCATTGTCTGCGGCTGACCCATTTGGCGGCGTGATCATCACTGATTGGTACTCGCCGCCGGAAGCGCCGAATGAGCGGTTCAAGTTGAACGTATTCATCCTTGACCGGCAGTTGCGGGCGGATGGTCTGCGGGTCGCTGTATTCAAAGAGCAAACAGCTGGCGGCCAATGGGCGCCGGCTCCGCTCGATAAGAAGACTGCGATCAACATTGAAAACCGCATTCTGGAGCGGGCGCGCGAGCTTCGTGTCGCTTCTACTGGCGCGCGCGGGTAAGCGCATAGCGCCGCAGCCTAATTCACGGGCTTGATCGCCGCCGTTTAACCGGTAGTTTCTCACATGAACTTTGAATTTGGGCGCGCGTCTCTCTGCGCATCCTGATGCTGCCTATCCCGGAGTATTGAACGATGGCGCGCTACAACGTCGCCGAGACTGAACCCAAATGGCGCGCGCGCTGGGAAGATGGCGCAGTTTTTAAGGCTGTCGCTGACCCGTCCCGGCCGAAATACTATGTGCTGGAGATGTTTCCCTATCCCTCTGGGCGCATCCATATGGGGCATGTGCGGAATTTCACTTTGGGCGACGTGGTTGCGCGCTACAAGCGGGCGCAGGGCTTCAATGTGCTGCATCCTATGGGCTGGGATGCTTTCGGCCTGCCGGCAGAAAATGCGGCGTTTGAAGCGAAGGTGCATCCTGGCACGTGGACGCGCGAAAATATCAAAACAATGCGCGGTCAGCTCAAGAGTATGGGCCTCTCTTATGATTGGAGCCGTGAGCTCGCGACCTGTGAGCCTGAATATTTCAAACATGAACAGGCGATGTTCCTGGATTTCATGGCGAAGGGTTTGGCTTACCGGAAGGAATCCTGGGTCAATTGGGACCCGGTTGAGAACACAGTTCTAGCCAACGAACAGGTGATCGATGGCTGCGGCTGGCGTTCCGGCGCGCCAGTTGAGCGTCGCCAGCTTTCTCAGTGGTTCCTGAAGATCACCGAATACGCAGACGACCTTCTGGCCGCCATCGACACGCTGGATCGCTGGCCCGAAAAAGTGCGTCATATGCAGGGGAACTGGATCGGCAAGTCGACCGGCGCCCGCGTGCAATTCTCTTTGAAGGACCGAGACGACCGGATTGAGGTGTTCACAACCCGGCCGGATACCCTGTTTGGGGCATCGTTCTGCGCCCTCTCGCCGGACCATCCATTGAGCGCCGAAGTTGCGTCCAAAAACCCAGAAGCGGCGGCGTTCATCGCTGAGTGCCAGAAGTTGGGCACCTCCGAGGCGGCGATTGAGAAGGCGGAGAAGCTTGGCTTCAACACCGGTCTCACCGTTAAGCATCCACTGGTCGAGGGCATGGAATTGCCCGTCTACATCGCCAATTTCGTGCTGATGGAATATGGCACGGGCGCTATTTTCGGCTGCCCAGCGCATGACCAGCGCGATCTGGATTTCGCCCGGAAGTACGGCCTGGACGTGACGCCGGTTGTGCTGCCATTGGATGCAGACGCTGCGACCTTCAGCGTCGGCGATGAAGCCTATACTGGCCCTGGCGTCATCTACAACTCTGGCTTCTTGGACGGCATGGAAGTCGAGGCTGCCAAAGCCGCCGCTGCAAAATCCTTGGAAGCGCAGGACGATGGCGAGTTGGCGACGGTGTTCCGCCTCCGCGATTGGGGCGTCTCCCGTCAGCGCTATTGGGGCTGCCCGGTCCCGGTGATCCATTGCGGTGATTGCGGCGCGTTGCCCGTGCCGAAAGACCAACTGCCGGTGACTCTGCCGGATGATGTGGATTTCGACCATCCCGGCAACCCACTGGACCGGCACCCGACCTGGAAACATGTTGATTGCCCGAGCTGCGGCAAGCCTGCCGTGCGCGAGACAGACACCTTCGATACATTCTTCGAAAGCTCCTGGTATTTCTCCCGCTTCACCTCCACACATGAGGAAAGCCAAGCGTTTGACCAGGCTGAGCATGATTATTGGATGCCGGTCGACCAATATGTCGGCGGCGTTGAGCATGCGGTGCTGCATCTCCTGTATTCGCGCTTCTTCATGCGTGCGCTCAGAGATTGCGGTTACGTAAACCTGGAGAGTGGCGAGCCGTTCACTGGCCTCTTCACGCAGGGCATGGTCTGCCACGAAACCTACCGCGCCAAGGATGGCCGTTGGCTGCTGCCGAATGAGGTCGATAAGTTAGGCGATGTGGTGACAGAGATTTCGTCTGGCGCGAACGCTACGCTTGGCCGGTCTGAGAAGATGTCCAAGTCCAAGAAAAACGTGGTGGACCCAGAACTCATTCTGGAAACCTACGGCGCTGATACGGCGCGCCTGTTCATGATGTCTGACAGCCCGCCGGAGCGGGATCTTGAGTGGACAGAGTCCGGCGTTGAAGGCGCCTGGCGCTACATCAACCGGCTCTGGCGTTTGCTGGACGAACCGCCAGTGGCTTTTGGGGATGCGAAAGAGGCGGACAGCTATAACGATGCGGCAAGCGCGCTGCGCCGCGCCGTGCATAAGGCGGTGCATGGCGTTTCAGAGGATTTAGAGAAATTCCACTTCAACCGCGCGGTCGCCCGTATCCGTGAGCTGACAAACGCGATGGCGGACGCTAAAGGCGATAGCGCTGGAATGGCCGCAGCTTATCGTGAAGGCCTAGAAGCCTTAGTGCGCCTGATCTGCCCAATCACGCCGCATATCGCGGAAGAAATGTGGTCGAGGCTTGGCCATACAGAACTCATTGCAGACGCGCCGTGGCCGGTCGCCGACCCTGCACTTGTCGTAGACGACATGGTCACGATGCCGGTGCAGGTGAACGGCAAGCGGCGCGGATCGATTGATGTGCCGCGCGATCATCCAGAAGACCTAGTGAAGGCGGCGGCGCTGGCGGAAGACAATGTCGCCCGCAATCTGGATGGCAAGCCGCCACGCAAAGTGATTGTCGTGCCGAACCGGATCGTCAATGTGGTGGCCTAGCCGCCAAGGAGAGCTGTTGCGCAATGCGGCGCTCATGGCCGCTGCGGCGCTCATGCTCGCCGCATGTGGTTTCAAGCCGCTCTATGGCGAGCCGGACGGCGGGGCTACATCCGGCGGCCGGCTCAGCGTTGAAGTGGCGCTCATTCCAAACCGCGAAGGCCAGGTTCTGCGAACGGCGCTCCAACGCCGCTTCTCTCCTGCTGCCGCAGCAAACTATCGGCTGAATGTGGCATTGGCGCAGGCCTCTGCCGTAACGGCGATTGACGCTGCGGGCGACGCGACTCGCCGTCGTGTGACCATGACAGCGGGCTGGCGCTTAACGCCGCTTGCGGCAGATGCGCCAAGGCCATTGGAGGGCCGCGTGCGTGTCGTCGAGGCATACAATGTGCTCGCATCAGACTACGCCAATTACACCGCCGAAAGCGCTGCGCGGGAGCGGGCGGCGGCCAGGCTTGCCGATCTTGTAGCCCAAGCGGCGACTGCACGCGCAGCGGCGGCGGGCTGGCGCTGACACCATGAAGCTCGCCGCCCGCGATATAGAACGGTTTCTAGATGCCCCCCCGGAGGACCTTCGCGCTTGCCTGATCTATGGCGGCGATGCTGGCCAAGTCCGTGAGCAAGCGAAGCGCATCGCTAAGACGGTTTGCCCTGATCTCGACGATCCATTCCGCGTCGCCACTATTGACGGCGCCAGCCTTTCGGCTGACCCGGCGCGGCTGGCGGATGAAGCTGCTGCTATGGCGTTTGGCGGCGGTCGGCGCGTTATTCGCCTCCGCAATGTCGCTGGGGACCAGAGCCGCTATTTGGCGGACGTTGTGAAAACACCGCCGGGCGATGCGCTGATCGTCGCTGAAGCGGGGGTGCTGCGGCGGGATGCAGCTATCGTGAAGCTGTTTGAGTCCGCGCCCCAGGCCGCAGCCGTGCCATGCTATGCCGATGAGGGCCGCGCGCTTCTTACGCTCCTCGACAAGGCGCTCAAAGACGCGAATGTCCGCCTCTCTCGTGACGCCCATGCCTATGTCGTCGCCAGGCTCGGCGCGGATAGAGGCGCCACACGGATGGAGATCGAGAAGCTGGTGCTCTATGCCGAAGCCGGCGGCGAAATCTCATTGGACGAAGCGATTGCTGCAATTGGCGATGCGGGCGCGTCAGGTACGGATGACTTGGTTTATGCCGTAGCTTCCGGCGATATCACTGCGCTCCATCGCACATTTGATCGACTGATGGCGGATGGCGTGTCGCCCATCGCCGTCGTGCGCGGTCTCATGATGCATATGACCAAGCTTCGCGCCGTCACATCCCGGGCGGAGAGTGTCGGGCTGGAAGCAGCGATTAGCGGCGTTCGCCCGCCGATCTTCTTCAAACGAAAATCAGCTTTTGAAGCCCAGGCCCGCAAGTGGACGCGCCCGCGCCTCTCGCTCGCCGTTGACCGGCTCCTTGCGGCTGAGATCGAGCTCAAGTCAACGGGTGTTTCCGATACGCTCGCCCTATGGCGCGCCTGCTTTGACGTCGCTAGGGCCGGGCGCTCGCGCGTTTAGGCCAGTCCGAAGATTTCGATTTCAGCGAATAGCGAAAGATCGACAACGTCATCATTGTCATCATCGAATTGAACAACGAGGGCAGCCCGGTTCGCGTCGCCTAGATCGTTAGCAAAGCCGCTCACATTCGCTAGCATCAATTCAAGGCCAAGCCCTGTGCTGAGTAGATCGGGATTGGCAGGGTCATCCACACTGCCTGGCAGATCGAATTCGATTGTGTCGATCAACGTGCCAAATACGGCGGAATCATCAAACAGGATCAGATCTGCATCTATGACTGTTCCACCCGAAATCAGCACATTCAGGTCCGCCGTACCATCGAGCGTCGTTGAATCGCCGCTGAGCGTGATTTCTACCGCATCGCCGGAGTTTGGCGTTGCTCCGCTCGCTGATGCGCTCGCCGATGCAGGGCCGGCGCCGACAATGGTGATTGTCGCGTCCGCCGCATCTACGCCGCCATTACCGTCACTAATTGCGTAGTTGATTGAGACCGTATCCGTCTCGCCAGCCGCGAGATCATCGAAGTTGCCTTGCTGGTCGAAGGTCAGGTTTGCGGCGCCGTTTGCGGACACAGTGACTGAGCCGTCCCGGCCTGCGGCAGAGGTGACAGCGAAGGTTGAGCCTGCCGCAAACCCGTTCGCGGACGTGATGCTCAGCACATCGCCAATGTCGATATCATCATCATTCGCGAGCAAGTCTGCCGAAAATACAGCACCTTCAGCGACGATGAAGCTATCATTTGCAGCATCTGGTGTATCGTTCACAGGGTTGACCGTAATGGTGATCCCCCCGACATCCGTCGCCCCGCTACTGTCGATGACGCGATAATCGAACACTACTTCGCCGCTGAAATTGCCGCCATTATTGCCAGGAAACCAGATGAACGTGCCGTCACTGTTCACAAAGGCTGTGCCGGTCAGGCTTTGGCTTTGCTGGCTATAGCTTAGGGTGTCATTGACGTCTGGATCGAAAGCGATGACTTGACCGGTAATCGGCGTGTCTTCATCTCCTGTCGCCGCGCCAGGCAGTGCGACCGGGGCATCACTCAATCCGTCAATTGTGATTGTCGCTGTTTGCGCGACGGCGCCGCCGTTCCCGTCGGTGACATCATAGCTGTAATTGATGACAGCGAATTCGTTCGCCGCAAGGCTGTCATAGGCGTCTGGATTGATCTCCAACACTGCGCCATTCAATTTGACGCCGCTGTCGTCGCCACTGATCAGCGTCAAGTTCGCGATTGTCAGCGTATCGGACTCGTCCGGATCAGCGGCGCCGTCGAGGAGATTGACCGTGAATGCCGCATCATCCTCGGTCGCTTCCGCCGTAACGGCTCCGCTAACAGTTGGCGCGTCATTCTCTCCGGTAATGCTGATTTCCGCCGTCTGCGCCACCGTCGCGCCATGCTCGTCTGCAATGGTGTAGGTATAGCGTAACAGCTCTGTTTGGCCTGCGCTTAAGTTCTCATATTGGGTCGTGTCTATGGAGACATTAGCACCGCTAATCGTAGCGCCTTTGTCATCCCCATCAATCAACACCAGATTTTGGACGCTTAGCGTTGCGCCATCATCAACGTCATTTGCGCCTTGCAGCAGATCAACGATGAAGGCTGGGCCGCCTTCGGCGCCGGACGCCTCGACAATGCCTGCAACGGTGGGTCCGTCATTCGCGCCGATGATGGTGATGGCCGCCGTTGCGCTGCTGCTGGCGCCCTGCGCGTCAGTCACTGTGTAGGCGACGGACAAGAAGTCTTGCTGGCCAAGGGCTAAATCACTGAAGGCGGCGCTCGCGGCTGCGAATGTCAGCACGCCCGCAGACGAGACCGTCACCAGTGCAGTGCGGCCTCCGGCGGACGTTGCGCTGAATTCGATGCCGACGGGCGCGCCGCCCGCTTCCGTGATGAACAGCGTGTCGCCCTCGGCATCGCTATCATTGCTCAAAAGGTCGAGCGACAATGTGGCGCCCTGGGCGATGCTTGCGGCCTCGGCATTCGCCTCAGGCGCAGTGTTGGTGCCGGCGCTCGTAAATGTCAGCGCATCGATGCGGGCGAATTCGCCGCCGTCACGTGCGCCACGTAGAACAATCGCGTCGCCCTGGTTCAGATTCAGGCTTTCTATAACGATGGTGGAGATTGTTGAGGCGTCATCCCCGTTGCCATTATCATCTTGATCAAGCGTGATTGTTTGTATGAGCGCGCCATTCAACAGCACTTCAATCATGCCTTGGCCGTCATTCTCATCGATATAGGCGACAGCTAGATCATATACGCCGCTTTCGGCGCCAAACGTCACGCCAGCTTCGCCCTCGCCCCGTTTCAGTTTGATTACTTCGCCGTTTGAGGCGGCGTCCACATCATCGATGCGGTAGTTCGTGAGCGCCAAGTCTTCGGCTTCGACGGTAACAGCGCCATTGCCATCTAGATCCCAATTGAGGCCGCCTGTCAGGTCTCGGTATTTCAGCCAATTGCCGCGCACATTGAATTGCCCTGCGACAGTCAGCACTGCGCCCGCTGGCGGCGCGTCCCCGAGGAAGGCATAGAAATCATCGAGGTCTGAGCCTGCTGCGCCAGCGACTTCGATCTCCACCAGAAAGTGCCAGCCGCCGTTCGCATCTGTCAGCACATAGACCTGCTCAGCATAAATCTTGGCGCCGGAGTGCAGGACAGCGCCATCGACTTCGATCTCAGCCGTCTGGCCGCGCCGGTCATCGCCTTGCTCATTACGCCGGGCATCGCCAGAGAGGCGGCTGTCGTTGTCTGAGACAGTCATCTGCACATTGGCGCTGAAGCCCATGGTAAAGCTGTCGCCGCAGTTCAGATTGCTGTCGCTGGCGGCCAAAATGTCATGGCCGGAGATGGCGGTGAACGTGAAGTCTTGGTAGCTGCTCATGAATCTTGCCCTGTTGCGCTTGCGGGCTTGCGCGCCGCAGTTGGGCGACTGCAATCAAAACCTATCAATGGATGATTGCATCCAAATCACACATATTTAAGTTTAGAGCCGCCCCCGCGCTCAACGATCCATAGTCATGATCGTCATGAATAGTATTTGGACTACTCAATTATTTGCAATAGGCGTCTTGAATTTTAGTAAATGTTGCAACGAAAGCCAAGAAATCACGGGAAATGCTGAGGTTCGAAGGCCTTCAAAACGAGAAGAAAATGATTTGTATTCAATCAAATGAAGTTATTGGTTTCCAGGCTGAGTTCCAACTCCCCACAATCGCGATGCGCCCAGAGCTGGCGAGAAGGCGTAATGTTGATATGCTGACGCCGCTACCATTGCTGGCCGGTCTGACGCGATACGTCGCTGTATATGCTTTGGCAGGGTCCAATTGCTTTTAGGATAGTTCGCATGACCAGTTCCTCCGCCGCGCCTGATGAAGTGGATGTGGTTGTCGTCGGCGCCGGATTTGCCGGTCTCTACCTGCTGCGAAAGTTTGCTGAAGAGGGTTTCTCCGTGCGGTGTTTTGAGCGCGGCGGCGGCGTTGGCGGGACCTGGTATTGGAACCGCTACCCCGGCGCGCGCTGCGATGTTGAAAGCATGCAGTATTCCTACGGCTTTGATGAGGCGCTACAGCAGGACTGGGATTGGCCCGAGAAGTTCTCCGCACAGGCGGATATTCTAGCTTATGCCAACCATGTGGCGGACAGGTTTGACCTCCGCAAATACATCGCATTCGATACAGAAGTCCGCGCCGCAAGCTATGATGAAGCGGCAAAGCTGTGGCGGATAATGACTGACAAAGGCGAGCGGATCGTCGCCAAGTTCTTCATCATGGCGAGCGGCTGTATTTCGACAGCACAGGTTCCGCAGTTCGAAGGCTTGGCCGACTATCACGGCGAGACCTTGCATACCGGCGACTGGCCGCGCGAGCCTGTTCGTTTTGCTGGAAAGCGGGTGGCGGTGATCGGCACGGGCTCTTCCGCCATTCAGGCGATTCCGGAGATTGCAGCGGAGGCCGCAAGCCTGACCGTGTTCCAGCGCCAGGCGAACTTCTCCATACCCGCGCGCAATATGCCGATGACAGAAGAGTACGCTGGCTCCTGGAAGGGCGATTATGCGTCGAAGCGCCAGGAAATGCGCTATATGCCAAACGGCGTGTTGCGTGAGGTGAATGACAAATCTGCGTTGGATGTGAGTGAAGCCGAGCGTCAAGCAACATATGAGGCGCGCTGGGAGGCGGGGACAGGCGCATTCCTCGGCGCGTTCAACGATATTCTGACCAATAAAGCCTCCAACGATACGATGGCGGCATTCGTGCGCGGCAAGATCCGTGAGACGGTGAAGGACCCGGCGACGGCCGAAATTCTCTGCCCGAAGACGCATCCAATCGGCACCAAGCGCATCTGCATCGATAATGGCTATTACGAGACCTTCAACCGGGAGACTGTTGAGTTAGTCGATATCAGCGAGACCGGAATTGAGCGGATAACAGAGGTGGGCCTGATCGTTGGCGACAGAACCTTCTCATTCGATACAATCGTATTCGCGACCGGGTTCGACGCCATGACAGGCACGTTGTTCAACGTCGATATCCGCGGGCGGGATGGCTTGGCGTTGAAGCAAAAATGGGAGGCTGGGCCGCGGACATATCTCGGGCTGATGTCCGCTAGTTTTCCAAATATGTTCATGATCACGGGGCCAGGCAGCCCGTCCGTCAAAGGCAATATGATCAACTCAATCGAGCAGCATGTGGACCTGGTTGTCGATACGCTCCGGCATATGCGGGCGGAGGGGCTGGATGAAATCGAGCCGGAGC
Organism: Alphaproteobacteria bacterium; assembly: GCA_038102935.1. GTDB lineage: Bacteria > Pseudomonadota > Alphaproteobacteria > Bin95 > Bin95 > VMCJ01. The sequence continues at coordinate 58,053 of JAYNYG010000007.1, read as the reverse complement.
TTGATGCCGAAGACGCCTGGGTCGATCACGTGCAAGAGGTCGCCCATAAAACGCTCTTCCCGCAAGCGAACTCCTGGTACATGGGCGCCAATATCCCCGGCAAACCTCGCCTGTTCATGCCGTATATCGCAGGCGTTGGCGCTTACCGCCGGACCTGCGAGGAAGCAGTGGCGAACGGCTACGAAGGTTTTCGCTTGGCAGGGCGCGAACAGGGAATGGCCGCTGAGTAGGCGCCAGCTGCAAATGCTACGCGTCTGTTACGCATGTCTCCGGTATGGACACAAAAGTCGTTGGCGCGCCTCGAAGGAGAAACATCGAACGCCCTCTCGGCGTTTGCTGGCGCAAAAGCCTGTCGGTAGAATGCCATGTCTTCTGTGGATCGACATTTTGCTACGCAAAAGTCTGTGGCGCGCCCTGCAGGACTCGAACCTGCGACCCCGAGCTTAGAAGGCACGTGCTCTATCCGGCTGAGCTAAGGGCGCGTTGTTGTTTGTGTCAGGTCGCTGGCGGCGAAAGCCGGGTTTTTACCAGCGGAAATTTTCAGCGTAGCTCTTGGTCTTTGGCGTCCGTTCTTTGGGCTCTTGAACGGTATAGGCCAAGCCTTTGTCTTCCGCATAGGCGATGGCGGCTTCTTTGGTGTCGAAGCGGAGGGAAAGTTGGCGTCTAGTGTCGCCAGAGGATATCCAGCCCATGAGCGGATCAGCGCGGCGCTGCTCTGCCGGTTCAAAATCAAGCACCCAGCGCTTGGTCTTGGCGCGGCCTTGCTGCATTGCTGTGCGGGCGGGCCGGTAAATTCGCGCTTTCGCCGCCATCTGAACATCCTCTTCGGGAACGATATCGTTTGCGGAATGTGCAACGGCGGCATGCCAAATTGCAAGGCCTGAATTCAGGGCGCCGCCTGTTTATCCGGATGGCGCCACGACAAGGCAGCCATGCCCTGCGCGCTTCAACACGGCGCAGGCATTGGCGGCCCTGGCTTCCGGCAGCCCAGCGATGCGCGCCCGGTGCAATCGTCCGCTCCGGCGCGCCAGCGGGACGGTGACGGGCTTGCCGCCGCCGACGATGCGGCCCAACTGGTTCATGCGCTTGCGGGCGAGGTTGAGCGCCGCCCGCTTGTTCTGCACCGCGCCAACCTGTACGGCGTATCCGCCCTTGCCACGCGACCGTGTGTTGGCGGCTACGAGCGGCGCACGGTTGCGCTTGACGGGCTTTGATCCAGGGCGGCGTTTCGGCGGTTTCGCCATGCCGCCGCGTTTCCAGTCATGCGCTAATGGGGCAATGCCGACATAGCGGCGATGCGTCATGGAGCGCGCTGCGCGATATCCGGCATCCATCAGCCCAACCATATCGAGGTTCCGCCGGGCTGCACTGTTTCCGCCGATCAGAACTGCGATCAAGCGGCGCTTCTTGCCATTCGATTTCCGCACGACGGATGCAGCGAGGTTGAAGCCAGAGGCCCGGATGTATCCGGTTTTGATGCCATCGGCGCCACGATATTTCTTGAGAAAGCGGTTATGGCCGCGAATTGTCCGCCGACCGTAGCGGAAGGAGCTGTTCTTGAAATATTTGTAGTAGCGCTTGTGCTTATAGCGGAGGCCGCGCGCCAACCGCGCCATATCCCGGGCTGTAGAAACCTGTTTTGGATCATGCAGACCAGAGGCGTTGACGAAGTTCGTACGCGTCATGCCGAGCGCACGCGCCTTGGCGTTCATCTTGGCTGCAAAGCGCTTTTCCGTCCGCCCCAAGCGTTCTGCCACGGCGACGGCGACATCATTTGCGGATTTGATCGCGAGCGCATTGATCGCAGTGCGGACGGTGATGCTGCGGCGGGCGCGCACGCCAAGCTTTGATGGCGGCTGCCTAGACGCATCGCGAGAGAACTTGATGCGCGAGTTCATTTTGAGGCGCCCGGAGCGCAGCGCGTCAAACAGCAAATACAGCGTCATCATTTTCGTCAGCGACGCTGGGTGGACCTCCAGGTCAGGCGCTTCATCCAGCAAGACTTGGCCCGATGCGGCGTCGATCACGATATAGGTGCGGGGTGGTTTGGCTGCGGTCGCTGGCGTCGCCGCAGCAACAAACGCGATAGTGAGCAGCAGTGCGACTGCGCTCAACTTACTGACTATGGCTTTGGTTTGGCGAACCATAGGAATCTGTTAGCAGGTGTCGCGTGACCGCGTCTATCTCTAATTGAGACAGATGCCTAATTGAATGCCACGCCCGGTTCGAGCGCACGCGCCCGACGCCGACGCATGGCGCGGTTTCCAGCCGCTGCGGCGAGCGCCACACCGCCTGTCACAGCGATTGTCCCCGCCGCATTCAATGCTGCGGGCAGGCCAAGCGCTGGCGCGCCCCACGCGGCGGCGGCATATCCGCCGAGCGCTACAAAGCCAGCGATCAATAGGCTGACATAGATTTGCGCCGCCAACCGTTCGGTCAGCAGGCGGGCGGCGGCGGCTGGGCAGATCAACATGGCGATCACCAGGATAGAGCCGACAGCGTCGAACGCCGCCACGACAGCTAATGCCGCTGCTGTATTGATCGCCAGCTCGCTTGCCCATGCAGGCAGGCCCAAGGCTGCGGCATAGTCTGGATCGAATGCCGTCAGACGAATTTCCTTGAACGCGACGATCATCGCAATCGCCAACACGGCGAGGACCGCGAGCAGCATCGGGATTTCACGGGGGAGGGAGGCCCAGTGCGCGGGGTTGAGCGCCTCGACCCAAGTCAGAGGGCCAATCCATACAGCCGCTTCCAGGCTGCCATAAAGCGCGTGCTCTACATCCAAGTGGACATTGGACGCTTCTGCGAGCTCCAGCATGACGACGCCGAGCGCAAACAGCATAGTGAGCGCAACGCCCATCGCCGTCGCAGCGTCGAGCCGCCCGAGCCTGCGGATCAGAACGATGAGCCCAGCGCCCGCAAGCGCTGCAACGAGCGCGCCTGCGACCATGGACCAGGATTTGGTATCGCCAGTTAAAAGATAACCGCCGACTACGCCCGGCAGCACCATATGGGACAGCGCATCGCCCATAAGCGCCTGGCGCCGGAGGACCAACACATTGCCGACCAGCGCCGCCGAAAGTGCGGCCAGAAGCGCCACGAGCATTGCCGGGAAATCAAGCTGGAGGAATATCATGCCTCGCGCCTCTCCAATTCTGCGATCACATCCCGAGGCAGGAGGTCGGTGATTGGCGTGAAAGCGGCTGCGAGCAAGCGGCCTGCGTCTTCCGGCCGGTCCGCGAGATAGCGGTCACGCAGCTGTTCATCGCGGAGCCAGGCTTGGGCGGCGGCTTCACCTTTGGTGGTTGGCGCGCCACCTGCGTCGATCCATCCGAGTTTGCAAGCGAGCCTTGGGTCGGCTGGGTGTGCCCCAGCGGCAAGCTCAACCAGGATCTGGCGGCGGCGGAGGGCGCGGCGCAAGCCCTGGCGGCGGATAATCGCAGCAAGGGCGCCGCGCTTCGGCGCAAAAAGCAGGCTAAATAGGAAAATGGCGCTCAGGATCAGGACGATTGCGGCGCCGGTTGGGGCTTTTGGCAGCGCCGCCGATACTGCGCCGCCAGCGTAAGCGCCCGCAGCGCCGATCAATGCCGCCAATGCAGCGAGGGGGGGGAGGCGGTCCGTCCAGAAGCGGGCGGCGGCGGCGGGCGTCACCAACAGCGCCAAGATCAGCACGAGTCCGACGGCGCGGAGGCCAGCTGCGATCAACAGCAACATCAGGCCAGTGATCATGAGGTCCAGAAATTTGACGGGGAGGCCCTGCGCACGCGCGCCTTCCGCATCAAACGCGATATAGGCGAATTCTTTGAAGAGCAGGGCAAGCAGGATGAGCGCTGCGCCGCTTGTCCCGGCCAAGACCCAAGCTTCATCCATATTGAGCGTCGCTGCCTGGCCAAGGAGGAAGGCGTTCAACCCTGCTTGGCCGCCCGCCGGCAACGCTTGAATGAGGCTAAGCAACGCGACGCCGAGACCGAAGGAGACGCTGAGCGCTGCGGCTGTCGCTGCGTCCTCGCTAATACGAGCGCCGTCCTTCAAAAGATGCATGGCGCCAGCGGCGGCGGCTCCGGTGAGCGCTGCGCCCGCTAACAGCAGCGCACTGTTACGCCCATCGCCTGTCAGCCATAGGCCGATGAGGAAGCCAATGGCGACGCCAGGCAACGTCGCGTGCGCGACCGCATCGGCGAGCAAGGGGCGGCGCTTCAGGATCATAAGCGCGCCGATGGGGCCTGCGGCGGCGCCAAGCGCGGCCAATCCCGCCATTACAACGACGGAATTATACCCGCCGCCAAGAGTGAGCGCGGTCCATAAGCTTTGCCAATAGTCCATCATAGGGGACGGCAATGGCCATGGGATTTCAGGAAATGCCGCCACTGGGTCCCCTCGCCCCCGCTGGGGGGAGAGGGATCAGGGAGAGGGGGGCGCCTGCAGGTCTGCCTGAACATTGAAAACACGCGAAATCTTCTTCCTGTACTGACCAGTTGCGCCGACCTGATATATCCCCCCTCTCCCTGTCCCTCTCCCCCCGTTGGAGGGCGAGGGGGCCTTGTGGCGACGCATGGCTCCATAAGTTATCGCCTCGTCGTGTAGGGAGGGTGGCTAGCCGACAGCGGCTGCGAGTTGAGGCGCTGCGAGGCGGCCGCCATAGGCCTTCTGCAAGTTTTCCGCCGTCATAACCTCATCCATCGGTCCCGATGCGATGCGGCGAACATTGATCATCAGCGCATGATCGAAATATTCAGCGACCGTTTGCAGGTCGTGGTGGACGACGATGGCGGTTTTACCGGCGGCGGCGATCCGGCGGAGCAGGCTGACGATGGTGCGCTCTGTTGCGGCGTCAACGCCAGCGAAAGGTTCATCCATCAAGTACAAGTCCGCGTCTTGGACCAGAGCACGCGCCAGGAACACACGTTGTTGCTGGCCGCCGGAAAGTTGGCCGATTTGGCGGTCAGCAAATTCCGCCATGCCGAGCTCGGCCAATGCCGCGAGCGCGGCCTCCCGGTGCTTTTTTCTGACGGGCCGGAGCCAGCCGATTTTGCGGTAGAGACCCATGGCGGCGACATCGAGCGCCGTCGCCGGGAACTCCCAATCGACGCTTTCACGCTGCGGCACATAGGCGATCCGCCGCCGCGCGTCCGCCACAGGCGCGCCGAAAGCGGCGACCCTGCCGGAGAGCTTCGGCGTTAACCCAAGCGCGCCTCTAAGGAAGGTGGATTTGCCAGCGCCATTTGGGCCGATGATCGCCACAAGGCCGCCCTTTGGCGCCACATAGTCAACATTCCAAAGCGCGGGTGATCGGTCATAGGCGACCGTAAGCCCAGACACATCAAGCGGGCTCGCCGCATCGATGGGGTCGTGTACGGTTTCAGCATTGGCGACAGCGCGGATATCCGGGCTCATCCTGATGTATCCTTTTGGGCGAGCCGGCTGTTCAAGCCGCGTTCCGGCGCTTCGCCGCCAAGGGCGCGCACGATTGCGGTCGCGTTGTGGTCCAGCATGCCGATATACGTGCCCTCATAGGTTCCGGGCGGCCCCATGGCGTCAGAAAACAGCGCCGGGCCTTTGTTGACGACGGCGCCAAGCGCTTGTGCGCCTTCAATGACTGCATCGACCGCCCGCGCGGCGGTGGAGGTTTCAACGAATACGGCGGTGATACGCCGGTCGTGGATCGTCTGCGCCATATCCCGGATATGCGCGACGCCAGCCTCGCTTTCGGTCGAGATACCCTGGACGCCTAGCACCGTCATTCCGTAGCGCTTGCCAAAATACCCGAACGCGTCATGCGCGGTCGCAAGGACGCGCGAATTGGGCGGCAATGTTGCGACACGTGCTTCGATATAGGCGTCAATCGCCATAATTTCGTTGAGCACGGCAGGTTGGTTTTGCGCGATGGTCAGTGCGCATGCCGGGAATGCTTGGGCGATTGCCGCTGCACTCTTGGCCAAAGCGTCTGGCCAAAGTCTTGGGTCCATCCAAATATGCGGATCTGGGACAGCGCCGCCCGCTCGAATAATTTTTGCCTTGTCTACGCGCTCACCCGCGTAGATCACAGGCTTTCGGGCGCTCAGCCGGTCAAATAGGTCGCGCATCTGGGCTTCCAGGTTCAATCCATTGGCCAATAGCGCGTCCGCAGCGAGAGCCTTGGCGGCGTCGCTCCGGGTCAATCGGTAGAGATGCGGGTCCACGCCCGGGCCGAGCAGCGTTTCAACAGTGGCGCAGGCGCCCAGTATGCGAGACATGGGTTCGCCAAGCTGGGCGATGGTCGCCAGAATTTTCGGCTTTGCGCTGGCGTCTGCCGGAGTCCAAACAGTTGGAATCGCGACGAAGGCCGCCAAAAGGCAGCCTAGAACCAAGCGGCGCGCACCTACGCAAGATTGAGTAATCGACCGTCGCATGACCTCTCCAACACCTATAGAGTATGGAAGTTCCAGGCTTGGGTGCAAGGTTTACATAGAGAAAAAGTTATAAAGAATAGGTCTATAATTTAACCTTGGCTAAAATCTACCTTTGGCTTGCAAAAAGCTTCGGAGATGCGATGTTGTTTCATGCAATGTTGTGGCAGGGCGCAGTGGCCGAAAATCCATCTAAAACTCATCCAGTGAGCGGGGGCCGAGCGCGGCTCGGCGATCCGTCGCGCCAGGCGGCTGGGTTCGACCGGATGCGACAGGCCCGCCAAATGGAAGTGGCGGAGGATTATGTCGAGCTGATTGCGGACTTGATCGCAGAAGAGGGCGAAGCCCGCGCGGTCGATCTCGCCAAGCGGTTCGGGGTCAGCAATGCCACTGTTAACAAAACGCTCGCCCGTTTGCAGCGCGAAGACTTGGTGCAAACGCGGCCCTATCGGTCCATCTTTTTAACGGATGCAGGCGCGGCGATGGCGAAGGCCTCCCGTCGGCGTCACCAGATCGTTCTGGGATTTCTGCATGCAATCGGCGTACCGGCAGAGGCTGCGGCGATAGATGCAGAAGGCATTGAGCACCACGTCAGCGAAGAAACCCTCGCCGTGTTCGAAAAGATCGCGAATCAAGCGGGTTAGGACCGCTTTCCATCGCTGACCTCAATGGATTTCCGCCAAAACCGCAGAAATCCGCCGTAAAAACTTTGTGATCATGGTTACAATTCTCCCACAGATGTTAATCTATGTGTCGGTAGGGGGCGTACCGAAGGACGAACACTTGGGGAGAGTCCGATGGCGCAGAATAACTTCGACCTGAATACGCTGGATGGTCAGGACGGCTTTGTTGTGGAGGGCGCCACGTTTGGCGACAATATCGGCTTCGCCCTCTCGATCTTTGGGGATTTCAACGACGACGGTCTAGATGATCTTGCCGTCAGCGCGCCGAACGCTGATCCCGACGGGCGCGGCGGCGCTGGCGAGATATATATCGTCTTCGGCAATGGCGGCGATGCTATCGTCGATCTTGGGAACCTGGATGGCGCGAATTTTGTGCGCTTGGACGGGGCAGCGAATAGCGATGCGATTGGCAGGCAGGTCAACAGCATTGGGCCGGGCGGCGATTTCAATGGCGACGGCAGAGATGACTTCGTCTTCGGCTCCATCAGCGCTGACCCAGGCGGCTTAGGCTCCGCTGGCGAGGCTACCGTCATTTTCGGCGCTGACGCTGCAGGCCTTGCCGCACTTTCCGCAGGAGGTATCGGCTTCGACATAAACGAAGCTGATGGCGCGGAAGGATTCACCCTGCCAGGATTTGACCCCGGCGATGGGGTTGGCGAATCAGTCGGCAATGCGGGCGATATAAACGGCGACGGCATTGACGACATTATCGTTGGCGTCCGGGCGACTTCGCCCGACGGCCGGAGCAATGCCGGAGAAGCGTTTGTCGTATTCGGAACAAGTGCGGGGCGCCTAGCTGATTTTGACCTGCAATCTCTAGATGGCGTCGAAGGATTTCGCTTGCTCGGCGGCGATCCGAATGCCGACTTGAACAACGCCGCTCAGAACCATGTCGCAGGCCGGGACGTTGGTTCTGCCGGAGACTTTAACGGTGACGGATTCGACGACCTTCTTGTAGGCGCGCCGGGCTTCGGGATCGGAGATGGCGCTACTTATCTCATTTTCGGCAAAGCGACCGGGTTTCAAGCGACGCTGGATCTTATCGATGTCGATGGAACAGACGGCATCCAATTTACCGGTAATTTGAGAGACAATATCGGCACACATGTCTCCGCCGCCGGCGACATAAACAGCGACGGATTCGATGATTTTGTCATGACGGCGCCGGCAGCGAACTTGCAGGGCAGAGTGAATGCCGGAGCGAATTATGTCATCTTCGGCCATGAAAACTTCGTCGGCGCGACGGTAGACGTTGATGCGTTAGATGCCTCTCAAGGTTTCAGGATTGACGGCGCGCAGGCGCAAACATTCCAAACATCGGTGGTGAGCGGCGGCGGCGACGTGAATGGCGACGGTTTTGATGACCTCATCATCGGCGGCAAATCCAGCCTTTATAACGGCGTTCGCACCGGCGACGCGACTGTTGTCTTCGGCGCCGCGGACGCCCCCGCTGGCGCAGTGTTTGATTTGGCAGACCTTGACGCCACTGAAGGCATCGTGCTCGGCGGCGTTACAAACAATGACTACACGGGAGAATCCGTGTCGATTAGCGGCGACGTAAATGGCGATGGACTGGCGGATATCGCCATCGGCGCGCCACGCGCTGTCAATCAGTACGGCGTGAACGTGACTGGCGCCGCCTATGTCGTCTTCGGGTCTGATCCGAACGGGAATCTGAGCATCAAAGGGACCAACGCCGTCGATGACGACTTCACCGGCGACAGCTTCGCGAACGGAATATTTGGCGCTGGCGGGGATGACATTCTGCGCGGCGGCGTTGGCGATGATAATCTGAATGGCGGCGATGGCGGTGATATGGCGCTTGGCCATGACGGCGACGACCGCGCCTTCGGCCGCGACGGCGACGATATTCTGCGCGGCTTCGCTGGCGACGACCGGCTGAGCGGCGGCGACGGCGCGGACTTGCTGATGACCGATGAGGGCGAAGACACCGTATTTGGCGGCGCTGGCGATGATCGGATTGTACTGACAACCGCAAACCTCTCCGCCGGAGATAGTTTTGACGGCGGCGGCGGATCGGACAGGCTAGAGCTTTCTGGCGGCGGCATTGCTGATCTTTCGGCGTTGACGCTCTTCCAATCGGTTGAGGTCATTCAGCTCGATGATTTGGGGACGGTGCTGACCGGCGGCGCAGGCGGGGAGGCCATCGCAGGCGGGTCCGCAGCTGATACGCTCAATGGCGCCGGCGGGGACGATACGCTGCAAGGGGGCCTTGGGCTCGATACGCTTGCAGGTGGCCTTGGCGACGATACCTATCTCCTAATCGCCGCTGGCGACGAGAATGATGTGATCAGTGAAGCGGCGGGCGAAGGTATCGACACCGTCACGACCGTGTTCGATTTCGACCTGCCGGACAATTTCGAGAACCTGAACCTCGGGCGCGACACGGGCCCGAATGAAGGCAATGGCAATGCGGCTGACAACATCATAAACGGCTCGCTCTTCAATGACCTGATCCGCGGGCGGGATGGCGATGATGAACTGAACGGTAGCAGCGGCGTTGATACCCTGCTTGGCCAAAACGGCGCCGATACGCTGACCGGCGGCGCTGGCAATGATCTCTACACAGTCGATGATTCCAATGACACGGTGACGGAGCAGGCAGGCGAAGGCGGCTCTGACCGCATCAATGCATTCGCAGATTTTGTGAATCCATTGGAAGTCGAATTCCTCGTCGGCAAGTTCGCTGCTGTTGGGCTGACGCTAACCGGCAACGATCAAGTGAACCGCATCACCGGCGCTAACAAAATCAACTCGCCGGATGCGATCTCTGGCGAAGGCGGTAATGACAAACTCGTCGGTCTCGTCGGCAATGACGTGATCAACGGCGGTGCAGGCAATGACCGCATCTTCGGCAATTCCGGCGCCGATGTGATTGATGGCGAGGCCGGGAATGACGTTGTCAGCGGCCAGCAGGGCGCGGATATTTTCGTTCTGGGCGCTACGCCGGGTCGCGATTCGATCACAGACTTCAACACGGCAGAAGGCCAGATCAACCTCGTCGCCCATGGCTTTGCAGATTTCGCAGCCGTCCAGGCCGCGACAACGGATATCAACGGCGCCGCAACGATTGCGCTTGGCGGGATCGATCAGGTCCGCTTGCTTAGCGTGCTTGAAGCGGATCTGGCGGCGGATGATTTCATATTGATCTAGCTGGCGCAATCGATGCAGAGTGGGGCGGCGGGGTCACTGCGCAAGCGGGCTTCTGCGACGGCGTCGCCGCATTTTAGGCACCAGCCGTATTCGCCATCAGTGATGCGCTGTAACGCCGAGTTGATGCGGAATACTTCTTGGCGGCGGCGGCGCTGCTGTTCCTGCGCCATAGCTTGGCCCTGCATCGCGTCAATGCGGGAGAGGCGGCCTACGCGGGTTTGATCAAGCTCTACAGCAGCGCGGGCGCCGGATGTATCATCATCCAGCGCCCGCAATTCTGTTCGCTTCGCCTCAAGCGCCGCCATCTGTTCCGCGACGAACGCATCATCATAGGCGTGATCGGTATCACCCACGGGGGGTAGCCCGAAACGCTAGCCTTGCCGTTCGACCATCATTTTCTTGATTTCGGCGATGGCTTTGGCCGGGTTCAAGCCTTTGGGGCAGGTCTTTGTGCAGTTCATGATGGTGTGGCAGCGATAGAGGCGGAAGGGGTCTTCCAGGTCATCCAAGCGCTCGCCTTTGGCCTCGTCCCGGCTGTCTGCGAGCCAGCGATAGGCTTGCAGCAGGATCGCGGGGCCGAGATAGCGGTCGCCGTTCCACCAATAGCTGGGGCAGGACGTCGAGCAGCAGAAGCAGAGGATGCATTCCCAAAGGCCGTCCAGCTTGGCGCGATCTTCTGGGCTTTGCAGGCGCTCGCCATCGGGCGGGGCCGGGGTGACGGTTTTCAGCCAAGGTTCAATCGACGCCAACTGCGCATAGATTTGGCTGACATCGGGCACAAGGTCTTTGACCACCGGCATATGCGGCAGTGGGTAGACTTTGACATCGCCCTTTACCTCATCAATCGGTTTCAGGCAGGCCAGCGTATTCGTGCCGTCAATATTCATGGCGCAGGAACCGCAGATGCCTTCGCGGCAGGATCGGCGGAAGGTGACGGTCGAGTCGACTTCATTCTTAATCTTGATGAGCGCATCGAGGACCATTGGCCCGCAATCATCCAGATCAAGATCGAAGGTATCGATCTCAGGGTTCTTGTCGTCATCCGGCGACCAGCGGTAAATGCGGAAGCCTTTTGTCCGCGCAGCGCCCGGCGGAGCCGCGTGTTTCTTGCCTTCGCCGACCTTGGAGTTCTTCGGCAGAGTAAATTCAGCCATTGCTCTATCCTCCTGCCTTAGTACACGCGCTCTTTCGGCTCGATATAGTCTATATCGTCCGAAAGGGTGAATGCGTGGACGGGGCGATAGTCCAAGCGGACTTTGTGGTGTTCATCCACGTAGGCCAGCGTGTGTTTCATCCAATCGCCGTCATTCCGGTCCGGATAATCTTCGTGGGCATGGGCGCCGCGGCTTTCATGCCGGGCTTCTGCGCCGAAGATGGTGACCAACGCGCAATCCATCAGATTCTCAAGCTCCAGCGCTTCAACGAGGTCCGAGTTCCAGACCAGCGATCGGTCATTCACCTGGATATCCTCAAGCGCGCCGGCTTGCTGATCCATCAGCTTGCAGCCTTCTTCCAGAACGGCGGAGGTCCGGAAGACCGCTGCGTTGTTCTGCATCGTGCGCTGCATGCCGTCCCGAATTTCGGCGGTCATGGTGGAGCCATTGGCATGGCGGAGGCGGTCGAGGCGGCTTAGAGCCAACTCATCCGCGTCGGCCTGCAGCTCTGGCTGCGTGGCGCCCGCTTTCAGGTTCTCGCCGCAGAAGATGCCCGCTGCACGGCCAAACACCACCAGATCAAGCAGCGAATTCGCGCCCAAGCGGTTTGCGCCATGGACGGATACGCTGGCGCATTCGCCGACCGCCATCAGGCCCTCGACAATGGCGCCGGGGTTTTCCGAAGTCGGGCGCAGCACCTGGCCGTGATAGTTCGTCGGTACGCCGCCCATGTTGTAATGGACGGTCGGCAGCACAGGAATCGGTTCCTTGGCGGCATCGACGCCCGCGAAAATTTTCGCGGTTTCGGTGATCCCGGGCAGGCGCTGATCCAGAACTTCCTGGCCGAGATGCTCTAGGTGGAGGTGGATATGATCCGACCCGCCGCCGACGCCGCGACCTTCACGGATTTCGACGGTCATCGAGCGGGCGACGACATCACGGCTGGCGAGGTCCTTCGCGGTCGGCGCATAGCGCTCCATAAAGCGCTCGCCTTCGGAGTTCGTAAGATACCCGCCCTCGCCGCGCACGCCTTCGGTGATGAGGCAACCAGCGCCATAGATGCCGGTTGGATGGAACTGCACGAATTCCATATCCTGGTTCGGCAGGCCTGCCCGCGCCGCCATGCCGTTGCCGTCACCGGTGCAGGTATGGGCGGATGTGCAGGAGAAGTAGGAGCGACCATAACCGCCCGTCGCTAAAATGACCGTCTGCGCCTTGAAGCGGTGCATCGTGCCGTCATCCAAGTTCCAGGCGACGACGCCGCGGCATACGCCTTCATCATCCATGATCAGATCAATGGCGAAGTATTCGATGAAGAATTCCGCGTTATGGCGGAGGCTCTGCTGATAAAGCGTATGCAGCAGCGCATGGCCGGTGCGGTCTGCAGCGGCGGCGACGCGTTGCGCTGGCGTCTCGCCGAAATTCCGCATATGGCCGCCGAACGGGCGCTGATAAATCTTGCCCTCTGGCGTGCGGCTGAACGGCAGGCCGTAATGCTCAAGTTCCACGACGGAAGGCACCGCCTGGCGCACCATGTATTCAATAGCGTCCTGGTCGCCCAGCCAGTCCGACCCTTTGACGGTGTCGTACATGTGCCATTTCCAATTGTCTTCCGACATATTGGCGAGGCTGGCGGCGATGCCGCCCTGAGCCGCGACCGTGTGGCTGCGGGTTGGAAACACCTTCGTCACGCAGGCGGTGCTGAGCCCCGCTTGTACGCAGCCGAAGGTGGCGCGGAGGCCAGCGCCGCCAGCGCCGACGACAACAACGTCATAGGTGTGATCTACAATTTTATAAGCTTCGGTCATCGATCAGCCTCCAACTGCGAGCTTGACGACGGAGAAAACGGCAGCCGCGCCAAAGAAAAAGGCGAGGCCCTTGGTCAGCCAGATCGCGACGATCTTGCAGCCATGCCCATGGATATAGTCCTCAATCACCACCTGCAAACCGAGCTGCGCGTGGTGGAACCCGGCGATCAGAAGACAGGCGGTCAGCACAGCGTTGAACGGTGATGACATCCAATCTTTGATCTCAGCCAAATCTGCGCCCATCAGGCCGACGAGGCTGCACATGAACCAAAGCACGAGCGGCACAAGCGCGACGGCGGTCATGCGTTGGCCGATCCAGTGATGGGTGCCTTCTTTGGCGGAGCCGAGGCCGCGTACGCGGGCGAGTGGGTTGATCATATCGCGCTCCCCCTATGCCAGCGCTGTAATCCAGATGATCAGCGTCAGCACAATCGATGCTGCAACGACGATCAATCCGGATTTATAGGCGTCTTCGAGTTCCAGCCCACGGCCCGTATCCCAAACGAGATGCCGGATGCCGTTGCAGAGGTGATACATCACCGAGAAGCTGAACCCAGCAAAGATAATGTAGCCGACGAATGAGCCGGCAAAGCCCTGGAAGCTTTCGAAATATTCGCCGCCCGTCGCGGCGGCTACAAGCCACCAGGCGAGATAGACGGCGCCAATGGCGGATGCGCATCCTGTGGCGCGATGCAAGATCGACAGGACGGACGTCCATTCCGGACGGTAGACCTGAAGATGCGGTGATAGCGGACGATTGTCTGCTGCCATAACTCCCCCTCTATGGCTAAGCACGGCGAATCCTATTCGCGCGGGCATCACGAAAAAGCCCCTGCAAGATATCTTGCAGAGGCTTATCCGTATAGTCCTAAGAATTTGTGACGCTTGATCAAGCGCCCAGTGGCCCTAACCGCCAGGCTGCGGCTCTGGGTCCGTGTCCGGCGTTGGCTTCCGCCGACCGCCCGTTGGAATGGAGGCGCGCGGACCGCCGCCGCCAGGATTGGCGCTAACGGGGGGCTCCGGCGGATCAGGCCGATCGATTGTTTCACCGCGCAGCAACGCGTCAATGTCAGCGCGATCCAGCGTTTCATGCTCTAGCAGCGCTTCGGCTACTAAGATCAGCTCGCTGTTGTATTCTTCGAGAATGCGCTTGGCTTCCGCCTCGCCTTCCTCAACGAACCGGCGCGTTTCTTCGTCGATCACCGCCGCCGTCGCATCGGACACATTCTTGCGTTGCGCCACCGAGTGGCCAAGGAACACTTCTTCCTCATTATCCGCATAGCGCAGCGGCCCGAGCTTGTCTGAGAAGCCGAATTCCGTGACGAGGCGGCGGGCATATTGCGTCGCCACTTTGATGTCCTGCGAGGCGCCGGTCGTGACGTTCTCTGCGCCGAAGATCATCTCTTCCGCGACGCGTCCGCCAAATGCGCTGGCGATCAGCGCCCGTATTTCCGTAATAGATTGGGACAAGCGATCCCGTTCCGGCAGATACATAGCGAGGCCGAGCGCCCGCCCGCGCGGGATGATGGTGACCTTGTGCAGCGGCTCATGGCCTTTGACATGCAGCATGACGACGGCATGGCCAGCCTCGTGATAGGCGGTCAGCTTCTTCTCGTCATCCGTCATCACCATGGAGCGACGTTCAGCGCCCATCATGACTTTGTCTTTAGCGTCTTCCATTTCAGCCATGTTGACGGTGCGTTTATTGCGCCTAGCGGCCAGGAGCGCTGCCTCATTGACCAGATTTGCCAAGTCCGCGCCGGAGAATCCAGGGGTGCCGCGCGCGATCACGCGGGCGTCCACGTCAGACCCAATGGGCACTTTGCGCAGATGGACTTTCAGGATCTGCTCACGGCCACGGATATCCGGGTTCGGCACAACGACCTGACGGTCAAAGCGGCCTGGGCGCAGCAGCGCAGGGTCCAGAACATCCGGGCGGTTGGTGGCGGCGATCAGGATCACGCCTTCATTGGCTTCAAACCCATCCATCTCCACGAGGAGTTGGTTCAAAGTCTGCTCGCGTTCGTCATTGCCGCCGCCAAGCCCGGCGCCGCGATGGCGACCGACAGCGTCAATTTCGTCAATGAAGATGATGCAGGGCGCGTTTTTCTTGCCTTGCTCAAACATATCGCGGACACGGCTGGCGCCGACGCCGACAAACATCTCAACGAAGTCAGAACCGGAGATCGTGAAGAACGGCACATTCGCTTCGCCAGCGATCGCGCGCGCTAGCAGCGTTTTACCGGTGCCTGGAGGACCGACGAGCAAGCAACCCTTCGGGATTTGGCCGCCAAGACGCTGGAATTTCTGCGGATCGCGCAGGAATTCAACGATTTCGACAAGCTCAGTCTTCGCTTCCTCAATGCCGGCGACGTCTTCAAAGGTGACGCGCCCGGATTTTTCCGTCAGCAGCTTGGCTTTCGATTTGCCGAAGCCCATGGCTCGACCGCCGCCGCCTTGCATATTGCGCATGAAGTAAATCCATACGCCGATCAGCAACAGCATCGGGAACCAATTCAACAAGACGCTGAACAGCCGGTTTTCTTCGGCAGGACCAGCGGACACTTTGACGCCAGATTCGATGAGACGATTCACAAGCTGCGGGTCATCTGGCGTATAGGTCGTAAAGCTGCGGCCATCGCTGGTTTGCCCGGTAACGGTGCGGCCTTTGATTTCAACGGCCTGCACACGCCCGTTCTCTACGGCGCTCACGAACTCAGAATAGTCCATTTTCTGGGCGGAGCCGCCCATAGAACCGCCCTGGAACGCCTGGAACAACAGCACCAGCGCCAGGAAGATCGCTGCCCAGATGAGCATATTTTTCGAAATGCCGTTCAAGACCGCCTCACAATCATAAAAAGCCTGTCATCAGCCCCAAGAAAGCCGACTGGGAAATGGCTAACGCCGCCTTGTCAAACAGATAAGGCGGCGAGGAGAATTAACAAGAGCCTGTGACCGTAAACGATATCGCCGGTACAAAGCGCATAGGAATGTGTCTTATATCACAAAATGGCGTGATTGGTCCATCTGCGGCAGGCGGAGGCTCAAAAGTACTAAGACCGGCTAAGCCTCCAGCTTTTGTGATGGCCGGAAGCCCTGCAATCGCCTGGCGCGTTAACCCCGCCGAAAACATGCGTGAAAGCAATGCCGTGCATATGGCGTCACGTGAATTTTCCAGGGTGCGCAGGCCCGTATAGCCGAGTGGGCCGATGTGGAGTTCGGCGGCATTCTGAGGCCAGTTCAATTCGGTGCTAAGCCTGAACCGTCCATCCCAAAGACCGTTTCGAAGAGCCGTGACAGGCGCTGGCGCTGGCGTCTTCGCCAGTTCCCGGCAAAGTGTAATGGCATCCCCGCGAATGCTCACGATGGCGCCGCCACAGGTGCGCCGTGCTTGCGATTCAGCGGCAGCCTCCGCCAAGAGGCGCTCGATCCTTGACCGCCGGATCGGACCAGCGTTTCCGGCAGCCATACATGTGGCGCGTTCGAGCAGTCGCGCGCTGACAGAGGTGGGAGCGGATACGAGCAGTTTTCTGTCCAACGTCACGACGCCATAGGGCGAGATCGAGGCGGCTATAGCCGCGAGCTTTGCGACTGCGTTTTCGATTGCAACATCGTCGCTCGCAAGCGCGGATGCTGTCCGGGCGAGGCGCTGAGCATCTCCCCCAACCGCCGCTAGAGCAGTGCGAACCCGTGTCCGTGCGTATTTCGGGGCCCGGTTGCTCGGGTCATCCGCGATTGTCCAACCTGTCGCTCGCGCTGTCGCTGCCAGCCGCGCTTTTGGAAAGTCGAGCAATGGGCGGAGAAGGCGGACATCTGGCCCAGGCGATGTCGCGCGTATGGCAGAAAGCCCTTTTACGCCGCTGCCGCGCGCCAAGCGAAGCAACACCGTTTCCGCCTGATCATCCAGGTGATGCGCCAGGAGAAGATGCAGCGCCCCTGCCGCCTGTGCGCGATCCCTGAGCAATCGATAACGTTGATCGCGCGCCCAAGTCTGCACGCCAGACTGCGGCGACGGGCTGGCAATTTCGCAGACTTCGGCGCTGATCCCAGCGTGTTCTAGCTGGTCGCCAGCGGTGCGCGCTTCGTCAGCGGATTCTCTGCGCAAGCCGTGGTCGATGATGATTGCGAATACCCGTCCGCCCCTTGCCCGCGCCCAACGATCGGCGAGCCAGATGAGCGCCATACTGTCTGGTCCGCCGGAAACGGCGACTGCAAGCAGAGGGGATCGTTCGAAAGGCTCATGCGCCGCCATGGCGGCTGCAAAAGCATCGTCGTCTATTGGCAAGGCGGCAGGGGAGGCGGCTAGATTAGCTGCACTCAAGCGACTTCCGTTCGCGCGTCGCCATATTACGAATGCGGCGGGAGGCGCCGCGATAATCGCTCAGTAGTTTTGCGAAGCTGGCGCAGGCTTCGTCTTTCTTTTCCAGCGCTAGCATCGACATGCCGAGCTTGTACATATTGTCTGGCGCCTTAGGGCCCTGCGTATCTTCCTGCCATGCTTCCAAGAATGTGGTTGCGGCTTCCTGGTAACGCTGTTGCGCATATTGCGCTTCGCCCATCCAGTAATGCGCGTTGGCGGAAAGTTGATGGTCCGGGAAGGTTCGGCGGAAGGACACGAACGCGGCCTCTGCCTCTTTGAACCGCCCAACCCTGAGCAGGCCCTGCGCCTCGTTGTATTTTACCTGCGCATCGCCAGATGGAAGCGTTCCGGCAGGCGCTTCAGGGCTAGCCGCGTCTGGTGTCGCGGTCATCACCGGGGCGGGCTGCGGCGCTGCAGCCTGCGCCTTTTTGATGTCAGCGACTTCAGCTTTGAGCGCAGCGACTTCAGCATTCAGCTTTTTGACAAGCGTCTCGGACCGGCGCAGGCGGAATTGGAGTTGCTCGACCTGCCCGGTCAGCGTCCGCATTTGGTAGTCCATGCCGGAGAGGCGTTCTTCAACGCGCTGCCGGTAAGCACGGTCTGTATCGACCGGTTGCGGCGGCTTTGTCTGTGCGGCGGCAGGCCCGCTGACAAGCAGAGGCGTGGCCAAACCGGTCAGCGTTAGAGCGGCGGCAATCAGGCTGGCGGCGATCAATCTATGCATGGTCGGGAATTTGCCCCCGGAATGCGGCCTAATCATGGCGTTCAGAAAGATCGCCGCCGATATCGTCAAGCTTAGCGGACCACCGCGACAGCACGGCGGTTCTGAGCCCATGCATCAGCATTGGAGCCAAGAACTGCAGGGCGTTCCTTACCGAAGGACACCGTCTGCAGGCGTCCGGAGGCGACGCCAAGGGCAGTCATGTAATCTTTGACAGCGTTGGCGCGGCGGGCGCCCAGCGCCAAGTTGTACTCACGCGTGCCGCGCTCATCAGCATGGCCTTCAATGGTGAGGGCGACATTCTGGTTGGTCTTCATCCAATCAGCCCAGGAGCCCACTGTCGCACGGGCTTCAGGGGAAAGATCATAACGGTCAAAACCGAACATGACCCGGTCGCCAATGGTTTCGTTCAATTCTTCCTGGGAACCAGGGCGATAGCTCGGCGCGACTGCAACCTGAGTATTGTCAACCGGCTTCGGCGCCGTGGTTACAGCTTGAGCGGAGCCGCTGGTTGCAGGCTTATCTTCAGTGGTTCCGCAAGCGGCCAGCGCGAGGCCAAGAGCAGCGACAGCAAAAAACTTCATAGACATATTACGGGCACCCCCAAAAGTGTTTGCGCCGCGTTTCAAGAAGCACATTGTTATGTGCGGCGCTTCGGTTGCGGTGGTCTTACTTGAGCGGAACCCGGTTCACAAGGCCTGTGGCCGATCTCCGCCTGCAGTTTTTCAGAGCGTTACGGCGTTAGCGGCGACCATGCCGGATCTGACGCACCGCCCGGCGTTTTCGCCTGGCGGAGGTTGGCGCCGGTCACATCGACCATATAAAGGCGGCTAGTGCCGCCCTGGCCACGCCGGTTTGTCGCCGTTTGACGATAGAACATGAGGACGCGGCCATTGGGCGCCCAGGTCGGCCCTTCCTCCAGGAAAGAGGCGGACAGGATGCGTTCCTCCGCGCCATCTGGCTGCATAACGCCAATTGAAAACTGGCCGTCTTTGATTTTGGTGAATGCGATCAAATCACCGCGAGGCGACCATACTGGCGTCGCATACCGGCCATCGCCAAACGAAATACGCTGCACGTTGCCGCCGTCAGCATCCATTACATAAAGCTGCTGCGATCCGCCACGGTCCGAGTTGAATACGATCCGGCTTTGGTCTGGCGCGTAGGATGGCGACGTATCGATGGCTGGGTGTTTGGTGAGCCGCCGGACTTTGCGGGTGCGCAAATCCATCGTGTGGACGTCAGAATTGCCGCGCTGTTCGCGGGAGAACAGCAATTGGTTGCCGTCTGGCGAGAAGCGCGGCGCGAAGGTCATGCCGTCAATCGGGCCAACGGTTTCCCGCTGGTTAGTGTCCACATTCAGAATATGCACACGCGGCAATCCGCTATCGTAGGAGAGATATGTGACCTCCTGGCGGGAGGGCGAGAAGCGCGGCGTCAACACAAGGTCGCCGCCGCCCAGAATTTGGTGGTTGGCGCCATCCTGATCCATAATCGCGAGGCGTTTGATGCGACGGCTGGCAGGGCCTGATTCGGCGATATAGACGATCCGGGTATCGAAATAGCCTTCCTCGCCTGTGAGCCGTGTGTATACGGCGTCGGCGACAAGATGCGCCACGCGCCGCCAGTTGCTCCGCTCCGTGACAAAGGCTTGGCCGACAAGCTGTTTCTCGCCAATCACATCCCATAGGCGGAACTCAACCCTGATCCGGCCATCCGCTTGGCGCTTCACCGAGCCGACAACAAGGCCGAGCGCATTCACTTGCCGCCAATCTGGAAAGCGCGGCGCTAGAACGGCGGCGGCAGGCGTCTGGATGAAAGCTTTCTCGTCAATCGCGCGGAACAGGCCGGAGCCGACCAAATCGGCGGTTGCGACTTCGGCCATGTCCCGGCCAAGTTTGTCTTCCTGGCCGGTTGCATCAACAAACGACGCTATGGCGATGGGCAGCGGCTCGACAACGCCGTCTGTCACGCGAATTTGCAATTGAGCGCGGGTTTCTTGCCCAGCCGCAGCCACAAATGCGAACGCCGCGAGGGCCAGCGCTGCGGCGCGCCTGGAGATTGATAAGGTCATGGTCCGGTTCATTTCAGTCCTCTTACAGCCAGTGCGTTTGCTCTGGTTCAGCTCGGATCGAAGGTGATGCGCATCGTGCGCCAATTTGAATAGGAATTCGGGCGCAAGATGAGCCCGTTCGCATTGAAGGGCGTGCATTTCTGAACGGCGCGGATGGCCCGGTCTACGGCGAGCCGACCAGGCCTTCCCGCAGAAGCAGGCGGCTTCTTCAGGACACGCGGCGCGCCCGCAAGATTGCTGCTTGTATCAAGGTTGATCTCTAGCTCCACCAGAAGCGTTTTTGCGCCACGTTGTCCGCTCGGCTTATTCCAGCAACCGCCCAACCGTTGCGCCAGCGCCGCTTTATCTGAAGCGCTAACGCGAACGCCACCGATTGTCAGGCCAAGCGCTTGTTCGACGCCAGCGGGCGCTGCGCGGGTTGGCGCGGTCCCAATGCTGGATTGCATTGATGAGAAAAAGTCTTTCTTCGGCGGCTTTTTGCCTGTGGCTTTCTGCGGCGCTTCCGCCACTTGGCGCTCGCCTGGGCTCGGTGTGTCGTCTTCTGGCGTGTCCAGATGTGCGGGACGGCGAGGCGGCAGGCGGTTGCGCTTGGCTTCCGCGCGGGTGACGGCGGATTGAGCTAACACATCGCGCGGCTGCGGTTCGTCAGGCGCTTCTGGCGGTTGCGCTGGTGCGGCTTCTGGCGGCTGGGCGGACACCAATTCTGGCGGTTTTGCGGAGACAGCCTCGGGCGGCCTCGCCGTGGCGGCTTCTGGCGGGCGGGACGTGATCGCATTCTCTGGCGGACGACGCGGCGGCAGCCGTGATGCAATTGCGGTTTGGGCCGCCTCGGCAGGGTCCACGGCGTCCGCCGTTTGGACTGGCGGCGGCACAGCCGCATCTGGAGTTTGTGCGCTTGTGGCGTCTGCCGGCTGTTGGACGGCGGCAAGCTGAGGCTGAGCCGCTGTCGCGGCATCTGGCTGCGGGCGCTGGGGCGGTAAGGGCGGTGCGCTTGACTCAGCGGCTCGCGGCGTTGCGCTTGCGGCGAGTTCTGCTTGGGTGAGCGGGCGGACGGGAGCGCCGCTTGCCGCTGCCGTAGCAGCGTCTGCCGCTTGGGCAGTCGCTGCGTCGCGGACGTTCGCTTGGCGGGCGGCAGAGCGCGTCGCGCTTTGGGCGACTGGCGCCTGTGCGGTTTGCGCATCAGTTGTTGCAGCGTTTCGGGCAGACGCCGCATTGGCGTTACGTGCAGCTGCTGCCGTCGCATTCTCCGCAACGGCCGCAGACGCTGCATCCGGAGATACTGCGGTCGCATCTTGCGCGGCTGCAGATCGGGCTGCGGCGGCGGCAGTCAAAGCCGCTGTTTCAGCGCCAGCC
Organism: Alphaproteobacteria bacterium; assembly: GCA_038102935.1. GTDB lineage: Bacteria > Pseudomonadota > Alphaproteobacteria > Bin95 > Bin95 > VMCJ01. The sequence goes on along the minus strand of JAYNYG010000007.1, from coordinate 36,337 downwards.
TGTTCGGCATCCTGCGCATTTTGAGAGGCTCTTGCTTCGGCGGCTTGCTGTGTCGCCGCTTCCTGCGCTGTCGCGGCTGCTGCGGTCGCCGCTGCACTGGCGCCGGCTTCGCGCGCAGGCGGCAAGTTCGGCGCTGTCAGGGCGTCTAATTGTTCTTCGGTAATAACGCCAACGGAGTTAGTCGTGATGACTTGGTCATCGGGCGGGAATAGCTCTGGCAGACCACTGGCCAGCACCAGGATCAGCAGCACATGGCCGACGATCGAAGCTGCAACGCCCGCATACATGGCTCAGCCAGCCTTCTCGGGCGCTTTGGCCACAAGCGAAAGCTTGGTGATGCCGGCTTCCACCAGCGCGCCCATCACGACCATCACCTGACCATAGGGAATGCCCTTGTCGCCCCGGATATATACCGTGACATCTGGCCGTTCTTTCTTGATCTCTTGCAAGGTCCCAATCAGCGTTTCAACGGTGCGCTCCGTTTCCTGAAGGAAGACGCGGCCTTCTGCATCAACGCTAATGATCAAGGGTTCGTCCCTATCGACCAATTGCGCAGCCTGGGTCTCTGGAAGTTCGACGGGCACGCCGACGGTCAGCAAAGGCGCGGTCACCATGAACACAATCAGCAGCACCAGCATGACGTCCACAAAGGGCGTCACGTTGATTTCGGCGAGCGGTTGATGCCGGCGGCCAAAGCTGCCGCGCCGTCCGCCTGATGGTCCGCCAACTAAGCCGCCCGCCATGGGTCAGGACCCTTCGTCGATTTGGCGGGAGAGGATGGCTTGGAAGTCGCCTGCGAAGATTTCAAGCCGGGCGCCGTAGCGGGAAAGGTCAGCCGCGAATTTGTTATAAGCGAGCGTCGCCGGGATCGCGGCGACAAGGCCAAGCGCCGTTGCGAATAAAGCCTCGGCGATGCCGGGCGCCACGACCGCCAAGTTCGTAGATTTCTCGCCCGCGATCGCGGTGAAGCTGTTCATAATACCCCAGACCGTACCGAATAAGCCAATAAATGGCGCAGTGGATCCGGTCGAGGCCAGCACGGTCATGCTTTTTTCCACACCCGCCATTTCCCGCCCGATGGCGACCTGCATCGTGCGGTCCAGGCGTTCTTTCAGCCCAGCGCCAAAGCCTCGTGTACCGCCGTTGTTACCCGCCCGGCGCCATTCCTTCATGGCGCTGGCGAATACGGCGGCCATGGGGTTAGACGGCGCTGCGCCGACCCGGTCATAAAGTTCGTCCAGCGACCCGCCGGACCAGAAGGCGTCCTCGAACGCATCGGCGTCTTTCCGCAAGCGGCGGACTGTCCGCCATTTCGAAAAGATCACGGCCCAACACCAGACTGATAGGAACACCAACAGGCCCATCACGGCCTTGACGATCGGGTCGGCGGCCAAAAATAGGCCAAGAGGCGATAAATCGCCGCCTGCGTGCAACATTTCTTTGATGACTGTTCCGTCCATGACGGCCTTATCTCCAGCGTAAAAGCGGCGGAACTATGGCGTATTCTGTGGCGCCGTTTGACGCAATAGGTTTGGCAAGCGCACAGGTCTGCCCGCTTTATTAAGACATGCCACGCGAACCGTCAGCCGCGTCAGCGCTTCGCCCGCGCGCAAGACCGTTTGCAAAAAGGTGATGCTGGCGCCGCGCGCCTCCTGAACTTCGGTCAGGACTTCCAATTCATCATCGAGCAGCGCCGGTTTGATATAGTCGACAGTCATGGATTTAACTGCGAAGCCAAGCCCAGTTTCATCCCGGTAAGCGCCTTGATCCAGCCCCAACATCCGTACGAATTCAGTGCGTCCGCGTTCAGCAAAACGGATGTAGCTGGCGTGATAAACGATGCCGCCTGCATCCGTATCCTCATAGTAAACCCGGACGGGCAGGCGATGGCTTGGCGGTGAATTCAAGCGCTGCCGCCTTCGAACAAATCTGGCGCGCCGGTGGATTTAGGCGGCGTCAGCCCAAGCGCTTCATAGCCGCTTCGGGCCAAAGTGCGACCGCGCGGCGTGCGCAGGACGAAGCCTTGTTGGATCAAGAATGGCTCAATCACATCCTCAATCACATCGCGCTGTTCGGCGAGCGCTGCGGCCAAGGCTTCTGCGCCAGCGGGGCCGCCATTATAGCGTTCGGCGAGGCAACCCAAATAGCGACGGTCCATGGCGTCTAGCCCGGCGGCGTCGACTTCCAGCCGCAGGAGGGCGCGATCTGCAACTCGGACATTGATTTCGCCAGCGCCCTCAACGGCGGCGAAATCCCGAACGCGACGCAGCAAACGGCCCGCGATCCTGGGCGTACCGCGCGCACGGCGGGCAATCTCGATGGCGCCGTCTTCAGTCATCGGCGCGTTCAAAATATTTGCGCCGCGCAGCACGATGCTGGTCAGCTCCTCTACCGTGTAGAAGCCTAGTCTTAGCGGTATGCCGAACCTGTCCCGCAGAGGCCCTTGAACCAACCCGGCCCGCGTTGTTGCGGCCACCAGCGTAAATGGCGGCAAGTCTATCCGCACGGATCGCGCCGCCGGGCCTTCGCCGATGATCAGGTCCAAGTGAAAATCCTCCATCGCTGGATAAAGAATTTCTTCAACGGCTGGGTTGAGGCGATGAATTTCGTCGATGAACAGCACGTCTTTCGGCTGAAGGTTCGTCAACAGCGCAGCTAAATCTCCAGCGCGGGCGATGACGGGGCCAGAGGTTGCGCGAAAGCCAACGCCAAGTTCCGCCGCTACGATCTGCGCCAAAGTAGTTTTGCCAAGGCCAGGCGGGCCGATCAGCAGCACATGGTCCAAGGCGTCGCCACGGGCGCGGGCGGCTTGAACGAAAACTTCCAGATTGGCGCGGGGGCCAGCCTGACCAACGAACTCGCTTAAGCGCTCGGGGCGGAGGGATTTTTCGCCAGCGTCATCGTCGCGCTCCAGGGCGTCGACGAGGCGTTCTTCGTGAAATGGCTCGTCCATCATGCGCCCGTCGCCTCTTTCAAGGCCGCCGCAATCAGTTGCGGCAAGGCGGCGTCTGGACCAAGCGCGGCCTCTGCCCGGCTGACGGCGGCATAGGCTTCGGCGCGGCCATAGCCTAGGTTTGAGAGCGCCGATACGGCTTCAGCGGATGGCGCTGCGACACCGCCCGCGCCCCCGGCCTCGCCAGATGCAGGCGTGAAGGCTGGCGTGGCGATCCCGCCGGACGCCACTTTATCCTTGAGTACGCTGATGATGCGCTGCGCCAATTTAGGGCCAACGCCTTCGGCGCGGGAAATGGTTTTCTTGTCATCCGCCAGGATGCTGGCGGCCATTTCATCCAATGTCAGCGCCGAGAGGATTTGCAGCGCCACGCGCCCGCCGACGCCCTGCACCGATGTCAGCAGCTTGAACCATGCCTGCTCGCCCGGAATGGCGAAGGCATAAAGCGTGATCGCATCCTCACGTACTTGGGTTTCCACATCCATCCGTACAGGCGCGCCAATGACGGCGGCGCTGAGTGTTTTGGCAGAGCAATGCACCAGATAGCCAACGCCGTTTACGTCAACAATGGCGGTGTTTCCATCCCCGGCTTCGACCAATCCTGTCAGCCGCCCAATCATCGCCCAGCCTTCGCGAGCGCTTTGCCCCACGTATCCGTGGTTTGGCTTGCATGGGCATGGCAGATGGCGACGGCGAGCGCATCCGATGCATCATCATTGGCGGGCTCAACGCCGGGCATCAGGCGACGGACCATCACTTCCACCTGGTTCTTATCGGCAGAGCCATATCCTACAATCGACTTTTTGACCGCCTTCGCCGAATATTCCGAGACCGCAAGGCCCGAGCGCGCAGGCGTTAACAGCACGACGCCGCGGGCATGGCCGAGCTTCAAGGTAGTGCCGGGATTGCGGTTCAAAAACGTTTCCTCAACCGCCGCTTCGCCGGGTCGGTGTTCAGCGATCACGGCAACGATGCCTTCGTAAAGTTCATTCAGGCGAGATGCCATGGGCGCTTTGGCATCCGTTTGGATCACGCCATTGGCGATATGTTTCAAGCGATTGCCATCCGCCACGATCACGCCCCATCCGGTGCGTTGCAGGCCGGGGTCCAAGCCCAGAATGCGGCGGGCGCCTGCCATGGGTCAGCCGTCCGCCAACTGGGCCATGACCTCATCCGACACATCGAAATTTGCGTAGACGGTCTGCACGTCATCATGCTCGTCCAGCACTTCGATCAGCTTGAACAGCGTTGCGGCCTGATCCGCTTCCATCGGCGTCAAAGTCTGTGGGCGCCATGCGAGTTTCGCAGCGTTGGGCGTGCCGAAATCGGATTCCAGCGCGTCCCGGACGGCAGTTAGATCTTCAACAGCGGTGGTGATTTCGTGGGTTTCTTCGGAGGATTCTACGTTCTCAGCACCCGCCTCCAATGCCGCTTCGAATACGGCGTCGGCGTCCATTTCTGGATTCTCGTAGACGATCTGGCCAATGCGATCGAACATGAATGCGACCGAATTTGTTTCGCCCAACGACCCGCCATGCTTGTTGAACGCCGCGCGCACATCCGCCGCTGTGCGATGACGATTGTCAGTCAGCGTTTCGACGATGATCGCCACGCCGCCATTGCCATAGCCTTCGTAGCGGACCTCTTCGAAGTTCTCCGCTTCGCCATCGGCGCCGCTGGCCCGTTTGACGGCGCGGTCGATCCGATCATTCGGCATGTTCACAGCGCGCGCAGCCTGAATGGCTGAACGGAGTGCTGCGTTCGCATCCGGGTCCGGGCCGCCGCCAGTTTTCACGGCGACCATGATTTCCCGCCCGACCTGGGTGAAAATTTTCGCGCGCTTGGCATCCTGCGCGCCTTTGCGGTGCATGATGTTCTTGAATTTTGAATGGCCGGCCATCGGACCTCTCTTCAACGAATCCCGGTTGATCTACGGATTGTAATTTGGCGAATCGCGCGCGAATCGGCAACCGCGCGCCTTGGAAAACACGTATTGGAATCGAAAACCCCGGCCATCCGTCGGGGATAGCCGGGGTCTGAGATTAGGCTAAAGCAGTCGCCGGCGGCCTAGAGGCGCGCGGCCACGCCTTCCCAGTCAACCATGCTGTCCAGGAACGCATTCACGTAATCTGGGCGACGGTTGCGGTAATCGATGTAGTAGGAGTGTTCCCAAACATCGCAGCCGAGCAGCGCTTTCTGGCCGTCGAAGCAAAGCGGGTTCACGCCGTTTGGCGTAGACGTCACTTCAAGCTTGCCGTTGCTTTCAACAAGCCATGCCCAACCAGAACCGAACTGCCCGGCGCCTTTGGCGACGAAGGCTGCTTTGAAGTCTGCGACGGAGCCGAAATCAGACACGATGCGGCTTTCCAGCTCGCCCGGCATATTGCCGCCGCCGTCTTTTTTCATGCATTCCCAGAACAGCACGTGGTTCCAATGCTGGGATGCGTTGTTGAACACACCGGCTTTATCGGCCACGTTGTAGGTCTTCTTCACAATGTCTTCGAGGGACATGGACGCCATGTCCGTACCGTCGATGAGATTGTTCAGGTTCGTGACATAGGTCTGGTGGTGTTTGTCGTGGTGAAACTCAAGCGTCTCTTGCGACATGTAAGGGCCGAGCGCGTCATGCGCATAAGGAAGTGCGGGAAGTTCAAAGGCCATGTTGTCCCCCTTGGGTTTGGCTATTTCAAAATTGGAACGCGCGAATTGCGTCTCGCAATATATCTAAGGCCAGGGCTTAACCCTGTCGAGGGCAGAACGTGAGCGCAGCTGATCCGTTCCAACCGGCGATAGACATTGCGCGGGCGTCCAAGTCCCCGATGGAGCGGGCTGCGTCTGCGTTAGATGCCGATCGCTACAAGATCTTCTGCGCCACATATGCCTCCATGCGCGTGATCGATGATTATGTGGATGACGACTTTCTGGCGCGCTCTGCTTCAGAACGCTCTGTCGCCCGCCCGGAGGCTATTGGCGTCACCCAAGCCTGGCGCGCCGGGGCCGTCGCGGCCCTTGCCGATGGAACGGCGCCTGCGCCCGCCGCCCGCTTCGCTGAAACGACCGCTGCATTGACCGCAACACACACGCTTGCCGGGCTGGACCCGACGCCCTGGAACCGTCTCGCCGGCGCCATGACGCGGGATATCAACGAAGCGTCTATGCCGGATTGGCCGGATTTCCTGGCCTATGCCGAAGGCGCGACCGCCGCCCCGGCGGCCGTATTCGTCGAAACCCTGGCGCTTCGCAAAATGGGCGACGGCAGGCTCTGGACGACGCTGGAAAAGCCCGCCGTTGAGACTATCCGCAATTCCGCCGTCCTACTCTACCTCGTCCACATCATGCGCGATCTGGCAGAGGACGCCGCCAAGGGCGCGGAACTTTTGACGCTGCCCGATACGCTGTTCGGAGCCTTCGACACTTCCCGCACAAGCTTCGCTGCTGACGCCGCCAATGATGCAGCGCTGGTGGATCGCGTGCGGAAAGGCGTGGCCCAATATGCCGAACAGTTCCTGGAACCGGCCCAAGCCGAACTCATGGGCTTCGCGAAAATCTTGACCGAAGACGAGGCGGATATTCTGCTTGGCCTCTGCCTGCCCTATATCGAAAAATATGAACGCTTCGCCGCTGACATCTAATCCCGCAGAGGACGCAGCCTATTGCGCTGACCAGGTCCGCGAGCAGGATAGCGACCGCTATCTGATCGCGCTTTTTCAGCCAAAGCGCTTCCGCCAAGCTGCGATGACGCTGGCGGCCTGGAACCTGGAGCTTTCCAACGCCCGCCCGCCATCAGGTGAGGAAACGCTGGGCCTGATCCGCCTGCAATGGCACCGGGATGCGCTTGAAGAAATCATAGCAGGCAATCCTCGCCGCCATCCTGTCGTGAACGCATTGGCGGCGGCGCATTGGGCAGGCCTTGTAGACGCAGCCGCATTGGACGCCATCGTCACCGCCCGCGAACGGGACCTCGACCCAGAGCCGCCGCGCGATCTGGCACAATTGGAAGCCTATGCCCGCGCCACATCCGGCGCCCTGCACCGCCACCTCTGGCGCAACACAAAGGCTGCAGACGCCGCAGAGGACGCCGGAACCGCCTTCGCCCTGATCGGCCTAGCCCGCGCCGAACCCATCAACCAAGCCAGAGGCCGCCCTTGGGCGCCAAAGCGCCTAGACGGAAACCTCCAACCAATCATCGAACGCGCCTTGGCGCTCGCCCGAACAAAAGGCCCTGCGGCTGCAATCGCGCCCGCAACCATCGCCAAAGGCTACGCATCCCGCGCGCTCAAAGCCGGATCAGACCCAACAACCCCCCTGATGGCCGAGCCTGACCCATGGCGACTTTGGCGGTTAATGCTGCAGAAAGTTCTTTAATTTACACCATAGTGGTGTTATTGTAATGGCTGATGGAAAAGCGGAAACCAACCTTCGATCTTGTTCGTATCAAAACCGTATTCGCATCCGTTGACCGTTTAAACGTGACCGGCTCAGCCATACGCAGCGCTGCCCGATTGGGCTTTGGCAGGGCTGAGATATTGGAAACCATCCAATCGATTGAGCGAAGGCAATTTGTTAAATCCATGACGTCATATAGCAATCATCGCGTATGGCAGGACGTCTATCATGTCCCGTCTGAGGCTGGGTTGCTCTATGTCAAATTCACGGAAGACGCCGTAGCGGAATTCTTGCTGCTGTCATTCAAGGAGAAGGACAATGGATAGGCCAATACGCCCAGAGGCTCCGGTATGCCCAGGGTCTGGCGCCGAAATGCATCGTGGCGAAAGGCCAATGACCATTGCGTTCAAAAACCGGGAAACGAGCATCGACATGCCCGGCTGGTACTGCGGCGATTGCGATGAAAGCATTCATACCGGCAAAGACATGCGCGTGTCTGACCGGGCGTTGAATGGGCTAAAGGCGTCAGCCAATAGGCTACTGTCCCATGATGAAGTGCGGCGCATACGAAAGCGCCTCCGGCTTAGCCAGCGTGAAGCGGGACGATTGATCGGTGGCGGACCAAACGCTTTTCAGAAGTATGAGTCTGGCGACATCCTCGTGAGCCATGCTGTGAATAGCGCATTGCTCCTGCTGGACCGTGATCCAAGCGGATTGGAATTACTGCGCGCACGGGCTGAGGCCGTCGCTTAGGCGGGTCAAACCTCAATCGCGGGCGTGCGGCCTGCCGCTTCGGCTTCAGCTGCTGGGAAGTTGAGTTCCACCTTGAGGCCGTCGATCGGTTCTTCGATGAAGACTTGATAGACGGGCGAGGTTCCTGCGCGGCGTTCTTCATATTTTGTGCCGATGGCGTCCAACCGCGCGAAGGCTTCTTCGACGCCGTCGCAATTGAAGCAGATATGGTCCATCCGTCCGGAGCCCATTGGCGGGCCGCCAGCCGCATTGCCCAAATAAGCGTTCTGCGCATCCGACCCGCCAGCAGGCGCGATATGCACGCAATCCTGATCGCCGATATAGAGCCAATGCACCGGGAAGCCGAAATCCGGCGCATCCCCTTCCACCAGCCCCAACGCATCCCGCCACCAATCCCGCGTGGCGATTGGGTCATGGGTGAGGATGAGGGCGTGTTCTAGGAATTTGGGCGGCATGGGGCGGGGTCTCCAGCTGGCAGATAAGAATATGTCGGAATGGGAGCCGGTTCTGGCGAACCCAATCGCGTTGTCCTCAACTGTATAAAGCAACAACCAATCTGGTTCGATATGACACTCCCAGAATCCTGCAAGATCGCCGGAGAGTTTGTGCGGGCGGGTTTCTGGCGGCGCTTCATGGTTTTCGATGATAGCGGTTACGATGGTCGCTAGCTTGTCCATCTTCTTACCGCGCCGGATCAGGCGCTTCGTATCCCGGCGGAACCGAGTGGCGTATTTAACCTCCATAGTCGGCGGCCCAATTAAATCTCATTTTTGACTTCGGCAAACCATTCGTCGAATGACGCATATGTCTTCAAGTTCTTGCCATTGCGCAGCTCGTCGACGGCTTCGCGGGTTTCTGCATTGGGAACGCGAACCGGGAATGGCACGCCTTTCTGAGCGGAAACTTGGCGGAGAAACATGCTGATCGCTTCGCTCGTGGTCATGCCGAGCTCGCGCAGGACGTTTTCGACATCCTGCTTCAATTCAGGCTCAATGCGCATGTGGATTGTGGCTGTTTTGGCCATGGTCGCCTCCATTCAATTTGTGTTGTCAATGTATCACATAGGAGTGGCTTGATCAATTTTTCTGGCAATTCTGCAGCTATTCACAATCGCGGTGTTTTCGGGAAAGCTGTGCGCAGATTGCATGAAAGGCCTCATCCCATGTCCGCAAAAGACCTGCCGCTCCGCCGTTTCAAAGTCCTCGACCTGACCCGCGCCCGCGCTGGACCGACTGCCGTTCGCCAACTGGCGGATTGGGGGGCGGAGGTGCTGAAGATCGAAGCGCCTGCGGAGAATGACGCGCGCAGCGTCACCGCAGGCGCGCGCGACGGGTTTGATTTTCAGAACCTGCACCGCAACAAGCGCTCCATCACGCTGAACCTGAAGCAGGACGCCGCCCGTGAGATTTTCATGAAGTTGGTCGAGACGGCGGATGTGGTGATTGAGAACTACCGCCCCGGCGTTAAAACCCGACTTGGCGTCGATTACGAAGCGTGCCGGGCCGTTAACCCGCGCATTGTCTACGGCTCCATTTCGGGCTTTGGGCAGACGGGGCCGTATCGGGATAGGCCGGGCGTTGACCAGATCGCGCAAGGCATGGGCGGGCTCATGTCCGTCACGGGGCTGCCGGGGCAAGGGCCGGTGCGCGTCGGCATTCCAATCGCGGATTTGACGACGGGCATGTATCTCGCTATCGGGATTTTAACGGCGCTCTTGGAACGCGAGGTCTCCGGCGAGGGCCAGTGGGTGCACACATCTCTGCTGGAATCCCAAATCGCCATGCTGGATTTCCAGGCGAGCCGCTGGACCATGGGCGGCGAAATTCCCCCACAAGCCGGCAATAATCACCCGACCAGCGTGCCGACGGGCGTGTTCAAAACGTCAGACGGCCATATCAATATCGCGGCCTCAGGCGGGGTCATGGTAGAGCGCCTATCTGGCGCATTGGACGCGCCGGACCTGCTGTCCAATCCACTGTTCAAGGACAATGAAAGCCGCGCCACAAACCGCGACGCTATGAACGCCGCCATCGAGGCCCACACCGAAAACTGCGCCTCCCATGACCTGATCGAAGCCCTAAACGCCGCCGGCGTCCCCTGTGGCCCGATCTACAACATCAAGCAGACGTTTGAGGACCCCCAAGTCCAACATCTCGGCATGGCGACCCCAGCCCCACACACAACAATGGGCGACCTATCCCTAATCCGCCACGCCACCACCCTAGACCGCACCCCGTTCCAGATGCGGACCGCCGCCCCGCCGCAGGGCGATGCCACGGCTGAAACATTGGCGGCGCTTGGGTATGATGAGGCGGCTCAGGCGAAGCTTAGGGATGATGGGGCGATTTAGCGTGTTTGGTAGTGCCCCAATGGGTTGCTAAATATAACCCAATGGGCTATATTCTCTAAATGCAGAGGGTTGTTGAAACGCCTATCTTCCTGCGCCAGGCAGCAAAACTGTTCGACCAAGATCAGAAGCAAGCTGTCGTAGACTTTCTGGCGAACAATCCCGGCGCAGGAGACCTGATCCCAGGAGCAAGCGGTGTTCGCAAGGTGCGCATTCCTGCGTCAGGGCGCGGCAAAAGGGGCGGCACCCGCGTGATTTACTATTATCACGACGCTTCCATCCCGTTATTCGCACTGCTTGTCTATGCCAAGAACCAGCAGGAAGACCTTAGTCCGGATGGCTTGCGCACCGTTGCCGCACTGGCTGAAAGCATCAAAGTAAACGCAAGGAGGCGACCATGAGCACGTTTGAAGCAGACTTGATCCAGTCTTTGCAGGAAGCGTCAGAACTGGCGAAATCGATTGGCGGCGATGCCAGTGGACCCAACGTGGACCCCCGGAAAGTCCGTGCAAGGGCGAAGCTCACCCAAGCAGAAATGGCTCCGCTGATGGGCATGAGCCTATCTGGCTATCGCAAATGGGAGCAGGGCCAACGCGCCGTCAACGGTCCGGCGTTGAATCTGCTCCGCGTTCTGGACAGCAACCCAAAAGCAGTGATTGAGGCGCTGCGCTAGCCTGCGCCGTCTATGCCCTATTCTGCTGCTTTCTTCCCGCTTTTATCATAGTCCGCCAAGTCATGGTCTGGCCGGTCAATGGCGAAGACGTTCTCCACGATCGTGTAGTCCATGTAGCCGAGGCGAGCGAGGGGGCGGTATTTGTCCATTTGGACCATGCCGTCCTCGATGATGCTATCGTCGATGTGGACGCCGACGACTTTGCCGAAGACGACGTTGTTTTCGATCTTCGGGTGGCTGGAGGGCAGGCGGGTGCGGAACATGAATTCGCATTCAAGTGCGGCCAAGGCTTCTTTGATGCGCGGCGGTTTCACGTTGGTTGACGGTGCAGGCGTGAGGCCAGCCAGTTCGAACTCATCCACATCTGGGTCCACATGGGCGGAGGATGTGTTCATTTGGTGCATCAGGTCCGCCTGGCAGAGGTTCACGACGAACTGGTTGGTGGCCTCAATGTTGGTGAGCGTGTCTTTCCGCCCGCCGCCCATGCGCGGGTTATTCGGCGCGAACATAATCATCGGCGGCGAATCAGCGACGGCGTTGAAGAAGCTGTAGGGCGCCAAGTTCAAGTTCCCATCCGGGTCCTGGCTGGACACCCAGGCGATGGGGCGCGGGGCGACGAGCGCCTTGAAGGGGCTGAATTTTAGGCCGTGATTGCGTGGATCATCGTAAAACATTTAGCCCTGTCCTTATGGCGTTTGTCGCGTTTCGCCTCCAATATTAGCGAATTATCGCCCGAATGGAATGAGACCTCGCACACCAATGCCCGCAGTAGAAGAACGCTTCATTGTAAGAGACGATCTCACCGCAGAAGCCGAGGCCGCCATCGCCCGCGTCGCAGATAAAAGTGAGGCGCTGACGACGCCGCTGCCGGATGGCGCGATGGCGTGGCGACGCTGGGGAGGCGGCTCCGGCAAACCGCCGCTGTTCCTGCTCCATGGCGGTTATGGCTCCTGGGTGCATTGGATTAGGAATGTTGAGGCGCTATCCCAAAAATTCACCGTGTACGCGGGCGATATCCCCGGCCTCGGCGATAGCGACCCGCCGCCGGATCGGCGCGACCCAGACGGCATCGGCAAGCTGGTTGCGGATGGCATTCTCAGCCTGACGCCCGCGGGTGAGCAGGCGCGGTTGATGGGCTTTTCCTTCGGCGCTGTCATTGGCGGCTATACGGCGCCGCATTTGGGCGACAGGCTGAAAAGCTTCACCCTGGTCGGCGCTGGCGGTATGGGCCTCCGCCGCGCGGAATTCTTGCCGCTGGCCGCTTTCCGCCGCGATATGGATGGTCTCGCCATCCGCCGCCTCGCCCGCCGGAACTTGGAATTACTGATGGTCCGCGACCCGGAAACGGTGGACGCTGTGGCGCTGCACATGCAGGTCATGAACACCACCCGCGCCGTCACCAAAAGCCGCTGGATCAGCCGCTTGCCGTCCTTGGTAGAGAAGCTGCCCGCGCTGAACTGCGCCATATCTGGCATCTGGGGTGAGTTTGATACGACGGCGTATCCCTACCTGGCGGACCGGCTTGCGTTCCTGCGCGACCTAGAGGGATTCGCCGGATTTGAGGTGGTGGCGGATGCTGGGCATTGGGCGATGTATGAGCGGGCTGATGGGTTTAACGCGGCGGCGTTGCAGTTGATTGACTAAAGCGTTTCTCCTTAGCCGCAGCCGTCCACCCTCACCCTGTTCCTTCTCCCTCCTCCATACGCTTTCTGGGGGAGGGCGAGGTGACCCTCCGCAAGGCCGCGTTCTTACTCCGCTGCCTCTGCCGTTGGCGCCTCTGGCTTCCAGCGGAGGATCGGCTTCCGTGCGGCTTGGGTTTCGTCCAACCGGCGGCGAGGGGCGTAGCGGGGGGCTTGGACGAAACGGTCTGTATCGCCCGCTTTGGCCTGCTCGGCCAGGAAGCGGAGAGTATCGGCGAAGCGGTCCAGGGCTTCTTTGCTTTCGCTTTCTGTCGGTTCGATCAGCATCGCGCCATGGACTACGAGGGGGAAATACATCGTCATCGGGTGGTAGCCCTCGTCGATCATCGCTTTGGCGAAATCGAGCGTCGTGACGCCTGTGCCGTCCAGGAACGTGTCATCGAACAAGGCTTCGTGCATGCAGGGGCCGTCGCCATAGGGGGCAGACATGACGTCCTCCAGCCGCGCTTTCAGGTAGTTGGCGGAAAGCACGGCGTCCCCAGAGGCCTGCATCAGGCCATCCGCGCCATGGCTCATCATATAGGCGAGCGCGCGGACGAACATGCCCATCTGCCCGTGGAAGCCCTTCATGCGGCCAAAGCTCTCGGCGGCGTCGCCTGTGGTTTCTTCGATCAGGCCGTAGCCGGATTCAGCATCGCCCGTGACCCAAGGCAACGGCGCGAACGGCGCCAGCGCTTCGGAGAATACCACCGGACCAGCGCCCGGTCCGCCGCCGCCATGGGGCGTTGAGAAGGTTTTATGCAGGTTGATATGCATCGCATCTACGCCAAGATCGCCAGGGCGGACACGCCCGACGATGGCGTTGAAATTTGCGCCGTCGCAGTAGAAATAGCCGCCGGCGGCGTGGATCGCGTCGGCAATGGCTTTGATATCGGTTTCGAACACGCCGCAGGTATTCGGGTTGGTCAGCATGATGCCGGCGACATCGGGGCCGAGTTTCTCCTCAAACGCCTTCAGATCGACGCGGCCGCGTTCGTTTTCCGGGATTTCGTCCACAGTGAAGCCTAGCATCGCCGCCGTCGCGGGATTGGTGCCATGGGCGGAGGCGGGCGCCAGGACGCGGCGGCGTTGATCGGCCTCGCCGCGGGCCTCGATGGCGGATTTGATCGCCATCATCCCGCAAAGCTCGCCATGCGCGCCGGCGCCGGGCGGCAGGCCAACGGCGGGCATGCCGGTCAAAACGGAAAGCCAGCGCTTCAGTTCTTGCATCAGCTCTAGCGCACCTTGGATGGTGGACACTGGCTGCATCGGATGCAGATCTGCAAAGCCGGGCAGGCGCGCCAGTTTTTCGTTCAGGCGCGGATTGTGCTTCATGGTGCAGGACCCGAGCGGAAAGAGCCCCGTATCGATGCCATAGTTCATGCGGCTAAGGCGGGTATAGTGGCGCACCACCTGCGGCTCAGATAGTTCTTGCAGGCCAACGGATGTGCGGGCAAGCGTGCCCAACCGGTTCGGCGCATCGGGCGCATCCGGCAGATCAACGCCGACGGTTCCGGGATTGCTGCGTTCGAATATCAGCGGTTCATGCTGCTCCAGCGCGCGGGCGCCGGAGAAGGTGTCTGGCGCTGCGCTTGCGTCATTAGCGGCGGCAGGGCGGGTCGGGCGGCCTTCGTTGTTCATCATCACGCGATCTCCCCTTCGAGCACGCTTAAGAGCGCATCCAGGTCCTCATCCGTATTGGTTTCAGTCACAGCCACGAGCAGCACGTTTTCAAGCTCCGCAACGCCGGGCCAGAGCCGGGAGGCCGGGACGCCTGCCAGCACATCTTTCGCCGCCGCCGCTTCGACGAATTCTGCGGCGGGCTTCGGCAATTGAACGGCAAACTCGTTGAAGAAGTCGGGCGTCAGCAAATCGACGCCTGGAATGGCGCCTAACCGCTCTGCCGCCTGGCTGGCGCGGGCGTGGTTCAGCGCCGCGAGGCCGGTCACGCCGGCTTCCCCCAGGAGCGACATATGGATGGAGAAAGCGAGCGCGCAGAGGCCTGAATTGGTGCAGATATTGCTGGTGGCTTTGGCCCGGCGGATATGCTGTTCGCGAGTCGACAACGTCAGCACGAAGCCGCGCGTTCCTTCAGCATCCACAGTTTCGCCGCAAAGACGACCTGGCATTTGCCGGGTTAGTTTCTGCGTGCAGGCGAAAAGCCCGACATGGGGGCCGCCAAAATTCAACGGATTGCCGAAGGATTGACCTTCCGCGACCGCGATATCCGCGCCCATTTCGCCCGGCGGCGTCAGCGCGCCCATGGCGGCGATTTCTGTAGTCGCGACAATCAGCAATGCGCCTGCGGCGTGGGCGGCGTCCGCCAAGGGCGTAAGGTCCGTGATATGGCCAAAGGCGTCTGGATACTGGACGATGACGGCGCTGGTCGACTTGTCGATTTTGGCGATCAGCGCGTCGATGTCCGGCCCTGATGGCGCGGGCGCCGCTGCATCGAAGCCAAACCCTGTTTGGTCTGCGAGGGTGCCAATGGAATCCCGGTAATGGGGATGCAGATTACCGGACGCGATGATGTTCTCCCGCCGCGTCACCCGGTTCGCCATCAGCGCCGCTTCTGCGGCTGATGTGGCGCCGTCATACATGGAGGCGTTGGCGACATCCATGCCGAGCAGTAATGCCACCTGCGTTTGGAACTCGAATAGAACCTGCAGCGTGCCTTGCGCGATTTCCGGCTGGTAGGGCGTGTAGGCCGTCAAGAATTCGCCACGCTGGATCAAATAATCGACCGTCGCCGGGACGTGATGGCGATAGGCGCCGGCACCGATGAAGCATGGGACTGAACCGGCGGAAACGTTCTTCGCCGCTATCCGTCCGAGAGCCCGCTCGACGGCCATTTCACCTTGCGCGTTGGGTAGATCAACAGGTTCATGCAACAAGGCTTCATTGGGCACATCTACGAACAGATCTTCGATGGCCTTCGCGCCGATTGTCGCGAGCATGTCGCTGCGGTCTTGGTCTGTCAGGGGGAGATAGCGCATGGGGGTCGGTTCCTGTTGGTCGATTAGTTTCTATTCTGCTGGCTTCCCCTCTCTCCCTATCCCTCTTCCCCCTATGGTGGGCGAGGGGACCTTCACCGAGGCATTCTTTTTAGAACCCTCGCCCCCCACAGGGGGGAGAGGGCAGGGAGAGGGGGGAGGCTAGCGGGGAAAGAGTCTTCTATCCCTTGCAAAACGCCGCGTAGCCATCTTCATCCAGCAGGTTCTCCAATTCACTGGGGTCGGAGAGCTTCACTTTGAAGAACCAGCCGTCATCCATGGCGTTGCTGTTCACAAGGCCGGGATCGCCTTCTAGCGTCTCGTTCACTTCAATGATCTCGCCAGATACCGGCGCATAGATATCGCTGGCGGCTTTCACGGATTCGACTACGGCGCATTCGTCATTCTGCGCGACTTCGCGGCCAGCTTCCGGCAGCTCGACGAACACAACATCGCCCAGTTGCTCTTGCGCGAAATTGCTGATCCCGCATTCGGCGATATCGCCCTCAACGCGGACCCATTCATGTTCTTCGGTGTAATATAGATCAGCCATGGCTTGGCTCTCCCTCACATTAGGTAGACATCAGATAGGCTTAGCCCCGGTAGTACCGGTGCGGATGGAATGGCATTTTGACGATTTCGGCAGGCCTGGCTTGCCCGCGCACCATGAGGTCCACGGCGTCGCCGGTTTTGCCCTGGCTCACATAGCCCATGACGACCGGATGCTCGCAACTTGGCCCGAACCCGCCGCTGGTGACGGCGCCGACGGTCTCGCCGCCAATAGCAATATCCACGCCTTCGCGCGCCAGAACCCGGCCCTCGGGCTTGATTCCAACGCGGCGGCGGGAAACGCCATCGGCCAATTCGCGCTGGATGCGGTCCGCGCCCAAAAATCCCCCGCCTTCGCGACGGTGCTTCGGTATGGTCCAGCGGAGTCCGGCTTCGACGGGCGATGTGGTTTCATCAAGGTCGTGGCCGTAAAGGCAAAGCCCGGCTTCGAGCCGTAGCGAATCGCGCGCGCCAAGGCCGATGGGGCGGACAGCGTCGTCTGCCAGTAGCAGCTTGGCGACATCCTTTGCAGCGTCGCCCGGCATGGCGATCTCAAACCCGTCTTCACCTGTGTAGCCGGAGCGGGTGGCGAGGCATTCCGCCCCCGCCAGCGTGATGTCTATGGCGGACATGAACGGGATTTCTGCGGTTTCCGGCGCATGCTTCGCCAATACGGCGGCGGCCTCCGGACCTTGCAGCGCCATCAACGCGCGGTCAGGAAAATATTCAATCTCAACACCGCTCAGATGCGCTTTTAGATGCGCGATATCTTGGTGCTTGCAGGCGGCGTTGACGACCAGCATCAAATGGTCGCCGCGATTGAGCGCCATTAGATCATCCAACACGCCGCCATCCGCATTGGTGAACATCGTGTAGCGCTGTTGATTGACGGCGAGGCCCTGCATGTCGCCGGGAACGAGCGCTTCGAGCGCCGCCGCGGGGCTTCCGCCAGACAGACGCACCTGCCCCATATGGGAGACGTCAAACAGGCCCGCATGGGTGCGGCACCATTTATGCTCGGCCATAATGCCGTCTGCGTATTGCACGGGCATCGCATAGCCTGCGAAGCCAACCATCTTGCCGCCATGGCTGACGTGTAGGTCATAGAGTGGAGTATGTAGAAGCTCTTCGCCGTCGCTCATCCGATAGATTCCTTCACGCCAGAATGCGGCCAACCCGCGAATGATTTCGCGCGTCTGCCGCCCCCTCTGTCATCGGAACCTGAAAGATTCTCCGAAGCCGCCTATGCAGGCGACCGCGAATTGCATCTTCGGTGGAGCGCGTTTGTGCGCCCGCTTTCCAGAGTCGCCTCACCCCGCGGTCCGGTTTGCCTGAGAGTTTCCGGGGCGGTTGCTCCTTCGGCGACGCCATTAAGACGTTCTCTCCCGGCGGGGATCGACAGCGATATGACGAACGTACTGCCGCTCTATAAGGAGTCAACGGCGGCTGTCTCGATAGCTGGGGATGAATCAGCGATCAGCGGGCTCAGCCAGAACCAACAGGCTGTAGCCGCCCATCAAAAGCGCCGTCGTCTCTGGCGCAATTGGGAAAAGCAACCGTCGCGGCAGGTTCGCGATCCGGGTGCGGAGCGGGCGGGTGGAGCGGCCAGCATGTTGCGAGCTGCCAGTAAATCGCCACGCTTTCACCTGGTACCCAGTGTCTTCGAGGGTCGCGAGCGCTGTATCCTTGCTGAAATAGTGCAGGTGCCCGACGTTCGCACGGCTTTTCAACATGCTGCCACGCATTAGCCCCTGCGCATTTAAATCCAGCGGAATGTGAAATACGAAGGCTTTCCCGAGGCCGGATAGGCGCTTCAAAAAGCCCATGTAGTCGTCAACATGCTCAAATACGTCGATGAGCAACACGAGATCATTGGATTGCCCGGCGCTCAAATAGTCTTCGCGGCGATATGAGACTGCGCCGTCGGACCACCGCTCCCAGAATTTTTCCGCATCCGGGGAAATGTCGTAGCCAGCCCATTGCTTTGTTGGGAGTTCGCCAGCGAGTTCCTGCAGGATGAGGCCGGCGCCGCAGCCAACCTCCACGGCCGTATTGAAGGGCACGGTCTCATCAGCGAGTAAGCTTGCGATATTTGCCGCTTTCCAGGCGGAATCTTCCATGTGCCAATCGGGATTTGAATCCAGATATTCGCCGCTCTCATAGACGGATGTTTTTTCTTGCGGCATTTGCCTGAAGAATCCTTGAATTGGCTTTCTCTTGATACAATGACAGATCAGCGGCTTATGCCTAGACGTTCCCTCGGCTTAATCGGATGTTCGAAAGGCGTGGACGCCTGATCTGCAGCTATGCCATACACTCCAACACAGCCAGTTGCTTATGTGGCAAAGCGTCGATTGCACATGGCGCGCGGGCTGACTAAAGTGCGGCGCAGTTTCAGGGCGGTCACAGTTGTGAATCGCCATAGCCAGGGGGGCCAGCATGGCCGGGTTGGAAAACCTGCTGATCCAATATCTGCCGATCCTGATCTTTTTCGGGATCGCAGGCGGCATCGCGCTTGCGGCGGTGACGGCTTCGTTCATCATCGCGCGGCAAAAGCCGGACCCTGAGAAGGTGTCCGCCTATGAGTGCGGATTCGAAGCGTTTTCTGATAGCCGCGGCAAATTTGACGTGCGCTTCTACTTGGTCGCCATCTTGTTCATCATCTTTGACCTTGAGGTCGCGTTCCTATTCCCATGGGCGGTGGCGCTTGGTGATATTGGCGTATTCGGCTTCTGGTCGATGATGGCGTTTCTCGGCATTTTGACCATCGGCTTCATTTATGAATGGAAGAAGGGCGCGCTCGAATGGGAGTGATGGACCGGCAAGGGGGTATTGGCCCTGGCGCGGAGCAAGACGCCATTATTCAAGGCGTTACGGGTGAGCTGGACGACAAAGGCTTTGTCGTCGCGAACATGGATGGCTTGGTGAACTGGGCGCGTTCTGGGTCGCTTTGGCCGATGACGTTTGGCCTTGCTTGCTGCGCGGTCGAGATGATGCACACGGCCTGCTCACGCTATGACCTGGATCGGTTTGGCGTCGTGTTCCGGCCTAGCCCGCGTCAGTCAGACGTGATGATCGTCGCGGGGACGTTGACCAATAAAATGGCGCCGGCGCTGCGCAAGGTCTATGACCAGATGGCGGAGCCGCGTTGGGTGATCTCTATGGGCTCTTGCGCCAATGGCGGCGGCTACTACCACTACAGCTATTCCGTAGTGCGCGGCTGTGACCGGATTGTACCTGTCGATGTTTATGTTCCGGGCTGCCCGCCGACCGCTGAGGCGCTGCTCTACGGCATTCTGCAATTGCAGAAAAAAATCAAACGCACCGGCACGATTTTGCGCTGATGGTTATTTGGCTCAAAGGGGAGGCTTAAGCGGTGCATGAATTAGCGGAACATATCGCCGAACAACTTGGCGACGTGATCCAGGCGCAGCAGATTCGCTTGGGCGAGCTGATGTTGACGGTTCGGCGCGAAGATATCGTGAAGGTGCTGACCTTCCTTCGGGATGATAGCGCCTGCGATTTCAAGATATTAGCGGATGTATGCGGCGTCGACTTCCCTGACCGGCCTGAGCGCTTTGAGATTGTCTATAATCTGTTGAGCGTGCGCCAAAATCATCGTGTTCGCGTGAAACTCAGCACTGACGAAGATACGACTGTGCCGACGGCCTCCGAAGTATTCGCGACGGCCAATTGGTTTGAGCGCGAAGTTTGGGACATGTATGGCGTGTTCTTCTCTGACCACCCAGACTTGCGCCGCTTGTTGACGGATTATGGCTTCGAAGGTCATCCGCTCCGCAAAGATTTCCCGATGACGGGCTATGTCGAGGTCCGTTATGACGAAGAGCAAAAGCGCGTAGTCTATGAACCCGTCAAGCTGACCCAAGAATTCCGCAGCTTCGATTTCTTAAGCCCATGGGAAGGCGCTGAACGCCACCTACCGGGTGATGAGAAGGCCGAAGACGCAGCTGCAGAACAGGCGGATTAAATGGCCGAAGCCCATATTAAAAACTACACCATCAACTTCGGGCCGCAGCATCCTGCCGCCCATGGCGTGCTGCGCATGGTGATGGAGCTTGACGGCGAGATCGTCGAGCGGATCGACAGCCATATCGGCCTGCTGCATCGCGGCACCGAAAAGCTGATCGAGTACAAAACCTACGTCCAGGCGTTGCCCTATTTCGACCGCCTAGATTACGTGGCGCCGATGAGCCAGGAACACGCTTATGCGCTTGGCGTCGAAAAGCTTTTGGGCATCGAGCCGCCGCCGCGCGGCCAATATCTGCGCGTGCTGTTCGCAGAAATCAGCCGGGTTCTGAACCATCTTTTGAACATCACCGCTTTCGCCATGGATGTCGGCGCGATGACGCCGATGCTTTGGGGCTTTGAGCAGCGCGAAAAGCTGATGGAGTTCTATGAAGGCGTCTCCGGCGCGCGCTTGCACGCAGCCTACTTCCGTCCCGGCGGCGTCCACCAGGATGTGCCGGCGGGTATGTTGGAAGATATCCTGGCATGGTGCGACCAGTTCCCGGCGCTCGTGGACGACATGCGCTCGCTGCTGGACGGCAACCGTATCTTCAAGCAGCGCACGGTCGGCATCGGCGTTGTCTCAGAGAAAGACGCGCTGGATTGGGGCTTTACCGGCCCGATGCTGCGCGGCTCCGGCGTCGCGTTTGATCTCCGTCGCGCGCAGCCCTACGACGCCTATGACAAAGTCGATTTTGACGTTCCCATCGGCAAAAACGGCGATTGCTATGACCGCTATGTCTGCCGGGTCGAGGAAATGGCCGAGAGCTTGAAAATCATCCGCCAATGCATTGAGCAGATGCCCGAAGGCCCTGTGATGACTGAAGACGGCAAGATCGCGCCGCCGGATCGCGGGCAGATGAAGCGTTCCATGGAAGCGCTGATTCACCACTTCAAGCTCTACACTGAAGGCTTCCACGTGCCCGAAGGCGAAACCTACACCGCCGTTGAAGCGCCGAAGGGCGAATTTGGCGTGTATCTGGTGGCGGACGGCACCAATAAGCCCTATCGCTGCAAAATCCGTGCGCCTGGGTTCGCGCATTTGCAGGCGATGGAATTCTGCTCGAAAGGCCACATGTTGGCGGATAGCGTCGCCATCCTGGGTTCGATGGATATCGTCTTCGGGGAGGTCGACCGATGAGCGGCCTGGATATTGCGCCCGATGAAATGCAGCCGAAGCAATTCGCCTTCGATGCGGACTATGATGCGCGCGCCAACAAGATCATCGCGAAATACCCGGACGTCAAAAAGCAATCGGCGGTAATGCCGCTGCTTGATTTAGCGCAGCGCCAGCATGGCGGCTGGATTCCGCGCGCTGCGATTGAGATGATTGCAGACCGGCTGGAAATGCCCTCCATTCGCGTGTGGGAAGTCGCGACCTTCTACACGATGTATTTTCTGGCGCCCAAAGGTCAGCATAAGGTGCAGGTTTGCACCACAACGCCATGCTGGCTGCGCGGCTCCGATGATGTGGTGAAGGCCTGTAAAGACCATCTCGGCATTGGCTTTGGCCAAGTGACAGAGGACGGCAAGTTCTCCCTCCATGAGGTCGAGTGCTTGGGCGCTTGCGTGAACGCGCCGATGATCCAAATCGACGACGATTATTATGAGGACCTCGACGCCGCATCGACGGTGCGCGTCCTGGAAGCTTTCGCTAAAGGCGAGAAGCCGGAACACGGGCCGCAGAACGGCCGCAGTGGTTCCGAGCCCGCCAAAGCGTGAACCGGAAGCAGAGGCCAGTCCATGCTCAAAGCTGAAGACCGCATCTTTACGAACCTCTACGGCGAAGAGTCGTGGAAACTCGATGCCGCCAGAAAACGCGGCGATTGGGACGGCACCAAGGATATTATCCTTAAGGGCCGTGATTGGATCGTTGAAGAAATGAAAGCGTCTGGCCTGCGCGGCCGCGGCGGCGCCGGATTCCCAACCGGCCTCAAGTGGTCCTTCATGCCGAAGAATGATGACGGTCTGCCCCGATATCTCGTCGTGAATGCTGATGAGGGTGAGCCTGGGACCTGCAAAGACCGGGACATGATGCGGAATGATCCGCACAAGCTCGTCGAAGGCTGTCTGATCGCAGGCGTCGCCATGGGCGCCACCGCTGGATACATCTACATTCGCGGCGAATTCCAAAACGAAGCTGATATTCTGGACGCCGCCATCGATGAAGCATACGAAGCGGGCCTGATCGGCAAGAATGCCTGCAAGTCCGGCTATGACTTCGACCTTTATGTGCATCGCGGCGCCGGCGCGTATATCTGCGGCGAAGAAACGGCGCTGATCGAAAGCCTGGAAGGCAAAAAGGGCCAGCCGCGCCTGAAACCGCCATTCCCGGCGATGGCAGGCCTTTATGGCCGCCCGACAACCGTCAATAACGTTGAAACCATCGCTGCGGCGCCGACGATCCTGCGCCGGGGCGCGACTTGGTTCGCCGGGTTTGGCCGCGAAGGCAATGCGGGCACTAAGGTTTTCTGCATCTCCGGACATGTGAACACGCCCTGCAATGTCGAAGAAGCCATGAGCATTCCGCTCCGGGAGCTGATCGAAACCCATGCGGGCGGCGTGCGCGGCGGATGGGATAACCTGCTGGCTGTCATTCCAGGCGGATCTTCCACGCCGATCCTGCCGAAAGACATCTGCGATGATGTGCTGATGGATTTCGATGCGCTGAAAGAAGTCCAGAGCGGGCTTGGCACGGCGGCCGTTATTGTCATGGATAAATCGACGGACGTGGTGAAGGCCATCGCGCGCCTTTCATACTTCTACATGCATGAAAGCTGCGGCCAGTGCACGCCGTGCCGTGAAGGTTTCGGCTGGGTCAACCGCGTCATGAACCGCATGGTGACGGGCGACGCCCGGATGGAGGAGATCGATATGCTCCACCAGGTCACCAAAGAAATTGAAGGCCACACGATCTGCGCCCATGGCGATGGCGGCTCCTGGCCGATCCAGGGTCTGCTGCGCCATTTCCGGCCAGAGCTTGAGAAGCGCATTCTTGCGCGCCAACAAGCGGCGGCGTAGGGGGAACGGGCGATGCCAAAGCTTAAAGTTGACGGCGTAGAGGTCGAAGTGCCCGCCGGCGCCACGGTGCTCCAGGCGTGTGAGGAAGCGGGCAAGGAAATCCCACGTTTCTGCTACCACGACCGCCTGTCCATCGCTGGTAACTGCCGGATGTGCTTGGTTGAAATCAAGCCGGGTCCGCCTAAACCAGCGGCGTCATGCGCGATGCCGGCTGGCGAGAACATGGAAGTCTTTACGGATTCCGAAATGGTCCAGCATGCCCGCAAAGGCGTGATGGAAATGCTACTGATCAACCACCCGCTCGATTGCCCAATCTGCGATCAGGGCGGCGAGTGCGATCTGCAAGACCAAGCCATGGGCTACGGCGTATCTGGCAGCCGCTTTGAAGAAAACAAGCGCGCCGTCGTCGACAAGTATATGGGCCCGCTGGTTCAAACGATCATGACCCGGTGCATCCATTGCACCCGCTGCGTGCGCTTCATGGATGAAGTGGCTGGCGTTCCAGCTATCGGCGCATTGGGCCGTGGCGAGCATACCGAGATTTCTACTCTGGAAGCAGGCATCGCATCCGAACTTTCCGGCAATATCATTGACTTATGCCCCGTCGGCGCATTGACCTCCAAGCCATACGCCTTCGTCGCGCGCCCCTGGGAGCTGCAGAAGACCGAAGGCGTCGATGTGATGGATGCGGTCGGGACCAATATCCGCATTGATGCGCGCGGGCCGGAAGTGCTCCGCGTGCTGCCGCGTCTCCACGAGGATGTGAACGAGGAATGGCTCTCCGATAAATCCCGCTTCGCGATTGACGGCCTTCGTCGCCAGCGGCTGGATACGCCCTATGTGCGCGGCGCGGACGGCAAGCTGAAAGCCAGTAATTGGGACGCCGCGTTGCGCGTCGTCGCCGATAAGATCAAAGCGACGGAGCCTGCCAAGCTGGCTGTTATCGCGGGCGATCAGACAGACTGCGAAACAATGTTTGCAGCCAAGATCTTATTCGAAGGCGCGCATTTGGATTGCCGCCAGGACGGCATGAAGATTGATGGCTCAGCCCCGCGCGGAGCTTATATCCTGAACGCTGGCCTTGCGGGCGTGGAAGATGCTGACCGTTTGCTGCTGATTGGCGCCGATCCGCGGGTTGAGGCCGCTGTATTCAACGCCCGCATTCGCAAGCGTTCCTTGCAGGGCGGATTCAAAGTCGGCGTGATTGGCCAAGTCGGCGACCAGACCTTCAAAACTGAACATCTGGGCGATGGCCCGGACGGTTTTGATAAGGCGGCAAGCTTCCTTGAAGGCGCAGAACGCCCGATGGTGTTGGTTGGCGCTGGCGCGTTGTCGCGCGCTGACGGCGCTGCTGTGCTCGCAAAAGCCCGTGCGCTGGCAAGCGTTTCGGATGACTGGAATGGCTTCGGCATCTTGCACACGGCGGCCAGCCGCGTCGGCGGTCTCGACCTTGGCTTCGTTCCGGGAGAGCGCGGCAAAGATGTGGACGCCATCCTGGCTGGCGCCGAAACCGGTGAAATCGAGACGGTTTATCTGTTGGGCGCCGATGAGCTAGACGCATCCCGTTTGCAAAACGCGTTCGTGATTTATCAGGGCGCGCTTGGTGATGCGGGCGCCCATGCGGCGGATGTGATCCTACCGGGCGCAGCCTATCCTGAGAAAAGCGGCACATATGTGAACATGGAAGGCCGGGCGCAACGCAGCCAACGCGCCGTGTTCCCGCCGGGCGATGGCCGGGAAGATTGGTCTATCCTACGCGCGCTTTCTGGCGCGATGGATGCGCCGCTGCCGTTCAATGATATCCGCGGCCTCCGCGCCGCCATGGAAGAAGCCTGCCCTATTCTGGGTGATTTGGATGCTCAGGCCCCTGGCGAATGGAGGGCGTTTGGCGTAGAAGGCGCTCTAGAATCCGCTCCTTTCGTCAGCGCTGTGCAGAACTTCTACATGACCGACCCAATCTCCCGCGCAAGCCCGACGATGGCGAAATGCACCACCGAATTCGTGGCCGCAACTGATAAACAGGCCGAAGCCCATGGATAGCTTCTGGAGCGTATACGCTTGGCCGACGATCATCATCGTCGCGCATATATTGGCGACAGTTCTGCCGCTGATGGGCGCTGTCGCCTATCTCACGCTGGCGGAACGTAAAGTCATCGCGTCCATGCAATTGCGGCGCGGACCAAACGTTGTCGGTCCGTTTGGGTTGCTGCAGCCGATTGCAGACGGTCTGAAGCTGCTGACCAAGGAAACCATCATCCCTGCGGGCGCGAACGCGACGCTGTTTGTGATGGCGCCGATCCTCACATTCATCCTGGCATTCGTCGCCTGGGCTGTGATCCCGGTCGATGAAGGCTGGGCGGTCGCGAACATCAATGTCGGCGTATTATATCTTTTCGCGATCTCGTCCCTTGGCGTCTACGGCATCATTATCGCGGGCTGGGCATCTAACTCGCGCTATCCGTTCCTCGGCGCGCTCCGCTCCGCCGCGCAGATGGTCTCCTATGAAGTTTCCATCGGCTTCGTGATTATCACAGTGCTGCTCTGCGTTGGGTCCTTGAACCTGACGGAGATTGTTCTGGCGCAGAAGGGCCTCTGGTTCTGCATCCCGCTCTTCCCAATGTTTGTGATATTCTTCGTATCGGCGCTGGCGGAAACCAACCGCGCGCCGTTTGATCTGCCAGAAGCGGAAGCCGAGCTTGTATCCGGTTATAACGTCGAATATTCGGCGATGACGTTTGCGCTCTTCTTCCTGGGCGAATACGCGAACATGATCCTGATGAGCGGCATGACTGTGACGCTCTTTATGGGCGGATGGTTGCCGATCATTGATATCGCGCCCTTCAATTGGATACCTGGCGTCTTCTGGTTTGCTGGGAAAACTGCCTTCATCTTGTTCTGCTTCCTGTGGGTGCGCGCGACATTCCCTCGATATCGTTATGACCAATTGATGCGGCTTGGCTGGAAAGTGTTCCTGCCGTTCTCGCTGCTATGGGTCGCCTTAACAGCCGGCGTGCTGGTCATGTTTGACCTGCTGCCGAAGACTTGATCCGGGAGCGTTAGGACAATGGCCTTCATCGACCGCGCAGCCCGCAGCTTCCTTCTGGCGGAACTCGTTTCCGGCATGGCGCTGACGTTCAAATACATGTTCAAGCGCAAAGTGACGCTGAACTACCCCTACCAAAAAGGCCCGCTTAGCCCGCGCTTCCGTGGCGAACACGCTCTTCGCCGCTATCCAAATGGCGAAGAACGCTGCATCGCCTGCAAGCTTTGTGAAGCGATCTGCCCAGCCCAAGCCATCACGATTGAGGCCGAGCCACGCGAAGACGGCAGTCGCCGCACGACCCGCTACGATATCGACATGACGAAATGCATCTATTGCGGTTTCTGCCAAGAAGCCTGCCCGGTGGATGCGATCGTCGAAGGCCCGAATTTCGAATTCGCGACCGAAACACGCGAAGAGCTGATGTACAACAAGCAGAAGCTTCTGGATAACGGCGACCGGTGGGAAACCGCCATCGCCAAGAACCTGGCGCAAGACGCGCCGTACCGCTGATAAGCCTGAAGGACGCGCTCACTGTGCGCCCAAAGGGGGGGTCTGGATGCCCAAAGGGATGATCGGATGACTGTCGCCGCTCTCTGTTTCTACCTGTTCGCCACGGTCGCCGTGGTGGCTGGCGCTATGGTAGTGACCGCGCGCAACCCCGTTCATGCGGTGTTGTTCCTGATCCTGGCGTTCTTCAACGCTGCCGGGCTGTTTGTGTTGCTGGGCGCGGAATTCCTGGCGATGGCGTTGGTCGTCGTTTATGTGGGCGCGGTTGCGGTGCTGTTCCTGTTCGTGGTCATGATGTTGGATGTGAATTTCCAGGAACTGCGTGCGGGCGCCGCGCGTTATCTCGTTGTCGGCGGCTTGATAGGTCTGGCGCTATTGGCTGAGTTGTTTGTCGTTGTCGGCGGCATGAGCCTCGGTGAAGGCGCTGTTGTCGGCGGCGCGCTGCCAACGCCGCCACATGAAGCCATTGAGAATACCCGGGCGCTTGGGCAGATCATGTACACCCATTATTTCGTGCTTTTCCAAGTCGCTGGCCTGGTGCTTTTGGTTGCGATGATCGGCGCAATCGTGCTGACGCTGCGCAGCCGTCCCGGTGTGCGCCGCCAGAAAATTGCGGAGCAGCTTGAGCGTAATCCGGAAAGCGCCGTCGAGATCGTCAAAGTACCGCTGGGCGGGGGCGCACAATGATTATCGGGCTCGGACATTACCTGGGCGTCGCGGCGATCCTGTTTACGCTTGGCATTTTTGGGATTTTCCTGAACCGGCGAAATGTGATCGTCATTTTGATGTCGATCGAACTGATGCTGCTGGCCGTGAATATCAATCTGGTGGCGTTCTCAGCCTTCAATGGCGATCTGGCGGGGCAAGCCTTCGCCTTGTTCATTCTGACGGTCGCAGCGGCGGAAGCCGCCATCGGCCTCGCGATCCTTGTCGTCTACTTCCGTAACCGCGGCTCCATCGCGGTTGAAGACGTCAGCATGATGAAGGGCTAATTGATCCTATGAACGCCCTCTTCGTCATCGCAATCTTCCTGCCGCTGGTCGGCGCCCTTGTTGCTGGCCTTGGCAATCGCAGGCTGGGTGATCGCGGCGCGCAGTTTGTGACTGCAGGCGGGTTGATCCTCGCCGCCGTCATATCTGTCATCGCTTTTATCGATATCGCGCTGGGCCATGATCCGCGCACGGTTCAGCTGTTCCGCTGGATTGATAGCGGCAGCTTCGAAGCCGCTTGGAGCCTCCGCTTCGATACGCTTTCTGTCGTAATGATGTGCGTTGTCACCATCGTTTCGGCCTGCGTCCACGTCTATTCCATCGGCTACATGAGCCACGACCATTCGAAGCCCCGCTTCATGGCGTATCTCTCGCTCTTCACCTTCGCGATGTTGATGCTGGTGACGGCCGATAACTTGGTGCAGATGTTTTTCGGTTGGGAAGGCGTCGGTGTCTGCTCCTACCTGCTGATCGGCTTCTGGTTTGACCGGCCAGCCGCTAACGCCGCCGCCATGAAGGCGTTTATCGTCAACCGTGTTGGCGATTTTGGCTTTGCGCTGGGCATTTTCGGCGTGTTTCTGCTGTTCGAAACCGTGTCTTTCGGGTCCATCTTCAGCGCCGTTCCGCAGCATACCGAAGCGCGGCTACAGTTCCTCGGCCTTGACCTGCCAGCGCTAGAAATCCTTTGCTTGCTGCTGTTCATCGGGGCCATGGGCAAGTCCGCTCAGCTTGGCCTGCACACTTGGTTGCCAGATGCAATGGAAGGCCCGACGCCGGTCTCCGCGCTTATCCATGCTGCGACCATGGTGACGGCGGGTGTGTTCATGGTTTGCCGCCTTTCGCCGATCTTCGAATATGCGCCCAACGTCATGGCGTTTGTGACCATGATCGGCGCGTTCACGGCATTCTTCGCGGCGACCGTTGGCCTGACCCAATTCGATATCAAGCGGGTGATCGCTTATTCGACCTGCTCGCAGCTTGGCTACATGTTCTTCGCGGTTGGCCTGTCAGCCTATCCGGCCGCCATGTTCCACCTGACGACCCATGCGTTCTTCAAAGCACTGCTGTTTCTTGGCGCTGGTTCCGTCATCCATGCGATGTCTGACGAGCAGGACATGCGCAATATGGGCGGCATTCGGGGCCACATCAAGCAGACCTACATCTTAATGTGGATCGGTAGTTTGGCGCTTGCGGGTGTTGGTATTCCAGCCGTGATCGGCTTCGCTGGGTTCTATTCCAAGGATATGATCTTGGAGGTCGCCTATGCCGCAGGGTCTGTCCCGGGCATGTTGGCGTTCATTCTGGGCATCGCCGCCGCCTGTATGACAGCCTTTTATTCATGGCGTCTTCTGTTCATGACCTTCCATGGCAAGCCGCGCGCGGATGAAAAAGTGATGGCGCATGTGCATGAATCGCCGCCAGTGATGCTCTGGCCGCTTTACGTGTTGGCGTTTGGCGCAGTCGTCTCCGGTATCGCGCTGTATGGGCCGTTTGTCGGCCATCACTTCCAGGAATTCTGGGGTGATTCAATCTTCATCCTAGCGGACAGTGACGGCAAGAATATCGTCGACAAGGCCCATTACGTGCCCTTCTGGGTGAAGGCGCTGCCTGTCGTGGTGACGGCGCTCGGCATCTTCCTGGCTTGGCGCTTCTACATCAAAGACACGAGTTTGCCCGCGAAGACGGCAGAGGCCTTCGAAGGCCTGCACAAGTTCTTCTTCAACAAGTGGTATTTCGATGAGGCCTATGACTGGCTGTTTGTCCGCCCGTCGAAGCGGCTCGCCCGTATGCTGTGGCAGCGTGGCGATGTCGGCATCATTGACCGGTTTGGGCCAGACGGCATTTCATCCCTCGCCCGAAAGGCGGCGGATAAGGCCAGCAAGCTGCAATCCGGCTATGTCTATCATTATGCATTCGCCATGTTGATCGGGGTCGTCGCCCTGGTTGCCTGGCGCATCTTCCAGCAGGGAGCTTGAGCCCAGTGTCCGGCGCGCCCCTTCTCTCGCTCATCACCTTCGGCCCGCTTGTTGGCGCGCTGTTGATCATGCTCTTCGCCCGTGGCGAGGAGAAAGCCTCTAACGCCCGCTGGGTCGCGCTTTGGGCGACGAGCTTCGTGTTCCTGGTTTCGCTGCTCGTATGGGCGCAGTTTGACCCGACGAACCCCGGTTTCCAGATGAAGGAAACCTATGAGTGGTTCCCGGAATTCAACATCGCCTTCCGCTTGGGCGTCGATGGGATTTCGGTCTACTTCATCCTGCTGTCTACCTTCCTGACGCCGATCTGCATCTTGGCCTCATGGACATCAGTCAACAAACGCGTCAGCGAATATATGGCGGCGTTCCTGGCGCTTGAGACCTTTATGGTCGGCATGTTCTGCGCGCTGGATATGATCGCATTCTACGTCTTCTTCGAAGGCGTGCTGATCCCGATGTTCCTGATCATCGGCGTGTGGGGCGGCGCTCGGCGCATCTATGCGTCGTTCAAGTTCTTCCTGTACACTCTGCTTGGTTCCGTGCTGATGCTGGTGGCGATTATCGCGATGATCGTGCAGGTCGGCGGGTCCTCCATCGAAGATGCGATGCTGTTCGATTTCGATCCGAACCTGCAGATATGGCTCTGGCTCGCCTTCTTCGCCTCATTTTCCGTCAAAATGCCCATGTGGCCCGTCCACACTTGGCTGCCGGACGCTCACGTTGAGGCGCCGACGGCGGGCTCGGTTATTTTGGCAGGCGTGTTGTTGAAGATGGGTGGCTACGGCTTCCTCCGCTTCTCTCTGCCGATGTTCCCAGATGCGTCCGCCTATTTCTCGGATATGGTCTATGCGCTCAGCATTATAGCCATCATCTACACCTCCCTCGTGGCGCTCGCTCAGGAGGATATGAAGAAGCTGATTGCGTATTCATCCGTCGCCCACATGGGCTACGTGACACTCGGCATTTTCGCTGGCAACGCCCAGGGCGTTGAAGGCGCGGTCTTCCAAATGTTGAGCCACGGCATCGTGTCCGCAGCGCTCTTCCTCTGCGTCGGGGTGGTCTACGACCGGATGCATACCCGCGAGATCTCGCGTTACGGCGGGCTCGTCCACCGCATGCCGAAATACGCAGCTGTGATGATGATCTTCACTATGGCATCCGTCGGATTGCCTGGCACATCCGGCTTCATTGGCGAATTCCTCGTCCTGGCCGGCGCGTTCCTGGCGAATACCTGGGTCGCCGCGCTTGCATCGACTGGCTTGATCCTGGGCGCCGCTTACATGCTGATGCTCTATCGCCGGGTCATCTTCGGCAAGCTTGAGCATGATGACCTCAAATCCATCAGTGACCTCACATGGCGCGAAGCCGCCGTGTTTGCGCCGCTGGTGGTGCTTGTTCTGTGGATGGGCATCTACCCAGCCTCGTTCCTGGACGTCATTCAGCCTGCAGTCGCGGAGGTGCTTGCAAGGGCGCCAGCAGCGACGGCGGACCTGCAAGATTTCGGCGACCAGGCGCTTGCCCTGTTCGCTTCCCTGCGTTGATTGGAGGACGCTAGAACCATGGCGGCTATGCCTCTCCTCCCCGAAATCCTGCTGGCTATCGCCGGTCTGGCCTTCCTTATGATCGGCGTGTTCGTGGGTGACCGCTCAGCGAAGCCCTTGGCCTATGCCGTGGCGCTGGCTCTGGTCGCCGCCTTCGTGCTTGGGCTAATGTCCCCGGTCGGCCCTGCCTTCGGCGGCCTGTTCGTCTCCGACAAACTGGCGACCTTCGCAAAGGCGCTGATTGTCATCGGCGCAGCGGCGACTGCTGTCATGGCCGCTGCCCGCGCTGCGCCCTCGGATGGCTCTGGCGCCGTGCGCTTTGAGCAGCCTGTGCTAATGCTGTTTGCGGCGCTTGGCATGATGCTCATGGTCTCCGCCAATGACCTGATCTCGCTCTATATGGGCCTGGAACTTCAAAGCCTCTCGCTCTATGTGCTCGCCGCAATCCGCCGGGACTCGCTCCGGGCGACAGAAGCTGGCCTCAAATATTTCGTCCTTGGCGCTCTGTCCTCCGGCATGCTGCTTTATGGCTGCTCGCTGATTTATGGCTACACCGGCTATACCGGCTTCGACATGATTGCGAAGCAGGTTATGGAATCGCCAGACACGAATGTCGGTCTCGTCGTTGGCCTCGTATTCTTGATCGCAGGCCTCGCCTTCAAAGTCTCCGCCGCCCCATTCCATATGTGGACGCCAGATGTGTATGAGGGCGCTGATACGCCGATCACAGCATTCTTCGCGGCTGCGCCCAAAGCTGCAGCCTTGGCGCTTTTCGCCCGCGTGATGGCCGACCCATTGCTCGGCGCTGCGGACCAATGGAGCCAGGTGGTGGCGATGTTGGCTGGTATCTCCGTCGTCGTTGGCGCTTTCGGCGCATTGGCGCAGCGGAACATCAAGCGCCTCCTGGCCTACAGCTCCATCGGCCATGTCGGCTTTGCACTGATCGGCCTCGCCGCCGCGTCTGAAATGGGCGTGCGCGGGTTGCTGATCTACACAGCGATCTACTTGTTCATGAACCTTGCGGCCTTCGCTTGTGTTATGGCGATGCGGCGGGATGGGGACGCGGTCGAGGATATCGATGACCTTGCCGGTGCATCCCGTTCGCACCCGGCGATGGCGCTAGCATTGGCGGCGATCCTATTCTCGATGGCTGGTATTCCGCCGCTGGCTGGGTTCTTCGGCAAGCTTTATGTGCTGCAGGCTGCAGTTGATGCCCATCTCTATGTGTTGGCCGTCGTCGGCGTTCTGGCCAGTGTCGTCAGCTGCTTCTATTACATCCGCCTGATCAAGGTTATGTATTTCGATGAAGCCAGTGATCCTCTGGATGGCCCGATGCCGCGCGATCTCGGTATGGTTCTGGGCGTTGCGACAGTTGTGATCTTGCTGTTCATCGTCGTGCCTGGGCCGATTGTGGCCGAAGCGACTGCAGCGGCGCAGCAACTGTTCCAGAATTGACCTTCCAGACCCGCGCCGAACCCCAGTTCCGTCCAGGCGCCTGGCGGTTAGACCGTCGGGCCAGCATCGACAGCACGAATGCCGAAGCCGCCCGCCGCGCCCGCGCGGGCGAGCCTGCCGGATACGCGATCACCGCCCAGGAGCAAACTAAGGGCAGGGGCCGGAGCGGACGGGCATGGTCTACCGGCGGCGCCGATCTGGCGCTCTCAATCCTCCTGCGTCCTCGCTTGAAACCCGCTGCCGCTGCCGCCGCCGGATTTGTCGCGGCCCTGGCGGTGTTCGATCTGGCGAAAAGCGTATTGCCAGCTGGCGCGCCGCTTACGATCAAATGGCCGAATGATGTGTTGATAGGCGATGGCAAACTCTCCGGCATCTTGGCCGAAGCCGCTTCTGGCGCGGATGGGAATGTCGATTGGCTGGTGCTTGGGACCGGCGTGAACCTGGCGCCACAGTCCCACGCGGTCGCGCCGCATGCGATTGATCTCGAGACCGCTGGCGGCCCGCGCCTGCAGCCTGCGGACGCCGCCGCCCGCCTTCTGATGCATCTGGATCACTGGCTTGAACCGTGGCTGACAGACGGGTTCGAGCCAATCCGTACAGCATGGCGCGAACGGGCGCGCGATCTCGGCAAGCCTGTCATTGCGCGGCTGCCCAATGAAACCGTCGAAGGCCGTGCGCTGGATTTGGCGGCAGACGGCGCGCTGATACTGCAATTGGCCGATGGCGGCGAGCGGCGTATTTCGGCAGGCGACGTTTTCCCGTTGGCCGCTAACGGCGCTAACGCTGAGGCAAAGGGAGCCTGACCCATGCTGCTCGCGATTGATGCAGGCAACACAAATACAGTCTTCGCAGTCTATGAAGGCGAGGAGCAGAAAGGCCTCTGGCGCGCCGCCACGGACACGCGCCGCACGGCGGACGAGCATTTCGTTTGGCTGTCTCAGGTGATGGCCGTGGAGGGCTTGGAACGCGCTGACATCGACGCTGCGATCATCTCGACTGTTGTGCCAGCCTCGCTTTTCAACCTGACGCGCCTTTGCGCCCGCTACTTTGATGTGGATGCGCTTGTGGTCGGCGAACCCAATGTCGATATCGGCATCTCTGTCCGCCTCGATAACCCAAACGAAGTTGGCGCGGACAGGCTGGTCAACGCCGTCGCCGCCAAGTCTGAATATGGCGGGCCCTTGATCCTGATCGACTTTGGCACAGCGACAACCTTCGACGTCATTGATGTAGATGGCGACTATGTTGGCGGCATCATTGCGCCAGGCGCTAATCTTTCCATGGAAGCGCTGCATATGGCTGCGGCCAAGCTGCCTCTTGTCGCCGTCCGCCAACCGGCCCATGTTGTGGGCGGCGGCACGGTTGAGGCTATGCAGTCTGGAATTTTCTACGGATATCTCTCACTCATCGAAGGCCTGGTCGGCCGCATTCGGGAAGAACGCGGTGAGCCGGATCTGCGCGCAATTGCGACCGGCGGCCTCGCGCCGTTGTTTCATAGCGCCACGGACATAATTCACGCCATTGACCGCGATCTTACGCTGCGCGGCCTCCTCGAACTTTATAGACGGAACGCCAAGTGACCGATCCCAATCAGCCGACTGCAGACCTCCCCACTCCAGGCAAGGGCGAGGTGCTTTTCGCCGCCTTGGGCGGGCTTGGCGAAATCGGCATGAACCTTGCGCTCTATGGCCATGCGGGCAAGTGGCTGGCTGTCGATATGGGCGTCACTTTTGGCGACGAAGACACGCCGGGCGTTGACGTTATCGTGCCGGATATCAGCGCACTTGAAGCGCTCGGCGATGATCTTGTCGGCATTCTGATCACCCATGCCCATGAAGATCACATCGGCGCTGTGCCCTATCTGGCGGGCCGTTTTAAATGCCCCGTTTATGCCTCGCCTTTCGCCGCCTCGTTCCTGCGCAAGAAGATGGAAGATGATGGCCGGCCAGGCTCCAAGGGTGCGGTCAAAATTATTGAGGTGAAGACGCCGGGCGCCAAGAAGATCGCGCCCTTCAATATCCAAATGGTTCCGATGCCGCACTCAATCCCGGAATCGAACCTAGTCGCGATCCGCACCAAGGCGGGTATGGTCGTCCATACCGGCGATTGGAAGATGGATGACGGCCCGGTCATAGGGCCAAAGCCTGATGAAGCAGCGCTGGCGAAGCTGGGCGAAGAAGGGGTCGCCGCGCTTGTGTGCGACTCGACCAACGTGATGCGTGAAGGCTGGACGGGCAGCGAAAGCAGCCTGACGCAACCCATTGAGGACCTGATCAAGTCGCGCAAGAACCGTGTGATCTTTGCTTGTTTCTCCTCAAACGTCGCGCGGCTTTATACCGTTGCGCAGGCGGCGAAGGCGGCTGGGCGGGATATCGGCCTTGTTGGCCGCTCGCTCTGGCGGATGCATGGCGTCGCGGGCGGGCTTGGCTATCTTGATGGCCTGCCTGATTTCCTCCAGGAAAACGATATCGGCTACCTGCCGCGCAACAAGATGGTCGCGATCTGCACCGGCAGCCAGGGCGAACCGCGCGCAGCATTGCACCGGATCGCGGATGGGCAGCACCGTCACCTAACGCTCGAACGCGGCGACACCGTATGTTTCTCCAGCCGCGACATCCCGGGCAACGAGAAAGCCATTGGCCGCTTGCAGAACCGCTTGATCGAAGCCGGTGTTGAGGTAATTACGGCCAGCATGGAAGACATCCACGTCTCCGGCCACCCGGCGCAGGACGAGATCAAGCATCTCTACAGCCTGTTGAAACCCGCCCGCCTGTTGCCCGCCCATGGCGAGGGGCGTCATTTGATCGCCCATGCCGCCTTCGCCAAGGAAAATGGCATCCCGGAAAGCATGGTTGCGTTCAACGGTCATGTCGTGCGCTTGGCGGGCGGCGACTTCGAGAAGATCAGCGATGTGAAGGTTGGCCGTGTCGGCCTGGACGGCAAAACGCCGGTCGCGCTCAATGGCGATGCGCTGCGGGAACGTCGCCGCATGCGGATTGAGGGCATGGCCCATATCACCATTGTGCTGGATGACCGCAATCGCCTCGCCGCCGATAGCATGGTGACGCTCTCTGGCCTGGATGCTGCTGATGACGATGACATCCTCGATGTGATCGAAGAGGGCATCGATGAAGCCGTCAGCGCCATGAAGCCGGGCGACCGCAAGAAGGACGAGCCCGTTCACGAAGCCGCCCGCACCGCCCTCCGCCGTGTGTTGCGCCGGGAGACGGGCAAGCGGCCGCAGGTGTCTGTGCATGTTGTGCGGCTATAACGGGCTGCGCTAAGCCGTCGCTAGAGGAGCTATCAGATGAATGTAAACGCCATTCCACCCGGCCAGAACCCGCCTTGGGACCTCAACGTTATCATCGAAATTCCCATTGGCGGCGAGCCGGTGAAGTGTCCATCATCAAATCATTTGGGATCAGATTGGGATCGTTTTAACGGAGGAT
>JAYNYG010000006.1:38499-108190 GCA_038102935.1 Alphaproteobacteria bacterium | reverse complement strand
CCTAAGCCTCCCTTGCTATGCCGACTGTCCGGTCGAAATGGGGGCCAGTTCACAGAGATCGTTTCGAGGGCAAAGGCTTGTGCCGATAGGCCGGTAACGCCGGAGAA
Organism: Alphaproteobacteria bacterium; assembly: GCA_038102935.1. GTDB lineage: Bacteria > Pseudomonadota > Alphaproteobacteria > Bin95 > Bin95 > VMCJ01. Next base: position 108,083 of record JAYNYG010000006.1, on the reverse strand, counting down.
CAGGCTGCCATAGAGGCTCATGTGATGGTCCAGACTTCAGTGGATGTTGCGTCTTGCATCTAGGTTGTAAGGACCAGGCCATCCGAAAAACTCTCTTAACCATCTAAGATAAATGCATTATTATTATTGTTCTGCATGCAGCATCCGCGCAGGATCAACCGCCCGGCAGACATTGCCCTGCCATAAGTTCCATTGCTTTGGTTGCACCAGCGTCTGGCGCGGAAACGCGCTTAGGCGTCCAGGAACGCCAATACATGCTCGCAATATGCCGCCGGTTGCTGCGCGAACATCACATGGGCCGCCTTTTCGATGACAACGCGCTCGGCGCCCGGAATATGCGCCGCCAACGCTTTGGCGATGATAGGCAGAATACCGGGCGTATTCCCGCCCGCCACGACGAGCGTCGGCGGGCTGATGCTTTCCGCCTCGGCGCGTGCAAAAGGACGGCGTTGTTCGTTGGTTTGGGCGAGGAGCGTGAAAGCGTTATCCAAGCGGGTTTCCCTGTCGGCAGCTGGCAATCCATCCCAAGCACCGGGGCCGTCAATGGCGTCTTTGAAAATGCGGAGGCCGCCGTCGATATCTCCGGCGTTGAGCTTGGCGGCCGCTTCCGCAACATAGGTGCGCGGCGCAGTTGGCTTCGCCTCGCTTGATTGAGGCGCCAGTGACGCATCCAACTCGCCGCCAGGCTCAGCCAATACCAGTTTGCGAAGAAGGTCTGGCCGCTGCTCCGCCACCCGGAAGGCGATGTGACCGCCTCGGCTGTGCCCCATTAAATCTACGGGGCCTGCATCCAGCGCCTCGATAAAGGCAATAACGTCAGCGACATGTTGGGCAATAGTGAAATTGCCGCCCTGCCCGTCCCAATGCTCTGGGAAGTAGTGCCGTAGGCTTGGCGCGATGACGCGGCGGCCCCTCGAGAGCGGCCCCATAACGGGCGACCATGCGCGATAGTCGTTTAGCGAGCCATGGATGCATAGCAGCGGCGGGCGGCCATCTTGCGCAATGCCAAGGTCCACGTAGTTCATGTCATATCCGTTGATCCGCAGCTTCTGCATTGATCTCGCCTTATTCCAGAATGATGCCGTTAGTTAGCCATCCAGCCGCCATCGACCATCAAGTTCTCGCCTGTGATGTATGTCGCCTCATTGCTTGCTAGGAAAAGGGCGGCGCTGGCGATATCGCTTGGTCGGCCAAGGCGCGGCCAAGGCGTGCGCGCGTGAGAATAGGCCAATGACGCTTCAGAGGCCGCAGGCCCGGCCTTGCCCGTAACGATCTTTCCTGGCGCCACAGCGTTGCAGACGATCCCGTGCTCGGCATAGTCCCCGGCGATCTGGCGGGTCATATAAACAACTGTTGCTTTGCCAACACCGTAGGCAAAGTCATTCGGCGCGCGGATCATGCCATGTTGGGATGAGATATTGACGATCCGACCGCGCACCTCCTCCTGCGGCTCTTGCTTCAACATTTGGCGGACAGCAGCCCGGCATCCAAGGAAAACGCCCTTTGCGTTCACATCCATCACCCGATCCCAATCAGCCTCAGAAGTTTCATGCAAAGCCGTGTCGCAGCCGATTGCGGCATTGTTGACGATAATATCGAGCCTGCCGCCAAGTGAAACGGCCATGGCGACAGCGCCTTCAAGATCAGCGTTCTCGGTCACGTCACAGGGAGCGAACTCGGCGATGCCGCCCGCGGCCCGGATTGCCTCCACGGTATCCTCACCGCCTTCGCGAGGCGTGCGGGTGACATCGCCGACAACAACCATGGCGCCCTCAGCTGCAAACCGCAGCGCGATGGCTTTGCCGATGCCAGATGCGGCGCCGGTGATAACGGCAGTGCGGTTTTGCAATCGCATCTTGCGCTCCCCATCAACTCGCGACAAATCCGCCATCAACGTTGTAGTTTGCGCCAGTGACGAAAGCCGCCCTGTCAGACGCTAGCCAGCAAACCATTTCCGCGATGTCTTGCGGAACGCCCATCCGTTTGGCTGGAACGCGCGACAAAATCTGGTCGCCCCGCCGGGCCATCGAATCTCGCGTCATATCCGTTTCGATGTAGCCGGGGCAGACGGAGTTCACGCGGATATTGTCCGGCGCGTATTCAATTGCCGCCGTTTTTGTGAGCCCGACGACGCCGTGTTTCGCCGCGACATAAAATGAAGCTGTCGGGAGCCCAAGCAGGCCCGCGATTGAAGCCGTATTGACGATTGCCCCGCCGTCGCCCTGCGCTTCGAATTGCTTGATTTCTGCTCGCATACATAGCCATACGCTTTTCAGATTGATGTCGATCATCGTATCGACGGCTTCATCAGGCCAATCTGCGGTTCGCATGCCGTTGGCGCCGACCTGATAGGGCGCTATGCCAGCGTTGTTAAAGGCGCAATCCAACCGGCCATAGGCGTCCACAGCGGATTGGACCATGGCGTTGACGGCAGCAGCGTCTGTGACATCGCAAGCCATTGAAAGCGCTTGTCCGCCTGATTCGTTAATCATGGCGACGGTTTCAGACGCACCCTCAGCATTCAGGTCGCTTACCACGACGTTTGCGCCTTCCGCTGCAAAAAGCAGAGCAGCCGCTCGTCCAATGCCGCGCGCGCCACCCGTAATCAGTGCTGTTTTACCCTCCAACATGCCCGTCATGACCGTACCCCCTTTGAATAAATCTCTTGCAGGCTGATCGCCCATCTCGGCGTCAGTTGACGACGGCAATCGCGGCAGGTCAAATCCTCTCCATGAGCTGGAAAGACAAGACTGACGAACTGAATGCCCGCCGCGCCGCCGCCCTCGCCCAGGGTGGCGAAGCGGCTGTCGCGAAGCACCATTCCAGGGGCCGTCTAACGATCCGTGAACGCATTGATACGCTGATTGATCCAGATAGCTTCGATGAAATCGGCCGTGCTGCGGGCGATGTGGAATTCGACGAAGATGGCAACCTCATTGAATTCACGCCAGCTAATTTTGTGCTTGGATTCGCCAAAGTGGACGGAAGGCGCGTTGTCGTCGGCGGTGAAGATTTCACAATGCGCGGCGGCTCTCCGACGACGGCCGGGTTCCGCAAAAGCGTTTATGCCGAAACCGTGGCGCTCCAGCATCGTTTGCCGTTGGTTCGGATGCATGAGGGCGCAGGCGGCAGCGTCGGCATTCAGAAGAACCCAACGCCCCCGGCGCCGGTGTTCGACGCTTCAAGGTTTCGGAGCGTGGCGCAGACTCTAGCAGCCGTGCCCGTCGCTTCTGCCGCCATGGGCGCCGTCGCCGGGTTGCCCGCAGCGCGTTTGGTATCCTCACATTTCTCCGTGATGTCTGAAGAAACGGCGCAGATTTTGATTGCTGGACCAGCCGTTGTCGCCCGCGCCATGGGCGAAAAGTTGACCAAGGAAGAGCTTGGCGGCGCGAAAGTGCATGCCCGCAATGGCACCGTAGATAACGCCGCTAAGAACGAACCAGCAGCGATAGAGCAAATTAAGGCGTTCCTCAGCTACATGCCGTCAAACGTATGGGAACTCCCGCCGGTTTCGCAGACGGATGATCCCGTTGACCGGCAGGAAGAGATGCTGCTGGATATCGTCCCGCATGACAGGCGTCGCGCGTTCGATATGCGCCGCGTGATCGCTGCAGTGTTTGATATCGGCAGTTTCTTTGAGATGGGCAAAGGTTATGGCCGTAGCCAAATTATGGGCCTCGCACGGCTGAACGGTCAGCCGGTTGGCGTATGGGGCAATGATGGGCGCCACCTCGCCGGCGCCATGACAGCCGATGGCGCTCATAAGGCCCGGCGATTTATGGAGCTTTGCGAAACATTCCACCTGCCCATTATCTGCCTGATTGACGAGCCAGGGTTTATGATCGGTTCGCAATCCGAGAAACAAGCGACAATCCGCCATGGCGCGTCTGCTGTGCTGACTGCAGCAATGACCAATGTGCCTTGGGCGTCTGTGATGGTCCGCCGGTCCTTTGGCGTCGCACAGGCGGCGCATTACGGGCCTGAAGCCTATGTGCTCGCATGGCCCTCTGCTGAAACTGGTCCATTGCCGGTAGAAGGCGGCGTATGGGTCGCATATCGCAAGGAAATTGAATCCGCCGCTGATCCTGATGCGAAACGGCGAGAGCTCGAAGCAAAGCTCGCCGTCAAGCAATCACCCTTCCCGCGTGCGGAAGTGTTCGCGATCCATGAACTCATTGACCCCCGCGAAACCCGGCCCATGCTCTGCCGCTGGATTGACCGCGTGCAGCCTCTCCTCCCGCAATTGCTTGGCCCGCCAAGCTTTGCGCCCCGCCCCTAATGCGAAAGACACATGACCAATGGCGACTGAAGTAGAACTCGAAACTGCCGGCACCGTATGGAAACTGATGGTGAAAGACGGCGATGCTGTGAAAGAGGGCGATATGCTCTTCATCATGGAAGTTATGAAAATGGAAGTGCCATATGAAGCGCCCCATGACGGCAAAGTCGCAGACCTCAACATTGCGGAAGGCGATGTGTTGGAGGAAGGCGATATCGCCATGGAAATTGCCTGACGGTAAGCCGAAATGGCGCCGTACGCTGGATATAAGACGCTTGAGATTGACGCCCGCGCAGATGGTGTTGTTCTCGTCACGCTGAACAGGCCTGATCGGCTGAACGCGTTCGATGGCGTTATGCGCCATGAAATTCGGCAAATGCTCAGCGAGGTGAAATCCGACGATGCAGCCCGCGCCCTTGTAATTACAGGAGCCGGCCGTGGCTTTTGCTCAGGCGCGGACCTGACGGCTGAAGATAAGCGCACGTGGCCCGCTGGATTGAGCGAACCTCGTTTCGGTTGGTGCCTCGATCTTCTGGAAATGCCAAAGCCGACAATCGCCGCCATCAATGGCGTTGCGGTAGGCGGCGGGCTTGGGTTGGCGCTTCTATGCGACATGCGTGTCTGCTCAACCAAAGCCCGGCTGCTGCCTATTTGGATGAAACGCGCGATCCATCCCGATGATCTGATTACCTGGACCTTGCCGAAGCTCGTTGGGTATGGGCGGGCGCTTGAATGGCTGTACATGGCCGAAGATATTGACCTCGACGCCGCTGAACGCGCCGGAATGGTCAATCGCATCACAGAGCCGGATGATCTGATGCCCGTCACGCTCGATCTTGCGACGAAGCTTGCAGCGGGACCGACCAAGCATATGGCCTTGACGAAACAAGCCGTCCTCAAAGGCATGAGCCGCGAGGCCTTTGACGGCGCATTGATCGAATCCTGGGGCCAAGATCAAGCTCTCGCATCAGAGGATCGCAAAGAAGGAACCCGCGCCTTCATCGAAAAACGCGCGCCACGCTATATTGGACGGTAAAAACTGATGGGCGATACGCCAAAGATAGACCGCATTGAACTTACGTTGTTCGACATCAAAGTTGAGAACATGAGCGCCGATCCATCTGGGTTCGGCATCGCCTACACGCCCTGCCATAGCAGCATCCAGACGCGGCTCGCGATACGAGTGTATGGCGATACGGGCGTTGTCGGCGAATATGTGCCGGGGCGTGGGCGCGCGCGGGTGATCCAATCCGCATCTGCGGCACTTGGCCAAATGCTGATCGGCAAACCGGCGTTGCAGCGGGAGAAAAATTATACGTCGTTGCGTCGGTTGACCAAGCATGTCGGTGAAGTCGGCATCGGCGGGCTGGATATCGCGCTTTGGGACCTGGCCGGCAAGCATTATGGCGCGCCCGTGTATGAACTCCTCGGCGGCCATCGCACCACTCTGCCCGCTTATGCCAGCACCATTCACGGCGACCGAACCGCGGATGGCCTCTCCAGCCCTGAAGCCTATGCAGACTTCGCCGAGCAATGCTTGGAAATGGGCTATACCGGCTTTAAAATGCACGGCTGGAATGAAGGCGATGTGGCGGAAGAATCCGCCATGATTGAGGCTGTCGCTAAGCGCGTCGGCGGGCGGATGCGGATTATGTATGACGCCTCCTGTCACCTCGCGACACTGACCGATGCTATCGAAGTTGGCCGCGTTTGCGACGACAATGGTCTCTATTGGTACGAGGACCCCTATGCCGATGGCGGTCTTTCAATCCACGGTCACCAGATGCTGAAAAAATCCGTCCGCACGCCGATCATGATTAGCGAGCATGTGCGGAATCTGGAAACAGCGACGGATATGATGGTCGCCGGCGCTACAGATTTCGCCCGCGCCGACCCGGACTATGACGGCGGCATCACCGGTTGCCATAAGCTTGCCTATGCCGCTGAAGGCCTCGGCATGGATGTCGAAGTCCATTCCTGCGGCCCTGCCATGCGGCACCTAATGGCGGCCTGCCGGAACGCGAACTATTACGAGGTCAACCTCGTTCATCCGAAATGCCCGAATGCATGGTCGCTGCCCATCTATGAAGGCGGATATTCCGACCAGCTCGATTGCGTTGACAGCAACGGCGACGTTGCCGTGCCAGAAGGCCCAGGGCTCGGCATGGAATATGACTGGGCGGAAATTGAACGATCAGCCGTCGACAAGGTGGTATTAAAGTAGGCTACCGCATTGTTTGAGCAGGCGCATCCAACGTTATGCAGGCAGAAACGCCGTGTGCATAAAGCTTGCCGTTCTGGTCCACCAACTTGCCTTCAGTTGATAGCAATTTCCGCCCGGCATGCAGCACTTTGCCTTCCGCCCGGATAGTTCCGACTTTTGGGGTGACAGCGCGGACGTAGTTTACTTTGAGATCGACGGTGGTGTAGGGCACGCCGGCAGGCAATGTCGTGTGGCCAGCGCAGCCCATACAGCTATCCAGCAACGTCGCGATCCATCCGCCATGAATGCCGCCAAGTGGATTGGCGTAGTCCGGCTTCGCCTCGGCTTCCCAAACCACAAGTCCTGGCTCGACTGTGACCAAGCGCATACCGGAATGCTCTGCAATTGGCGGATGCGGCAAGCGGCCATCCCGGATCGCAGAGAGAAAATCCAGGCCAGACATGGCCATGGCTTCATCCAGTGGGACAGAGCCGTATGTGATGCTCATTCAGCCGCCTCTGTCTTGCTTTCGAACGTATCGAAGTAGCGGCGGCCTGTGCCCTTCTGATTTTCGTAGATCGAGCCCTGTTTCTTTGCCGCTGGGAATGGCATCCGCACCGGCACCGGCGCCATGCGCGGCTGGCTGGTGCTGACGCCGCGCACCATTCGGGATTCAAAAGCGTCGAAATCGCCCTTCATATTGGCTAGCGGCCAAGCGTCCGCCGCCGCGTATTCAGTCAGCAAAAGGCGCCGCTGGCGGTTGGACGTATTCATCGCAGAGCCATGGACAGCGCGCACATGATGGATCGTCATGGACCCCGCAGGCCCCATCAGTTTTTCGGCGCTTGAGAGATCGACCTTCTCCGCTTCTGGATCAAATGCGCCGCAGAATGCGCCATCGTGGTGATGGTCATGGACTGGCCCCTTATGGCTCCCAGGCACGACCATCAACGGACCGTTCGCTTCGTCGCAGTCATCCAGCAGCATACCGGTTGCGAGCACATCATCGTTGGTGTGGGGATAGAATGCCCAATCCTGGTGCCATTCCACCGGCGCGCCATAGCCTGCCGCCTTCATATTCATCTTGCCGCCATAGACCCGAAGATTGGGGCCGAGAAGCTGCGCCACGATGTTCGTAACGTCGGTATCTACAGTCAGGTTCCAGAAATACGGGACATGATGGTAAGGTTCTTTGATCCGGCGCACGCGCGGGTTCGATGCGGTATGGCTGTCTTCGAGATCATAGAGCGCATCATTTTCAGTGACTGAGGATGCAGCCGCGATGATTTTGTCCGTTTCCTCGCGCAACGTCGCCAGTTTCTCGGGCGAAAGCACGCCCTCGACTACAATGTAGCCTTTCTCGTGATACTCTTCGACCTGTGCGGGCGTCAGGGTGACGGGCATCGCTATTCTCCCTCAAATCATGCGCTGATGCAGCAATAATGCCGATCTGGCGCCGCTTGTCACGCAGCGCCGGCTAAGCCCTCAGCGCTCAATGCCTGATCCATTAGCGCAATCGTCTCCTTAACGCCGTAAAGCGCTATGAACGACCCCATACGTGGCCCGGACGATTGGCCAAGCAGCACTTCATACAATGCCTGAAACCAGGAACGCAGATTTTCGAAGCCATGCGCCTTGCCAACCTCATAAACAATATTCTGTAGCGCGCTGGCGTCCCGTTCCTCGGCGCCTGCAAGACGATCCCGCATGTCCTGCATGGCCGCACGCTCGGCGTCCGCGGGCGCACGGTAAGTTTTCTCCGGTTTCACAAAATCCCTATAATACGCGAGTGCGTAACCGACCAGATTGTCGAGCATTGGCGCCGTTTCGGGCGTCAATTCCGGCTCATACCGGGCGATGAAGCCCCAGAGCGTCGCCTTCTCTTCGGCATTGCAGACAGCAGCCAGGTTCAACAGCAGTGAATAGGAGAAATCGCCCTCCGGCTTTGGCGGTGCGCCTGCATGGATATGCCAAGTAGGGTTTTCCAGCAGCTTTTCCGCTTCCGTCTCAGCCACTTTGGCGAGGTGCTGGCGGTATTCATCAACAGCACGTGGAATCACATCGAAATAGAGACGCTTTGCCGCCTTCGGCTTCTGGAACATGAACAGCGAGAGGCTTTCTGGCGGCGCGTATTCCAGCCATTCCTCAACGGAAAGCCCATTGCCTTTTGATTTTGAAATCTTGCCGCCCTCGTTATCGAGGAAAAGCTCATAGGTGAAGCCTTCAGGCGGCTCGCCATCCAGGATGCGGCAGATGCGGGAAGAGAGCTTAACGCTGTCGATCAAGTCCTTGCCAGACATCTCATAATCGACATCTAGCGCCCGCCATCGCATCGCCCAATCGGCCTTCCATTGCAGCTTGCAATGACCGCCAGTGACGGGCGTCTCCACGAGCTTATCCGTCGCCGGGTCGCGGTAAACCATCGTGCCCTGCTCAACGCGGATCTCTTCAGCAGGAACCTGAAGCACTTCGCCTGTCGTCTCGGAAACAGGCAGGAATGGGCAGTATGTGGCGCGCCGGTCCGGGCCGAGCGTCGGCAAGATAACTTTCATAACGGCGTCAAAGCGATGCAACATCGCCATCAGCGCTTCATCAAACTCGCCCGACCGATAAGCCTCCGTCGAGGACTTGAACTCGTAGTCGAAGCCGAACGTGTCTAGGAATGCCTGAAGCCGGGCGTTGTTATGCGCGCCAAAGCTGGAATGGGTGCCGAACGGGTCAGGCACTTCTGTCAGCGGCTTGTTGAGATGCTGCTCCAGCATCTCTTTGTTCGGAACATTATCCGGAACCCGGCGCAGGCCGTCCATATCGTCCGAAAATGCGATGAGCTTAGATGGGATATCGGAGAGTTCTTGGAATGCGCGCCGCACCATAGATGTCCGCGCGACCTCGCCGAAGGTGCCAATATGCGGCAAGCCGGAAGGCCCGTAGCCTGTTTCAAACAGGGCGTAACCTTTTGGGTTTTTGCGCTTCTCTAACCGTTTGACCAACTTGCGCGCTTCTTCAAACGGCCAGGCGCGGGCAGCTTCAGCGGCAGGGTTCGTCATGGCGGCTCAAGGCTCCAAATGGGAATGAACCTGCGGTTGGTAGTTCTGCGCCGCTGACGGGTCAACCGCATGCAACATGATTAACGTCGCGCGAAGGGATTAATCCCCATGGCGCAACGCTGATTATCCATTGCAGAGAGGCCATAAAAAGCAGAGCATGGCGTTAATCCGATGTTAAGCAAATCAGGCAGGAGGCCTTACGCAAGATGCATCGCTACAACGTTATCGCTATGGCTGCGGTCGCCTCTCTGGCGGTTGTCGCAGCCTATTCCGCGCGTATCGCAAATAGCGCCGAGCTGGCTCCTACACTTGCGCCAATGCAGGATGTCATGTGGATTGAGCAGATGTCTCTGCCAATCCAGGAGCTCACCATTCAACGCCGCCGTGATGGCCTGGTTGAGGAAGCCGCAAAATTGGCGGACCGCAAAGGCGCCGTCGGCGTATTGCGTGACCCAAAGGCGCCGCTGAAAGCCACCCGCACCATTGCAGCACGTGATGTTTCAGCCTTCGAACGTGAAGTCCGCCGTCGCTTCCACATGGGCGACGAGAGCATCATCGCTTATGCAGCCCCCATGGCGCTTCAGCCGGAAGGTCGCCGTGCAACGGGCTTCGTTGCGCGCGTTGAAGCAGGCGGGAAATCCTGTGATTTCGCAATCGCGGGCTACATGGAAACGGCTGACTCCGATGCCATCGTCGCAATGGCCCGGCTTATCCTGTGTGACCCTGTCAGTACTTTAACGCCCCCGGAAATTCGGGTGAGTGCGCTCCTAAATGGCGCCGAGGCGTCGCAGTGATGGCGGGGATGGTTTCGAAGGCGGCGATCGCTGTCGTAATCGCAGCAGGCGTTGCAGCAGCGGCTGTAGGCGGCGCCAATGCCCGGATCGGCAGTGATCCGACGGAGGCAGCGCCAGCAAGCTTGCCAAAGCTTTCCAATAAAAACAGCATCATCGTGCTGACGCGCGCCAAGCGTGGCCGCCTGAACGAGAGCGCGGCAAAGCCGACCCTGTCTCCCGTTGCGTTCTCCAAAGAGCTTGGCCGGACGTTTACGGATGACGACGGCGACCCTTCAGCGCATACCCGACCGGTGCCGTTGCCGCAAACCGGCAACCTAGCGAGCGGCTTTGTCGCCAAGGTCGATGGCCTCGGCGATCTCTGCGCATTTGCGCTTGGCGGGCTGGATTTCACCGGTAATAGCGGGGCGGACGGCTTGGACGCAAAAGCCGCCGTCATCATGTGCGCCCGTGACCGTGCAGGGCTTGAGCGGATCAGTGATCCACATCGGGTCGCCAAGCGTTTGGGTCTTCTCCAAGGGAAGTAACCAGCGGCCCCTACAAGATCGCCGCATTTCCGCTATAGTCTCTAGCGACAGATTCTTTCCCTCGCTGGAGCAATCCAATGCAATTGCGTGACGTTTCGCTAGACGACAAATACACGCTAGAGCGCGGTCGTGCGTTCATTACCGGTACGCAGGCATTGGTGCGCATTCCGCTCATGCAGCGCCAACGGGATATCGCTGCAGGACTGAACACTGCTGGGTACATTTCCGGATATCGCGGCTCTCCACTTGGCGCCTATGACCAGCAGCTCTGGCAAGCGCGCAAGCACTTGGAAGAACACCACATTACGTTCCGCCCTGGCTTGAATGAAGACTTGGCGGCGACGGCGATTTGGGGCTCGCAACAGATCGAACATTCCGGCGATGCCAAGTATGACGGCGTCTTCGGTATCTGGTACGGCAAGGGCCCAGGCGTTGATCGCTCGGGTGATGTTTTTAAGCATGCCAATCAGGCTGGTTCCGCGAAACACGGCGGGGTTATCGCGCTCGCCGGTGACGATCACATGGCGAAATCCTCCACGGTCGCCCACCAAAGCGAATTCGCCTTCGTCGACGCCATGATGCCGGTCATTTCGCCTGCTGGCGTCCAAGAATTCCTGGACTTTGGCCTCCACGGCTTCGCCATGTCCCGCTTCTCCGGCATGTGGGTTGGCTTTAAGGCTATCGGTGAAACTGTTGATTCTTCTGCGGTTGTTGATTTTTCTCCGGAACGCGTTCAGCCAATTCTGCCTGAAGTCGATATGCCGCCTGAAGGATTGAATAACCGCCAGATCATAATTGAAATGTTGATGCTGGAGGAGATGCTGCATCGCTATAAGCTGCCTGCAGTTCTGGCCTATGCGAAAGCCAACCGCCTGGATCGTGTGATCTTCAGCGGGCCGGAGCGCCGTATTGGGATTGTCACAACCGGCAAAGCCTATCTGGATGTCCGCCAAGCGCTTGATGAGCTAGGGCTGGATGAAAAAGAGGCCGGGCGCCTCGGTATATCGCTCTACAAAGTAGCGATGCCTTGGCCGCTTGAGACAGACGGCGCGCGCGCCTTCTGTGAAGGCCTTGATCTGGTTATGGTCGTTGAAGAAAAGCGCAGTTTGATTGAAGCGCAGCTGAAAGAAGCCATGTACGGCATTGATGCCGACAAGCGCCCACGCATCATCGGCAAGCAGGACGAGAACGGCCAAACGCTGTTCCAGCCTTATGCCGAGCTAACGCCTGCCATGATCGCCAACGCGTTGGCGGAACGCCTCAAAATCTCTGGCGTAGATGAGGACGGCAAACAACGCATCGAGGACGCCCTATCTCGCTATGACCGGATGGCTGTGCATGCCTCTGGCAACCAGCCGCCAAGCATGTCGCGCACGCCATATTTCTGCTCCGGCTGCCCGCATAATACCTCCACCAAAGTGCCAGAAGGCAGCCGCGCTGGCGCTGGAATCGGCTGCCATTACATGGCGATGTGGATGGACCGCGAAACCTCCGGCTTCACACATATGGGCGCTGAGGGCGTCAACTGGGTCGGCCAGGCGCCATTTGTGGAAACCAACCATATTTTCCAGAACATCGGCGACGGCACATATAACCATTCCGGTATCTTGGCGATCCGCCAAGCCGCATCCTCCGGCGTGAACATCACCTACAAGATCCTCTACAACGACGCCGTCGCTATGACAGGCGGCCAGCCGCATGACGGCGGCATGACAGTCGATGAGGTCGCGCGCCAGGTTCACGCCGAGGGCGCCAAGCGCATTGTCGTCGTAACGGACGAGCCGGATAAATATACGGAAGCCACGCGCTTCCCCGCCGGCACGACGATCCACCATCGCCGTGCGCTTATGGCGGTACAGAAGGAACTTCGTGAAACGCCGGGCCTGACGGTCATGATCTATGACCAGACATGTGCGGCAGAGAAACGCCGTCGCCGCAAGCGCGGCACGTTCCCGAACCCCGCTAAACGCGCTTTCATCAATGAGCGCGTGTGTGAAGGCTGCGGAGATTGCGGCGTTAAATCCAACTGCGTATCAGTCGCGCCCGTCGAAACAGAATTTGGCCGCAAGCGCCGGATCGATCAATCCGCCTGCAATAAAGACTATTCCTGCATGGAAGGCTTTTGCCCGTCCTTCGTGACGGTGCTAAACGGCGAACCGCGTAAAGCAGCCCCTGTGGCTGATGACCCACAAAGCGTTCTGCCGGCGCCTGATTTGCCGAACCTGGATAAGCCTTACGGCATTCTCCTGACGGGCATTGGCGGTACAGGCGTTGTTACAGTGAACGCTGTGCTGTCCATGGCGGCGCATCTTGAACACAAGGCCGCCACGGTTATGGATATGGCAGGACTTGCGCAGAAGGGCGGGGCTGTATGGTCTCACCTCCGGATCGCTAATTCGCCGGAAGAACTCCACGCAACACGCATCGCCATGGGCGGCGCCAATCTGTTGCTTGGCTGCGATATGGTGACATCTGCACAGCCGGATAGCATCGCCAAGCTGCAGCATGGCGTCAGCAAGGCGGTCATCAACACCTATCGCCAATTCACCGGCGATTTCACCCGTGACCCGGATTTCCAGTTCCCGACAGATGAGTTGATGCAGCGGATTGAAGGCGCTACCGGTCCAGACGGCACACATTTCATTGATGGCACGGATATCGCCACTAAACTGATGGGCGATAGCATCGCGACCAACCTCTTCATGATGGGATTCGCCTGGCAAAAGGGCCTGATCCCGCTCACATCAGAAGCGATCCTGCGCGCGATTGAACTAAATGGTGTGGCGCTGGAGATGAACAAACGCGCATTCCAGTGGGGCCGGACGGCTGCCTATGATCTGGCGAAGGTCGAGGCTGCGGCTGGTCCCAAAGTCGAGCGCGCCAAGCCGATGGATTTGGACGAAACCATCGCTCATCGCGTTAAAGAATTGACGAAGTACCAAAACCGCCGCTACGCCAAACGCTACGAAGCGCTCGTCGCGAAAGTGCGGGAGGCTGAGGCCGCCAAAACACCAGGCAAGACTGGCCTGGCGATGGCTGCGGCCAAATACGCCTACAAGCTTATGGCATTCAAAGACGAGTATGAGGTAGCGCGTCTCTATGCCGAGCCGGAATTCCGTCAGCGGCTCGAGGCGCAATTCGAAGGCGATTTTGAACTCAGGTTCAATCTGGCGCCGCCAACCACGACCAAGACCGACCCTGTCACCGGCGAGCCGATCAAGAAAGAATACGGCCCCGGCATGGAAAAATGGTTCCACCGCCTCGCCAAGTTGAAGTTCCTGCGCGGCACTTTCTTCGACGTGTTTGGCCGCACGGACGAGCGGAAACAGGAGCGCGCGCTGATCGGCGAATACCGGGAGACGATAGATCAGGTGGTCAGCCAGCTAACGCCAGAGAATCACGCTTTTGCCATCGCCCTCCTCAGCGTGCCCGAACACATTCGCGGCTATGGTCACGTGAAGCTTGAGCACATCGAGAAAGCGAAGGCTGAAGAAAAACGTTTGCTGGCAGCGTTCGCTGATCCGAAGGCGGCGAGCTTGGCGCAGGCGGCCGAATAGACGGCGCGACTAGCGTATGGTCGGCAAGCAAGCCGGACCAATCGGCTCAAAGCTTTTGTAGGTCAAGATAAATTCTTGGTGGCCGAGGGCTTCTGAGCGAGTGGGCGTTCCGGACGCTGTCGCGAAGATTACGTCCAGGATTTCGTCACCGACGTCGTCCAAGCTGGTAGCGCCGTGCAGGATGCGGCCAGCATCGATGTCCATGTCATCGGCCATACGGGCGTAGGTTTCGGGATTGGCGCAGATTTTTATGACCGGCGCGCAGGCTGAGCCAACAACGGACCCACGTCCAGTGACGAACAGCACCATATGCGCGCCGCAGGCGATGAGTTCTGCAATCTCAGCATTATCGTTGATATTCGGAAAGCCAAAGCGGACTTCGCCATCTGGCACGACATCCAGTAGGTACAGGCCCCCGCATGACGGGATATCGCCCGGCTTCAATAGACCAACGATCTCAGAGCGCCCGCTTTTGGCATAAGCGCCCATGCTTTTTTCTTCGATAGTGGTGAGCCCGCCATCCGCATTGCCGGATGCGAAGCTGGCATGGCCGAGCGTCTCATAATACCGCGCGGCTTTGTGGACGGCGCCTTCGATCTCCTGGCCGAGCGCGGGCGTCGCCGCACGTGCGGCCATGTGTTGCTCGCAGCCAATGAGTTCGCCGGTTTCCTCGAAAATACACGCCGCGCCGGCTTTGATCAGCTGATCAAACGCCCGACCCGCCGCTGGGTTGCCCGTGATGCCGCTGGTGCCGTCGGACCCGCCGCAGATCGTGCCGACGATTAAGTCCGCCGGCGTCATCTCTACGCGAGGCCCTTCGGCGATCTCCGTGCGCACGCGCTCCACATACGCGCGGCCAGATTCTACCGCAGCCCGTGTCCCGCCTGCATCTTGGATCGTCAACGTTTCAACGGGGCGGCCGGACGCCGCGACCGCGCCTGCCAACCTGCGTTTATCAAAACCCTCGCAACCAAGCGACACCAACAATACTGCGCCTACATTTGGGTGTGTCAGCAATCGCTCCAGCATCAAATGGCCGTAGGCGCTTGGATAGCAGCCGGGGAAGCCCATCGCTTGCACATCCCCCTCCCCGCCAGAAAGCGGGTCTCGCCAAGGCGCTGCCACGGCCTCTGCGACATGGCGGGCGCATTCTACCAGATACACCACCGCGACTAGATTGCGGATGCCCTTGCGCCCGTCTCGCCGCGCCCAGCCCTGCCAACGCGCTGTCATGAAGATGCTCCCGTGAAGTCCGCCTGATTGTCGTGGGTAAATGTGGGGATGTAGTCGCTTTTCATATTGTGGACATGGACATGATCGCCTGGGCCGACAGCCGCCGTCATGCTGCCAATCGGCGCGCCATATTTGAGCACCGTGTCGCCAATGCCGATATCCCGTCGTGCAAGCTTGTGGCCAACGCCAATTCGGCGTTCCAGCTTCATAGATTCGCCGTCAATCAGAACGTTCTCACCAGCTTTCAAAGTCGTCCCCACAACAAGCACGTTATCGGCCTCATCCAGGAGGATCAGTCTTTGGTCTGTTTCGCCAGACATTGCACTCTTCCCATTCCGCTAATGCTTCATGCTAGCATTCTTCCATGACCAACGGCGATCCGCCGGAATGCAGCTAGGGACTACTTTCATGAGCGATTATAACGTCGGCGATCTTGTCGCTGAATTCTTGCAAGCCGCGGGCGTCGATACGGTGTTTGGCGTTGTGTCCGTTCACAACATCCCGATGATGGACGGGCTTGGCCGCCGGAACGCCATCCGTGTCGTCGGCTCACGCGGTGAGATGGGCGCTGGCCACATGGCGGATGCTTATGCCCGCGCCCGCAAGAGCCTGGGTTGTTTCATCACCTCCACTGGCCCAGGTGCGGCCAATGCGCCCGGCGCCTTGGTTGAGGCGCGGTTCGCCGCCTCCCCAGTCCTTCACCTGACGGGCCAGACGGCGACAGCCAATCTCGATAAAGAGCAAGGTGCGGTTCATGACGTGATGGATCAGCTTGGCATGCTGAAAAGCACCAGCAAGTCCGCCTACCGCATCCGCGCGCCGGAAATGGCTTTGGGCGTGCTGATGAAAGCCGCGACGGATGCGCTGAGCGCACCGATGGGCCCGGTCTCGGTCGAAATTCCGATTGACGTGCAGCGCGCCAAAATTGAACGGCCCACGATGTTGGACAATCTGGTGATCGCGCCGCCTGCAGGGGATCCTGGCGCCGCCAGCAGCTTGGATGCCTTGGCGGACATGGCGGCGTCCTCAAAACGCCCAATGCTGTGGTGTGGCGCTGGCGCCCGCTATGCCGGAGCGGCCGTGCAGCGGCTCGTGGACATGGGTTTTGGCGTTGTCACATCCGTCAATGGCCGCGCAGTCATTCCCGAGACGCACCCGATGACATTGGGCGCGTTCCAAGCGACGCCGGAGGTCGAGGCTTTCTATGGCACTGTTGATTTCATGCTCATTGCAGGCGGGCGCGTGCGCGGCCATGAGACCAAGGACCTCGGCCTGAAGCTCCCGGCCCGCCGCGCACAAATCGATATTGATCCTGGCGCATGCGGGCGGACTTATTCGGTTGAGCATTTCCATGTTGGCGAGGTTGAAGCGGCGTTGAACGCGCTGGCTGACCGTCTGGAAGGCAAAATGGCGGTTTCTGACGATTGGGCCAGCGACCTCGCGGCTTGCCGTGAAGAGACGGAGGCGAACTATCGCAAGCATTTAGGGCCATATCTGAACTTCCCGGAAATCTTCCGTGAGGCGATGCCAGACGATTGTTATTGGGTCCGCGACGTCACCATGAGCAACACGACCTGGGGCAATCGTCTGTTGAAGCTGGATAAGCCGGAGCAGAACATTTACCCCGTCGGCGCCGCCATTGGTCCCGGCTTTCAATTCGGCATCGGCGCGGCGTTTGGCGCGGGCGGGGCGAAAACTGTCGCAATCACAGGCGACGGCGGCTTCTATCTGAACATGACGGAACTCTGGACGGCGACACAGGAGAAGCCCGATGTCGCCATCGTAATCTTTAACGATGCTGGCTATGGCGTGATCAAAGACATCCAGGACACGCTCTATGGCGGCCGCCATTACTTCGCCGACCCGATTGGCCCGGACCTAAAAGGCTTAGCGGCCTTGGCGGACCTTCCCTATTTCCGCGTTGAATCAGAGGCAGAAATGGGCCCGCGGCTCAAAGCTGCGATTGATCATGACGGGCCGACATTGCTCGAAGTCGATATGACTAAAATCGGCAAAATCCCGCGCTACTTCCAGCCGCCGCCCTATGCTGTGAAAGGCTAATCACCCTCGCTATTATTCCGCGCGTTTGCCTTCCTCTTCTGTGCCGCTTTAGCAAGCAGGTTCAACCCCTCAACGATGATTGAGAAGGCGATGGCGAAGTAGAGGTATTCGCGCGGAATATGGAAGTGCAGGCCGTCTGCGACTAGGGACATTCCGATCAGCAGAAGGAACGATAGCGCCAGCATCTTTGTCGTTGGGTGCTTGTTGATGAAGGCGCTGACGGGAGTCGCGGCGAACAGCATCACGAGAATCGCGAACACAACGGCTGCAATCATCACTTCGATCTGGTCCGTCATGCCGACAGCGGTGATGATTGAATCAAGCGAGAACACCAAATCCAACACCATGATTTGGCCAACCGCCATCAGGAATGTAGCGGATGCTTTCTTCTTACCCGTCGCGTCATGATCGCCCTCGACCGTGTGGTGAATTTCTAGCGTGCCCTTCACTAAGAGAAAAATGCCGCCACCGAGCAAGATGATGTCCCGCCAGGAGGCTTCAAACCCGGAGATCGTGAAAACAGGCGCCGTCAGGCCGACAATCCAGGTGATGCCAAGCAGCATCAAAACTCGCATTCCAAGCGCCGCCATCAAACCGATCTGCCGAGCGCGCGCCTGCTGTTCCTTTGGCAGCTTGTCCGCGACGATGGAAATAAATACCAGATTGTCGATGCCAAGTACGACTTCAAGCGCTGCCAGCGTCGCAAAACTCAGCCAGACATCGGGGTTCGACAACAATTCAAGCATCGCGTAGCGGCCTTTTGGCGGGTTTGATTCCTAGAAGAAGACGGATCAAGCCTGTTAGGTTCCCGTGTCAGCCGCCTTTAAGCGTCGCCATCCGGTCTTTCACCTCATCCGCGGAGATATGGCCGCGTTCGATCAAAGTCTTGTGGAGGCCAAGCAACCAACGCCCGTAGTAAGGGCTATTGTCGTACATATCCTGCGGCAATTCTTCTTGCGTGCGGCGGGATACGTCAGACGACATTGCGGGATCAATCTGCCCCATCAACACGCGCATTGCGTCAACGCGCTTATCGAAATCCGTCGGGATGTACTCGCTTTGGTCAACGGCGCCAGCGGGCTGTCCGCCATAGTCTGAAGGCAGTCGGGGCATCATCTCACTCCTATAAGGCCAGTGCAGCATACCGAGAGGCTCCGCCTAGTGAAACATTTGCTTTCGAAGGCTGAGATAGGGGCATATGGTCGGGCGCAGTTGACCCCGCCGGAGCGCCCCGCCCTTGCCCGAAAATATCCGCGACGCCGCCCTTGCCTATCATCGCCGTGAACCAGCCGGAAAGCTGGCGATCCAGGCGACGAAGCCGCTTGGCACCCAACGCGATCTAGCCCTAGCCTATTCCCCTGGCGTCGCAGCTGCGTGTGAGGCCATTGTCGATGATCCGGCTGAAGCAGCGGCGTTGACGGCGCGCGGCAACCTGGTCGGCGTCATCACCAACGGAACGGCTGTGCTGGGTCTCGGCGCCATTGGGCCCCTGGCGTCCAAGCCAGTGATGGAGGGTAAAGCGGTGCTCTTCAAGAAATTCGCTGGCATTGATGTATTTGATATCGAGGTCGATGCGCTGGACCCAGACAGGTTCTGCGATGTCGTCGCCGCACTAGAGCCGACATTCGGCGGCATCAACCTGGAAGATATCAAAGCGCCAGAATGCTTTGTAATCGAGAAAGAACTCCGCAGTCGCATGAACATTCCGGTGTTCCATGATGACCAGCATGGCACGGCGATTATTGTGACAGCGGCGATCCTCAATGGCCTCCGCCTCGTCAACAAGGATCCGGCGGATGCGAAGCTCGTGGCGTCTGGCGCCGGCGCCGCTTCGATCGCATGCCTGAACCTGCTCTGCGCGCTTGGCCTTCGCCGCGAAAACATCTGGGTGACGGATATTGCTGGCGTCGTGTTTGAAGGCCGCCAGCAGGAAATGGACGAATGGAAGGCCGCATACGCCCAACCGACAGACAAGCGAACCCTGGCTGAAGTCATGCCGGGCGCAGACGTTTTTATGGGCCTTTCGGCAGCAGGCGTACTCAAGCCCGAAATGGTCGCCGATATGGCGCCAAGCCCGCTCATCCTTGCACTTGCGAACCCGAATCCAGAGATTGATCCAGAAGCCGCGCGCGCTGTCAGGCCAGATGCTGTGATCGCCACGGGGCGATCTGATTATCCGAACCAGGTGAATAACGTTCTCTGCTTCCCGTTCATTTTCCGCGGCGCGCTGGATGTGCGGGCCACAGAAATCAATGAGAGCATGAAGCTCGCCGCCGTCCGCGCCATCGCTGATCTGGCGATGCAAGAACAATCTGAAGACGCGCAGCGCGCCTATGGCGGCGAAGCATTGTCGTTCGGCCAGAATTACATCATCCCCCGCCCCTTTGATCCCAGGCTCATTCTTGAAATCGCGCCTGCTGTCGCGAAAGCTGCTGTTGAGAGCGGTGTCGCGACCCGACCGATCACAGACTTCAAGGCCTATCGGGAGCGGCTGGACACATTCGTATTCCGCTCAGGCTTGATGATGAAGCCGGTGTTTGAGCGCGCGCGCGAAGACATAAAGCGCGTGATTTTTGCGGATGGCGAGGATGAGCGGGTGTTGCGCGCGGCCCAGGCCGCCGTTGATGAAGGCATTGCGCGCCCAATCCTGATCGGCCGCCCGCGCGTTGTTGAAACCAGGATTGCGCGGCTCGGTCTACGCCTGGTCGTTAATGACGACTATGAACTCGTCAACCCTGAACAGGACGACCGCTATCGGGATTACTGGGAAACGTATCATGGCCTGATGGGCCGCCGCGGCGTTACGCCGGATGCCGCGCGGACCATCATTCGCACCAACTCAACCGCCATCGCGGCGACTGCCGTTAAGCGCGGCGACGCGGACGCTATGATCTGTGGCTTATTTGGCGACTATGCGGCCAATTTGCATGAGGTCGAATCGGTGATCGGCCATGCGCCCGGCGTCCGGCAGCTCGCGGCGCTGAGCGGACTAATATTGCCAACGGGCGCCTATTTCATCTGCGACACCTATGTTCAATCGAATCCATCCGCCGACGATATCGTTCGCATGACGATGCTGGCGGCGGGCGAAATCGGGCGTTTTGGAATGACGCCAAAGGTCGCTCTGGTCTCTCACTCAAACTTCGGCGGTCGCGATTCGCCCTCAGCGCTGAAGATGCGTGAAGCGCTCGCCAAGATTAAGGATATGGAGCCCGAGTTCGAAATTGATGGCGAGATGCATGCTGATGCAGCGCTTGATGAAGTGATCCGTCGCCGTGTGTTTCCGGATTCGACGCTGAGCGGCTCAGCCAATTTACTAATCATGCCAACTTTGGACGCGGCGAATATCGCGTTCAATTTGGTGAAAGCCGCTGGCGAGGGTCTACATGTCGGCCCGATTTTGTTAGGCGTAGCCGAACCTGCACACGTGTTGACGCCAGCTGCTACGGCCCGCACCGTTCTCAATATGACCGCTGTCGCTGCCGTTGAAGCGCAAGCGCGCAGCCGCCTTATCTAAGTTTGGAGACTATGTTCGATGTCCGACGCTAGCCTAACTGACCTCACCGCTAAAGAAGCGCGCCAACGCATCGGCACGAAAGAAATCTCGCCAGTTGAGTTGCTTGAAGCCTGCGTCGAGCGGATCGAAGCCGTCGATCCAGCGGTCAACGCCATCTGTGAGCGGGATTTTGACCGTGCGCGGGTGCATGCCGTTGAAGCTGAACGCACGGTATTGCGCGGCGACGATTTGCCGACGCTGCATGGGCTCCCAGTCGCTGTGAAAGATCTTGACGAGACGGACGGCCTGCGCACGACATATGGCTCTGTCCAATTTAAGGACCACGTCCCAGATCACGACTCGTTGATGGTTGAGCGGGTCAAGAATGCGGGCGGTATTGTCTTCTGTAAGTCCAACACGCCAGAATTTGGGGCCGGGGCGAACACCCGGAATGCCGTATGGGGCGCTACTGGCAATCCGTTCAATCCGGAACTCAACGCGGGCGGGTCATCCGGCGGATCGGCTGCGGCGCTCGCATGCGGCATGGCGCCATTGGCGACCGGGTCCGACATGGGCGGCAGCCTGCGCATTCCTGCAGCCTATTGCGGCGTATCCGGTTTTCGCCCGACGCCTGGGATGGTCCCAACGAAAAAACGGAACTTCGGCTGGTCGCCCCTGAGCGTATCAGGGCCAATGGGCCGAAATATCGAAGACATCTGCATGTTGCTCGCCGAACAAGCCGCTGACGACCCGCGCGACCCGTTGGCGACAGCAGTAGATCCAATGATGTTGCAGTCGCCGCAACCGGTTGATCTTGGCGGCCTCCGGGTTGCTTGGACGACAGATTTCGGCTTTGCGAAAGTCGATAACGCCTATGCCGCGACGTTCAAGAAGAAGGTTGCCGCGATCAAAGGCTATTTCAACGAATGCAGCGAAGCGACGCCTGACCTTGGCGATGCGGATGGTATTTTCGGCGTTCTTCGCGCGCTCAGCTTCGTCGCAAGCCATAAGGAAACCTATGAGCGAGACAAAAGCCTACTCGGCCCTAACGTTCTAGCGAACTACGAACAGGGCGCCGCCATGGGCCTTACTGATGTCGCTTGGGCTGATGTTGAGCACACTAATCTTTATCGACGGACGGAAGATTTCTTCCAAGAGTTCGATCTGTTGATTGGCCCGACCGTGCCTATCTCACCTTTCCCATGGTCAAAATGGTACATGGACGAGATGAACGGCGAGCCTTTGGAGACTTATTACACCTGGCTGGCGCCAACCTACGGCATCACGTTGACCACTTGCCCTGCGGCAAGCATTCCCTGCGGATTGGACGAGAAAGGCATGCCCTTTGGTCTGCAGATTATAGGCGCCGCCAAAGATGACGCCTTCGTATTGGGCGCGACTCATGCGTTGGAGCAAGCGTTTGCACGAACCGCGGACCTTGGGCGGCCGACGCCGGATATCGCCAAGCTGGCAAGCGGTCCGACGCCGTCGCTCAGGTCCATCATTGAGGTTTAGCCAACAAGGAGACGGCTGGTTTCTTCGATCCCGAAGGCCATGTAACCGGCGATCAGGCCGAAATACACTGCCGCCATCATAGAAAGACCAGTGATGCTGATGTCGCGACGCATGGTATGAATTCCTTGTTCAGTTGGCTGGGAAACGCTCTCCTGAAGCCGATGAATGAAAGATAGATTGCATCGCTTAACGTTAGAATAGACAATTCAGACTTCATCCTGTGCGCAAAACGCAAAGCTGAAGGACGCCAATATGGCCCGCATCCCCTACCCTGACCTCGACGCCATTGATCCTGAGATCGGCGCCTTCATGCGACGCATCGATCCGATGGTGAACGTATTCCATATGATGGCGCATGCAGAATCTGCCGTGCGACCCTTCATGCGGCTTGGCAATGCGCTTCTGTTTAAGGGCATGCTAGACCCCGTGCTGCGGGAGATCGTGATCCTCCGCGTCGGCCATGTCACCGGTTCCAGCTATGAAGTGCATCAACACAAGATCGTTGGCCGGGACTGCGGGATGACCGACGCCCAAATAGAAGCCGTGCCAGAGGGCGATGCGTCTGATGTCTTCACGGAGCGAGAGAAACTGGCGATCCGTGTAACGGATGAAGTGATCGCAAATGTTCGGGTTTCCGATGATACCTTTGCCCAGATGGAAGCGGCATTCAGCCATCGGGAAATATCTGAACTGCTGCTTGTGATTGGCTTTTACAACATGATCGCCGGGTTCTTAGAAAACATGCAAGTTGATATAGAGCCTGAAGGATTGATTGATAACCCATTGAAGCAGGCAAAAAAGATATAAAATCTTTTACCGCCGCCAACGTATCCCCTCGCGGAGGACATTTGCTGGGGCGCCGCCTAACAGCAGCCCCGGTTGATGGAATTTTCGCGTCACCACGGACCGGGTGGCGATGACGCTATCCGGTGGGATTTTGGCGCCCTTCAAAATCGAAACATGGCTACCGACCCATACCCTGTCGCTCAGCACAATCGGCTGCGCCTGGTTCAGATGTTCGCCTGTCGCCTGGTCCTCGATTCTATGAATGTCGCCAGAGCGGATCTCGATATCAGAGGCGAACAAACAATCCCGCCCAATCGTCACATTCGCGTCCCAAGCGACCAATTTGCAGTCCTTGGCGTCAAAATTATCGCCAATTCGCACGGTGACGCCATGGCCGAAGATGGAAATCACGCCTGAAAGCTTGACGTTATCGCCAATCTCCAAGCGATTGCCTTTCCCATGAATATGGATGCGCATCCGTTTCAGCATTACGCCCTGGCCGCAAAGGACGGTGTTGCCATGAGCATTCCGGTGAAAGAACACGCGAGATAGGAACTTGAGCCGCTGCCCACCTCGTCCAAGACTGACACGATTGCCCTGAAGGCGAAGCGCAGCGGGCCGCCATCGACCTAGCGCCAACGAAAATGGTCGCTTTATGCGCCGTTTTATGTCCTCAAAACCCGCCATGCCGTTCGTTTACCTGATCTTCGCCGCCACACTCCGAATATCATAGCAGCCTCCATTGCTTGCGGCGACGGGACGCGTCGGCGGGGCGGCGTGTTAGCGCTATCTCAGCAATATGAACAAGCAAACGCTCCAACTGCATCTAACGCCACATGCACGCACGATCGGGATATGGCTGCTCATCGTGGCGGCGATGGTCGGCGCGATGACAGTGATCGGCGGCGTCACGCGGCTCACCGAATCCGGTCTGTCGATGGTCGAGTGGCGGCCATTGATTGGTACGCTCCCGCCCTTCAGCGATCAGGAATGGGCGCGCGTTTTCGCCCTGTACCAAACATCGCCCGAATACCAAAAAATCAACAGCGGGATGTCCCTAGCTGAGTTCAAGGCGATCTTTTGGTGGGAGTATGTCCACCGATTCTGGGGCCGGATTATCGGCCTCGCATATGCAGCGCCTCTAGCGTTCTTCTGGATAAAGGGATGGATTCCGCGCGCACTGAGAGGCCGAATGCTTATGCTTTTGGCGCTCGGGGGCAGCCAAGGCGTTATTGGTTGGTGGATGGTCAAGTCGGGGTTGGTAGACAGGCCAGACGTTAGTCATTTCCGTCTGGCAATCCATCTTGGCATGGCCTTTGTGATCGCGGGCGCGCTGGTTTGGACGGCTCTCGACTTCTTGCTCCCTCGCCCGCAAATCGCAGCACCCATCGGGATGCGAAAACTGGGATGGGGCGTTCTGGTCGTCCTCTTCGTCGTCATCATTCTTGGCGCATTTGTCGCCGGGACCAATGCTGGGATGATCTACAATACATTTCCGCTCATGGATGGGCGCTTATTACCGCCGGACTATTCTGCGCTCAGTCCATGGTGGCGGAATGGGCTGGAGAGCATTGGCGCGATTCAGTTTCATCACCGTTGGGCCGCCATTCTGACGAGTCTGCTTATCATCGCACTCTGGCTGCGCGCCCGAAGCCTCCCTGCCGATAGTGGGCAGCGCAGCGCACCCAGCGTCATGGCTTTGTTGGTGATTATTCAGGTCATGCTTGGCATTGCGACGCTTCTGACAGTGGTCTGGATACCGCTTGCAGCGCTGCATCAGGCCGTAGCACTCCTGCTTTTTCTGAGCGCGGTGTGGACGGTTTGGGTATTTCGGGGTCAAACTCAGGCCCATGCCGCAAAAGACCGTTAGAGCCATTTCGCCTGAAGGCGCCGTTCGTCGCTTCCGCAAAGGCGTGCGGGAACTAGCCGCACGGGACCCTGGCATGGCGGCAATCATCAATGAAGCAGGCGTGCCGCCAATTGCACTGCGGGACCCTGGGTTTCCGACATTGCTGCGGGCCGTGTGCGCGCAGCAAATTTCAGCCGCTGCAGCGCGTACAGTATGGGGGCGGATAGAAGCCAAGACGGGCGCGCCCGTAACCGCGCCCGCATTCTTGGAGCTTGGCTATGATGGCGCCCGGTCAATCGGATTCTCAGGCCGAAAGACCGAATACGCGATAGGCCTCGCGGAAGCCGAAGTCTCGGGCGCCCTAAATTTTGACGCCATCGCGCGGATGCCGGATGAAGATGCGATCGAAACACTGACGGCCCTGCGTGGCATTGGGCGCTGGACGGCGGAAGTCTATTTGATCTTTGCCCTCGGTCGGCCCGATGTTTGGCCAGCAGCCGATATCGCGCTCGTCGCGGCGGCGGGGCGCATCCGTGGTTTGGCCGAGAAGCCGAGCTTCAAGGAAGCCTCTTTGATCGCAGATGAATGGCGACCGTGGCGGGGTGCAGCAGCGATACTGCTCTGGAACTATTATCGCACCATGCCGCAATGATGAATTAGTTTCAGGCGCGGACGAATTGACGGATATCAGTCAACTGTGAGACTTTTATTCCACATAATCCCGCTCCGCCTGAAAGGATGTCCCGAATGTTTGATCTGGACCGCTTCATTGACGATTGCGCCGCCGCCGTCAAAGCTGACCCAACCCACAAGACCGTCCGCCCTATCGTCGAGCGGGCAGTTTCTGACCCGACGGCGCTGATCAACACGATCGGTGAGCCCGTCGCGGCTGGGGTCAACAAACTTTGCCACCGCCCGGACCTGACAATTCTGAACCTGATTTGGGGCAAGCGCATGACGTTGATGCCGCATAATCATAATATGTGGGCGGTGATCGGTATCTATACGGGCCGCGAAGACAATATTTTCTGGCGGCGCATTGAAGACGGGGATTGCGGGTTGGAAGCGGCGGGCGCCAAATCCATGGGCGCTGGCGATGTCACGCCGCTCGGCGCAGACATCATTCATTCCGTCACCAATCCATTGAACCGGCTGACCGGAGCCATTCACGTGTATGGCGGTGATTTCTTTGCCGAGCACCGCTCTGAATGGGACCCAGAAAACCTAACCGAGCAGACGTATGACGTGGACAAGAATTTGGCGCTCTTCGAAGAAGCGAATCGCCGCTAAAAGTCGGAGCCGAATGTCATGCATATAGAGCCGATAGCGGGCGCATTGGGTGCAGAGATTTCTGGCATCGATCTAAGCCAGGAACTCACCAACAGCGATGCGATGGCTGTGCATGACGCCTTCCTTGAGCACAAGGTTATCTTTTTCCGCGACCAGAACCTGGCGCCAAAAGATCAAGTCCGGCTGGCGGGAATGTTCGGTGAACCGGATATCTACCCCTTCATCGCAGGCTTGCCGGGTACGCCGGAAGTTATTGAGATTCTGAAAGAGGAAAGCGACGCCAAAAACTTTGGCGGAAGCTGGCATTCCGACACCAGCTACATGGCGCAACCTGCACTTGGCACCATCCTCTATGCGTTGGAAACGCCACAAGCAGGCGGCGACACGCTGTTCGCCAATGCGGGCGCTGCCTATGAAGCGCTATCAGATGGAATGAAGGCGATGCTCGCGGGCGTTCGTGGCGTCAACAGTTCAGACCATGGCTATGCAGGCGGCAGGGCTGCGGCCATGGCGAAGCTGGATGGCATGAAGGAAACGGATGAGGCCGCCAAAACGCATATCAACAGCCATCCCATCGTTCGCACCCACCCTGAAACCGGCGGAAAATCGCTTTACCTGAACCGGTCCCATACAGCGCGGTTCGAAGGTTGGACGGATGCTGAGAGCAAGCCACTGATCGATTTTCTTTGTGATCACATCACGCGGCCAGAATTTACCTGCCGGTTCCGCTGGAGCGCTGGCGCTGTCGCCGTATGGGATAACCGTACCACACAGCATTTCGCGGTGAATGACTATCCAGGCAAGCGCCGGCGCATGCACCGCGTGACGCTAAAGGGCGATACGCCCCGGTGAGAGCCAAATCGACCAATACCAACACTCCGGCTGATCTCTCAAATCGCGCCCTTATTACAATTCTCGCCTGCATACTTTCGGCCAGCGTATTCACGCTCATTCTGGTGACCAGTTTGAACGGTATATGGGGTCTGGCAGGCGGACCATTGCTGCAGGCCGCCGCCGCTATAGGCGCTGTCTTGCTGTTGGGATCATTTGTGGCCGTGCTTGCAAAGCGGCGGGGCAAGCCTGGCAAAGCTGGGTTCAAGTCACATGTCTGGCTGGCGAGCATTGGCACGGGACTGGTGTTCGCCCATGGCGCAAGTGGAATTATGAAACCGCCTGCGCTGCTGTTCGCGCTGCTGCTTCTGCTTATCGGTCTCGGCGTCTGGTCCCGCATTCAGGGCGCGAGGATGATGGCCCAAACATTTGGCCAGAAGCGGGCTGGGTTCGCAAAGCCAGACCCCGCGACACGGGCGAAGCTGGCGGAACTGATCTCGCAAAAACATGCCCTACTCGAACGGCTTGCCCCGGATGCGAGCGAGGCGCTGTTCTCGCCGCAATTCCGCCATTGGCTGCGAACGCCGATGCTAACGTTGCAGTATGTGCGCCTTGCCGCAGAAGAGAGCCATATCGTTGGCGCTGCAGCGGCGCTTCCTCCCATCCAAGCCCGCTGGCGCTTGCTGCACCGGCTGGCGGCATTGGCGTTCGTCGGGGGCCTGTTCGCGCATATCGTTATCGTCATGGTGTTTGCTGGATATGCCTCTGACGGCGGCGATATTTACTGGCTCCATTTCGCAGCTTGGGATTTTTAGAGCGTCATGTCCCGTCTCGCATTGATGATCGATTTGGAACGCTGCATTGGCTGCAAGAGCTGCGAGGCGGCATGCAAGGCAGAGCACGGCCTTGGCCCTGGCGAACGCCGTAACCGCGTCGTATGGCTCGGTGGCGACAATGGCCCGACGCTCGATTTCCTAAAGCTCGCCTGCCAACACTGCGAACGCCCGGCCTGTCTCCGCGCCTGCCCGGTTGAGCCCAAAGCCATCCGCAAAGACCTTGAAACCGGCATCGTCTCCGTAATGGAGGAAAGCTGCGTTGGTTGCGGCGAGTGCGTCGCCGCCTGCCCTTATGGCGCCATGGGCTATGACGCTGGCGGCCATCATGCCGTGAAATGCGATCTCTGCCAGGATCGGAGGGCTGACGGTGCGGCCACAACCGCTTGCGCCAGTGTATGCCCTGGCAAGGCGATTACGTTCGGTGAACGTGATGAGATGCTGGCGGGGGCAGAAGCCGAAGGACGGAAAGCCGTCGACAATGATCCCTACCTTTTGGCGCCTGCAACGATCTACCTCGACCGGATCATCCGCGACGCTTCTGCCTTTGATGTATTCGAGCAGTCCACGCCAGCCGTTTCGGACGATGGCAGACCTGATCCAGAGACCGCGACGGCCTTCCCCTTTGGCCTGCCCCGCGAAGAACGCTTGGCGGACAGGGTCGAGCCAGGCGGTTGCAATATTTGCTTCAATTGCTGCACTACGAACTTCCATTTCAAGGGCGATAAGCTCGTAAGAGTAACGGGCAACGAAGCGGACCCGATGCTGGAAGGTCGGGTTTGCCCGAAGTCGCAATTCTCGTTGCAGCTCTACAATTCCAAGGAACGCCTGACCCAACCGCTAAAACGCGTCGGTAAGCGCGGCGAGAATGTGTTTGAGCCGATCTCCTGGGATCAGGCGCTGGACGAGATCGCCGAGAAGCTGAGCGCCATCCGCGAAGATTTTGGGCCGGAAGCACTGGCCATTTTCTCTGGAACACGCACCGGCACGCTGACGAACAAGGGCTATATCCGCCTGTTCCGCCAGCTTTGGGGCACGCCGAACTTTGAAACGACGGAGCCGTACTGCTCCTTCGGTAAAAACGTCGCATACAACATGATCCAGGGCGCTGGTGGCAGCGGCAATAGCTATACTGAGGAAGACCTGGGTTCAGCCGAACTCTACATCTACTTGGGCGACAATCAGGCGGAAACGCGGCCTGTCCATTTCGGCATGATCAACGATTGGCGGCTCAAAAACCGCGCGCGGATGATAACGATTGATCCGAGGATGACGGTCACGGCGTCTAAATCGGATCTGCATTTGCCCATCCGCCCAGGCGGCGACATGGCGCTGTCGCTGGCCATCGCCCAGCACATATTTGCCGAAAATTTACATGATTCTGATTTCTGCGAAAACTGGGTGACAGGCTGGAAAGAATGGCGCGATTTCATCAGCGTCATGGGCTACACGCCGGAGTGGGCCGCCCCCATCACCGACCTTTCCGTTGAAGCGATCAAGGGCCTGGCGGAAGAAATCGCGCAAGCCGATGGCTGCGTTATCTTCGGCAGCCGTGGCATCAACCAGCATGTGAACTCGGTGCAGTCCAACCGTGCCATTATGTTTGTGGCGGCGATCACAGGGAATTGGGGTCGGCGCGGCGGGGCCTACTTCAACATGTCAGCATCCGTTCCCGCCGAAGCCAACGCACCAGCGGACAGGATCGCACCGCTGAACAAACCCCGCGTCCGCACAAGTCCAACCGGGTGGGTCGACGCGATGCGCACTGCCCAACCATATGCGCTCAAGGCCTTGATCGCCTGTAACAACCCGATGTCGCTCTGGCCGGACCAAGCCGAAACCCGCGACGGCATCAATGCGCTCGACCTGCTGGTCCATATCGACATCTTCCCGAATGAAACCAGCGCTTACGCTGATTACGTACTGCCCGCCGCTACAGGCATCGAGAAAGGCGAAGTTGGACGCGCCTGTGAAGACCGACGCGTTGTGTGGATCGACAAAATGATCGATCCGCCAGGCGTCGCTAAACCGGACGGTTGGATTTGGATCGAACTTGGCAAGCGGTTCGGCTACGGCGATGTGATGAAAGAGCAATGGAAAGACTCATCGCGCTTCTGGGATGAAGCGATGATCGACCATGTCCAGATGCGCGGCGTCACTCAAAAGCGCCTGCATTCCAGGCCCTATCGTTGGGTTCGCTTCCCGGTCGCGTCAGAGGAAGCGGAAGAGCTGAACACGCTTTACCTGGAAGGCTCCACCGCCCCCGGCAAGCCGGAAGGCCACCGTTTCCCTTCCCAGAGCGGCAAGCTAGAATTCTTCACTGAAGAAATGGACGCCAAGTTCAAGGGCTACGGCCTGTCAGCGCTGCCGGAATTCTACAGCGAGAGGGAAAGCCTGTTCGACATGGCGCATCTGGAAATGCTGGACCCCGATTGGACGGAAGGCATTAAAAGCCCATTCCTGAACGGCGCCGCCTATGCCTCCCGCGCGCGGATCATTCCGCCGGAAGACGCACAACCCGCGGCAGACCTCCGCGCCCAAGGCTTTGACATGGAATTGGTGACAGGCCGCGCGCCCGCTCCTCATTTCCATTCCTGGACGCATTACTCCTGGCAGGCCCAGGAAATGTGGCCGGACCTCTATGCCCAGATGCATCCTTCAACCGCCAAACGCCTTGGCATCACCGATGGCGCTCGCGTAACCGTCGAGACCGCCCACGGCGAAGCGGACGCTCGCGCCTGGATCACGAACGGTATCCGCGAACGCGCGATCTTCATGCCCATTGGCTGGGGCGAACGGCAGCCATTCAATCCTTGGCGGCCCGTCAATGACCTGACGGATAAACATCAACGCTGCCCGATCTCTGAGCAAACGAACTTGAAATCGCTGCTCTGCCGGGTTCGGGCGGCTTAGAGGCTTTACTCCTCGCCGGGCGCGATCTTCTGCTTAAGTGACGTCATGCCTTTGATCCAACGTTCTGGATCGGATGCTTTCTTGGCCCAGTACATGCCCGCTGGCGGGTGCGTATAGATCATGAAGCGATCATCAGCGATGCCCTCAAGGATCGCCCCAGCGGCATCATCTGCCGTCATGACGCCATCCCGCACGGTGCCGCTATCCGGCATGCCTTCCGTCATCGGCGTCGCAACGCGCAGCGGGCAGACGACGGATACGCTAACGCCCTTCGGCGCCCACTCCACCGCGAGCCATTCCGCCAAGCCAACCGCGCCGTGTTTGGTGGCGGTATAAACGGCGGAATTCATCTGCATTAGGATACCGGCGGCGGACGCCACATTCACGAGCTTGCCGCCGCCCCGTGCCGCCATGCCTGGCGCTACGGCGCGTGCGGCGAAGAGATGCGCCATCACATGGACGCGCCATTGCTGATCCCAATGGTCATTATCATCGCGGATTGGCTTTGGGCTGATGCCTGCGTTAGAGACGAAGAGATCAACAGGCCCAAGCGATTCTTCCGCCTTAGCGACAAGCGCCTGGATCGCAGCTTCGTCCGATACATCCGTCGGAACCGCCAAGCCGCCAATCTCATCCGCCGATGCCTGGAGCTTTTCGGCGTTCAGGTCCGCCATGGCCACACCTTTGGCCCCTGCCGCCATCAATGCTTTCGAAACGGCGGACCCAATACCGCCGCTAGCGCCTGTCACCACACACACTTTGCCTGAAACGTCCATCTAACCCTCCCATTGAAATTCCGGCGAGGATTACAACACAGGCTGCGGTGAGCGCGCTATGCCGCCAGAACGTCTTTCAAGAAGTCCGAGAGTTCATCTGCTTCATGATGGATATGGCTGTCGTCTTCGCCATTAGGCTGTGCGCCAGGCCGGTCATTCCTGAGCCATACCGTGCGCATCCCAAGATCAGCGGCAGGTTTTAGGTTCTTCGCGGTATCTTCGAACATCACGGCGCGGTTCGGATCGACATTATGCGCGGCCAAGAATGTTTCGTAGGAGGAAATATGCGGCTTCGGCATGTAATCAGCGTCGGCGATATCAAACATCGCCTCAAAATGCCGCTCGATGCCCAAGCGCCCCAACACGTTCGCCGCGTGACGACGGGTCGCGTTCGTGTAGATCACCTTGCGGCCCGGAAGCGCCGACAGCGCATTATCCAAGGCGTGATCATTTAACATCTCTGAGAGATCAAGCTCGTGGCAGTAGGGCAGGAACTTTTCAGGGTCCATGCCATGATGTTCCATCAAACCGCGCAGCGTGGTGCCATATTCTTCGAAATAGAACTGGCGGCGGCGGTCGGCCTCAGTCAAATCCACGCCAAATTCGGCCATGATGAACTTCTGCATGCGGACATGCATTTGCGGCATCAGGTCTGACCGGCGGGGGTTGTAGAGCGTGTTGTCCAGGTCAAAAACCCAAACATCAATTTCGGTTGTTTTTATCGGCATACGTCACGATATAGCCGCCCCTGCCCGCCGTTGCCAGCCCTTGAGTCGGCGCCTACGATGCCTCTGGAACACGAATATAGGATATGCCCCATGCTGGTCGTACATGACGACGCCCATCTGCAACATCAACCGGCTGAAATCATCAGCCGCGGCCGCCATGTCCCTCATGTCGAGATCGCGCGCAGGGCAGAGGAATTGCTGAAGGCGGCGAAGGCTGGCGGGCATGATCTGCAATCGCCAACGGCCCACGGCATGGCGCCGATTGATGCGATCCATGACACTGATTATTTGGCTTTCCTTGAATCCGCTTGGCCGCGCTGGCAGGCCCTGCCTGATCCAACGCCCTATGTTCACCCCTACGCTCAGCCCAACCGCCGCATGACAGGCAAGCCGACTAGCATCATGGGACAGGCCGGGTACTACATGGCGACGAACTCAGCGCCAATCGCTGAGGGGACTTGGAGTGCGGCCAAGACATCCGCTGACATCGCGTTAACGGCGGCAGGCGCTGTAATGGCGGGCGCCAATGAAGCCTATGCGCTCTGCCGGCCGCCGGGGCATCATGCCTTTCAGGATTTGGCAGGCGGGTTCTGCTATCTGAACAACATCGCCATCGCCGCACAGCATATGCGGAGCAAGTGGGATAAACTGGCGATCCTTGATGTCGATGTGCATCACGGGAATGGCACCCAGGGCATTTTCTATGATCGTGGCGATGTGCTGTTCGCATCGCTCCATGGCGATCCTTCGGACTATTTCCCGTTCTTCGCAGGCTATATCGACGAAACAGGCGAAGGCGCTGGAGCAGGTAAAACGGCCAATTTCCCAATGGCGCAGAACAGCGGTGACGATGTGTTCATGGGGTCGCTCGACAAGGCGTTTGAAGCAATCCGGGCGCATAATCCGGGCGCATTGCTGATCAGCCTTGGCTTCGACGCATTTGAGAATGACCCGATTGGCTATCTGAGAGTCACCACGAGCGGGTTTGGCGAAGTGGCGAAACGCATAGCCGCGCTTGGCTTGCCAACGCTGCTTGTTCAAGAGGGCGGCTACGATTGCGACGGTCTTGGCCCCAATCTAACTTCATTCTTCGCTGGGTT
Organism: Alphaproteobacteria bacterium; assembly: GCA_038102935.1. Lineage (GTDB taxonomy): Bacteria > Pseudomonadota > Alphaproteobacteria > Bin95 > Bin95 > VMCJ01. The sequence continues at coordinate 74,268 of JAYNYG010000006.1, read as the reverse complement.
CGACGCGGGTCGGAAAGGCTAAGGCATTCGATCATGTCCTACACATTCCGCTTTGATCCTATGCAATTCCCACCGGAAGCTGAAGCGCTCCGGCAAGAAGTGCGCGCGTTCCTTCGGGCAGAAATTGATGCTGGAACATTCACCCCCGGCTCTGGTGATATGGCGTCTAACTTCAGCCCGGAATTCAGCCGTAAGATTGGCGCTAAAGGCTGGATCGGCCTGACTTGGCCTAAGGAATACGGCGGCCACGGTAGGACGCAGATCGAACGCTACGTGCTGACGGAAGAATTCTTGGCCCATGGCGCCCCGGTTCGTGCACATTGGGTGGCGGACAGGCAATCCGGCCCGGTATTGCTGAAATTTGGCCAGGAACAGATCAAGCGAAAGCTGATCCCAGAGATTGTGCGCGGCGAGACATATTTCTGCATTGGTTTGTCAGAACCAAACTCCGGCTCTGACCTGTTCGCTGCATCGACCAAAGCAACGAAAGTCGATGGCGGCTACAAGGTCGCCGGGACGAAAATCTGGACATCCAACGCCCATCGCACGCATTACATGATCGGGCTAATCAGAACATCGCAGCCGACCGCAGAGAACCGGCGTCATGGCCTGACGCAGTTTCTGATCAAGATGGATACGCCAGGCATTACCGTGCGCCCGATCATCAACCTCGCCGGCCATCATGATTTCAACGAGGTGCATTTCGATGACGCCTTCGTGCCGGAGGCGCATGTCATCGGCAGGCCCGATGAGGCCTGGAAGCAAGCGACCGACGAGTTGGCCTATGAACGCTCCGGCCCGGATCGCTGGCTTGAAACCATTTTTGCGCTCAATGCTGGCATCCGCATCTCTGGACCAATCCCAGATGATCGCACTGCCGAAACACTTGGCCGGGATGTGGCGCATCTGATGACGCTCCGGCGCATGTCAGCCTCTGTCGCTGGGATGCTGCAGGCGGGCGAGACGCCCATGACGGAAGCTGCGGTTGTTAAGGACCTTGGCACCAACTGGGAGCAGGCGTTGCCTAACCGGATGCGCCTCATAGCGCCAGACGGCGTGCGCGCACCCTCCCCAAATGATACGGCCTATGAAGATGTAATGCGCTATACGACGCACATCGCGCCCAAACTCACCATTCAAGGCGGCACGCGCGAGGTGCTCCGCGGCATTATCGCCCGCGGTCTTGGCTTACGATAAGGATTGAACGACATGGCGACGCTATCAACCCCGACTTTGACGACTATCGCGACTGGCCTTCGCTTCCCAGAAGGCCCGATTGCGATGCCGGATGGCTCCGTGATTCTTGTGGAAATCGAACGCCAAACGCTGTCCCGCGTTATGCCGGACGGCAAGGTCGAAGTGATTGCCGAAGTCCCAGGCGGCCCCAACGGCGCGGCGCTCGGGCCAGATGGCGCGATCTATATCTGCAACAATGGTGGGTTCGAATTCCATAAGGACGATAGCGGCATTCGCCCGGTCCGACAGGCCTACAGCTATACAAACGGTTCGATTGATCGCGTTGACCTGCAATCCGCCGCCGTGACGACGCTTTACACGGCATGCGGTGAGAATAAGCTCTGCGGGCCGAATGACATTGTGTTCGACCGCCAAGGCGGCATGTATTTCACGGATCTTGGCAAAACGCGGGACCGGGATTGGGACCGCTCTGGCCTCTACTACGCGTCAATTGACGGGAGCCATATCGAAGAAGTCGCCTTCCCGCTGATTACCGCCAATGGCATTGGCCTTTCCCCAGACGAAAGCACAGTCTATGCGGCAGAAACGCAAACGGGCCGCTTATGGGCCTTCGATATCGAGAGCCCTGGCAAGATTAAACGTCAGCCTTGGCCCTCGCCCCATGGCGGCAGGCTTGTCGGCGGTACGACAGGGTTCCGCAACTTCGACAGTCTAGCCGTGGATGCTGAGGGTAATATCTGCGTGGCGACGCTTATGGATGGCGGCATCACCGTGATCGCGCCAGACGGCTCCGGCGTTGATCACGTACCGATGCCAGACCCGTATACCACCAACATCTGCTTCGGCGGCGCCGGCCTAAAAACGGCTTTCATCACTCTATCGCGCGGCGGAACCCTCGTTTCCTGCGAATGGCCGACGGCGGGTCTGCCGCTGAATTATCTAAACACCTAGTTCTCGAAGCTGCAGCCGAGGCGCTTCAAGCTTTCATCGACCCAGGCGCGATCGGCCTTGTTCGCATCAATATCGGCAAATTGCTGAACCTCTGCCGCGTTCTTGGCTTCTGTGGCTTTCAGCACGGACGCGGCATCGGCCTTCGGCACGCATAAGCAACCATCCCAATCGCCGATCATCAGATCACCCGGCTGAATGACCATGCCGTCGATGGCGATGGCGTAGCCGATCTCACCGGGGCCATCCTTATAGGGGCCGCGATGGCTCACGCCTGCCGCGAAGACCGGCAGATTGCGCTTCTGGAATGCATCCAAATCCCGGATCGCGCCGTCCAGCACAAACCCGGCGACACCGCGTGACATGGCGTGGGCAAGCATGATTTCGCCCATCAGCGAATTCGTGAGATCTCCGCCGCCATCGCACACGATTACATCGCCAGGGTCCGCCATATCAATCGCTTTATGCAGCATGAGGTTGTCGCCGGGCCGCGTCTTGACCGTGAGCGCCGGGCCAGAAAGCTGGCCAGACGCATGCATTGGTCGAAGCCTGGAGCCGCCAGCCGTCATCCGGGACATGCTGTCCGACACATTCGCGACCGGCATATGCACATATTGCGCGACCAAATCCGCCGAGACCTTGTCCGTGTTCTTTGAAATCCGAAAACCGATGGGCATTTCGGCCCTCCCCCTTGCTGCAAGCGATATGTCAGTTTGCCCCGCAAGCGCCTGAAACGCCAGCTTGCGTCCATGAACCGACTTCGGCGAAACTTTCTCTTGAAAGTAATTTGACCCCAAGGAGATTCAGATGATCGCTGAAGCACAGGACTTTGATACAGAGTGCGCCGGATTGGCGGACCTGCTGGCGCCGCTCAGCGATGCGGATTTCGAGCGCGCAACGGCTTTCAAGGCCTGGACGCTCAACGACATCCTGTCCCACCTCTATATGGGCGATACCTCCGCCCGGCAGACTCTGATGGAGCCCGACGTCTATGCCGAGGCCCGCGCCGCGCGGCGGAAAGCGCAAGATGGCGGTGAGACAATGCTTGAATTCCAACGGCGCTGGGTCAACGGCCTGAATGGCACGGCCCTCGCCGCTGCATGGCGTGAATCCTCAAGCAAAACGGCTGCCGCTTATGCAGATGCTGATCCAAGGCTTCGGGTAAAATGGGTTGGCCCGGATATGAGCGCCCGGTCCAGCATTACGGCCCGGTTAATGGAAACATGGTCCCATTCCCAGGCGATATACGATCTGCTCGGTGTTGAGCGCAAGGATCATGACGGCATCCGAGCGATTGCGCATCTGGGCACCATCACATACGGCTGGACCTTTAACAATCGCGGGGAGGAACAGCCAGGCCCCGCCCCGCATATTCGCCTAACTGCGCCTTCGGGCGACATTTGGGAATGGAATGCTGAGACCGCGCCCCCTGGAGAACGCATCGAGGGTCCTGCTACAGATTTCTGTCAGGTCGTCGCGCAAACTCGGAATATCCAGGACGTTAGGTTAAGCGTGACCGGCCCTAACGCCACGGCCTGGATGGCGCAGGCGCAATGCTTCGCTGGCCCGCCCAACGACCCGCCTGCCCCCGGATCACGCAAACGCGCCGCATAGCATCGACTTAGGGATCACCCATGTCAAAGATCGACCATATCGAAACCCGCCTATTCCATGTGCCGCTGGATGAGCCGTTGGCGGATGCAAAGCATGGCGTTCATACGCATTTTGAGCTGATTACGGCGACCGTCCGTTTGGATGATGGTCGGTCTGGAACAGGCTACAGCTATACCGGCGGGCGCGGCGGGTATGCCGTTGCGGCTATGATTGAGCATGATTTGGCGCCATTCCTCCAGGGCCAAGCGCCGGATGATGTCGAGGCGCTGTATGACGCTATGCAATGGCATGTGCATTATGTGGCGCGTGGCGGCATCGCCTCATTCGCTATTTCTGCGGTCGATATTGCGCTTTGGGACTTACGCGGCCACGCCAAGGGTCAGCCGCTTTGGCAGATGGCGGGCGGCGCGGGCCGCACCACGAAAGCCTATTGCGGCGGGATCGATCTCAATTTCACGCAAGAACGCTTATTGCAGAATATCCAAGGCTATCTGGACCAGGGCTTTAATGCCGTCAAAATCAAAGTCGGCAAGCCCGAGCTTGAGGAGGACGCGGCCCGCGCTACCGCTGTTCGGAAACTCATTGGGCCAGATGTCGCGTTCATGGTGGATGCGAATTACGCGCTCTCTGTCGAGCAGGCTATCCCTGCCGCCCGCGCCTTCATGGAGCAGGATATTCTTTGGTTCGAAGAGCCGATTATTCCCGACAATTACGGCGGATATGCTGAGATCGCCGCTGTCACAGGATGCCCGCTCGCCATGGGCGAAAATCTGCACACGATCCACGAGTTTGAGTACGCCTTCGCCCAGTCCAACTTGTCCTTCATCCAGCCAGACGCTTCCAATTGCGGCGGGATTACTGGCTGGCTTCAGGTGGCTGATCTGGCAAAGCAGCACAGCATTCCTGTTTGCAGTCATGGGATGCAGGAGCTGCAAGTCAGCCTGCTGGCGGCGCAATCGCATGCCGGATGGCTCGAAGTGCACAGCTTCCCTATTGACCGCTACACGACGCGCCCTCTAGTGGTCGAGAATTGCCTTGGCGTGGCGCCAGACGAACCCGGCACAGGCGTCAACTTCAATTGGGCTAGCCTCGAGGGCTTTGAGCAACAACGTTAGCCGACCTGCTCCACCTCAACCGGGAAATGCCCCGCCAGATCATCAACCTGCATCAAGTGATAGGCATTGAACCGATATGCTGGCCCTGCGGCCAATTCTGGCGGCGTAAACGGAAACGCGATGTTTCCGCTCGTCGAAAGACGGCCTGGAAAGCCATGATGCAAGAGGTATTGCTTCGTTGATTTCGTGACTGCGAGCGCACGATCCATCGTCGGCGCAATCACCTCGCCCAATATGAAGATTTCACGGGGCGGCTCTTTAGGCGGATCAGGCCAAGGAAATACAGCGTCCAGGCCGTAGGTGCGGAACGTCAGGTCATAATCTGGCGCTGCCCCATCCTCGCAGACCAGGCGCTGCACCACATCCTTCACTTCTTCTAGCAACGTTTTGACATTCTGGTTGAAACGCGGGTCTGCTGATCCAGCTAATAGCACGGCGCGTTCACCCAGATACCGGGCCCCTTCCAGCTTAATCGTCAGCTGCTCTGCCGGCTCCCAACGCGCGCCCTCGACCCGTGTTCGGCGATCATCAACAGCAGTGTAGGTCGCGGTATCAACCAGCGCAGCGCCTTCTGGTTCTGTAATCCGGCGCGGATCCGCTTGTTCATAGAGGCTGTGTGCGGCGACAGACATTGGCGTAGCGGCGCGCGCCGGGTTCATGCTTTCCAGCACGAAGCCTTCACGATCAAGCGTCGCCATGATCGGATCCCGCCCACCCGGCAGACAGCAGAGCGAGGCGCATTCGACTATTTTCGCCATATGCACTGTCAGGCCCGTTGGAAATCCAAGCCATTCCGGAATACAGGCGTAGATGCCGGTGTCGCAGGCCCGCCCTGCGACGATGACATCTGGTTCTGTTTCAAGCGCACGTATGAATGCTTCAGTTCCGGCCTGCCCGACCAAATTGGCGCATTCTCGAACTTCCTCGACGGTCAGATCAGGCAATACGCCCATGTTCTGAACCTGGCCCTGCTCGACTGCCGCCGTTACCGCCCCCCTATCCATGTCCGAGCGAATGACCGCCAATTTGAATGTCAGCCCATGCTCGGCGGCGATGTCGCGGATCATTGTAAGGGTTGCTTCAAGATGCGCCCCAGCCCCTGCAGACCCAGCGCTGCCGATGATTAGTGGAATATCGTTCCCACGAGCGCCAAGCAGCAATTTTTCTACGTCCTTACGGGTTTGTTCGCCTGCCGTCGCCATCATGCCCGAGCCGAGGAATGTGGGACCGATATCGGTTGACCCCATATCCGCGCCGATCATATCCGGCATGCGCGCCAACGCTTCCGTGAAAGCGGGTTCTGGGACGCCGTAACCCAATTGCCCGGTGGCGCCGACGAGCTTCAACGGTTGATCTGGATTGGCGCGAAACCGTTTTCGCAGCCGGGCGATCGCGCTCATACCTCAATCTCCAACAAAGGCGCATGTTGTTGTGCGCCATAAACATCCCGATCCCCCGGCGCGCCCGCAGCTTCACGCCTTGGCACGGTGATCTTGATCGCAAGCGCCGTTGGATAGGGCGTGATCACGACGGCGTTTGCGGAGACACTGTAAATTTCAGAAACCGGCCCTGCCTTGAGACTAGGCGCCGCGAGGCAGCGTTCATAATCCGCCATTGTTTCGAGCATGATATCGAAGGTCAGATGAAGCGGCCCTGCATTCTTGCTGCGAACGACCCGTGCTAAATCCATCAGGCGCATGGCGTCGCCTCCTTATTCAGCTTTCGCCTAATCATTGCTTGGCCCGCGCCAAGTCTCCGGCGCCGCAAACGCGAACAGTACCCCAGCAAGCATGATACATGCGGCCGCGACCAGCAATGCGATGTCCGTCCCAGCAAAATCTGCGATCAAGCCAAGCGAAAGCGGGCCAACCACGTAGCCGACATCGCCGACCATCCGAAAGGTGCTCATAGTGGCGGCGTTCATGCCCGGCGGCGCGCTATCCGCAGCATAGGCTGCAGGCGCTGCGCCGCCGACAGCGCTCGCGATGCCCCAAACAACGCATCCGGCCAGGAACAGTTCGTAGCCCCCAGCAAAGGCGAACAGACACATCGACAGGCCTGTTACGATGGTCACGGGCACAATCACGGGTTTCCGGCCAAAACGGTCCGCCAAAGCGCCTGCGGGATAGGCGGCCAGAAGCCCAAGGCCGCTGCCAAGCGCTAATCCAAACCCAATCTCGCTCAATGAGAGCTCAAGTTTTACTGCGCCGATCAATGGAATGAGGCTGAACAGCCCGCCAGTTCTGACGACTGCATTCATCAATGACACAATGCAGATCAGCACGTAGCCGCGCTTAGCCGCCAAAAGCTTCAATTGCTGAAAGAACGGTTCCGGTTGGACTGCAGGCTTGCCATCCCGGTTGGATGCAAAGTCTCGCGTTTCACCAATGGCAAACCAAGCGCAGATCGCGCAAACAACGCCCGCGATGCCATATGCTGCAAACGGCGCGGCTAAGCCAAAATGATCCGCGATCAATCCGCCCGGCAGCGGGCCGATTCCGACGGCGAATATGAACGTGCCTTGATAGATCGAGATAACACGGCCTCGGCGCGCGGGCGTCGTAATATCAGCCAGAATGATCTGGCCAGTCGTCAGCACCAAACCTGCGCCTGCGCCGGCGACGAATCTGCCGACCATAAACTCAGGGTATCCGTCCGCCACGGCACAGATAATGTTGCCAAGGGCTGTAACCAAACCGCCCAACGCCAGGCTAGGCCGTCGCCCTAGCTTATCCGACAAGATGCCTGCGCAAGGCGCGCCGAAGAGCCTCGCAAAACCGTAAATCGCAACAGCCATGCCGATCAGAAAGGTCGAAACGCCAAACGATTTTGCGTAGAGCGAAATCGTGGGAACGATAGCGCCGAAGCCAAGTTGATTGATCGCGATGAGAACGCACATCCAAAACAAGATGCGCCGCTCGCTTAGCCCTTTAGGCTGGGTCACATACTAGCCCTTTGCCAGTCCCAATCGGCAGAAATCAAAGCTCGGCCATGCTTTCGTCAAATGCGCGAATGGTTGCTTCGATATCCGCCTCTGTATGGCAGACGCCAATATAGTGCTTGCTCTCGCTCTTCAGGATGCCGCGTTTGCGCATACCGGCGTTGTACTTCGCCGCTTGCTCCGCATCGCCAATGGATGAGCGGTAGTCGACGACGGGCTGCGATGTGAAAATCACGTCAAACATCGGCGCGTCGCCAACGACCTGCGCTTCGATATTGCGGCGCTTCAGGACATCACGGTAGCCCTGCATGAGCGCTTCACCACGCGCGAACAGCGTTTCGAATGAGCCAGGGCGCTTCAGTATTTCAAGCGTCTTGCGGCCAGCTGCAGCTGCGACCGGGTTGCCAGAAAGCGTGCCGATCTGCGCCATGAATTTGTCTTCGCCAACGGCAGCTTTGTCGAAGTTCGCCATAATCTCAGCTTTGCCGCCAATCGCCGCCAGCGGAAATCCGCCGCCGATGGCTTTGCCCATTGTGCAAATATCCGGCATGACGCCGTAATATTGCTGCGCGCCGCCATAGCCAAAACGGAAACCAGTCACCACTTCATCGAAGATCAGCAGGATGTCGTTTTCTTCCGTGATTCGGCGAAGGCCCTCCAGGAAACCCGGTTGTGGCGGGATCAACCGCTGGAACGGTTCCGCCAGAATCGCCGCGATTTCGCCCTTATGCTCTTTGACGAGGCTTTCGACCATTTTGAGATCGTTATACGGCGCCACCAGCATTTCCTGCTGCACGCTTTTTGGGATACCCGCGCTATCCGGAATGCCAACTGGGAAGTTGCTGGAACGCTTCGGCGCCAAGCTGATCAGCCCGAAATCGCTCATCCCATGATAACCACCTTCGAACTTCAGAATTTTGTCCCGGCCCGTATGCGCGCGGACCAACCGCATCGCGTACATATCCGCTTCTGAACCTGACGATACAAACCGCACTTGCTCGACGGATGGAACGGCTTCGACAATATCGTTCGCTAGCAGAATGCCGTGGGCGTTGTTCGCGAAGAACGTCGTGCCTTGCCCCAAGCAATTCTGCGTCACTTCAAGCACTTCTGGCTGGCCATGGCCGACAATCATCGGTCCGGAACCGAGCAGATAATCGATATACTCGTTCCCGCTCACATCCCAAACATGGCTGCCTTCGCCGCGCGCCACCACCAATGGATAGCTTACATTGCCGAACCCGCCTGCAGGCAGAACCTGCTTCGCCAGCTCAACCAATTCTGCTTCTGTCATGTCTTGCGCAACTGCTGCTTCAGCCATCGCCATTCTCCCAAAATTAATTGCTTTGATCAGGTGACCGGAGAGCGGCCGCCATCCACGTTGATGTCTACGCCCGTCACGTATGAAGCCTCATCTGACGCCAAGAAACAGGCGACGTTTGCAAATTCCTCAGACGTGCCGATCCGGCCAAGCGGGATGCGCGCCTTTTCGGCCATCTCCAACTTAAAATCATCATAGGTGATGCCGCGATTATCAGCTGCGTGCTTGCGGACATGCTGATCGCTATCGATCAGGCCCGTCATCATCGCGTTGACCAAAATATTATGCGGTGCGCCTTCATTGGAGAGAATCTTTGAAAGCGCCAACCCGGCGGCGCGGGTCACAGCGGTTGGGGCGCCCTCAGCCGCGGGCGCCTTCGCGCCCGTGTTCAGGATATTGATGATCCGGCCCCATTTCCGCTCCTTCATATCGGCGAACGCCAAACGGGAGAAACGGATTTGCGCGAAGAGCTTGAGCTCAAGATCGTTCTTCCAGTCTTCATCCGTCATCTGCAAGAAAGGCCCACGCAGGCTTGAGCCGGCGTTGTTCACAAGAATATCGACCTGCCCATAGGCGCTCACGGCTTCCGCATAGGCGGCCTCAATGGCGGTCGGGTCGGTCACATCGCAGGCGATTGCATGCGCTTTACCGCCCGCGCCCGTGATTAGCTTCACTGTCTCGTCCAGCGGTTCCTGGCGCCGCGCCACCGGCACGATATTCGCCCCTGCCGCCGCCATTTTTATGCCCATGGCCCGGCCAAGGCCCATGGAGCCGCCCGTGATCAGCGCGGTACGCCCCGAAAGATCAATCTGCATATTTCTCAGTCCTGCGAATGCTTGAAGCTATGATAATCGTATCGTGAAGCGGCGGTGGGCGCTTTGTCCATAGCAGGCTCCTATGAACAGGCTGCTTGGCGCATGCGCTTTGCGCGGTTAGCCTGATCCTTCCAACCCGGAAATCAGGTTTTCTAAGCATGGCGACGCGTTACTCCCTTGGCATCGATATCGGCGGTACATTCACAGATGTTGTTGTGCAAGATCACACGGAAGGCCGCCAATTCTCCCGCAAATTGCTGACGACGCACGACGACCCTGCCCGCGCCGTGCTGACAGGCGTGCAGGAAGTCATCAGCGAGGATGGCGTGCCCGCAGAAGAGATTGGCCGCGTTGTCCACGCAACAACGCTTTTCACAAACGCGCTCATTGAGCGCAAAGGCGCTGAGACAGGTTTGATCGCGACGGAAGGTTTCCGCGATGTCGTTGATATTGGGCGCGAGCGGAAATATGAACTCTACGATATCCACATCCAAAAACCGCGCCCACTGGCGACTCGCGATAGGCGGCTAGAAGCAACGGAACGCATGACGTTCGAGGGCGCCGTCAAAACACCGCTAGATGCTGAAAGTGTGCGGCGCGCGGCAGACGCTCTGGCCGAGGACGGCGTCACCTCCATCGCCATTTCATTTCTGCATGCCTATGCGAACCCGACCCATGAGCAAGCGGCGGCGGCGATTGTCGTAGAGGCCTATCCAGATATCGCCGTCAGTGTGTCATCTGATGTAGCGCCAGAGATCCGGGAATATGAACGGACGTCCACAGCGCTAGCCAACGCCTATATCAAGCCGCTGGCGCGGGATTACCTGGACGGCATTCAAGCCGGGTTGCGGCAAGCGGGCGTCGAAGCGCCGCTGCTGTTGATGCTATCAAACGGCGGGCTTTCAGACCTTACCGAAGCCAAACGCGCGCCGGTCGCGTTGCTGGAATCAGGCCCTGCAGCCGGCGCGCTTGCAGCAGCCTGGTTTGGCCGCGAATCTGCTGGCGGAGATGTATTGGCGTTCGATATGGGCGGAACCACGGCGAAGCTCGCCGTCGTCGATGATGGCAAGCCTGAAGTCGCCTACCATTTTGAAGCAGCGCGCGAAAAACGCTTTGCTGAGGGCAGCGGCCTGCCGATCCGCACATCCACGATCGAGCTTATTGAGATCGGCGCTGGCGGCGGATCAATTGCACGGCTGGATGAGATCGGCTTGCTGAAGGTGGGGCCGGACAGCGCCGGATCCGATCCTGGCCCAGCTTGTTATGGACTCGGCGGTACGGCGCCGACAGTTACAGATGCAAATTTCGCACTCGGCTTGCTGGATGCTGAGAGCTTTGCCGGCGGCATAATGCTGATCGACATGCCCGCAGCAGACGCCTCGCTCGATGGCTTAGCGAATGCAGCGAACCTCAGTCGCGCAGAAATCGCGCAAGGCATTCGCGACGTTGTGAACGAGACGATGGCATCCGCCGCACGCGTTCATATCGCGGAACGCGGCAAGGACCCGCGCCGCTATGCGCTTTTGGCCACAGGCGGCGGCGGGCCTCTGCATGGCGCTGATGTCGCCCGCAAGCTTGGCCTGAAGCGCATGATATCTCCGGCATCTGCGGGCGTTGCCTCTGCCATCGGCCTGCTGATTGCGCCGGCTCGTGTAGACCGCGTCGCCACTGTGGCCAAACGCATGGACGCGTTGGATTGGCCAACATTCGAAGCCGCCTTCGCCAAGATGGAGGCTGATGCTCGGTCCGTCATCGCCGCCACCGGCCTTGACGCTGCCAGCGCGACAGTAGATCGACGCGCTGATGTCCGCTATGTCGGCCAAGCCTTCGAAATCGTGGTGGACTTACCGCCTGGGCCGTATGACGCCGGTTCTGCGACACTCCTGCAAGATGCGTTTGAGCGAGCCTATTTGGCCCAATTCACGCGTACGCCGCCTGCCGGGCCAGTTGAAATAATAAACATCCGCATTGCCGCCTCTGCCGAAGCCGGCGTCGCCTCTACCAGTGCCGCCAATACAGCGACAGATGCGCCAAAGCAGAAAGGCGAGCGGCAGGTTTGGTCGCCGGATCGAAAGGTCTTTCAAGCAGCCCCTGTCTATGACCGCTATGCACTCCGTCCCGGAGACGCCTATGCGGGACCAGCTTTAGTCGAAGAACGCGAATCCACGCTCGCCGTCCCGGAACGCGCCACATTCACCGTTGCGGCAGGCGGCGAAATCGTCGTCGATCTGGATTGAGGAAGCCAAACCAATGACCAAATCCGCATTTGACGCCGTGACGCTCGAAATTCTCTGGCGGCGCATGATCTCCGCTGCTGATGAGGCCGCCAAGACGCTGCAACGCGTCTCCTTCTCAACGCTAGTGAACGAAAGCAACGATTTCGCCTGTGTTCTGACAGACGCGACCGGCGCATCATTGGTGCAGAACACTGAGAGTATTCCGTCCTTCAACGGCTGCCTGCCAGTTACTGTGAAACACTTCCTCGATGTCATCGGCGTCGATGATATGCGCCCCGGCGATTTCCTGGTCTGCAACGACCCATGGGTCGGCACTGGGCACTTGAACGACATCACCATCGCAAAGCCTGTGTTTCGGGATGGCCAGCTGGTCGCCTTCTGCGCCTCCACCGCCCATGCGCCAGATATTGGCGGCAAAGTGCGCTCGGTCGTTGCGCGCGAGGTGTTCGAGGAAGGATTTGCAATACCGGCAATGCATCTCATTCGTGATGGCGAGCCGGACGCCACGTTCTTTAAGTTAATGCGCGCGGCCGTCCGCACGCCCGATCAAACCGAAGGAGATATATGGGCGCAAGTCACGGCGCTTGATCTGATGGAGCAGCGCCTGAACGCGCTGATGGACGAATACGCGCTGACCTCGCTTGAGGACTTCGCCGCCGAAATCCATGGCCGTTGTGAAACCGCCATGCGCGCGGCCTTCAAGGCGGCGCCAGACGGCCGCTATGAGTTCGGCTTTGAGACGGACGGCATGGATCAACCATTCCGCTACCAAGTCGCTGTGACGATCACTGGCGACCGCGTGCATGTCGATTGGACTGGCACAAGCAAGCAGGTCGGGCGGGCGATCAACTGCCCTCTCGTCTACACTTTCGCGATGACATCCTACGCATTGAAATGCGCTTTCCTGCCGAATTTGCCAAACAATGAAGGCGTATTCCGCTGCATTGAAGTTACTGCTGAAGCAGGCACCATCGTGAACCCAACCCGACCCGTCGCTGTCGGTGGGCGGATGGCGACCGGCCACTATCTCCCGGTTGCCATCTTTGGCGCTTTGGCGCAAGCGTTGCCAGACAAAGTGATGGCGGCGTCAGGATCGCCGCTTTGGTCGATCATTCAAACGGGTGTGGGCAAGGACGGTAAGCCCTATGCCAACACGCTGTTCTTCAACGGCGGCTCCGGCGCTACGGCGGAAACAGATGGGCAAAGCTGCTATTCCTGGCCTTCCAACATCTCGAACGTGCCGGTAGAGCTGACGGAACGAAACACGCCGTTCTTCGTCACGTGCAAGCAATTACGCGATGGATCTGGCGGCAAAGGCGCGCAAACTGGCGGGCTCGGCCAGGAAATCCAGCTAGAGCATGTGGGCGACGATGAAATCGGCATCATCTTCATGGCCGAGCGCCTCCGCCATCCGGCCCATGGCCTACTCGGCGGCGAAGATGGCGCATGCGGGGCTGTCCTAATCGATGGCGAGCCAGCAAACGCCCGCGCCGATCATGTGCTACAACCCGGCCAGACGATTACGTTGCGGCTGCCGGGCGGCGGCGGGTACGGGGCACCCAGTTAGAGCAAATTATCCGTTGAAGTGATCATAGACACGCTGTGCAACGGCTTTGCTGATCCCCGGCGTCGTCTCAAGATCTTCCAACCCGGCCCGGCCTACCGCTTTCGCTGACCCAAATCTCGCGAGGAGCGCACGTTTTCTGGCAGCGCCGACGCCTGCAACATCATCCAACGGGTTCTCGCTGATCGCCTTCGCGCGCCGTTGGCGTTGCGCGCCGATCACGTAGCGATGCGCCTCGTCCCTAAGGCGTTGCAGGTAATGCAGGACGGGATCGTTCTCTGGCAGCAGAAACGCATCCCGACCTGCCATGAAGAAGCGCTCGCGCCCAGCGTCCCGGTCCGGCCCTTTAGCGACGCCCACAACGGCCAAGTCTTCAACGCCGAGTTCGGTTAGCGCCTCACTCACTGCTGAGAGCTGGCCTTTGCCGCCATCAATTAGCAGCAGATCGGGCCATATGACGTCCTCCCCATCCGCTTCCGCTTCTTGGGCGCGCTTAAAGCGGCGGGTCATGACCTCGCGCATCATCGCGTAATCATCGCCATCGTCGACGGTGCGAATGTTGAACTTGCGGTACTGATTCTTCTGAAACCCTTCGGGTCCGGCGACGACCATCCCGCCGACAGGCTTCGTTCCGCCAAGATGCGAGTTGTCATAAACCTCAATCCGCGCCGGGCGGGCCTCCAATCCAAAGGCTTCGGCAACACCGGTCATGAGCTTCAGAAGCGTCGCGCTTTCGGCCATACGGCGGCCTAGCGCGTCCTTAGCGTTAGCGAGCGTGTTGTCGAGAAGACGCCGTTTGCCGCCTCGCTGCGGCGCGCGAACATAAACTCGGCGCTCTGCCTTCAGCGCCAGCGCTTCCTCAAGCAGATCAAGCTCTTCCGGCAGTTCGGATACCAAGATCAGCGGCGGTGGCGGACGGTCGCCATAGAATTGGCCGAGGAAGGCGGCAAGCGCTTCTCTGGGTGAGAGATCGCGCGTCTGGCTTGGGAAATACGCGCGGCCGCCAAAATTCTGGCCGCCTCGGAAGAAGATCGCCTGAACGCAGGTTTGCCCGCCCTGCTCAGCCAAGGCGAACACGTCCGCATCGCCGACGCCCTCGACGTTGATGTCCTGACGGCTGGAAACATGGGCGAGCGCGCGGATACGATCCCGATATGCGGCGGCAGTTTCGAAATCGAGCGCCTCCGCCGCTTCATTCATACGCTTGGCGAATGTATCTTGTACTTTGCGGCTATCGCCGGTCAGAAAGCGCTTTGCCTCAGCCACAAGCAACTCATATTCGTCGCCTGACACATATTCCACACAGGGCGCCGCACAGCGTTTAATTTGGTAGAGCAGGCACGGGCGGGTGCGCGCGCGGAACACGGCGTCATTGCAAGATCGCAGCAAAAACGCCTTCTGCAGCGCTGTTAGCGTTCGGTTAACAGCGCCGGCAGAGGCGAACGGGCCGAAATAGTCCCCTTCCCGCTTTTGCGCGCCGCGATGTTTCACGATCTGCGGATATGTATGATCCCGCGCGATCAGAATATGCGGAAAGCTTTTGTCGTCCCGCAGCAGCACATTGTAGCGAGGCCGGAGCTGCTTGATCATATTGATCTCAAGCAGCAAAGCCTCGACCTCAGTATGGGTCGTCACGATCTCAAGATTCGCCGTTTCAGACACCATCCGCTTCAGGCGGTTCGGCAATTGATTGATGCGGGTGTATGACGGTACACGCTTTTTCAGCGAGCGCGCCTTACCAACGTAAAGCGCTGTCCCACGCGCATCGAGCATGCGGTATACGCCAGGCCCGTTCGGCAATGTCTTGATGGCGGTCTTTAGAACCTGAATGCCGTCTTCAATCCGGCTGGACCCTTCAGATGCATTGTCAGCAGCGGCAGCGTCTGCTGATCCCAATGAAGGGGCAGAACGCTTTGCCTTTGCTTTGGGACTCGAATTATCCATAGCCTCAATGTGCGGCCTATGCAGCGCGGGTCAAGCCTCGTCGCTTTATCCCAGTGTCAGAATGCGATTTAGGCGCTCGCCGCAGCGGCGCTCGCGCCCGCAATCTTCCCAAATACAGCGCCAGAGACTAGGCCGGATCCGCCTGGATAATTGCCATGAAATAATCCGCCGACCATCTCGCCACACGCGAATAAGCCGGGTATGGGCCGCCAATCGACGCCGATGACTTCGGCTTTCTCAGAAACTTTTACACCGCCAAAAGTGAACGTGATGCCGCCTGTGGCTGAGTAAGCAACGAAGGGCGGCTTATCAAGTGGCAGCGCCCAGTTTGTCTTTTCTGGATTCAGGCCAGTCGTCCGCAATCCATCCTTCTTTGATGGATCAAAACCTGCAGGGTCCGCCGCCGCCGTATTATAATCCCTGAGCGATTGCTTCGCCGCCGCCCGATCATCGAAATCCAAAATATCGATGAGTTCGTCCAGCGTATCAGCTTCAATTGGATCGCTGGTTACATAGCGGCCCTCAAGATGTTCAACCGTCCGCTGATCAAAGATTTGCCAAGCCATCGCGCCGGGTTCCTCCAGAATGGAGGCGCCGGTTTTCGCGTAGGTATACAGGCCAAGATCCTCGCCCTCATCTAGGAAGCGCTTGCCTTTTCGGTTCAGCATAACGCCGTAAGGATATGAAAGACGGTTTGATTTGTCCGTGCGCTCACGGTCTGCAAAGTCCGGCCATTCGTTCGATATTGGCGTTGAATGCCGCCCGGTCCATTGCCCCCAGGGCTGCGCGCCGAATTCGAGCGCCAACCGCAAACCATCGCCTTGGTTATAGGCCGTGCCGCGCACTTTCGCGTGGTCCCAGGGCGCGCCGAGATATTGGCCGCGCATCATTGGGTTAGCTTCGAATCCGCCACAGCCAAGCACTACGGCTTTGGCCGTCACGTCATAGAACCCTTCCGGCCCGCGCACTTTCACCCCGCCGACGCCGCCGCCTACATCCTCAACAAATCCCACGACGCCAGCGCCATAACGCACTTCGATGCCGACCTTCTCAGCATTCGCAAACCAGTGCTTGGAAAGGCCAACGCCTTCATGCTCTGCGCGGATGATGGCGCCCTTTTGCCATTTGATCCGGTTGCCAACCTTAATCGCAGCGAGCGAGGTTGCAGGCTCCATTGGAATGCCGACTTTTTCCTTCATCCACTTGATCGTCTCGTAGGAGTTGTTGATCAGGATGTTGGCGAGCGTCTGGTCCGTTTTGCCATCCGTGACGCGCATCAGATCAGCCATGAAGTCCGTCTTCTTGTACGGTTCGACATCTTCAAAGAACCCGGAGATTTCCGCTTCCGCATCCGGCACCAATGGCCGTAAATCTTCCGTTTCTTCGAAGGCGATCCGCAGCAGACCGCCAGAATAATGTGTGTTGCCACCGCGATCTTCCTCTGGGGCTTTTTCCAGGATCAAAACGCGTTTGGCGCCGTTCTCATATGCAGAAAAGGCGGCGGCATGGGCGGCGTTGCCCGCACCAACAACAATGACATCATAGTCCGGCATGAATCAGCTTCCCTGGCTCAACAGATTGAACCGAAAGCTTGGGCGATTCCGTTGTCACCCGCAAGCCGGGCCTAGCGCAGCGCCTGATCCAAATCGTCGTAAAGATCATCCGGGTCTTCGATGCCGACCGAGAGGCGCAGCAAGTTTGCCGGAACGGGCGTCCCAGGGCCTTCGATTGAGGCGCGATGTTCGATCAGGCTTTCCACGCCGCCAAGGGACGTGGCGCGCTTCCAGATTTTGATTCGGGCCGCTGTATCAATCGCCGCCTGCTCGCCGCCTTTGATCTGGATCGACAGCATTCCACCGAACCCGCCATCCATCTGACGGGTCGCCAAGCTATGATCGGGGGAATCCTGCAAGCCGGGGTAGCGTACCTGTTCAATGCGCGGATGGCTCTGCAAACGGCGCGCCAGTGTCAAAGCGCCAGCAGAAGCGGCGCGTACACGGATATGTAACGTGCGCATACCTCGCAGCAGCAACCAAGCTTCAAATGGCGCCAACACTGCGCCTGTATCGTGGCGATAGGCCTTTAACGCCTGCCACACATCGCCCTTTTCCCTAAACGCAAGCGCGCCCGCAATCACATCCGAATGGCCATTCAAGTATTTGGTGGCGGAGTGCATGACGATATCGGCGCCGAGCGTTAAAGGCCGTGTGAGGATTGGCGTTGCGGCAGTGGAATCGACCGCGAACACAGCGCCAGCCTCATGCGCCACTCCGGCGACTGTCGCGATATCAACAACGCCCCAAAGCGGATTGGCTGGCGATTCCGCCCATACAAGCTTGGTCTCCCCGGGCCGGATAGCTTCTTGAGCGGCTCCAGGCGCCTCAAGAGACGCGAAGGTGACCGAAAAGCGGCCCTCCTCATCTTTACTGCGCAGCCACTCGCGCAAGCCCCAATACATCACGTTCTGGGCGACGACATGAGCGCCAATAGGCAGCGTTTCGAAAACGGCGACGGCGGACGCCATACCAGAGGCGAACAGAAGCGCCTCTTCGCCCTGCTCAAGCGCCGCCAGCAGGCGTTCTGGCGCGCGCGTGGTTGGATTATCATCACGGCTATAGGCGACGCCGGTCGGATAGGTGTTGTCCGGGTCGCGGATATAGGTTGTCGCCGGATGGATGGGCGGCACGACGCCCTTATAGACTGGCTCAATCTCGCCCATAGCCTGAGCGATTAAGGTATCCGGGGACCAGTCCGTCGACATGTGTCTTTTCCTGCAATAGGTTTCCCGGCGAAATTGACCGCTTCGCGCCATAACCGCAAGCGATGAAACCGGGAATTCTCCTATGAGCGCCAGCCGCCTTCGTTTGCTCTTCCTGAACCTTGGCCATTTTGTCGATCACTTGTTCATGCTGATCTTTGCAAAGGCGGCCTATGAAGCGGGGAAAGCCTGGGGTCTCAGCTATGACGACATGATCGTCTACGGCACGCCCGCTGCCGTTCTGTTTGGCGCGGCGGCGCCGGTATCCGCGCAATTGGCAGACAAGTATGGCCGGAACCCGATGATCATCATCTTTTTCATCGGCATCGGCGTCGCCTCCATCCTGGCGAGCTTTGCAACCACGCCACTGTTGCTTGGCATTGGCCTAGCGCTGATTGGAATTTTCGCCTCCATCTATCATCCAGTCGGCATCACGATGGTGATCCAAGGCGGCGGCAACGTGGGTTGGCGGCTCGGCGTGAACGGGGTTTGGGGCAATATGGGCGTTGCAGCGGCGCCGTTTCTGACAGGCTTTTTCCTGGCTCATTACGATTGGCGGCTTGGATTCCTTGTGCCGGGCGTGGTCTCCATCCTGATCGGCCTCGCCTTCTGGCGTTTCGTGCGCGCTGGCAAAGCAGCTGCCCCGCCCGCCAGCGCGCGGGAAAAGGCGATGGTCGGCATGACGCCAGGATGGAAGCGCGCGCTCATCAGTTTGGGATTGGTTACGATGGGCGGCGGCTTCGTGTTCGGCGCTTTAATCTTCCTGCTACCCCGCTTGTTCGAAGTGAAGCTGAACGGCATCACAACAGATGTCGCAATGACTGGCTATCTGGCTGGCGCCGTGTATGCCACAGCCGCGTTTGCCCAGGTTGCGGTTGGCAAAGTGATTGATAACCGGCCAATCAAGCCAATCCTGGTGACGATTGCAGCGCTGCAACCCGTCATCATCTTCGCCATGGCTTTCCAGGTGGATTGGGCGCTGTTCCTGGTCGCATTTCTGGCAATGGCCGCCGTTTTCGGCCAGATCCCGATCACAGACGCGGTGCTCTCCCGCTATGTGCCCGATAAATGGCGAGCGAAGGTCCTATCGATCAAGTTCATGCTGAACCTGACGATTGGCGCTGGCGTGCTGCCATTCGCATCATATGTCCTCGACCGCTCGCCGACTGATGCGGATGGCTTTGAGACCATTTTGCTGATTTTGGCGGCCGCAGCCTGTCTGATTGTGTCAGCCGCGCTCATCTTACCAAAGCAGGCGGCAGGCGAGCAGAATATGGTCCCTGAGCCTCAGCCGGCGGAATAGTTCGCCAGCAACGCCTGTAGGCCCTCGCGGTATGTAGGATAGCGGAGCTTAACGCCAAGCTCTTGCTTGATGCGTGCGTTGCTGACGGTTTTGTTGTCCCGGTAGAAACTCAGCGCCATCGGGGATAGGTCAGCATCTTCGAACGCGATTGCGGGCGGCGGCTCCAGCCCAAGCAGCTCCGCCGCATATAGCGCGACCTCCGCTGATTCGGACGGCATGTCATCGCAAACGTTGTAGGCGGCGCCAGGATTTGGCCGCTCCATCGACGCAAGCAAACCGCTGACGATGTCGTCTACGTGGATACGGCTGAATTTGTGGCCGGGCTTGATCAGCCGCCGCGCAGTCCCCGCCTTGGCTTGTTCTAAAGCGTTCCGTCCGGGGCCATAGATGCCGGCAAGCCGGAATATGTGAACCGGAAGCCCATTTCCACTCCAGAGATCCAACCACCCGGCCTCAGCAGCGACACGACGGGCGCCGCGCTCTCCTGTCGGCTCAAGCGCGGAAGTCTCATCAACCTGCCCGCCATCCCTGTCGCCATAGACCCCGGTTGTGCCAAGATACCCAACCCATTGCAGCAATGTATTTGCAGCCAACCGCGCGCCGAAATCCTGCAACACAGGATCGCCTTCACCGCTTGGAGGAATTGACAGCAGCACGTGCGTCGCTTCATCAAGCGGCGGCAGGATGGCTGGAAGCGGCGCCTCTGGCCCATAGGCATAACAGTCTACGCCATCGACGGACGCGCCAGACCGGCTCGTGCCAGAAACGCTAAAGCCTTTCGCCGCAAGCGCCGCCGCGAACCGGCTACCCGTGAAACCCATACCGAAAATGAAAGCGCGTCGCAGCATTTGCAGCTATCCTACTGAAAACCCTTTGTCCTAAGAGCGTTCTATGCCGGATATCGAAGTTTCCAAACCCCGCCGGCGTCCCTGGGACCCGAAACCGCATGTTGCGGCAGATGACGCTGTCGCTGAGGCGCCCGGCGTCGGCCTAGCGTTCACGGGGACAGAGGGTGATGCGCTCCGCCTGTTTAGCAAGCTCACACTGATCATTATGGCGACTGGCGGCGTCTATCGGTTCTGGGCGAAGGCGGCAGTACGCCAGTTCCTCTGGGGCCATATTGAGATCAATAAGGAGCCGCTGGAATACACCGGCAATGGGTTGGAGCTGTTCCGCAGCTTCATGATCGTCGTGACAATCCTCAGCCCGCTGTTTCTGATCGCCAGCATCGCGCCCTTCGTTTTCTCTGATGGCGACGCATCTATTTGGGAAATTGGCCTTTTCATCATCGTTTGGGCGATCTTGATGCCGCTCGGCACCTTCCAGGCGCGACGCTACCGGCTCTCCCGCACACTCTGGCGCGGAGTTCGAGGCGCGCAGGGCGGTTCAGCCATGCGGTATCTCTGGCTCACTGTCTCAGGATATATCCTTGTGGTGCTGACGGCAGGGTTTGGCTACGGGTTCCTGCGGGCGCGGCAGCTAAGGTATCTCAACGACAACGTCTGGATGGGTGATCAAAGGCTACGCTGCAATCTTGCTGGAAAGCACCTGACCTGGCTTTGGATTGGCTGTTACCTGCTGCTGCCATTCACTTTCGGCATTTCCTATATCGCTTACCGGACGATTGAAGTGCGGCGCACCGTTGCGCATCTCCAGATTGCAGGACTTGAGTTTAAATCAGACCTGCCGACATTCATGGTCTTCCTCTATCTCGTGGTCTTCGCAATTGCGATCGCGATTGCCTGGGCCGTATTCGCCCTTGGCATCTATTTGCTCGCGACAGCATTTGGCGCAGCGGGCGCTGATTTCCTTGAGGAAGCTGCTCAGGTCCTCGGCATTTTCAGTATATTCTTGCTGGCGCCGCCGATCCGTCTCGCGACATTTACCGTCCCGCTTTTGCGAAAGTTCATGACGAAGCTAACGGTTGTTGGGACGCTTAGAGCAGGCTCGATTGGCCAATCACCTATCACCCAACCGGGTGGCGGTGGCGAAGGGCTAGCGGCCTTGCTCGACTTCGATGTCGGCTAGGAATTAATCGTCGATAGGCTTCATCGCGATGGATGTGCTGCGTTCTGTGCCATCGGGGTAGCGAATGCGGGCGGCCTTGCCTGATCCACCTTCGACGAACAGCTCTGCGGCTCCGTATCCCGCCGCTTCCGGAATGCGCATGATCCTCCCGCCTTCTACCTTCTCAGATTCTGGCAGAACGGTAACCACTGGAGACTTGCGGGCACGGGCGATTGCAGCGCCGACATTGTTGCTTTGGCCCACTTTCTCGATGTTTAGCCGCGTCGGGAAGATGACGGTGCGGGTTCCAGCGTCTGCATCCTCACAAGCTTGAACAGGCGTGATCCATACGGAATCAACGTTCTCATGGCCGTCATGGGCCAACACATGGTCCATCGGCGCTTCCGCGATGAAAAAATGCGTATCGAAACGCTTGGGCATATGCGGCGGTGTGATCCAATGCGCGAAATGCACCATGCGATCTACGGCTATGCGCAGGCCTTCCGCCTCAGCAATATCCGCCATCCCAATCTTATCGGCTTCCAAGTCCGCACGGTACTTCGCGCCGAGCGCTTCAGCCCGTGCGCCATCTACCAGATCATCTGAGCCATTGGGCCGCGCATACAGCACGCCGCATTCTTCGAAGGATTCCCGGATCGCCGCCACATTCGCCGCCAACGTATCCTCGTTAAGCCCCTCAGCGCCGTCCGATAGACCGCGAATACGCGGGTCCCGGTCACTCGTTGTCGCCGACCCGCCCGGGAAAACCAGCGCGCCAGAGGCAAAGTCGATCTGATGATGGCGAACGACCATGAAGAGCTCCATGGAATCACCAGCGTCACGCGCCAGAATCACAGTGGCGGCAAGCCGCACGTTAACAGCATCAGGCATCTGTATTCCTTATAAGCATCAAGCCTCGTCGCCCGTGATCCAAGCGATTCGCAGCACATTGGTCGCGCCTGGCGTGCCGAATGGAACACCTGCTGTGACTACAATCCTGTCGCCAAGTTTGGCCAAATCACGGTCATAAGCAATGGCGCAGGCCTTACGCACCATCTCTGAAAAATCTGTCACATCCGCTGTGTGCTCCGGCCTAACGCCCCATGCGAGCGCTAGCTGACGGGCTGTCTCCACCTTGGATGTCAGCCCCAACACAGGCGCTTCCGCCCGCTCGCGACTTGCGCGCAGCGTTGTCGAGCCGGAGGTCGTGTAAGTAACGATTGCGGCGGCGGATATGGTCTCCGCCACCTGGCGGGCGGCGCGTGAAATTGCGTCTGCAGCCGTCGGGTCTGGATCATGGCGGGTTGCGTTGAGGGCGTCGCGGTAGCCGGAATCGCTTTCCGTTCGAACCGCGATCCGGTCCATCATAGAAACCGCCTCGACGGGATATTGCCCGGCAGCAGTCTCAGCCGAAAGCATGACAGCATCCGCACCGTCAAACACCGCGGTCGCGACATCCGAGGCTTCTGCGCGTGTCGGCGCCGGGGCGCTGACCATACTCTCCAGCATCTGCGTCGCGACAATAACCGGCTTGCCCTGCAAGCGGCAGGCGCGGATCAGTTGCTTCTGCGCAAGCGGCACATCTTCCGGCGGCGTCTCAACGCCAAGATCGCCGCGCGCGACCATCACCGCATCTGAAAGCTCAACAAGCTGATCCATCTGTTTGATTGCAGTAGGTTTTTCAAATTTTGTCAGCAGTCCTGCGCGGCCTTTGATAAGCGCACGGGCTTCGGCCAGATCATCCGGGCGCTGCACGAACGAAAGCGCAATCCAATCCGCGCCAATGCTGATCGCATATTCCAGATCAATCCGGTCTTTAGGCGTCAGCGGCGAAACTGGCAGGAGCACGCCTGGCAGGTTGACGCCCTTGCGGTCAGACAACATGCCGCCAGCCGTCACCTTCATCTCCGCGCTTTCAGATGTGAGTGAAACGACTTCCATGCGGATACGCCCGTCATCGAACAGCACCTCGGCCCCAGGCTCCAAAGCCGCAAATATCTCTTTATGCGGCAGCGGCGCCCGTGTCTGATCGCCATCAATATCCGCATCTAGGTCCAGTCGGAACGACTGCCCAGCTTTAAGTTCAGCTTTGCCGCCCTTTAAGCGCCCAACACGGAGCTTAGGCCCCTGCATATCCGCCATCACGCCAATTGGGCGCCGTGCTTCATCTTCAATCTGGCGGATGATCTTCATGCGGGCTGCATGATCAGCATGGTCGCCATGGCTGAAGTTCAGGCGGAAAACATCGGCGCCCGCTTCAAAAATCGCGCGAATTTCTTCATAGCTCGTTGTGGACGGGCCAAGCGTGGCGACAATTTTGACGTTCCGGCGCCGACGGATATGCAGCAAGCTCATGTCAGTCTTGTCCCCCAAAATCGCCGCCAATCAAAATGGCGCGAAAATCATTGACGTTCGTCAGCGTCGGGCCGGTCATAACCAAATCACCCAGTGCCGCGAATACGCTATAGGCATCGTTATCCGCAAGGCGCGCGTGTAAATCGATTCCAAGCGCACGGGCTCGTTCCAGCGTCGTCGGGCTAATGATTGCCCCCGCATTATCCTCACTGCCGTCTATTCCATCTGTGTCACATGCAATGGCGGAGATGCCTGCTGCGCCATCCAACGTTATCGCCAGCGACAGCAAGAACTCGACGTTTCTACCACCGCGGCCATTGCCGCGCACCGTAACCGTCGTCTCGCCGCCAGACAGGAGAACGGTTGGCGATTTGAACGGCGCATCATGCTCTTCAGACGCAAGCGCTAACGCAGCCAACACTTTGCCTACATCCTGCGCTTCGCCTTCGATCCTGTCAGAGAGTATCGGCGCTGACATCCCGCCTTTAACAGCAAGCGCCTGCGCCGCTCCAAGCGAAGCGTGTGGCGTCGCAATCATGTGGAATTCTGCTCGCTCAAATGCTGTATCGCCCGGCTTTGGCGTCTCGGCGCTTGAGTTATCCAGGCGGGCTTGAATGCTGGCCGCAGGTTCGATGTCATAATGCGCCAGTACTGACTTTGCGTCGGCCAAAGTGGAAGAGTCAGGCACTGTTGGCCCAGAACCAATCACATCAGGATCATCCCCCGGCACATCCGATATCGCGAATGTTAGGAGGCGCGCAGGCGCCGCCGCGACAGCCAAACGCCCGCCCTTGATAGCCGACAGATGCTTCCGGACAGCGTTCATTTCATGGATTGTGGCGCCTGATTTCAACAAGCTGCTAGTCAACGCCCGCTTCTCACCCAGTGATATTCCAGGCGCCGGTGCGGACAACAACGCCGAAGCGCCGCCAGAGGCCAGGAACACCACAGTGTCGTCCTGCCCCGCACTCTCAGCAAGCGCCAATATACGTTCAGAGGCCTCAGCGCCCGCAGCATCAGGCACTGGGTGACTGGCTTCGATCAGCTCGATCTGCTCAAGCGGCAATGCATGACCATACCGCGTGACAACCAGCCCTTCCAACGGCCGTTTCCATGCTGCTTCCAATGCGGCAGCCATAGACGCCGCAGCCTTACCGGCTCCAAGCACGATCACCCTTCCCGTCTCTGGCGCCGGCGGCAAAAATTCAGCGAGCGTCCTTCGCGGGTCAGCGCGGTCTACGGCTGCCTGGAACAAGCTATCAAGAAAGGAATCGGATGATTGCTGCATGCGCCAATGCTAACGGATGCAACAGCGCCCGTCTGCGGTGAATCCATGACGGTTTGGCGAATGCGCCGTTAGTTCAGCGCCGCAAGCGCCATATCATTGGACATGATCGCTGCGATTGCTTGATCCCGCTCGGGCGCAAAGCCGATGGCGACGCCATTTGCCGCATAAATCGCGAAGCCTGGCATCTCATCGACGACCGCAGCCTTAAGATAAGCGACTTCGGAGAGGCCGAGCGACTCAAGTTCAACCTGGTTTGCGGCCATTTCGACAGTCTGTGTCTCAGTCTGGTGCTTCGTCATAGTCTCGCTTTCCGAGCTTCGGATGGGCGCGTTAGCCGCCCTGAATATCAATCGTGCGAACCCGGCTTTCGGGCTTCGGACTTTGAAGATCAATGTGGAGGAGCCCGTTCTCTAAGCCAGCAGACGCCACTTCAATCCCCTCCGCCAATACAAATCGGCGTTGGAATTGGCGCCCGGCTATGCCGCGATGCAGATACACCTTGCCATCATCATCTTCTGGCTGGACGCCACGTACGATCAACTGGTTGTCCTCAATCTGAACATCCATGTCCTCACGGCGAAATCCTGCGACCGCAAGCGTAATCCGCAGGCCTTCAGGGCCGGTTTGTTCAATATTGTAAGGCGGATAACCTTCGGACGAGGCTTTAGAGACGCTTTCTACGAGGC
Source organism: Alphaproteobacteria bacterium (assembly GCA_038102935.1). Lineage (GTDB taxonomy): Bacteria > Pseudomonadota > Alphaproteobacteria > Bin95 > Bin95 > VMCJ01. The sequence goes on along the minus strand of JAYNYG010000006.1, from coordinate 48,175 downwards.
GCTCCAACCGATCAAAACCCAGCATCAGCGGGCTATTAAATGCTGCCATTCGCGGCATCGCGCACCTCCATCAAGCGAACGCGGAATTCAAACATGAGGCGCAATCCCGCACTGCGGCGAACGCGCTCCTACCGGCCTCGCGGCCCGGCCTAATACATGTGGGAACAGGATACCCGTGTTTCAAGCCCTTCCAACACAGCGTGGCCCGGCGAGGTATAGCCATCAATGATCACGCCAGTGTACTTTTCCAGCAACACACGCTTTCTGGAGGACCGCCGTGACGGACCCTGCCCGCCTACTCGCTGCAATGGATACAGACGCCATCGTCGAAACGCTGCGCACCTGGGTTGAACATGAAAGCCCAAGCCCAGATGCAGACGCCGTCAACGGTATGATGGATATCGTAGCCAAAGAGGCGGAGAGCGTCGGGCTCACCGTCAGCCGCACTTCGGGCCGCGACGGCTACGGTGACATCCTGAAGCTAGAGACCCAGGCTGAGTCCAATAGTCCCCGCCTGCTCGTCCTGACCCACGCCGATACCGTTCATGCCGTTGGAACGCTGGAGACGCTGCCGTTCAAGCAGGATGGCGATAAGCTTTACGGCCCCGGTATTTATGACATGAAAGGCGGCGCCTACTTGGCGCTGCATGCAATCAGGAAGCTGAAGGAACTTGGCAGCGGGCCAGCAATGCCGGTCACGATCATGGTCATGCCCGATGAAGAGGCTGGCAGCCCCACCAGCAAAGACTCTATCGAGGCAGAGGCCAAGCGCGCCGCTGTGACATTGGTCGTCGAGCCAGCCCGTGAAGGCGGCAAGATCGTGACGGCCCGCAAGGGCGCCGCCCGCTACTATCTAACTGCGACAGGCAAACCGGCCCATTCCGGCTCCCGCCATCAAGACGGCGCCAGCGCGATCCGCGAAATCGCGGCCAAGACTGTGGGCCTTGAAGCCATGACGGACTATGGCAAAGGCGTCACCGTGAATGTTGGTGTGATCGAAGCTGGCACCGCCGTGAACGTCATTCCTTCGCGCGCAACGGCAGAGATTGATATTCGCATTCCGACGCCTGGCCTTGCTGCTGAAATTGACGAACGCATGAACGCGCTGGAAGCTGAAATCCCCGGCGTCACTTTGGAAGTCACTGGCGGCCTGAACCGCCCGCCAATGGAGCGAACTGCCGGCGTCTCCGCGCTTTTCGACCACGCGCATGGGCTGGCGAGCGATATCGGCATTGACCTCGAAACCGTGCCGCAAACAGGCGGCGGCAGCGACGGAAACTTTACTGCCGCTATGGGCATTCCAACGCTGGATGGCCTCGGAGTTGATGGCGCTGGCGCCCACACGTTGGATGAACATCTGCTCGTCTCTTCCATTGCGCCTCGCTGCGCCCTGCTCGCCAGCTTGCTTGAGACGATTACGCCGGAAACTGTTCAAGCTTTAGATGCCGCCAAATCGGAGGACGCATCATGAGCGCGCCCAACGCCAATATCCCAGAAGTCGACGAAGCCGAAATCCTGGCCGACATCAAGCAATGGGCCGGGATTGAATCGCCGTCTAAGGATGGCGTCGCAGTGAACAAAGTCGTTGATGTGGCTGAGAACGCCATGGAGGCGCTCGGCATGAGCATCACCCGCAGCCCTGGCAGAGACGGGTTCGGCGATTGCGTAATAGCGCGCTCGCCTTGGGGCGGCGATGGGCCGGGCATCCTGATCATGGCGCATCTGGATACGGTGCATCCGCACGGCACGATTGATGAAGCGCTGAAACTGGAAGAGCGCGACGGCTATCTCTACGGCCCTGGCGTATACGACATGAAAGGCGGCGCGTGCTTGGGCGTCGCCGCATTGCGCCAGTTCGTGCGCGCAGGCCGGGAAACGCCCCTGCCCGTCACATTCCTATTCACGCCCGATGAAGAGGTCGGCAGCCCAACCAGCCGCGATCTGATTGAGGCGCTGGGGCAAGCCAATAAATATGTGCTGGTGCTGGAACCGGGCCGTGACGGCAACAAAGTCGTGACCGCGCGCAAAGGCTGCGCCCGCTACGTTATCCGCGCCCATGGCCGCCCAAGCCACGCCGGGATGCGCCACCAGGATGGCGTCAGCGCCGTGCTAGAAACCGCCCGCCAGATCGCCAAGATCGAAGCGCTGACGGATTACGAGACCGGCGTCACGGCCAATGTCGGCCTATGGACGGGCGGCAGCGGCGCTAATGTGCGCCCAGCCTTAGCAGAGATCGAGGTGGATATCCGTTTGCCGGACGATGCCTCCGCTGAAGCCACCTGCGCCGTCATGGACAGCCTTTCCCCCGTCGATCCAGAAGTGCGCCTAGAGATCGAAGGCGGGCTGAACCGTCCGCCCTATCCGAAGACGGACGCCATAGCCGCATTGCATGAACGCGCAGAAGCGCTGGCGCTCGATATCGGCATGGAAAGCCTGGACGACACCGCCACCGGCGGGTTCAGCGACGGCAACTTCACCGCTGCCCTCGGCATCCCGACGCTAGACGGCCTCGGCGTAGACGGCGACGGCGCCCACACTGAGGAAGAACGTCTCCTGGTCGCTTCTATCAAACCGCGCACGCAGTTAATTATCCGGCTGTTGGAGACTTTGGAGTAGGCGCCTTTCCAGCAAACCCGCCTTACATTGTTCCCGGACCGAACACGAAATCGCCGCTGGAAAGCTCCGCTTCGGTAACGCCAATCAAAGTCAAGAAGTTGCCGCCTGGACCAAATGTGATCTGGGCGTTGCCGCCAACATCAACCGTTGCCGCTTGCACTTCGGCCAAGTCAGTAAAGAAGCCGCTAACGTCCAAGATATCCGTGCCCGTGGCGAAGTCCGTGATCGAATCGCGGCCGGGCGCCATGTCGAACAGATATGTGTCTATGCCTGACTGGCCGGTCATCACATCATTACCGTGACCGCCATTGAAAGTGTCGTTGCCTGAGTTGCCAAATAGACGATCATTGCCATCATCGCCGTTCAATGTGTCATTGCCGACACGCCCGACGAGCAGATCGTTTCCGTCATTGCCGGAAATCGTATCACCGATGCTGATCTTGTTGGCGCCGGTAATCTGATCTCGGAACACACTGCCATTCAGGAACAGGCCTTGGCTGCCAGGGTCAACCACAAGCAATTCCACATGGCCCGGATTAGTGTAGCTAACCGACGTATTGATGCGGTCTATACCTTCGTCAAAGCGTTCCACCACGACGTCATCCAAATTATCGACGGTGTAGATGTCGTTGCCGTCGCCGCCGCGCATAACGTATTCGCCCGTTCCGCCGTTCAAACGGTCCAGGCCAGCGCCGCCGATGAGGATGTCATCGCCCTCTTGGCCGACCAGAATGTCGTTGCCCTCGCCGCCTTTCAGCGTGTCTTCGCCGTTACCGCCGCGCAGTGTGTCATTGTCGCCAAGGCCGAAAATGACATCATCATTGCCGCTGCCATTCAAGCTTTCGGCAGCGCCCGTGCCTAGCTCATCGACTTGGCCTGCGCCAAAGACCAAGTGTGATTCGCCGTTGCCGCCAGTGGCGCCCGGCGCGCCTATCAGGATATCGGAGAAGCCGTCGCCGTTTACGTCGCCTGGCTGTCGGCCGATCTTGCCGAAGTTCTCGTTCGCTGTATCGCCGTTGATAATTAGACCTTGATCATCGCTGAATGCTTCTACGTCTTCATTGGCCGCGAAACCATCAGTTCGGCCAAACATAATTACCGCGCGGCCTGCACCGCCGTTGGAGCCGTTGTCGTCAAAGGCGATATCGCTGATCCCGTCTCCGTTGAAGTCACCAGCCGAGGCGGAATCATTTGCGCCGGCGGCGCTGTCGAAACCTGTGATCTCAAAGCCATTCCCCCCGTCTAACGTCTCCAGGCCTACTATCGTGAGGGGGAAATTTGAGCCGAACACGATATGCCGCGATTGCGTCGCAACGCCGGAAATCAGGATGTCGTCAAAGCCGTCGTTATTTACGTCGCCAGCATCACGAACATCAAGCAGGCGATGTTGCAGGATGTTCGTATCGCCATCGATACGGAAGCCATTTTGCCCATTCAATGACGTCACATCGAAGGTCGGCCCAAAACCGCCAACTTGGCCAAACACGACAAAGACGGAACCGGTGTTATTGCCGAAGTTGTCCAGGAACGGCGCAGCGATTGCAAAATCATTCAGGCCGTCGCCATTGACGTCCCCAAGGCTTTCGACGCCTTGGCCAAAGCGCGTGCCAGCGGTCACGCCATCAAGCAAGACGCCGTCCGTTCCGTCTAGCGTATTAAGGTCAATGTTAAAGCTGCCAGCAGCAACATCTTGACCGAAGATTACATAGGCACGGCCACTCTCTGCGCCTGGCGCGCCATCAAAGCGGGGCGCGCCGCCGATGAAGTCAGCAATGCCATCGCCGTTGAAATCCCCACCGCCGCTGACATCAAAACCAAACTGCCCTGTCGACCCGGCCTGCGCATTGGCAGGGTCATAATTGTTCGTCCGACTCGCTCCAGCATTCCCAAACTCGATCGCCGCATATCCTTCGTTCGAATTATTATTCGGCTGTGGCTGGACATAATCATCGAATCCATCGCCGTTGATATCCCCGACAGATGCCACAACGTTGCCTTGGCCATCGTTGAAATTGAAGTTGTCTTCGCCTTCGAGATCAAAATCGCCAGAACCTGGCAACTCATCCGCCCGAATATCAAATATGACGCCATTACCGTTCACCGGCCTCGGTCCGCCGACCAATACATCGCTCAGACCGTCGCCGTTCAAGTCCGCGCCAAGCGTCCCAGCCGTGCCGATGCCAAATGCCGCCGGGTTGCCGCCAAAGTCGCCATCGACTTCCAAGAAGCGGATAGATTCATCCGCCAAGTCAGCGATTGATACTTCACGGTTAACGACGATGCCCTGTTGGATTGAGATCGTCCGCGCGCCTGAGACGAACCGGTCAAAGGTCACGGCGCCTACGGTTTCAACACCGTCAAACGCGAAAGTCTGGGCGTCCCCGGCATCGCCAAACAAGGAATCGCCAACGAGCGTCACGCCGTCCGATGGGCCGCCGGTGACGAACAGCTTGTTTGTGGTTTCGGAAAGGCCGGCCACATCAACGGGCCGGATCTTCAGAAAATTGCCAGAACCGCCGCAAAGGTCAATCGTTTCAATGGAATGCACGCCTTCAAGGCCTGCCTGTGTGAAGTCAAGCATGACCCCGGCGCTACCTGGAATCCGCAGAATGTCGTTCCCGCTGCCGCCATCGACGCGGGCGAAATTACCGCTGCCAATAATAATGATGTCGTCCCCAGCGCCACCGGAAAGCACGTCAGCATCTCCGGCGCCATTCAGAGTATCATCGCCTAGGCCGCCGAAAAACCGGTCAATGGTGTGGGCATCACCGGTGAATGTATCCGCCCCATCGCCGCCGACTTGGGCGCCGCCGGCGAAATCGCGCCCTAGCAGGATTGTTTGTTCTTCGAGGCCTGCAGAGTTCACGCCGCCGCCGATGGCGATATCTTCGAAACCGTCGCCGTTGAAGTCCGCGCCGCCGGAAACCGTGACCCCGAAGGTTCCGCCTTCGTCATTGACGACCTTAAAGCCCTCGTCGAAGTCCAAGTCTTCGACATCGAGATTGGCGGCGAAACCGGTCGTACGCCCGAAGATGACGTATACTCGGCCCGTGTTGTTGGGGTTGGAAACCGCGCGCGCCGATGACAAAATCATCGATGCCATCGCCGTTGAAGTCTCCAGCGGCTGCTACGTTGTTGAAATCGGCCACATTAAGGTTCTGGCCAGCGGGCGGAACGACACGGAATCCATCCGTGCCGTCAAGTGCGCCGAAGTCAACGACGATGCCGCTATCCGCCCTGCCGAAGACAACAACGCCGCCGCCGTCGGCCAGCGCAGACGAGTCGGCGACAAAGATATCGGTCAGGCCGTCGCCGTTAATGTCGCCGATGCCGACCGCCGTTCGGTCCTGCAGATTGTTCGCGCTCTTGAGCCTAAGGCCAACGCCTTCGTCATCCAGATCGTCAATCGAACTTGAGGCAGCTATCGCCTGCCCGCCGAACACCACCGCCCCGGCGCCTGTTGTTCCATCGCCGTTGCCGATGCCCTGCGCCCAGAACAGCATGTCGTCAAAGCCATCGCCGTTGAAATCGCCGACAAAATCGCCAAAAGCGGGGGCTATGTCCGTGCTGTCGACTTGAAAACCGTCCGCACCATCGAGCTGCGCAACATCAAAGTCCGCCGCAAAGGCCGCGCCTCCGAATATAACGGATCGAAGATGCGGGTTCGCCGCATCATTGACGATGACATCGTCGAATCCGTCGCCGTTAAAGTCGCCGTTCGCTTCGCCGACTTGGAAACTTTTAGCATTGGCGTTATCGACGATCTCAAAGCTGTTCGAACCGTCCAAAGCAGACATGGCCAGCGATCCGTAGATCATGTCCTGCGTGCCGAACAGCACAAATCCATCGTTGTTGGAATCGTTGACCAGAAGCAGGTCCGTCAAGCCATCGCCATTGACATCTCCGCCGCCAAGGCCGCTGTTGACGTTGCCATTGCCGTTCAGGTCGATGCGGAATCCGTCAGCGGCGGCGAGACTGGAAAGATCAACCTGGCCGCCGGCGCCCAAGGCCGCGTCGCCGTATAGAACAACAGTGTCCGTCGTCGCCTGCAAGGGGCCGGACATGATGATATCCGCCAGGCCGTCGCCATTGAAATCATCGACGAGCTTAATGCCGCTGCCTAAATTCTCGCCTGCGCCAGCCGTGATGCGGAATCCCAGAAGGCCATGCGCAAAATTCGAAGTAATCGTCGCGGTCATCGCCCGCTCCCCATACATGGTGAAGCCTGGCCGACGCCAAGCTACTGAAAAAACATCCAGCCGCCCAGCAAGAGTGTTAACGAAATTAGCGTGAACCAGCAATCAAGGAAATGGCCCAATATGCGACTAAATAGCTATTTTCCTTGCCATTTTACCGTGTTTCGCAGCAGTCCAATGCCCGTGATCTCAATCTCACAAATGTCGCCGTTCACCATATTGTCCGTGACGCCTTCTGTGCCCATCCACACCACGTCGCGCGGGTAGAGCGTGCAGTATTGCGACATGCGGATCAGGAATTCTGCAATGCCGAAAATCATGGATGTGGTTTTGAACGTGATCTTCTCTTCGCCATTGACGCGCACCGTCGTCATGGCCGCTTCAAGGTCCAGATCGGTTTCGATCCAGGGGCCCATGGGGGCGAAGGTATCCGTATTCTTGCCGCGCCACATGGTGCGGTCGCCACGTTGCCAGGTTCGTTCGGAAACGTCATTGCCAATGGTGTAGCCGAGGATGCAGTCCCACACGGTTTCTTCCGTCAGATGCTTGGCTTCCTTGCCGATAACGACGACAATCTCGCCTTCATATTGCAGCAGGTCCGTTGCGTCGGCGGGCACAATGATCGGGTCTTCATGGCCGGTGATCGAGTTGACGGCCCGGTAGCCGATATCCGCCGCTTCGGGCAAGTTCGGAATATCACCGCGGGCGTTGGCGGCGGCAGTGACATGATCCGCATAGTTCAGCCCCGCCGCGTAAAACGTGCGCGGCATGACCGGCGCCAGCAGCTTCGTGTCGTTCAGCGGGCGGGAGGAAGATTTGCGCTCATAGCCGTCAAACGGATCGCCTGTGACATCAATAATCTGGTCGCCTTCAACGATGCCGAAGGTTTCCTTGCCGCTAACTTCATACCGTACCCAACGCATATCTCTTGCTCCTTCTCAAAGCACTTTCGGTAAGGATGGACTGAAATAGTCGCCATTGACCAGAGGCCCGATGCGCGATTGATTCAAGCGAGACAATCGACGCCCGGAGCCAAGCCATGTCGGACTATGCCCAAATCACTGTCACGCCTGCCTCCCGCAATTGCGGGGCCTTCATTACCGGCGTTGATCTAAAGCAACCGCTGAGCGACGCCGCCAACGCCGAAATCCATGCCGCACTCATGGCGCATCAAGTAGTGTTCTTTCGGGACCAAGATGTAAGCCCGCAAGAGCAAGCCGCATTTGCCAAACGCTTTGGCCGCCTCCGAAAAGCCCGGCGCGCCGCCTTCGACACCACAGATGATGCGCCCGAAGTTTCCGTCATCGTCAATGATCGGGAGCGCCCGCCTTATATCGACCACTTCCACGCAGACGGCATGTTCCGCGCCAAGCCTGAATTCGCCTCTCTGCTGAAGGCCGAAGCGCCGCCAGAAATCGGCGGCGACACGATCTTTGTATCGCTAACGGCGGCATGGCGTGGATTGTCAGACGCGATGCGCAGCCTGTTGGCCGACAAAATGGGCCTCTATGATTTCATGCGTTTGCATTCCTCGCCCGAAAAAGCCCGCAACTGGGAGGGCGAAGCCCGCGCCGGTATGCTGAAAACCCGGGACGAAAACCCGCCCGTCCAGCACCCATTGGTTCCGGTGCATCCAGTGACCGGCGAACAGGCGCTCTATTTCTCAGAAAGCTTCACGGCGGCGATCCTAGGCGTGACGAAATATGAAAGCGAAGGCCTGCACGCCATGCTGACGCGCCATTGCGCCAAGCCCGAATTCCAATACCGCCTAAACTGGCGCCCCGGCACCATCGCCTTCTGGGACAACCGCTGCAGCCTACACTACGCCGTCGCCGACTACTGGCCCGACACCCGCATCATGCACCGCCTGACGATTGAGACGGATGATATTGGACTGGGTGTGCGGACAGAGGCGGCGGAGTAGTTCGAGGTCGTTCACAGCATCAGGAAATTTGCAATGCATGGCGCAATGTCGTACAGTACTACTGTACGTTTTATACATGTCTGAAAGTTTATGCTGATGACCTTGCGCGACGCTATTTCTGTCAGCCAACTGCGCCAACATATTAAATCAGTGCTTGATGAACTGGCGAGTACACGTCAACCATTGCGAATTACGCGCCGTAATGGTGAGGATATGGTGGTGCTGCCGCTTAGTGATTACGAATCATTAGATCAGACTGCCTATCTGCTGCGGTCGCCAGCTAATGCAGCAAAACTGGATCAAGCTATCACACGCAGTCCAGAAGATCGTCGCCAATTCTCCAGTATTGACGACCTAAAACATGCGCTTGGAGATTGATCCTCAAGCGCTTGAAGACTTGCAATATTGGATAAAGGCTGACGCCCGTAAGGCGCGCAGGATTCTTGACCTCATTGATGCGGCGCTGCGCGAACCTTTTGCAGGCGTCGGGAAACCAGAAGCCCTCAAACACGCCCTCTCAGGCTGCTGGTCACGACGGATCGATCATGAACACCGTTTGGTCTATCGGATAGAGGCTGATGCATTGGTCGTTCTATCCTGTCGGTACCACTATTCATAATTCGAAATTCCCTCAGAAGTCCGCATCACTTTTCTCTCAGTGTCCTAAACAAAGACCTACTTGCCAAACACGATCACGTCACTCTTACATTCAGGCGAATTTTGATCGAAACTATGCCCATGATTATTCACGTCGGGAAAATCAGTCAGGCATTGGCTGAGCGGAACAAGGCCCAGGCGCGGCCTAGAAGGGAAACTATGTCTAGACAGCCGGTTATTGTAGGCGTTTCAGATGCGCCGACGGAGAATCGTGGGCGGGCGTTGCCTGGGACCCACGTTCTGAATATGCAGCGGGATTGCGCCAATGAAGCGCTAGCGGAAG
>JAYNYG010000006.1:0-38489 GCA_038102935.1 Alphaproteobacteria bacterium | reverse complement strand
AAGCTGGCTTTAAGATCGGCGATGTTGATGGCTTGGCCGTTGCAGGCATGTGGGGCATGCCCGGACCAGGGGCGATGCAGCCGAACTTGCTGGCGGAGTATCTGGGCATTCGGATGCCGAAATATCTGGACGGCACCAATGTCGGCGGGTCCGCCTTCGTGCTTCATGCGGGCCATGCTTATGAGATGATCAAATCTGGCGTGTGCGACACGGTGCTGATCCTCTATGGCTCCATGCAGAAGAGCCAAGCGGCGCGGAGCCTTGGCGGACGCCCGGCTTTATTCTCCAACCAGTTTGATATGACGGCAGGCCTGCCCTCCCCTGCCGGCGCCTACGCTATGGCCGCAAACCGGCATTTCCATGACTATGGGTCATCCCGCGAAACACTGGCTGAAATCGCCGTCGCAACCCGCGCTTGGGCTGGGCTGAACCCAGCCGCCGCCTTCCGCGACCCACTATCCATGGATGAAGTTCTGAACGCCGCCCCCATCGTCGACCCGCTTGGCCGCCAAGATTGCTGCCTCGTGACTGACGGCGGCGGCGCCGTCGTGATGACGACGGAGGAGCGCGCCAAAGACCTGAACGCCAAGCCGATTTACGTGCTGGGCCACGGCGAAAGCGCCAGCCACGTCAACATCAACTACATGCCGGATATGTCCCGCCTAGAGGTGGCGGAGAATTCTTCCGCCCGCGCCTATGAAATGGCGGGCTTGAAGGCGTCCGACATGGATATGGCGATGATCTATGACAGCTTCACCATCACGGTGCTGCTGACCATGGAAGCGCTCGGCCTATGCGGTCGTGGCGAGGGCAAGGACTTTGTGAAAGACCAGCGCACTGCCCCCGGCGGCGCATTCCCGATGAACACCAATGGCGGCGGGCTCTCCTACTGCCACCCCGGCATGTACGGCATTTTCCTGCTGATTGAGGCGACGCGGCAATTGCGCGGCGGGCTTGGCGATAGGCAAGCGCCTGATGTGAACACCGCAGTCTGTCATGGCACCGGCGGCGTGCTGTCATCTGGCGCGACGGTCGTCCTTTCCAACCAAAAACCAGACTAAGGGGATATCTCATGACTTACGAAAAACCCGTCCCCGCGATTGATCCGGACTCGGCGCCCTATTGGGAAGGCGCCAAAGAAGGCCGCCTCATGATTCAACGTTGCGGCAAGACAGGACAAACCTTCCTATACAGCCGCCAGCTTGTGCCGGGCGTGGACGATAGCCAGGTCGAGTGGATTGAGGCTAGCGGCAAAGGCGAAGTCTACAGCTTTACCGTCGCCCGCCGCCCTGCCGGCGCCGCATTCCAGGGCGATTGCCCCTATGTCATCGTCTCCGTGACTTTGACCGAGGGCGCGCGCATCATGTCCAATCTCGTGACAGATGATGTGGACGCCGTCAAAATCGGTATGCCGGTTGAAATCTTCTTCGATGCCGTCTCTGATGACTTAACAATGCCGAAGTTCAAACCCGCCTAGGACCAACGCCGATGGAGATTGCGACTGAAACGCTGGAAAGCGGCGCCCTGCTCATCCGCCTGAATGGGCGGATGGACATGGCGGGCGCAGGATCAATCGGTCTGCCATTTACTGCAGCGCTTTCGAACTGCACGACACCGGTTATTGTTGATTTGAGCGGCGTCACTTACCTGGCGTCCATCGGCATCCGCACATTCATCATGAGCGCTAAGGCCCTGCATAACCGAGGCGGCAAGATGATCCTTGCCGCCCCCTCGCCTGAAGTTCGGTCCGTTCTGGATACGGTTGGGGTAACAGATATGCTGGCGACGAAAGAAAACGTCGAAGAAGCGGCGGCTTACGCGGCGACGCTATAAAGCCGCCCCAATCTTGGCAATTCCTGCCGCCCGCTTGCCTGCAATATCGATCTCGACAGCGCCTTCTGCGGTGTCCGCGTCCAATAACGCGAGCGCCACTGTTGCGCCGACGCGGAAGCCGTAAGCGGCAGATGTCGTCATGCCGATAATTTTGTCGCCCCGATACACCGGTTCGTTGCCGTGCGGCCAGACACCCTGATCGTCGAGAACAATCGTCGTCATCCGTCGACTGCCTGCATCTCTGCGCTTCTCCAAAGCGTCAAGGCCAACAAACGGCGTATCCCAGGCGACCGCAAATTCCAGGCCAAGCTGCAGCGGATCAAGGTCCGTATCGATATCATGGCCGTAAGCGAGGAAACCTTTTTCGATCCGCATCGACGTCTGCGCAAAGCCGCCCGCTGGTTTGGCGCCCGCGTCAATCATCGCGGAAACCACCGCTGGCGCATCATCAGCGGCGCAGGTGATTTCCCAGCCCATTTCACCCACATAGGACATGCGTGCGCCACGGACGACGCGACCTGCAATCTCCGCTTCGCCATGGGTGAAGAATTTGAGGTCTAGCAAAGCATCTGCGCCAAGTTTTTTGACAGCGTTCGGCGCGTCCGGCCCCATCAGGCCAAGGACAGCCAGCGCATCCGTCTCGTCCATCAGCGTCACCTGCTCGCCGGCATGGATGTTGCGGCGGAGCCATGCCATATCCCGCACCAAGGCTGTTGTGCCGGCATAAAGGCGATATTCATCGGCCCCAAGTCGCATAACCGTTAGATCGCTCTCGATCCCGCCGCGATCATTCAGCAACAGTGTGTAAGCGATACGGCCAGGCGCACGCGTCATAGCATTGGTGCAAACGCGGTTTAGGAATGTTTCTGCGTCTGGGCCAGACACGCGGATTTTGCCGAAGGTCGATTGCTCGAAAACTGCGAGATTTTCATGCGCTGCGCCAACCTCACGGTCAATTGCGTCTTGCCAATCAGGGCGACCAAAAGTCAGCGCTGGCTCAGCAGGCGCGCCGAAATAGAGCGGTCGCTCCCAACCATCGACTTGGCCGAAATAGGCGCCATGTTCCTCCCAAATCGAATGGCACGGCGTTAGCCGCATATTGCGTTGGCTTGTCCATTGGCGACCGGGATAAGTGATCTCATAATGCTTACCGAGCACCTCTGGCGCCCTGGCCGCCAGGGCTTCGGCTGAATTGAAAGCGTTGGAAAAGCGCTTTGGATCAACGCCGCTCAAGTCCGCTGGCGCGGCGCCTTCGACGATCATTGTCGCCAGCGCCATCCCTGCCCCGCCGCCAGATGCCACGCCAACCGAATTCATGCCGCAGCCAAGGAACAAACCCTTTGTTTCTGCGGTTTCGCCCAACATGAACGCGCCGTCTGGCGTGAAGCTCTCTGGCCCGTTCAATAGCATTTTGACTTCCGCCGTTTCCAGCGCCGGCAGGCGGTTGAGCGCTCCTGCCATCATCGGTTCGAAATGGTCCCAATCTTCCGGCAATAGCTGGAAGGCGAAATCCTTGCCGAGCGTTTCCGGCGATATCGGTTTGCCGAGCGGCTCAAAGCAGCCAACCAGCAACCCGCCAGAATCATCCCGGATGTAAAGGGCCGCGTCATGGTCTGAGAGCGTCGGCAAGTTGCCTTCGATCCCAGGAACGGATTTCGTCAGCAGATAGAAATGTTCGCACGGATACAGCGGGGCATGCGCGCCGCCCATAGCCGCCACTTCCCGGCTCCACAGGCCGGACGCCACAACAACCGCATCGGCCTTAATGAACCCGCCAGAGGTTTCGACGCCTTTGACTTTGCCGCCCTCAGTCGAGATGGCAAGCACAGCAGTTTCTTCGAAAATTTTCGCGCCCCTAGCCCGCGCGCCCTTCGCCAATGCGGCGCAAAGGTCCGATGGGCCCACGCGGCCATCGTCTGGCGACCATACGGCGCCCAGCACGTCGTCAGCATTCATCAGCGGCCAGCGCTCTTTGGCTTCGCCAGCAGAGATCGCTTCCGCTGTCAGGCCGAAACTATGCGCCAATGCTTCCTGGCGGCGCACATGGATCATCCGGTCCGGCGTTGTCGCGATGGAGAGCGAGCCTTTGTTGATCCACCCCGTCGCCTGCCCGGTCTCCTCCTCCAAAGCGCTATAGAGCGAGATGGAATAACGGATCAGGTCCGTCAGGTTCTTTGTAGACCTAAGCGCCCGCACCTGGGCGGCAGAATGCCAAGTCGTGCCGGATGTTAGATGGTTACGCTCCAGCAAAACTGCATCCGCCATCCCAAGCTTGGCGAGATGATAAAGCGTTGAGCAGCCCATCACCCCGCCGCCGATTACAACAACTGAGGCGTGGCTTGGCAGAGCGTGGGCGTTCATATCAGATGAACACGCTCGCGACCATCAAGGTCCCAACAAGGCCAGCGGCGAAGGTCAACGTGCGCGCAACGGGAATGCCGAGGGTGTAGACCACCGCATGGGCGACCCGGGCCCAGAAGAAGATCGTCGCGCCAAGCGCTGATAACTCACTCGACAACCCGGCGACATGGGCCGTGAGCACCAAAGCCGCGAACGGGATGAGATTTTCCGTTAGATTTGTGTGTGCAGCCTTCATACGAAGCGCCCAGGCGGGCTGCGGCAATTCCCGGTCCGGATAGCCCATCGCCTCGAACATGCCCCAAGCGCCGATCCGCGCTATGATGTAGGGAACCCACATCACAAGGCTCAGAACAGAGGCGGCTACAAGGCAGCAGAGTTCGGTCGTCAACGGTTCGCCAGCCATAGATATTCTCCCTTAATCAACATATTTGGTTTGAGGGCCATTCAGTATTTCGGCAGCGGCGGGCATCATCGTGCGCCCGCCTTTGACGGCTGCCAACGCGCCTGCTTCGGCTTCCAATACGCCTTCCAATGCTTTGGCGACGCGCTCCGCCTCAGCGCGCGGCACGATCACGACGCCGTCCCGGTCCATAGATGCGATATCGCCGGATTGCACCGGTATGCCGCCGCAAATGATTGGCAAGCCCGCCGTGCCAGGGCCTGTCTTGGCGGGCGAATTCGGCGTGGCGCCCATGGCGTAGGTGGGCAAGTCCATTTCCTCGATGCCAATCAGGTCACGCACGAGGCCATCAGTAACGAAGGCGGCAACGCCCTTGTTTTTCATCATACCGATCACGAGGTCGCCGACGACAGCGGTCCCGGTATAGGCATCTGCCTGAACGACGATGACATCGCCGGGCGCTGCAATATCCATAGCTGCGAACACGGCCAGATTATCTGCCGGGTAGCATTGCGCCGTGATCACCCGGCCAACAACCGGCGGACCTTTGGGGTCCAGCGGCTTCACCCGCCAATCCATGGCGCCCCGCCCGGCCATGCAATCCACTAAGTGGCCGGTCTGCGCTTTCTTGAACGCTTCGATCACACCATCGGGCGCCTTAGGCAGGGCGCGGCGGACTGTGAGAATTGGAGGATCTTCAATCATGGACGCGCCTTTCATCGAGGCAGAAACTTGAAGCACTTTGACAGCATGCGCCTCACCCCGCCATGCTGTTTCTACAGTCATTACGCCACAGCCGATCAGGCAAGACGGGAATCGATCTGATGAACCCAGAACTTATGCGCCTCGCCGAAGAAGTCGCCGAACGTCTTCGCAGCCGGGGCGAGCGTGTTGCTGTCGCGGAATCTTCCGCTGGCGGCCTCATCGCATCCGCGTTGCTGGCGGTGCCGGGCGCGTCCCGATATTTCCTGGGCGGCGCTGTCGTTTATACGCTGCAAGCACGGCAATCGTTGATCGGCATCACGCAAGAACACATGGATGCAGCCGGCATCCGCTCATCCTCCGAACCTTACGCAGCGTTGCTAGCGGAACGCATCCGGGATCAGCACGGCGCGGAATGGGGCTTGTCGGAAACTGGCGCAGCTGGGCCAACGGGCAATCGCTACGGCGACGCAGCAGGCCATACCTGCATCGCAGTGAACGGGCCTGCCTGCTCCTTCACGACGCTAGAAACCGGGGATGATGACCGGGCCGCCAATATGGTCCGTTTCGCCGCCGCCGCCATGGCGGAGTTCATCAGAACCCTAGACGACAGCCCGATGGTCGCGTGATGGCGCGTGCTCTCCCCCAGAACGTCGCCGCTGCCTATGATGCTTTTCCAGCGCCTGCCAAAGCTGCATTGCTCCATGTCCGGGCGCTGATATTTGAAACGGCGGCGCA
Organism: Alphaproteobacteria bacterium; assembly: GCA_038102935.1. Taxonomy (GTDB): domain Bacteria; phylum Pseudomonadota; class Alphaproteobacteria; order Bin95; family Bin95; genus VMCJ01. The sequence continues at coordinate 32,455 of JAYNYG010000006.1, read as the reverse complement.
ACAAGACGTCGGCCAAATCGAGGAAACGTTGAAATGGGGCGAGCCCGCCTATCTAACAGCGCCGCGCATTGGCAGCACTGTTAGGCTGGGCTGGAAGAAAAAGCAGCCAGACCATGGCGCGATCTTCCTGAACTGCCAGACAACTCTGATCGGCGATCTGCGGGCGGCGTTTGGCGGCGAGCTAACGTTTCAAGGCAATCGCGCGATCCTGCTACCTCTGGCAAATATGCCGCCAGACGCAGTAGTCGGGATGTGCATCAGCGCGGCGTTGACCTATCATCGGGCCAAGCGTGAGAAATCGGCAGCCTGAAAATCAGGGATTAAGCAGCGCCTCAAGCTCCCGCCACTCGCGCGCAGATAGGCCGCTAGACTTCTGTTCCACGATTTCCCCCGCAACGCGACGCCGGACGACATCCAGCGCCTGAGCGGATAGCTCCGCGCCGTTCAAGCGATAGTCCTCAAACGCTTTGGTCGCGAGCGGCGTCCATTTACGGGCGAGATCCAGAATCGCCTCGGCGTAGACGCGAATCTCGTATTGCGCGTGGCTATCGGCGCGGAGTGAGAGAAAGTGGAAAAGATTGTGGAGATTGGTTTTCCAATACCACTGAGTATAGGAGGAAAGCGGCAAGCCGATCCGGGCTAATTCGCGCGCTAAACCTGCGCGGTCAGGGTCACGGGGTCCGCCCGATTCATCGGAGTTCAACAAGTGCTCATAAGAATCGAATGCGCGGACGGCGTCATCGCGCAAAATATCGAGCACTACGGATGCCTGCGCCTGGTCTAGCGTATCGCCGCGGCCTTGATGATTGGCAGTGGATTGCACAGCCAAATTCTCAGCATCAGGAACGTAAAATTCTTTATCAAGAATGGAATAACGCGCTGAATATTCATTCACACTTGAAGTTCTATGTCTAATCCACTGTCTTGCAATGAACATTGGCAATTTCACATGTAACTTTATCTCACACATCTCAAACGGCGAGGTGTGACGATGCCTCATAAGATAGCGGATAAGCCCCTCATCTTGGCTGATTTTCTTCGTGCCCTTGCCGTAAGACACGCGGGCAGCCTGCACAATGGCTGCATCATCGCCCATATAATCGACACAGCGCACGAAACCATGGTCGAGCACCGGGATCGGCTCGAACAGAACGGCTTCTAGTTCGGGCGCGGTGGCGCGGCGGGTTTGATATTGCTCAGCCCGCTCTTCGGCGATTTCGCTCGCCTCGTCTTCAGTCATTCTCGCCACGGCGGCGGGGCTCCTTCAGTCAGATTCGGCGATTTATGAGAATCGCTTGGCTAGAACACTTTAAATTAAGGCTGGGAATGCGTATATAAGCCCTGTTGGGAGATATCCCTTCTATGGCGATAAACGCTGCGTGGAATAAACGTTACGGACCCGGGGGCAGTACCCGGCGCCTCCACCAAATTGTCACCCAGGCTGTTCAAGCAATTGAATACCTGGGTGTTTCGGGGGCGAACCAGGCTCGACGTGCGTAGTAAAGACGTAGTTTTTGCTCGGTGTGACTCCGCCGTTATCGGATCACAACTCTAGGTGCGAATGACAATGAAGTCGCACTCGCTGCGTAATCTAGCTTAGGCTAGGATATGGTAAGCGCGGTTTGGGGGAGTACCGGGCAACAGAAACTCCCCCGCCTATCATCCGCGCGGCGATACCCGGTCCGCGCAAGCTAAAGAATGGAAGACGCCATGTCCGCTGGCGGCATTGATTATGGCGAACTGATGCAGATGGCCCTTCGTGGCGTCATGCAGTCAGCCCTCGAAATTGCAATGAACGAGGGCCTTCCCGGCAATCATCATTATTACATCACCTTTAAGACCGAGCATTCGGGCGTTGAAGTCGCTACCCATCTCAAGGCGCAATATGCCGACGAGATGACGGTGGTGATGCAGCATCAATTTGACGGCCTGACCGTTGATAAAGATGGTTTCGCCGTAACGCTCCGTTTTAATCGTAAGCCAGAGCGGCTGATTATCCCGTTTGAGGCTGTGACGGCTTTCGTAGATCCTGCCGTGAACTTCGCCCTGCACTTCCAGCCGCAAGGCGACGAGGAAGAGGGCGAAAGCGGCGAAGCAGCGCCAGGCGCAGCGCCCGCCCCCGCTGTCAGCAGTGATTGCGCGCCTGAAGAAACTGCCGATGGCGAGGCGCCTGCTGAAAAAGGCACCGTCGTCTCATTGGACGCATTTCGTAAAAACAAATAGACCGCGCCGGTGCGTCGCCCGGCCGAATTTGGGGGAGCCGTCATGGCCGAATTCGCATACCGTCCGATGTTTGATGCGCCGCATCACGACACGCCCTTCCGCAAGCTGACGAGCGACCATGTCCGTGTCGAGCAATTCGGCGGCAAGGATTTGCTTGTGGTGGAACCGGAGGCGCTGTCGCTGCTGGCCAAAGAGGCCTTTCACGACATCTCGCACCTGTTGCGGCCCGGCCATTTGAAGCAGCTGGCGGCGATCCTGGATGATCCAGAAGCCTCCAACAATGACCGCTTTGTGGCTGTGGATTTGTTGAAAAACGCCAATATTTCGGCAGGCGGTGTGCTGCCGATGTGCCAGGATACCGGGACGGCGATCATCATGGGCAAGAAGGGCCAGAGCGTCTGGACCGGCGGCGGCGACGAGGAAGCGCTGTCTCAAGGCGTATTCCGCACATATGCCGACGATAACCTCCGCTATAGTCAGCTTTCACCGATCAGCATGTTCGAGGAAAAGAACACTGGCTCCAACCTGCCGGTGCAGATGGACCTCTACGCGACGGATGGCGACGAATATGAGTTCATGTTCATCGCCAAGGGCGGCGGGTCTGCAAACAAGAGCTTCCTCTATCAGGCGACACCCGCGACGCTGAACCCGGAAAGCCTCGTGAAGTTCCTAGACGAGAAAATCCGCACTCTCGGCACCGCAGCCTGCCCGCCGTATCACCTGAGCATCGTCATTGGCGGCACGTCAGCCGAAGTGAACCTGAAAACGGTGAAGCTTGCGTCCACAAAATACCTGGACCATCTGCCCACCGAAGGCGGCGAACACGGCCAGGCGATCCGCGACTTGGATATGGAACAGCAGGTTCTGAAACTGACGCAGGATATGGGCATAGGCGCGCAGTTCGGCGGCAAATACTATTGCCACGATGTCCGCGTGATCCGCCTGCCCCGCCATGGCGCGTCCTTGCCCATCGGCCTCGGCGTTTCCTGTTCCGCAGACCGCCAGTGCCTTGGCAAAATCACCAAGGATGGCGTGTTCCTGGAAGAGCTTGAAACCAATCCAAGCCAATATCTGCCGGACGTAGACCAAGAAGCGCTTGGCGGCGATGTGGTGCGCATCGATCTCAACCAGCCGATGGATGATATCCGCAAGACGCTATCGCAATACCCTATCAAAACGCGGCTGAAACTCACAGGCTCCATCATCGTCGCCCGCGATATCGCCCACGCGAAGATCAAAGCGCGGCTGGATGCTGGCGAACCGATGCCGGAGCATTTCCGCAACCACCCGATTTACTACGCAGGCCCCGCCAAAACGCCGGAGGGCATGGCGTCCGGCTCCTTTGGCCCGACAACAGCTGGACGGATGGACTCCTATGTCGATCAGTTCCAGGAAGCGGGCGGCAGCTTTATAATGTTGGCGAAGGGCAATCGCTCTGCGGCTGTCATCAATGCCTGCAAGAAGCATGGCGGGTTCTATTTGGGCTCCATAGGCGGCAGCGCTGCGCGCTTGGCCCAAGAGCACATCAAGAAGGTCGAAGTCGTTGAATATCCAGAGCTTGGCATGGAAGCCATCTGGCGGATCGAAGTTGAAGACTTCCCAGCCTTCATCGTGACAGACGACAAAGGCAATGACTTCTTCATGAACCCCTGATGCTGCGCGCGGGCCCTGAAGGCACGCCAGCCCTACTGCTGGCCCATGGCGCTGGCGCCCCCATGGATTCAGCCTTCATGGACGATATTTCTGGGCTATTGGCGGAACGCGGCGCGCAAACGCTCAGATTTGAGTTTCCGTATATGGCGACGCGCCGGGCCGAAGGCTCCAAGCGACCGCCTGATCGGATGCAGAAGCTAGAAGCTGCGTTCAGGGAAGCCTTTGCAGAAGTCCGCACGCTTGTTGGCGCGACGCCATTATATGTGGGCGGCAAGTCCATGGGCGGGCGCGTCGCCTCGCATCTAGTCGATGATTTAGGCGCAGCGGGCCTCATTTGCCTTGGATATCCATTCCATCCTCCAGGTCGCCCTGAAAAACTCCGAACGGAACATCTGGCGGCAATACAAGCGCCAACGCTGATCGTGCAAGGCGAGCGCGATCCGTTCGGCAAGCGGGATGAGGTGGCGGCGTATGCGCTCAGCCCATCCACCAAAATGTTCTGGGCGCCCGATGGCGATCACGACCAAAAACCGCGCAAATCCAGCGGCTTCACCCATGCCGAAAACATGGCCGCCGTTGCAGACGCCGTCGCAAGCTTCATGGGAGCCGCGTAAATCATGGCCGTAAGCCCGGAATACAAGGCCTATCTGGAAGAGATGTTCGCCCCCCTGCCCGGCGTATCCTTCAAACGCATGTTCGGCGGCCTCGGCGTATTCCATGACGGCGCCATGTTCGCCCTCGTCGCTTATGAGCAGCTGTATTTCAAGGTGGATAAGCAATCTGAATCCACATTCAGCGACGCCGAATCAGAGCCGTTTGTATACGAAGGCAAGGGCAAGCCGATCCAAATGAGCTACTGGACAGCCCCCGATTCCGCGCTGGACGATCCAGAGGAATTCGAGACCTGGGCTCGCCTGGGCATGGAAGCCGCCCGCCGCGCCGCTGCCGCCAAGCCCCCGAAAAAGCCGCACAAGAAGAACGCATGAGCGCCGCAGCAAAAATGCGCCGCCATTCCGTAACGCTCAGCGGCCACAAGACATCCATCAGCCTGGAAGATGGATTTTGGGAAGAACTGAAGCGTATCGCAGCCGCGCGCGGTCTCTCAATGAATGCGCTAGTAACGGAAATTGACAAAACCCGCAGCGGCAATCTCTCCAGCGCGCTTCGAATGCTGGTGCTGGAAGATCTGCATCAGCCGTCCGGGAACAGCACTGGCTTGACCTGAGAAAGCGCGATCAACGCGGGCGGGAAGCCGCCATAGGGCGCGGTTTGCATAATGGCTTCGACGACCTGCTCCCGCGTCAGTCCTTGGACCAGCGCAGATTGCGAAAATTTCACCAACGTCGCTTCAAGCCGGAAGGCTGTGAATGCCGCAAGCGCCACGAACATTCGCTGCCGCCATGTCAGCCCCGCCCTGGTCCAGATCACGCCATAACCGTATTGGATCGCGACTTCGTAGAGCGCGGATGTTGCGGGATCATTAGGGGCGGCATAGCCAGATTGGCTGCGCTCGCCGTGGATTTCGGCCATGATCCGACGGCCTTCAGCATCGAGCTCCGCGATGGTCTGGCCGCGCATCACCTCCTCCTCGGCTGTGAGCTCAGGCGGATCAATCCCGCGCTCAGCGAAGACGGCGGCGGCGACTTTCAACGCCTCCTCCGCCACCGGCAGGCCGCCATAGAGGCCGCATTGCACGATGATTTCCTGGATGCCCCGCGCGCTCAGCCCCAAATCCAGCGCCGGACCGATATGGCTGCGCAGTTGCGGCAAACGCTGCAATGAAGCCAGCGTCGCCAGCACGACGATGATCCGCTCCTCTGGCGGCAATGCTTCCCTGGACCAGATGCGGCCAAACCCAGCTTCCGCCGCGAACTCCGCCAGACCTGGAGCAATATCCGGCGCGGAAACGCCGATTATCTCCGCCAATGCGGCGCCTTTTGCGGCAAGGGTCTTTCTGATCATCAACGCTTCCTCCGGTTTGTCGAGCCATGATCTTAGGCCCCGCCGCTTGAGGCAAGCGCGTTTGCGGAACGGGCCGCCGCATGGTTTGCTTGGCGCCAGAGACCCTTACGAAAAGGCCTAAAAAATGAATGCCGATTATGTGATTGTGGGCGCTGGCTCCGCCGGATGCGTTGTCGCGAGACGCCTGGCGGATGCTGGACATAAGGTCATCCTGCTGGAGGCCGGACCGAAAGACACGCACCCCTATATCCATATACCGGCTGCGATGTTGAAGCTGCTGTATCACCCGAAGCTGAACTGGAATTATCACTCAGAGGGCGAAACCGGCACGGCGGGGCGCGAAATCCATTGGCCGCGCGGTAAAACGCTTGGCGGATCATCCTCCATCAACGGCATGCTGTATATCCGCGGCACGCAGCAGGATTACGATTCTTGGGCACAGGCAGGCAGTCGCGGTTGGTCCTATGACGATGTGCTGCCATATTTCCGCAAATCGGAAAGTTTTGTTTCAGGCGCAGGCGATACGCGGGGCGCTACGGGGCCGCTGCAGGTGGAGGATTACCGCACCATCCTGCCCCTCACCCACAAATTCGTCGAAGCCGCTCAGCAAGCTGGCCATGAATTTAAAGAGGACCTGAACGGCTATGACCGTGAAGGCGTTGGCTACAGCCAGATGTCGCGCATCGGCAGGCGGCGCGGGTCTACGGCCCAAACTTATCTGGCTAATATCGAAAACAAGGACAATATCGAAGTCGTCACAGAGGCCTTGGCGACCAAGCTGCTGTTTGATGGCAAGCGCTGCACCGGCGTCGCGTTCGACCAGGGCGGCGACCGTAAGGAAGCGCTAGCGGCCAAGGAGGTCATTCTATCTGGCGGATCTGTGAACTCTCCGCACCTTCTCCAAATTTCAGGCGTTGGGCCGGCTGACCACCTCAAGAGCATCGGTGTTGATCCACTGCATGAATTGCCGGGCGTCGGAGCCAATCTCTCTGACCACTATTGCTGCCGAATTTCTCATCGCGCGAAGGATGCCGTCTCCATCAATGAGATGTCCCGTGGCCTCAGATTGCTCTGGGAGGGCGCCCGATTTGTGCTTGAAGGACGGGGCGCACTGACGTTTGGCGTATCTTCCGCCCAGGTTTTCACCAAAAGCCGCGAAGGGTTGGAGAGCCCGGACATCCAATTGCTGTTTTCGCCAGCCAGTTATGACCAAGCAAAGTTCCGCGCCCTTGAACGCAAGCCTGGCATGACAGTCGCTTGCTCCATCGCCCGCCCGGAAAGCCGTGGGACGATCATGGCGCAGTCCAGTGACCCGCGTCAGGCGCCGCTGATAAAGCCAAACTATATGTCCACAGAGGGCGATGTCCGCGTGATGGTGGAAGGCATGCGGCTCGCACGTCAGGTCTTCGCTCAACCCGCGCTTGACGCCCATTCAAATGGTGAAATTGTGCCGGGGCTGGATTGCGAGACTGATGAGGAGCTTGCTCAATTCGCGCGTGAAAACGGCGCGTCGATCTATCATCCAGCCGGTGTTTGCAAGATGGGGCCGGATGGCGACCCGATGGCCGTCGTCAATCCGGAACTGAAAGTGCGCGGCCTAGATGGCCTCCGCGTTATTGACGCTTCCATCATGCCCGCCGTCACGACAGCCAACACCAACTCCACCGCCATCATGATCGGCGAAAAAGGCGCAGCGATGGTCCTGGAAGAAAACGCCACCTAATCATTCGAACGCACTCAGGACGAGGGTCCCCTCGCCCCCGCGAGGGGGAGAGGTTGCGGCTCGGAGAAAAACGTGCCGCTTGGCGATTGGCGCCCCATGTCGACCCGCAGGCTTCCACCCTCTCCCTGATCCCTCTCCCTCCTATGGAGGGCGAGGGGACCCTCATGGAGGCCGCGTTTAAGGTATGCAGGTGATCGTTATGCTGGCGCGCCAGCCTCTGCCGCGTCCTGGTCGACGAAGAAGCTTTCGCCGCAGCCGCAGGCGCCGACAGCGTTCGGATTGGTGAAGGTGAAGCCGGAGGAGAAGCGGTCTTCCTTGTAGTCAACAACGGAGCCGATCAGGAACATCACGGCGGCGGGGTCAATCAAGACTTTGACGCCGTCCTGCTCAATAATCTCCTCAAAGCGCTTCTGCTCCTTTGCATATTCCACCGAATATGAAAGCCCGGAACAGCCGCGCGCGCTGACGCCAATGCGGAGGCCCATGACGGGCTCATCGCTCTTTGAAATCAGTTCTTTAACCCGTGCGATGGCGCCTTCGGTCAGTGAGACCATGGGGGGACGTTCAGCCATTCTAAACTCCTAAAACCAAGCTCTTAAAACCAGTCGAGTGCGACGCGCGCTTCGTCGGACATGCGTTCGGGCGACCATGGCGGATCGAACACCAACACCACCTCAATCTCGCCGAAGCCAGGAACCGCAACCAACGCATCCGCCGCCATGCCGGGCATTTCGCCAGCGACGGGGCAGCCAGGCGCAGTCAGCGTCATTTCAACGAAAACTGAGCCATCCTCATGAATGTCTACAGTGTAGATAAGGCCAAGTTCGTAAATATCGACTGGAATTTCGGGGTCATATACGGTTTTTAGCGCGGCGACGGCGTCTTCATTCGTGCCGACAGCTTGGCCTTCCGGCAGTTTGGCGCCGCGCCGGGCGCGGAAATCGCCCTCGGATGCATCCATGCCGGTGTTCATGCCGAAGCCCATACCGACACCTGGGCCCATCCCCATGCCGCCAGGATTCAAACCTGCTGGCATGTCGTCATCATGGAACGTTGGGAACGGCCTGGATTTGCCGTCTTCAATTTCTGACATCACTGGCGTCCTTAGCCGAAAATCTCAATCGTTTTGGCGACGGCTGCGGCGAGCGCCTCTGCCTCCGCTTTCGTATTATACATGCCAAAGCTGGCGCGCGCCGTCGCATGAACGCCAAAGCGATCCATCACAGGCTGCGCGCAATGCTGCCCAGCGCGGATCGCAACGCCCATCTGGTCCAGGATCGTGCCGACATCATGGGCGTGAGCGCCTTTGACGTTAAACGACAGGACAGAGGTTTTTGACCCTGGCTGCCCCATCATTTCGACTTCAGGCATCGCCCGCAGCAGCGCTTCGGCATGGGCGGCGATATCCGTCTCATGCGCGCTGATGGCTTCCAGGCCGATACTTTGAATGTAGTCGATCGCAGCGCCAAAACCGACGGCTTCAACGATGGCTGGCGTCCCCGCTTCAAAGCGGTGCGGCGGTTCTTTATAGGTGGAGCCAGCCTTCTCCACCGTCTCAATCATCTCGCCGCCGCCTTGATAGGGCGGCATATCGGCCAGGATTTCCGGGCGGCCATAAAGCGCGCCGATGCCTGTCGGGCCATAAATCTTGTGGCCGGAGAATGCATAGAAATCAACATCTAGAGCTTGCACGTCCACTGGCATATGGGGCGCCGCCTGGCAGCCATCGACCAGGATGACAGCACCGACGGCATGGGCGAGCCGCGCCATTTCCTGCACCGGCAGCACGGAGCCCATGGTGTTCGCCACATGGGTCGTCGCCACGATTTTCGTGCGGTTGGAGATGAGCGCGCGAAAGGCGTCCATATCCAGCGCGCCATTGTCATCCATCGGTGCAAACAGCACTTTAGCGCCCTGTTTCTCAGCGATGATCTGCCAGGGGACGATATTGGAGTGATGCTCTAGCTCGGTCGTGATGATTTCATCGCCTGCGCCAAGCCGCTGGCCATATGAGGCCGCGACGAGGTTGATGCCTTCTGTGGCGCCGCGGGAGAAAATCACCGCATCTTCATGGGGCGCGTTGATAAACTTGGCGGCCTTTGTTCGCGCCGCCTCAAACTTGTCTGTCGCGCGCTGGGACAACGCGTACACGCCACGATGCACGTTGGCGTAGTCGTTCTCCATAACCTCTACCATGGCCTGGATGACCTGGCGCGGTTTCTGGGCGCTGGCGGCAGTATCAAGAAACACCAAATCATGGCCGTTGATCTGCTGATGTAGGATCGGGAAATCAGCGCGGATCGCCTCAACGTCATAGTTGGGGCGGCTGGCGGGGGCGACGGCAGTCATTGCAAGCCCTCCAATCCAAGCGCTGCATCCAACTCGGCTAGAAGCGCGGTGCGGACAGCTTCGTCGCCCATGCCTTCCGCCGCATCCGCCAAAAACCCGCGCACAACGAGCATCCGCGCTTGTTCGGCTGGAATGCCGCGCGCGCGGAGGTAGAAAAGCTGGTCATCATCAATGTCGCCAGCTGTGGCGCCATGACTGCATTTCACATCGTCGGCGTAGATTTCGAGCACTGGCTTCGAGTCAATTTCCGCGTGATCCGACAACAGCAACGCGCGGTTCAGCTGGTGGCCGTCTGTCTGCTGCGCAATCTGATCAACAACGATATGGCCTTGGAATACGCCGCGACCATTGTCGCCAATAGCGCCCGCATAGACCTGACGGGAGCGCGTTCCGGGCGCCGAATGATCGATGCGGCTGGAATGGTCGGCGTGCTGGCGGCTATCCAAGCGATAGGTGCCGTTCAAGCGCACTTCGCTATCAGCCCCCGCCAACTTAGCCGCGACTTCATTGCGGGAAAGCGCTGCACCCAATGTCAGCACAAAATTGTCGTAAAGAGCATTCTCGCCAATGGACACGCGGCTCATGGCGAGATGCCGCCCCTCCCCGCCTTCCAACTGCGCCTTGGCGTGGGTCAGCTTGGCGCCGTCAGCAACGCGGATATCAGCGCCGTGGTTAGCGAGATATGCGCCCTTCGCCGGGCCGATATGCCGCTCAATGATCGTCGCAGATGCGTTGGCGCCAATATCAACCGCCATGCGCGGATGCCACATCAGCGCCCGGTCGCCAGGGGCGGCTACATACAATATCTCGAGCGGGCGCGAGAGAGTTTCGCCATCCGGCACGCGGATGGCGAGGCCGTCGTCGAACAAAGCGGCGTTGAGCGCGTACATGACCTGCGCGCCGTCAACGTCGGCGGTAAGGAGGGACTGTACCCAGTCTTCGTCCAGAATATCATTCAACGGAGATACGGCGCCGGAAACACCGGACAGGTCAGAAAGCGACGGCGCCAAGCGACCATTCACGAATACAGCGCGGGCGGAGCCGTCCAGCATACGCGCTGGCAGATCGCTTATATCGGCATCGTCATTCGCGGGCGCGGCCTCATATTTGGCACGGGCTATGGGGCGGAGGCTGGTGTATTTCCAGGCCTCGTCGCGGTTTGTCGGCAGGCCCGTTTCGCTGAAACGCGCGAAGCCATCCCGGCGGAGGCCGCCTAGCCATTCGGGCTCGCCGCTCCGTTCCCGGAAGGCGGGCGCAAAGGCCGATACGCCCAAAGGTTCCTTAGCGGCCATTACGCCGCCAGCCCGGCCAGGACGTCGCCATAGCCATTTTCTTCAAGCTCCAGCGCCAGCTCTGGCCCGCCGGTTTTGACGATCCGGCCCTTCGCGAGGACATGCACTTTGTCCGGCTTAATGTAGTCCAGCAGGCGCTGGTAATGCGTGATGACCAACATCCCGCGCTCCGGCCCGCGTAAGCGATTGACGCCGTCGGAAACGACTTTCAGCGCGTCAATATCAAGGCCGCTATCGGTTTCATCAAGAATGCAGAATTTCGGCTCCAAAAGCGCCATCTGCAGCACTTCGTTCCGCTTTTTCTCACCGCCAGAGAAACCGGAATTGACGGGGCGTTTCAGCATCGCTTCGTCAATGTTCAGGTCTTTCAGGCGAGCGCGAACCAGCTTCAGGAAATCCAGCGCCGAAAGCTCGCCCTCGCCGCGCGCGGTGCGGACGGCGTTGATGGCCGTCTTCACGAAGGTCATGCCCGCAACGCCCGGAATTTCCACCGGATATTGGAACGCCAGGAAGAGGCCAAGCGCGGCGCGTTCTTCGGGGTCAAGGTCCAGCAGGTCTGAGCCGCCAAGCGTCGCTGTGCCGCTGGTTGTTTCGTATCCATCGCGGCCAGCAAGCGCGTATGAGAGCGTGCTCTTGCCGGAACCATTCGGCCCCATGATCGCATGGACTTCGCCGGCAGGCACAGTCAGTGTGAGGCCATTGATGATCTGTTTGCCGTCCACATCGACGTGCAGGTCATTGATTTCAAGCATATTTCTATTCCTTACCCGACAGAGCCTTCTAGGCTGATGCCGACCAGTTTCTGCGCCTCAACGGCGAATTCCATAGGCAGTTGCTGCAAGACCTCGCGGCAGAAGCCGTTGACGACGAGCGCCACCGCTTCTTCCTCGCCTATGCCGCGCTGGCGGCAGTAGAAGAGCTGGTCTTCGCTAATTTTCGATGTCGTCGCTTCATGCTCGACGCGGGCCGAGCGGTTCTGGCTTTCTATATACGGAAATGTGTGCGCGCCGCACTGATCGCCGATTAGCAGCGAGTCGCATTGGGTGTAATTCCGCGCCTTCTCAGCCGTCGGCAGCATTTTGACGAGGCCGCGATAGCTATTCTGCGCCTTCCCTGCCGAAATCCCTTTAGAGATGATGCGGGATCGGGTGCGCTTGCCCATATGGATCATCTTCGTGCCGGTATCCGCCTGCTGCATGTTGTTGGCGATTGCGACGGAATAGAACTCGCCCTGGCTGTCATCCCCCTGCAAAACGCAGCTTGGGTATTTCCAGGTGATCGCAGAACCAGTCTCGACCTGCGTCCAACTGACTTTAGAGCGGTCGCCAGCGCAAAGCGCCCGCTTGGTGACGAAGTTATAGATGCCGCCAACGCCATTCTCATCGCCCGGATACCAGTTCTGTACGGTCGAATATTTGATCTCGGCGTCATCATGGGTGACGAGTTCGACAACTGCTGCATGCAACTGGTTTTCGTCCCGCATCGGCGCCGTGCAGCCTTCCAGATAGCTGACGTAAGAGCCTTCCTCGGCAATGATGAGCGTGCGCTCAAACTGCCCTGTATTCTCCGCATTGATGCGGAAATATGTGGACAGCTCCATCGGGCATTTGACGCCTTTTGGAATGTAGACGAACGACCCATCAGTGAAGACAGCGGAGTTCAACGCGGCGAAGTAGTTATCGTCCCGCGGCACGACGGCGCCCATGTATTTCCGCACAAGTTCCGGGTGTTCCTGGATCGCCTCAGAGATTGAGCAGAAAATCACGCCGGCTTCCGCCAGCTTCTTCTTAAACGTCGTTGCGACAGAAACGCTATCAAAAACAACATCCACTGCGATATTCTTAACGCCAGCCAACACCTCTTGCTCTCGCAAAGGAATGCCGAGCTTTTCGTATGTCCGCAGCAATTCCGGATCAACATCATCCAGGCTTTCCGGCGCGTTCTCGTTCGATTTTGGCGCGGAATAGTAATAGGCGTCTTGGTAGTCAATCGGCGGATAGCCAAGCTTCGCCCAATCCGGCTCCGTCATTTCAAGCCAGCGACGATAGGCTTCAAGGCGCCATTCTAGCAGCCATTCCGGCTCATTTTTCTTGGCGGAGATGAAGCGGACCGTGTCTTCGTTCAGACCCTTGGGCGCATTCTCGGCCTCAATGTCGGTAACGAAGCCGTATTTGTATTTTTCGTTTAGCCGCTCAACATCAGCGACGGTTTCAGCGGTGGCGCTCATGGTGCAGCCTCCTTAAGTTCAGATGCCGTCGGGTTAAACTGGAACAGCGGAGCCAACATATCGGCCAACGTCACCTGCTTCAGCGCGTCCTCGATGGCGATGTTCACTGCGTCCCAGCTGCCTTTCAGCAGACAAGTGGATTCAACAGAACACGGATCGTCTGCGCCCTCGACACATGCGGTAATCGCCACTGGCCCGTCCAAGGCGACGACGATTTCCGCGACCGAAATCGCCTCAGGCCGCCGGGACAAAAGATAGCCGCCCTGAGCCCCACGCGCGCCGGAAACCAATCCGCCAGACGCCAACGCCTTAAGCACTTGGCCGACGGTCGCTTGCGGCAAACCAGTATTGGCAGCCACATCAGCCGCCGACTGGCGCTCATCCGGGCGCGATGCTAAGCGGCCCATCACCACCACCGCATAATCTGTCATCTTGCTGAGACGCAGCATCCCAGCCCTCCTCAAAATTTCAAATAGGAGTTATCCGATACGTTTAGTATTTGGAGTAATACACTCCGATTGGCAAGGCCTGGCGTTGCAACAAAAATGCGACATATCTGTCATAACCGCTCAATATTGAGCGTGGATGTTCCCAGCGATCTTAATCGCACGTTAATTGGAGCATTGGCCATGGACAGCCACCCGTCATTCGACGAATTCGACGACATAAACAATCCACGCCCAGATGAAACAGACTTCGACCGACTAGTAGACAGAGCCTTATCACGCCGCGGGTTCTTAGGCGCGCTCGGCGCTGCCGGCCTCCTCGCCAGCGCAACATCGCTGACCCCGTTCAAAGCCCGCGCCGCAGATCGGATGGGCTTCAAAGCCGTCGCCGCCAACAGCCTCGACACTGTTGCGTTGCCGGATGGCTTCTCTTGGAAAACCCTGGTCCGCTGGGGCGATCCCCTTTGGTCTACAGCCCCTGAATTCGACCACGCGACCCGCAGCACCGGCGCCGCGCAGGAAAAACAATTCGGCGATAACAATGACGGCATGGAACTTTACACCCGTGACGGTCGCGCCGTTATGGTCGTCAACAACGAATACACCAACCGCAGCATTGCTTATGGCGCGAACGCCTCGAAGTTGCCAGAAACAGAAGACGACGTCCGCAAGGGCAAAGCATCCCACGGTGTTTCCGTATTCCAGGTTCGCCCAGGCGCAAACGGCTGGGAGGTCGTGCTCGACGCCCCGGAGAACCGACGCATTACTGCCGACACGCCGATGGACATCACTGGCCCCGCGCGCGGCCATGAACTAATGAAAACCGAAGCTGACCCGAATGGCGCTGTATCGCTCGGCACTTGGAATAACTGCGGCGCTGGCCGCACGCCTTGGGGCACCTATCTTGCTTGCGAGGAAAACTTCAACGGCTATTTCTCCTCCAGCGACAAAGACATGACGTTGCCCGAAGGCTTCAAACGCTACGGCATCAGCCACAAAGACTGGGGCTACAACTGGGCCATGGCTGATGATCGCTTTGACATAGCCAAGCACCCGAACGAGGCGCACCGCGCCGGTTATGTCGTCGAGATTGACCCGTTCAACCCAAGCGCCGCGCCGAAGAAGCGCACAGCCCTTGGCCGGTTCAAACATGAGAATGCAGAAGTCGTCATCGCTGCTGACGGTCATGTCGTCGTCTACCTCGGCGACGATGAGCGCGGCGAATTCCTTTATCGTTTCGTCGCCGCCGGCAAGTATTCCGCTGGCGGCGACAATTCAAACTTGTTGGAATTTGGCGAGCTTTACGTCGCCAAATTCCATGATGGCGGCAAAGGCGAATGGCTGCATTTGACCCCGACGACCACTGGAATGGCCAGCAAAGCCGATATCTGCATCCACACCCGTCAGGCTGCAAGCGCTGTCGGCGCGACGACGATTGATCGCCCAGCATGGGTGGCGGCGAACCGCCACAAGGCGGAAGCCTACTGCGCGCTCACCAACAATAAGAACCGCGGTAAGAAGCCAAACAAAGGCGGTGATGCAGCCCCTGTTGACGGTCCGAATCCACGCGCTGGCAACAACTATGTCCAGATCGTCCGGTGGCGTCCGATGGGCGGCGACCATGGCGCAGCCAAGTTCGCCTGGGACCTGTTCGTGATCGCGGGCAACCCGACTGTGCATGATGACGCCTATGCCGGCTCACAGAACATCGCGGCTCAGAACATGTTCAACTCGCCGGACGGCATCAAGTTCGACGAAGCGGGCATCCTCTGGATCCAGACAGACGGCAAATACTCCAACAAGGGCGACTTTGCCGGCATGGGCAACAATCAAATGCTCGCTGCTGATCCTGAAACCGGCGACATCCGCCGCTTCATGGTCGGCCCGAAAGAGTTTGAAATCACAGGCCTCACCTGGTCGCCGGACCGCCGCACAATGTTTGTCGGCATTCAACATCCGGGCGAGAAAGGCGACAGCCACTTCCCCGAAGGCGGCGCCGCAGTTCCACGCTCCTGCATCGTCGCAGTTTGGCGGGATGATGGCGCAATGATCGTCTAACTAAATACGTTGAAATCGCAGATGATCTAACGCCCATCGCCCAATCTTAGGTGCGTTCAGATATCTCGGTCGCGCGGATGCTCGCCAGGAAGGCTTCAGCGTCCGCGCGTTTTTTTTGCGCGTTTCTGGTAAGGTATCCGCTCCGATTCCTTCCCATTTTAAGAGCCTGATTATGCGCATCGTCGATATCGTTGAAAAAACACAATCCCTGAAGTCTGACATTCGCAACGCCTATGTGGATTTCAGCCAGATGACGTGCAGCGCCGTCGCTGTGGTGATGGATGTGGTGAAGGATGGGAAGCCGGTCATCGGCTATGGCTTCAATTCTAATGGCCGCTACGGCCAGGGCTCCCTGATGCGCGAGCGGTTTATTCCGCGCATTCAGGCGGCGGACCAAGATAGCTTGGTTGATGGTGACGGGTTCATTGACCCGATTGCGATCAACAAGGCGATGCGCATCAACGAGAAACCGGGCGGCCACGGCGAACGCTCCGTCGCTATCGGCACGCTCGACATGGCGCTTTGGGATGCGCTGGCGAAAGCCCACGGCCTGCCGCTCTGGCGCTTGCTGGCGGATCGCTACAACGGCGGCAAGACGGATGAGAGCGTCTTCGTATATGCGGCTGGCGGCTATTATTATCCTGGTAAAGGCCTGGATGCGCTGCAGAACGAAATGCGCGGATATCTGGATCTTGGCTATGACGTCGTCAAAATGAAGATCGGCGGTGACGGCATCGACGAAGACAAAGCCCGGATCGAGGCGGTGTTGGACGTCGTCGGCGAAGGCCGCCGCCTCGCCGTCGACGCCAATGGTCGCTTTGATCTTGAAACCGCCGTCGCCTATGCGGAAATGATGAAACCCTATGACCTATTCTGGTACGAGGAAGCAGGCGATCCGCTTGATTACCAACTGCAAGCCGCGCTTGGCGAGATCTATCCGGGCGCTATGGCGACAGGCGAGAATCTGTTCTCCGTCCAGGACGCCCGCAATCTCATTCGCTATGCAGGCATGCGGCCAGATCGGGATTGGCTGCAGGTTGACCCGCCGCTCTCCTATGGCCTTGTCGAGTATCTCGATGTTTTGACGATGCTCGGCGATCTGGGTTGGTCCCGCAGGCGCTGCATTCCCCATGGCGGACACCAATTTGCGCTGAATATCGCTGCGGGATTGGGCCTCGGCGGCAATGAAAGTTACCCCGGCGTGTTCCAGCCATTCGGCGGGTTTGCTGATAATGCTGAATTGGCGGCAAGCCAAGTGCGGCTGCACGATGCGCCTGGCGTTGGCTTTGAATTGAAGACAAACCTTTGGAATGAAGTACTTAAGAACCTTGTCTGAACCATCGCTTCCAACCGCTCAAATAAGCATCGAATTTTATCAATAGTCTGCTCAAATCTTTGCGCAGAACGTTACCGCCAGCTTTAGCCGATATGGCGATTCTACACACTGCAAATTGGCGGTTTGAGGAGAGCGAGATGAGCATTATTGGTGGCATTTTAGGTGGCGGCGGCAACGGTGGTTCAGGCGGTGGTTACAACAGCGCATCGAATTCTGGCTCTAACGTGAATTCCTCGGCGTCGGCGAACTATCCTAATAACAGCCCAACACAAAATGACCGCAGCCAGGAAGCTGTCGCACGAAGCGATGCGCCGGAAAGTCGGGATACGGGTTCGAGCAACGCGCGGTCTTCCGCCCCAGTTGAACCAGTGGAAGCGCCCTCAAAATCGACAGGTAGCGCTGGCGTTGATGCCGACGGCGCTACCGCATTGCTGGATTCTCAGGCTGAATCAATAGCGGAGCAAGACGAATCCCGGGCAACGCGCGTGCAGGTCGCACAATCAATGCAATCAATTTCACAACAGGTTCTGCAGCAATCTGGTGTAGCTGAGCAGCAGACACAGAACGATGTGGAACTCTACCAGAATGCCTCCTAACCGGACGATGTGAGGCGGCATTTTAAAAGATTTATGGATCGCAGGTGGTCAAATCAGCCCTGGTTGGCCGCCTGCATCCCCATCGCTACGCGGTTCATAAAATTCGCGTGGTCGGCGGCGGCAAGCATATCGCCGTTGTCGCCGATCGCATCCAGCATCGGCTGCAGCCAGGCCATATCAGCCTTGGCGAAATCGCGCAGCACATAGCCGTGCACTTTTTCCGGCCTGCCAGGATGACCGATCCCAACCCGCACCCGCCAAAAATCTAGCCCGCAATGTTTGATCATAGAACGGATGCCGTTATGGCCAGCGGCGCCCCCGCCTTGTTTCATCCGCAATTTGCCCGGCGCCAAATCAAGCTCGTCATAAACAACGACAATGTCTGACGGCTGTAACTTATAGAAATCCATCGCGGCGCGCGCTGCCCGCCCAGATTCATTCATGAATGTCATGGGTTTGAGGAGCACGACCCGCTCCTGCCCAAGGCGACCCTCAGCGGCCTCGCCCTGGAACCGGCGGCGGAACGGGCCAATGCCAGCCCGCTCCGCAATCCGGTCAATCGCCATAAAGCCGACATTATGACGATGCCCCGCATACTTCCCGCCAGGATTGCCAAGGCCAAGTATGGCGCGCATTGGCTTTCTCCCTGACGGTCAGAATGCGGGGTTTGAGATCGGCTTAGCCGTCCTTGTTTTCGTCGTCGCCAGCGCCCGAAGCATCATCGCCAGCGTCTGAAGCGTCGCCGTCGCCTGCATCGCTCTCGCCTTCGGTCTCGACCTCTTCCAGCTTCGCCGGGGCGACAATCGTTGCGATCGTGAAGTCACGATCCGTAATTGTCGGCTCAACGCCATCGGGCAGCGTCACGTTGCTGATATGCACAGACTCGCCAAGCTCGAAGCCTTCAAGATCAACCACGATTTCTTCCGGGATGGCGTCCGGACGGCACATGATCTCAACAGCATAACGCACGACATTCAAAATGCCGCCATCCAGCAGTCCGCGGCAGGTGTCTTCGTTGAGGAAGGTCACCTGAACTTCAACGGCGATCGCCGTATCCGCAGAAACGCGCAGGAAGTCCATGTGCATCGCTACATCCGTAACAGGATGCTGCTGCAGATCACGCGCTAGAACTTTGATTGAGTCCTTGCCCGCTTTCATTGTGTACAACGTCGAGAAAAAGCTGCCGCTGTTGATCAGCCGGTTCACCTGGCGAATATCAATCGCAATTGAAAGCGGATCTTTGTCCAGGCCGTAAACCACACCCGGCACCATGCCTGCACGGCGGGCCGCACGCGCGGCGCCTTTGCCAATATTCTCGCGGACTTCGGCTGTAATCGTATCGTTATCGCTCATCGTTTTACTCTCCTTTGCCTCCACCAAGCCGTCCCGCAGGCCTTCCGACAAAGCCTGGGCGCTTGGCGCACGCGTTGATCTCTGCTTCGCCCAACCTCAGGTCGGGGGCGACGTACAGAGGAAATTTGTGTCTAGAATCAGTCAAATAGGTTCGAAACTGATTCCTCGACATTAATACGGCGAACCGCTTCCCCGAGCAGCTTTGCTATCGGGATTTGGCGAATGTTGCTAGCGACGCGAACGGCTTCAGTCGCTTGGATGCTGTCGGTGATCACCAGCTCATCCATGGGCGAAGCCGCAACGCGAGCGACCGCGCCGCCAGACAGTACACCATGCGATACATAGGCCGAGACGCCGCTGGCGCCCTGTTCCTTGAGCGCAACAGCAGCATTGCAGAGGGTGCCAGCGCTATCGACGATATCGTCGACCAAAATGCAATGCCGGTCGCCAACGTCGCCAATGATGTTCATGACTTCGGAAACGCCAGCGCGCGGGCGGCGCTTATCAATGATCGCCAGGTCCGCATCCAACCGGCTTGCGATAGCACGGGCGCGGACAACACCGCCAACATCTGGCGAGACGATGACCAACTCTTGGCCGGCAAACCGCTCGCGCATGTCCTGCACGAAAACCGGGCGGGCAAACAGGTTATCTGTCGGGATGTCGAAGAAGCCTTGGATCTGGCCCGCATGCAGGTCCATCGTCAGGACCCGGTCGGCGCCAGCGGAGGTAATTAGGTTGGCCACGAGCTTGGCGGAGATCGGTGTGCGCGGGCCGGTTTTACGGTCCTGGCGAGCATAACCGAAATAAGGGATGACAGCCGTAATGCGGCGGGCAGACCCACGCTTCAATGCATCCAAACAAACCAGTAATTCCATGAGGTTGTCGTTGGCGGGATATGAGGTACTTTGCACCAGGAACACATCCTCGCCGCGCACATTTTCCTCAATCTCAACAAACACTTCCATGTCCGAGAAGCGTCTGATCGTCGCCGCTGTCAGCGGGATATTGAGATAGGCGCTGATCGCTGCCGCGAGTGGGCGATTGCTATTGCCCGCTAGAACCTGCATGACCGCGCTCCGAGATTATCATTCGGCAAAAGAAAACACCCGGAAAGACATTGCCCCGCCCGGGTGATAGCGCATGTAGTACAGCGCCTAAGCGCCCCTGTAAACGCTGGCCTGTCCGGCGTATCGACGCAGTTTCAAGCTGGGCCGAATATCCAACTCAGAAAGACGCGCTTTCGTCCCGATGCAGGCGCACCAGTTCCTGATTATAGGCCAACATTACATCCCGCTCATGCAATACGCCAATAATCTGGCGGCCGTGAGCCCGGTCATCCACGACGGCTAAATGTTCCTCTTCGTGACTTTCCATCAAGGCAAGCGCATCAAGCAGATTGTCACTGCCTTGAAGCATCGCCGGATGTAGGCGCGCAACATCTCGCGCAACGACGAGATCATCCAAGTTTGGATCAAATGCTTCGGCCGACAGGTCCGCGAGCGTGATCGTGCCAATCAGGGCGTTATCGGCGTCGACAACAAACAATTCTCCAAATGGCGCCGTTTGAAGCTGAATACGCACTTCGCGGAGGCAAGTGCCCGGGCTGGTCCGCGCAAATTCTTCGCTGACAATGCCGCCGACAGTGATATCGCGCAGCAAATCCGCTTCTATCCGCGCCAGCGTCATATCAATGCCGCGTCGCTCAAGCTGGCCTCGAAAAAACGCCGCTCCATGAAGGCTGCTGACAGTGGCGACAGCGGCGACCACAGCCAACATGACGGCCGTTGTCAGCGCATAGTCAGTCGTAATTTCAAAAACCATCAAGATAGTTGAGATCGGCGCACCAAGCGTCGCAGCGGCAAACGCCCCCATGCCAACGAGCGCATACGCCCCCTCGCCCGCAAATATATCTTCCGCCGGCGCCAAAATGCCCGGCGCGATATCGCCTGCGACATGGCCGAACGCGCCGCCAATCACGGCGCCGAGGAACAGCGCCGGTGAGAATACGCCGCCGCCGAAGCCGCTACCCAGCGTGATCGCGGTCGCGGCTGTCTTCGCGAATGCCAGGCCGATCAGGAACGGAAACGCGAACTCGATCCTGAGCGCGCTGGAGGTGGAGCCGTAGCCGACGCCAAGGACTTGCGGGAAAGCCAACGCAATTGCGCCAATTAGCAATCCGCCGACAGCTGGGCGCCAATGCTGCGGGATGCCAAGCTTACTATGTGCCTGCTCCACAATCGGGACGGATCGCATGAAGGCGATGGCGGCCAATGCCGCCACGAATCCGAGCAACGCGAATGCCGGAAACTCCCAATGCGAACCGAGCGCATAGGGCGACAGTTGAAACGCTGGATATTCACCGTAGACGCTCCGCGTAACGGCGGTCGCGACAACTGACGCCGCCACAATTGGAGCCAATGCGCCAACGGCATAGTGGCCGATCACAACCTCAAGCGCGAAGAACACCCCCGCCAATGGCGCGTTAAACGCCGCCGCAACCGCCGCCGCAACGCCGCATGCTAGCAGAATACGAGACCCCCCCGGCTGTAACCCCAGCTTATCGCTAACCCAGGCGCCTACAGTCGCGCCTAAATGCACGACCGGGCCTTCCCTGCCGGCAGAAGCGCCGAAGCTCAGCGATGTCACGTTCGCAACTGCGCCATGCATGCCCTCGCGAAACGACATGCGCCCGCCATGGAGAGCGCTCGCCTCCATAACCTGCGCAACGCCAACCGGGCGGCCGCCCGGCATGAAGCGCTTCAAATAGAAGCCAACAATCAGTCCGCCAACAGCTGGGCCGAATAGGATCAAATACCAGGGCAACTCAGCGAAAAGCCGCCAATTATCCTCATCCATGAATCCATAGACGAGATACTGAACTCCACCGACGCCTTCTCGGAAGGCGATTGAGAGAATGCCTGCCGCCAGGCCAATTGCGATTGCTGCGCCAATAAGGATCGCACCATCATAGTTGATGCCGCGCCGCCTGATCTTGCGGACCCCTCTCTTCCAAACCCTAATGCGTTTGATAGAGCGGAGCATGGGTCAGTGTCAGCCTTTGCGGCGAATGCCGATGACGCGACCGACCTGAGCGGGTTTGGGAAGCGGCTTATGCAAGTCCAACGCGGCTTGAAGCCGGGCCTGCATATCCTCTGGCATCGGCTTAGAGCGTCGTTCATTCATGTCAATATGAATGCCGATCAACTCATTCGTCGCCGCGAGATAGCCTTTCTCGGCGTGATACATCTCGTGGATATAATGAATACGCTTGGCGTCACAATCCAGCAGATATGTCGTGAAGTTCAGCTCGTCGCCCTCCATCACCTCCTGGTCATAGGTGATGTGGCCTTCCAGGGTGAACGTCGAGCAATCCGTCGCGTTCTTGTAAGAAAGGCCGATGCCCAACGCTTCATAGAAAGCGTCTGTCGCCTCATCAAATGCGGCGACGTAATAGGCGACGTTCATATGGCCGTTGTAGTCGATCCACTCGGGCCGGACACGCGATGAAAACGCGCTATAGGGTGCAGGAAATGTCATGGGCGCGGACTATAGACCTCACGATTCCCGCCGCCAAGCGTCACGAATCAGGCTACGGCGCTTTATCCGGCCAGCATCAGTGTTTATGCCCGCCTGCGTGATCCGCGTGACCGGCTGCGTACCCGCGCAACGCCTGATAGCGATGGATCTGGCGCGGCGTCAAAAGCGCTGTCGCTTTGATATGAGCGCCGAGATGCGCCCCACGCAATTGACCAGTGATCACAGCCGCCGCTTCGGTCAATCGCCCTAATGCCGCTTGATCAATCGCGCGGCTCCGGAAAGCGCGCTCTAGCTCTTTCTCAGCCTCGACCAGTTGCAAACCAAGCGGAACAGCAGCACCAAGCATCTCACCCCGGATGTCTGTGATAGCCTGGACTTGCTCTGCATTCAGTGGAAGTTCAGACGCCAATTCCAACAAATGCGCCGGGCCAGGATAGCCATTGAGTTCTGCGGACTTGGCAAAGCCAAGGCCCTGCCCTGCCTTTAGTCCCTCGACGAAGTCTGGCGAGAGAGCTTTGATCTCACGCTGCTCTTGGCCGGCATAGGGTTTATGCTTTGTCGTGTCGTCGGCGTACGCATGGGCTACTAGCAGAACAGAAAGCGCGCCAAACAGAAACGTTCTCATTGCGTCGCCCCATTCATCATATCGTGGCGACGTTTTATCGATTCTGGCCAGCGGGATTTGATGTAAGCGAGCGAGGCGAGAATATCCGCATCTGACAATTGATCCTCAAAGCCCGGCATGTCGCTTTCGTATCCTGCGGGCGCGAACGAGGCGACGCCGTATTTCGTCACCTTGAATAAATGATCATCAGTGTGGTGCCAGGTGTGGCCAGACTCGTCATGGGGCGGAGCAGGCAGGCGGCCGCTTGGCAGGCGCTCACGCCAATTCGGCTGGCCCTCAAGGTCCTTGCCATGGCAGGCGGCGCAGGCTTCCGTATAGACGACAGCACCGCGTTCCACGGCAGCCCTGTCGCCATAGGGAATACGAGCTGGGCCGTCACTCCCTGTGAACAATGTCCAGCCGCCAAAAGCGATAATCGCAATCGCTGCAGCGCCAAGCGCGATCCATTTCATTGGCCCATCCTTCAATGCTTGTTCAGCGACAATAGGCGTGGCGCGCCCGGGTTCAAATGCGCTTTACGCCGCGCCGCCGTCTGCTAGGCTCCCGTCATTCCCGATTTCACTGGAGACGATTGTTATGAATGGCGGCGATGCGCTGGTTGAAACATTGATGGCTTGGGGTGTGGACACCGCGTTTTCTGTACCAGGCGAAAGTTACTTGCCGATCCTGCGCGCCGCCCAGCGGAACGCCAATCGCATCCAGTTGATCACGCCCCGCCATGAATCCGGCGTGACCTTCGCGGCAGAGGCCTATGGCAAATTGACGGGCCGGCCTGCTGTGGGATTCGTCAGCCGCGGCCCTGGCGCCACCAACGCATCCATTGGCGTCCATGTGGCGCGCCAGGATTCGACGCCAATGCTGTTGGTGATCGGCCATGTTCCAACGGCGACGAAGGGCCGCGAAGCGTTTCAGGAGATTGACTATCATCAGATGTTCGGCGCGGTCGCCAAAGGCGTGTTCGAGCCTGAATCATCGGCGCAAGTAGCAGAAGTGACCGCCCGCGCCCTGGCGTTAGCCACCAGCGGACGGCCAGGCCCAGCGATTATCGTCATGCCGAAAGATATCACCGAAGGCGACGCTGGCGAATGCGATATTCCTGGCCCAATCCCCCGCGCAGTCGGCGCACCTGCCCCACAAGCGGTAGAAGCGGCGGCGCGGCTGATTGATCAAGCCGAACGCCCGATGGTGATCGCTGGCGAAATGGTGACGAATGAAGGCGCGCAATCCGCCCTCGCCCGGTTCGCCGTGGCGTCTGGCTGTGCTGTATCCACGGCCTACCGTCGGCAGGATGCGTTGCCGAATACGCACCCAGCCTATGCAGGGCATTTAGAGATCAACCGCGTCGCATGGCAGGAGCAAGCGTTTCAGGAGGCGGACTTGATCATCGCCGTCGGCGCGCGGATGGACGGCATTACCAGCCTGGAATTCGCACTCGTTCATCCAGACCAGGCGTTCATCCATATTTTCCCTGAGCCGGATGTGTTGACGCGCCTAAAGCCAACCCTCGCCTTCGTCGCGGATTCTGGCCCAGCGCTGACTGCGCTGGCAGACGCAGTGCATGCGCCATCAGAGGCGCGCGTGAAGTGGCGGGATGCGCTGCATGCCAATTTCATGGATTTCGTTGAGCCAGGAGAAGTCACCGTCAAAGGCGCTGTCGACATGGCCGAATGCGTGGTTGAAGCGCAGCGCCAGCTCGCCAATGACGCTGTCATCTTGACTGACAGCGGCACCTTCGCCCGCTGGGTGCATCGCTACTATGTTTTCGGACAGGGCCGAACCCAGGCCGGGCCGATGTGCGGCGCTATGGGCTATGCGGTCCCAGGAGCGCTTGGCGCTGTCGCCGCCCGCCCGAATGCACAGGTGATCGCGTTCGTCGGCGATGGCGGGTTCCAAATGACGGGGCAGGAATTGATGACAGCGGCTGCGCAGGACCTCCCGATCAAAGTCGTCGTTGCAGATAACCAAGCTTGGGGCTCGATCCTGGTTTCGCAGCAACGGCGCTATGGTGAGGACGGCATTTATGGCACACGCCTCGCCGCACCGGATTTCGCGGCGCTCGCCCGCGCTTACGGCATGCCGGCATGGCGTGTGGACGCGACGAACCAGTTCAGTTCCGCGTTTGCTGAGGCGCTGGCGCATGAAGGCCCGGCGCTAATCCATCTGGTGCTGGATGAGCGCGATATCTCGCCATTTGCGGCTGAACAGGCGGTTTAGAATTTATATGTCTGGCGCCCTTGTATCCTGCAGCGCTAATCATACATTAGAATTAGTCTAAACAAAGGAATTCTTCCATGCACCCGACGCGCAACGCCCTCGCCGAAGCCACCCGCAAATCCGTCATTGCCGTACTTAACGCACGCCTCGCTGATGCGTTGGACCTGGCGGCAATCGCCAAGCAGGCGCATTGGAACGTCAAAGGCCCACATTTCATGCCGTTGCACGAACTGTTCGACAGTCTGCATGAGGCAATCCAGGGCCATGCGGATGAGATTGCCGAACGCGCTGTCGCCCTTGGCGGCACGGCTGCTGGCCGGACGCAGGATGTAGCCGCCGGCTCCAGTCTCGAAGCCTATCCGGCGGATCTGGTAAAAGGCTCAGACCATGTCGCGGCTGTTGCGGATCGCCTTGCGGCCACAGCAAACGCCATGCGAGATGCAATCAGCGCAACCGGGGATGAAGGCGACGAAGTGACGGCAGACCTGTTCACAGGCATTACGGCAGACCTGGACAAGCAATTGTGGTTCGTCGAGGCGCATTTGCAGAAGGCGTGACGCTGATCCAGCCTATCCGACAGGTTGTTTTGGGGGATGGGCGGCGATAACCTCGTCATTCAGCTCGGCGCCCCAGCCCGGCGCGTTCGGCACCTGTAACATCCCGTCGATGATCTCCGGCGTCCAGGTGATGATGTCATTCTTCCACGGCACATCGTCGATATCGATTTCCATTGTTCGGAAATTCGGGACAGCGGCGCAGAGATGCGCGCTCATCAGCGTTGATAGATTGCCGTAGAAGTTATGGGGCGCCACGTTTACTTCGAACGCCTCAGCCATGGCGGCGATCTTCATGCCAAGCCACGTGCCGTTCCAGGGCGTATCGATGATGGCGACATCCATGCTTTCGGCCTCAAAGAACGGACGGAAGCCGCGCAGGCCAAACAACGACTCGCAGGACGCGACGGGCGTGTTGATCGAGTCGCGGATACGGCGGAGCGCCTTAGGATCATACATATCGATTTCAAACCAAGTCAGGCCAAGCCCGTCTAGGGCTCGGGTCATCTGGAGATACCCCTCAGTTTTGAAATTGAAATTGAGGTCTAGATGGATACCGACATCCGGACCAGCGCCGTCGCGAAAGGCCTCAATCTCAGCTGCAACGGCATCGATCAGCTTTGGACTTGCGTTGAGCTCAGGCCATCCAGGCGCACCGCCAAACCCAGGCATATGCAGCGCCGGTTCGCCGCCAGCCTCGTCAAATAAAAACATGTTGGTTTTAAGCGCTTTGAAGCCCCGTTCTTTGACCCTACGACCAAGCTCGGTGATATCGGCAAGGCTGCGGATCTGCGGAAGGCCTATAGCGGCGGTGTGGGAGGCATTTATGCGATACGTGCCGCAATGGGACCAATACAGGGGCAACGCATCACGGATCGCGCCGCCAAGCAGGGCATGCACAGGCACACCGAGCGCTTTTCCCTTGATATCGAGCAAGGCATTCTCAATCGCTGCAATGGCTTGCTGGTTTTGGCCGCCCGTCGCCTGGCGGGTCACGGCGTAGAGCTTTTGCGAAATCAGCTCATGCTTGAGCGCGTCCTCGCCCTTAATCAGGGCTGCAAGCCGTTCGATGATCCGGCTGAGGCCAGGGCTGCCATAACACTCATTGTATTCAGCGATGCCTGTAATGCCTTCATCAGTCGATAGACGCAGGAAGGAGAAAACGCGCCAACCGGCATCGCAATGTAAAATTTCGGCTGTCGTGAGTTTCATAGTCCGCCCTTTTCTGCAGCCAACGCATGTAATTGGCTGCCAATGGCCGCCACAACACGTTGATTTCGGCGGAAAATTGGTCGGAGCGGCAGGATTTGAACCTGCGACCCCCACACCCCCAGTGTGGTGCGCTACCAGACTGCGCTACGCTCCGGACCATACCGGCAGGCGCGGCGAATATCGCCGATGAGCCAAACCAGAATTCTCTATATGCTTTGCTTTGTGGGGATACGTCAATCAGGCTGCCGCAGATAATGTGGACCGCATATTCCTAAGATCATCCAACACTTTACGAAGTTGGTCTATCTGTCCGGAAGATAGGCCAAAATCCAACTGCGGATCGGTCGATGCCGTTGGCGCAGGCGGTGCAACAGGTGGCGCATCAGGCGCTTCCTCAGACGCAATTCCAGCCGGCGGTTTACCGCCATGGCTCTTCAGCAGCTTCTGAACGCCACGGATCGTCAAGCCATCTTCGTACAAGAGATTGCGAATCCGGCGAAGCGCATCAACGTCTTCCGGTCGGTAATAACGCCGACCGCCGCCCCGTTTGAGCGGCTTCACGCTAGGAAATTTGGTTTCCCAGAACCGCAGGACATGCGCTGGCACGTCAATTTCGCCAGCGACTTCGCTGATCGTGCGATAGGCGTTTTCGCTTTTGCGGGACCGGCGGTTCGGCCGTGTTTCATCAGCCATTGTCTGAATTTCCAAGCGTCAACAGGCGCAGCGTCAATCGCCAGCACCCTGGTTGATATGCGCCTTTAAAATATGAGAAGCGCGGAAACTCAATACCTTACGCGGCAGAATTGGCACTTCCTCTCCAGTCTTAGGATTCCGCCCTTTGCGCAATCCCTTCTGGCGAACCATGAATGTGCCGAAAGAGGCTAACTTTACAGTTTCGCCTTCCACCAGGGACTTAGCGACCTCTTCCAAAACCATTTCCACAAGATCAGCCGACTCATTACGAGAAAGACCAACTTCCTGATACACGGCCTCTGTCAGATCCGCGCGCGTTATAGTGCGACCAGCCATTATGCCCCCCGGCATATTGTTTAAACTTAGCGTATCCCCGACGTGAGAAGCCCGTCAACACTTTGAGTAAATTTTCTTAATGAATTCCACGGATAGCCATTGAATAATGCAGAAAACGCTTAAGTCAGCGGGCATAAAAAATGGGCCAGAGCCGGTTTCCCCAGCCCTGGCCCACCTCAATGTCAGTTCTGCATCTATTTCTTTTTCTTGATGCGATATGGCTTGTGGCAAGCGCCGCATGTCTTTGTCATCGCAGCAAATGCGCCTTTAACCGCATCCGCATCGGCATCGTCACCTGCAGCAACCGCTTCCAGGTTTGCCGCTGCCG
The DNA here is from genome assembly GCA_038102935.1 of Alphaproteobacteria bacterium. GTDB lineage: Bacteria > Pseudomonadota > Alphaproteobacteria > Bin95 > Bin95 > VMCJ01. The sequence continues at coordinate 3,735 of JAYNYG010000006.1, read as the reverse complement.
CTTCCAGAACTTGGCTGATCTTGAAGAAATCTGACCAGTTGGACCAGATTGCAGGCGCCGCAGTGGTGCGAACGCCGTTCGCATTCTCCACATGGATTTGATCGCCAAACACGCCAGCCATGTTGTCAGCGTCCGTTTTGATCTCGCCAGCCCGGCGGGATACAACGGCCATTGTTTCCGTGCTTTGGCCCTTAACGACAGCGCCAATCGCTTTCACGTTGCCGACGATGGATTTCATAAGCGCTTGCCGCGCTTCTACGCCTGGATTCGCCATAGCGGAACCCGTGATCATGACAGCAGCGATGCCCGCCGCAATTACTCCCAAACGCATTATTTCTCTCCCTCTTATCGTTCTACAATCCAACCAGCGGACCGCCCTCAAGCTGGTGTTTTTTGGCTCATATCAACCGCCATCCATCGCTTTCGCCACAGATTTAGCAAGATCATTGAGCTCATCTCTCTCATACGCGCCAGTCAGCCCATAACCGATGTCGCGATCAAACCAATACACAGTTTCCGTTGCAGCTTCATCCCACGAGAAATAGCGGAACGACGATGGCGCCGTGCCAGAGTTCTCGCCAAGGTATAACGTCGCCCGCCTGCCATCGGCATCCTGATACATCAACATTGCCGAAGGGGCGCCATTCCGCCCTGGCAACAACCGCCCTCCAACATATTCCAATACAAGATTAGTTAGATCTGCGACGATCACCGGAAAGCCTACGCGTTTGGAAAGCCAGCCCGTCAATTCAGCGCTATTTGCAGCGTCGAGTTCAACTGGGCGCAAAACTTCTACAGCATAAACCTTATGGGTGGCGGCCGCATCTTCGACGAAAGAGCGGGCGATGAAGCTCTGCTGATGAAATATCCCATGCCCCATCCATCCCATGCCAAACGCAACAATAGCTGTCAGCAAGAACGCGCCTATGGCGGCGAAGTTACGACGTTGCCTAGACCGCCGCTCAGCCGCCATATGACGGACGCATAGGCGTGCAGGTGGAGCAGACTCAAGTAATCCATCGGCATATTGGCGCGCCTTAATATCAGCACTGCGAAGAAGCTGCGCTTGATGCGCCAAGCCGGGCGTGCTCTCCAGTGCATTGGCGATCCGACGGCGATCATCCTGCTCAATCTCGCCGTCAAGATACCTTGAAAGATCAATGTCATCGATCAGCAGGTCTTCGCCATCGGCGCTATATTCGTTTCCGCCGCTCATTTGACCCGCGCCAGTGCTGGTTTGGCGTTCATTCGACTAGCCAACGCCCGCCGTGCGCGCGCCAAACGGGACATAATGGTGCCGACAGGAACACCCGTAGCCGCCGCCGCCTCTGCATAGGTGAGCCCCTCAACAGCAACAAGAAGAAGCGTGGTGCGCTGCTCTAAAGATAGCCCCTCAATCGCAACTGCTGTTTCTGCTAACGCGACATGCGCCATCGGATTGTCGGGGGCTGATAATTCTGGCGCCATATCCATTGGCACATCGCCTGCCCGGCGTTTTAGACGTCTGCGGTCGCTGATGAATTGATTGTGCAAGATTGTAAAAAGCCAAGCCTTAACTGTCCCCGTCGGGCGCCACAATCGGCGTCGCTTCAGCGCCCGCTCCAGGCAATCCTGAACCAGATCGTCCGCCGCATCCGCATCCCGCGTCAACGCAAGCGCGTAGCGGCGCAAACCAGGGATCGCGGCTTCAACATCTGTCAAAAAATCATTAATGCTGGAACTATAACGCTTTAGCCTGCAGAGTTATTCCCTCGCCCTAAAGAAAATCAGTGCTTGCCCCGGTTCGCCAATTGCGCCTCGCGGAAGGCGATGTATGTCGCGCTGACAAAAATAACGCCGCCGCCGATCCAGGCCCATACATCCGGGACTTCGCTGAACATCAGGAACCCGAGCGCACTCGCCCAGAAAAGCCGCAAGAAATCGAGCGGCAGAAGTGCAGTCGAGTCCGCCCGTTTGAAGGCGCTGGCGAAACAAAGGTGTCCAAGCGTGCCAAAACATCCAATCAGCGCCATCCAAGCGAGTTGCTCTAAATTGGGCGTCTGCCACACATAGAGCGCAGGCAGTAGCGTAATCGGCGTCATGAAGATGCCCATATATGCGGTTTGCGTCATCGCGGATTCAGTGGACGACATCCGTTTGATCACGACGATTGCCGCCCCCCAGACCAGGGATGACCCAAGCAATAGTCCCTGCCCTACGCCTACTTCCGCAAATCCAGGCCGAAGCACAATCAACACGCCGACAAAGCCGGCGCCGAGCGCCAGCATCCGCCGCAGCCTGATTTTCTCCCGCAAGATCACAACGGCGAGTACGGTCGCGAATAGCGGGCCTGAGAAGCTGATCGAGGTTGCTTCCGCAAACGGCGCCATTGTGACGCCAGTAAAGAAGGCCATCATCGACACGCCCTGCAACATGCCACGGAATGCATGCAGCGGCAGGCGATTGGTTTTGAGCGGCTTCAAACCATGCCGGAAAAATATTGGCGCGATGGCGAGGAACCCGAATAAGTTCCGAAAAAACGCGACCTCCACCGGCGGCAACTCGCCGCCAAGCTGGCGGATCAAGCTTTGCATCGACACAAAGCACAAGGTCGCGATCACCATCAGAACCGCGCCAACACCAGCGCCGCCTTGCAGCATGCGGTGCATCTGGAAGCGCCCAGCCGTGATGAATGCCATTTCTGAAGCGCCTTTGCGATGTTGGGGATCAGCTTTGAATAGGTCACGCGTCGCCACTGCTGCGAAGCTATACCATGCGTAAGGTTTGAATACCGGTGAATTCCGCATGGCTGGTATAGCGGAACTGGCGTTTTGATATTCCAATCTTAAGCCGCTTCCGCGATACTGCGAGCCATGCATCGTGGTTCTGTATTATGTATCGTCCATCAACGGTTCTCGTATCCTGGTCGGCTTGGTCGGCTGTTTATGGAGCGAGGATACCTATTGGATGTTCGCTGCCCCCAGATCGGGCACTCCTTACCCGCTACCCCTGACGCCTATGACGCAACGCTAATGTTCGGCGGGCCAATGAGCGCCAATGACGAGCATCTACCTGGCATCCATAAGGAATTGCGCTGGCTGGACGCAAACTTGCTATCTGATACGCCCTTTGTCGGCGTATGCCTTGGCGCTCAAATCCTGGCGCGCGTGTTGGGTTCCAAAGTGATGCTGCATCCAGAGGGCCATGTTGAAATAGGATACAGCCCGATTGAGCCAACCGAAGATGGCGCGCAATACTTCAAGCGCCCCCTTAACCACGTGTATCAGTGGCACAAGGAAGGCTTTGACCTGCCCGCAGGCACAGCGAACCTAGCAACTGGGAAAGCTGCATTTGAGAACCAATTCTTCCGCCACGGCGACTTGGCTTACGGCATTCAATTTCACCCGGAAGTGACGCTACAGATGTTAAAGCGCTGGACCATTGGCGGCGCACATATGCTGGATAAGCCTGGCGCTATGCCGCGCAACGCGCAAATCGCCAACCACCCGAAGTATGATCCGCCGCTAGATCAGTGGGCTGCCGATTTTGTGGATACAATTATCGCGAAGGCAGAAGCACGTAACGACCAGCTGGCAAAAAGCGCAGCCTAAGGCCACTCCTAGAGCATCGTCCGTAAAATATGAGGCGTGGGGCCCCCCCCGCCCCCCCCCCCGGACCCACACACCCGCACGGGGGCGGGACCCCGCAAAATTTTGGGAACAGGGTCGAGCGGTGAAGGTAAACCCAATTGGTTTT
>JAYNYG010000093.1:7546-7859 GCA_038102935.1 Alphaproteobacteria bacterium | reverse complement strand
GTTCAAGGCCGCGCCCTGGTATGAAATCGATCCGAGCGTAGAGGCGACGGTTGCGACGCCAGAATTCAAGGCAAAGACTGCGGCAATCTTCGCGCCCACCAAGGACAGCCTTTCCGCGCGCGTCTCGCAAGGTCTGGGTTGGCTGACCCGCGGCCGTCAATCGGCGGATCGGGCCGAACGCTTACTCTACTTCTTTACAGCGATCGAGGCGCTGCTCTCAGGGACGGACAAGTCTGCTCCGGTTGTGCAGACAATCGCGCGCCACGCCGCCGTTATGCTGGGCAATGACAATGCTGATCGCGAACGCCATGCC
>JAYNYG010000093.1:7143-7536 GCA_038102935.1 Alphaproteobacteria bacterium | reverse complement strand
TCGCTCAGCCCTCGTGCATAATGGCAATCGTGGTGTTGACTGGACGGCTGCCAATGCAGCTCAACAATACGCTGAAGCGCTATTCTATGTGGCGCTAGACAGGGCTCCGCTAACCGGCAAATTCGAAAACTTTAGCAACGAGCTTGCGAAAGCAAGTTATGGCTCTGCGTGGCCGTCGACTCCCTAAAAGTGTCAAGCGCAACTGCGCATCCATTTCGGCTGCGGGGTTATTTCCATCGCGGCTGTCAGACCTGCGGCATGTGCTCTCCACTACTGGGAAGACCACGACCAGGACCTAATCGTGATTCCATCACTGTCTTTCGACAAAAGAGAACTAGCAAAAATCGATGGCATATCGCATTACGAAGAACGGATGCTGCATTCCCTCTTCGC
>JAYNYG010000093.1:0-7133 GCA_038102935.1 Alphaproteobacteria bacterium | reverse complement strand
GCTCTGGTAAGGAGCATCGTTGTCTAGCAAACATTGGAGCCTCGTAGGTTAACTATTACGCGAACACTGACGTAGCTCGTCTGGCATTGTTTGTAGCGCAAGGCGGTGGTTCATCGTGATGCTATCCAACGTTCACTTTGGGCCGAAAGCTGCTGAGAGCCCTCCCGCAAGGAGTGTCTCCTTCGTCCCCTGAAGGATAGATCATTTGCAAAACAGGATTTCACGCACTCGGTTAGGCCCTTGGTCTGCTGGGTTCAAAATCGGATCATAAGTCCAATTTTTTGAACCCCGTTTATGAGCCATTAAAAGCCCAAGTTTTCTGTAGTGATTGCCTAGGGCTTAAAATCCACCGTTTCTGGGCCAGCCACTTTCAATGCCCACAACCTGAAGTGCGGTCGAGTATGTTGATCAAAGTTGGCTTCGAGTCCTTAGTGTCAGTTTTTTGCGATGCAACGAAGATCTGTTTTATGTCATCGTGCCGCATACAAATAAGCCGCATAGCCCAGCAACATGAGTACACCAATTCCACGTCCGATTTGCGGACGGGTCAGCAGTACGCCAGCCAAGACGCACGATACGCCAATTAGTATAGGCAAATCGAAACTCAAAAACCGTCCTGAAACCGAGATAGGTGCAATGAGAGCCGTCACACCCAAGACACCCAGCACGTTGAAAATATTGGACCCTATGACGTTTCCAATCGCGATATCCGACTGATGGCGGAACGCGGCGATAAGGGACGTAGCAAGCTCGGGCAGTGACGTTCCAATGGCAACAATGGTCAGACCAATGAATGCTTCGGACACGCCGAAACCACGGGCCACGGATACCGCGCCGTCAACCAAAAACTGCGCTCCGAATAGTAGTGCTACAAAGCCAAACGTCATCCACGAAACAGATACAATCAAAGAGGATTGTGCTGCTGGGTTATCGTCTTCTGTTGTGTCTTCTCGAGAACTTAAAAAAGTCAAAACTAAATAGACACTTAGCCCCGCCACAAGCAGCAGACCGGAGATGTGGCCAAGTTCGCCCATCGCAAAAAGTGGGACCAGCAACAATACTGATGCGATCATGAATATGATGTCCCGTCGTATTGCAGCGGCAGCTATTCGGATCGGCCAAACAAGAGCCGTCAAGCCCACTATGAGCAATATATTAGCGATGGATGATCCGATGATATTGCCAAGGGCGATATCAGGAACTCCACGCAAAGCCGCTTGCACAGACACCAAAAGTTCGGGAGTTGAGGTACCAAAGCCAACAACTGTCAATCCAATGATTAGCGGTGAAATCAACATCCGCCGCGCAATACTCACACTTCCTCGAACAAGTGCCTCGCCGCCAAAAAACAAACCGATTAGGCCGCCGAAAATATACAGGTAATCCAAAAGAAGCCTCCGATCGGGCATGTTATTACGTATCGACTGCATATCAGCGGTAAACAGGCGTGGTACAAGAAGGCCGAAATAATAAATCTTATTGAAAGTCGATCATTGGCGCGGATGCAGCGAAATGGCGCTTTGTCCGCCTTGCTGCCATTGATACCCCCGAGGATACAACAACGCGAGGAGGGGAAAATCGTTCTTTGGTTGTCTTGCTAGATCGCACCAGTATCGACCGTCCTAGAGGACCTTCTAAAATACTACATGTAGGCAGACGGACAGCCGTGACCAATTTCAATCACGCTTAGAGCATTTACTCTAAAATCTGAGACGGCAGCCAAAGTGCAATAACTGGAAAGAGCATTACAGTCAGCAACGCGACCATCTGTAAAAGAACAACTGGTGCCACGCCTTTGTAAATGTCAGACAACGAAATTTCTGGCGGTGCGACGCCTTTTAGGAAGAACAGTGCGAAACCAAATGGTGGGGTCAAAAATGAAGTCTGAAGGTTGATGGCGATCAACACCGCAATCCAAGCCATCATTTGTTCTCTCGTCTCAAAAGTATCACCGAAATCAAGGCCGGACAGAATAGGAAAGAATATCGGGAGCGTAATAAGTGCTATTTCTATCCAGTCAATAATAAACCCGAGTAAAAATATTACAGATAGCACTAGGATCAACATCCCCCATGAATTCAGGCCTGCTGTCTGCATCAATTCAAATATCAAAGAGTCACCACCGAGAGAGCGAAACGTATAGGAGAAAACCGATGCCCCAATCACTACGAAGAACACCATTCCCGTCACTTTGACTGTCTGGCGCAATGCCCCGGCAAGCATTGATAATGATATGCTTCCGTTCAGAATTGTCAGAAGGACCGCTCCGACCGCACCAACCGCACCAGATTGAGTTGGCGTAGCTATGCCCGCGATGATGGAGCCCAAAATCATGACAATTAATAAGGTTGGGAGTGCAAAGCTCCGCAGGACGTACGTGGTAAGTTGGCCGTAAGACAGATGCGGAGAAGCCTTGGCCCGTGGGGCGATGCTCGGCGTCACCACTGCGCGGAGGACAAAATAGGCGATCATGAGCCCTAGGATAAGGACGACCGGCATAACTGGTGCCGTGAACATCACGGAGATGCGGATGCCTAGCAAGTCAGCAAGAAAGAACAGCATGATTGCCGGCGGAAAAATAATGCCAAGCGTTCCGGCAGAGGCGACTGCGCCGGCAGCGAAAGATGGGCGGTAGCCGTGTCGCAGCATCGTAGGCAGTGCAAACAATCCAATTGTCGCAACCGACGCGCCAACTAGACCTGCGGCTGGCGCCAGGATCAGGCCGATTATTGAAGTTGCGATGGCTAAATTGGCTGGTGCCCTTCGCAGAAGGACATGAAGGCATTCCAGAAGTTCACTAGCAAGTTGGCTTCGTTCCAGCAGAATTCCCATAAAAATCAGCATGGGGACGGCAGGATATATAAGGTTCTCACCGACCATCCCATAAATCCGGGTGGTAATATTAAGAAGCTCAATTGAAGACATCAGGTCTAGGCTTATGCCGATTGCGGCAAAGCCGATTCCGACACCTGACAAAACGAGAGCGACGGGGTATCCACTAAACAGCAATAGGCCCAAGGCGAGTGCCATAATTAGTGGCAAATAGTTTTCAAGAAACTCCATTTTATAAACTACCCGCATCGATCGATAACTTGCGGATCTCTTCGATATTTTTGCGAACCGTATATATCCCAGCGAGAAGCAGCAGCACGCCTCCAACTGGGATTACGGACATGATAATCCACCGGTTTCCAAGGCCCATTGCGGCAGCAGAGCGCTCGCCTGATACGAAGGCGCGCCAGAATTGGTCGCCTCCCGCCCATATCAGCAATGCGGACAGTGGGAAAAGAGCAAGTCCACAGCCAATTATTTCAATCCATTTACGAAGTTTCGGCGAAAACCTGCCGCGTAAAACATCGACCCGGACGTGGCTGTCAAACAGATAAGCGCACCCGATGCTAAGCATCACAGAGCCAAAGAAGAAATGCCACTGTAGTTCCTGTAGTTTGGTCGAGCCAACATTCCCAAATTTTCGACCAATAATGTCGAATATTGCTACAGAAATTAGTAGCGGCAAAAGTACATATGCCGAGAGATTAAAAAATAGCCGATTTAGATTCATGATGGGTTTTTGCATAAGTCAGACCATTATTTATATTATTCGATTGAGCTTACATAGCTTGTATATTTGCCCCTTTTGTATTGCACTATCGAGGCCACTTATTCTAAGAGTACGCGTCGACGTTCTTCATATTCATTCTTATCTATCTCACCACGCGCAAAGCGTTCTTTCAGGATGTCGAGTGGCGATTTCGCTATGTCCCTATGATCGCCGGTAGAGCGATTTTCTCCACGACTGCGGAACCATCGGACAAGCAGCACTACGGCAAATACCAGCGCCACCAAAAGAAGGGTCATGACCAATGGCCCCATGAACCAGCCGTGCCACGGCCCGTCCCAGTAGCGATGTCCGTAGTCTTGGTTTCCACCCTGCTGCGCAGATGCGGGAGCCGTCAGAAAGATCGCGATGGCGATGACGATCCAGAGCCTTCGTTTGTACGCCGCCGACAGGCCCTCGAAATTCGCGCCTTCGCCATAGCATCCGCTCATCAAACTGTCCTTTTGGAATCCTAATGACTACTCTACTATCTCTAGTTACTAGAGGGTCAAGGAGGCTGAAATGCTGTCGATTGGCGCACTGTCAAAGAGGGTCGGGGTGAAAATCCCAACTATTCGCTATTATGAGCAAGTGGGCTTATTGCCTGAACCTGAGCGATCAGAGAGCAACCAGCGCCGCTATGACGGGGGCGGGGTTGATCGCCTTGGCTTCATCCGACATGCACGAGACCTTGGGTTTTCAATTCAAGCGATCCGGGAGCTGATTTACCTGAGCGAGCATCCGGACAGATCATGCATTGACGCGACCCGTATTGCTGGTGAACAGCTCACCGCAGTGAGAGAGCGCATCGCTAGGCTGAAACGGCTTGAGGCTGAATTAGACCAAATCGCGTCCGGCTGCAGCGCCGGCTCTGCCGCGGATTGCTATGTGCTCAAAGCGCTTTCAGACCATGCGCACAATGTAAACTGATTGAACCTACGTTACTTCGACTATGCTACCTACGTTTTTAGCGTAAGGCTTGAGCAGCAAGCTTCTGTACAGTCCGCTATTCTCTACTACGAGCGGTTTGATCCCCTTCCAGCCCAGCCGCGCACGTTCGGGGCCGCAGACGCTTGCGAAACGAGCCATGCACGAGTGCTGGGCAATTAGTGCGCCGTGTCGGATAATCCCTCCTGCCCCGTCCTCGACATCCTAACAACGCTGCTAAGACAGGCTCGGCCAAACGGTGGATGGTCCGCCGCACCCGAAGCACTCTTTGAGCAGGAAATCAAGGCGAGGCCAGGTTTTCGCAAGGGAGTTCTGAGGGGTCTGCTCCGGTAGGGGGCCGGATCGTATCATAAGATTGTCTTTCAGCCTTTTGGCCACCTGTATTCCCCAGTGAGAAGGATATGCGCCCATCCGAGCGGGGAGATGTGAGAAAGAACGTCGGATGGGCAGTCCAGACCGGCGCGGCCTCGTTTGGCGACGGCATGGCCGAGATGCAGGGTGTTCCAGTAGATGACGATGGCAGTGAGGAGGTTGAACTGACCAACTCTGCGCTCGCGAACAGCTTGTGTAACGATCTGGGACAAGGCCGCCAGTTTCCGGATTAGCGAGCAGCAGCGGCAGCAGCGTGGCGGCGCAGAATCTTTTCCGGCCAACGGCTCTTGATGTAGGCCAGCGTCGCCCAGATTTCCGCATCCGTTAATACGTCTGCAAAGCCCGGCATGTCGCTCTGGTATTCCTCCGACACAAGCGGCGGGTTGAAGCCCAATTTTGTCGCCTTGAACAAATGCTCGTCGGGATGATGCCAAGTGTGTCCCGTCTCGTCGTGCGGCGGCGCGGGGAGACGCCCATTTGGCTTGCGGATCCGCCAATTCGGCTGACCTTCCAGGTTGACGCCATGGCAGCTCGCGCAATGTTGGAGATAGACTTCCATGCCGAGCGCGACCTGCGTCGCATCGGTGGGATCGGCAACGCCGGTTGGCTTAGAGGGCCACAGCGCCCAGGCGAGGCTGGTACACAGGGCCAATGCCACGCCGCCAATTAGTAGAAAAGCGGTTAGCGACCGACGGTCTTGCCCCATCGTTCTATCCTTTCGTAAGAACTGTCCCTGGCACGCCAGACATCTTCTGCATGGCTGTTGCTTAGCGTCGGCCCGCTCCAGCCTTCTCCGGATTGTCTTTCGCCACGCGAAAGCCGCTCCAGAGCAGCAATGCCACTCCACAGAAAATCGCCGCGTCAGCGAGGTTGAAGGACGGCCAGTGGTATGTTCTGAAATGGAAATCCAGAAAGTCGGTGACAGCCTGATACCGCACCCGGTCGAGGACATTGCCAAGAGCCCCGCCGATGATCAGACCGATCGCCGCGCCTGTCAGCTTGTCTTGAACACGCCACAACCAGTTCAGCAGCCATACCACGATTACAGCAGCAAGAAGGGCGAGGCCCCACCACGGCACGACCCCGCCGAGCAAACCGAAGCTGACGCCATCGTTGCGGACAAGAACGAGGTTCAGAAATGGCAGAACCTCGACTCCACGCCCAAGCTCCGGTGTGTTCAGGGCTAACGCCTTGCTGCCCTGATCGAGACCGAGCGCCGCCATCACGCAAAACCCACCTACAACGCGGCGGTTCATGCCGCCGCCTTCAGATCGCCGCGCGCATCACGGATTATCGCCCAGGACGAGTGGAGGAACAGTCCGGCGATCCCGAAGGCGACGATGAGGTCGGGCCACGCACTACCCAGCCACATCACGAGACCGGCGGCAATGACGACGGCCACGTTGCCGATGGCGTCATTGCGCGAGAACAGCCAGATGGCGCGCATGTTCGCATCGCCCTTGCGGAACTTCAGCAGGGGCAACACGGAGATAACATTCACGACAAGGGCGATCATGCCGAGCAGGCCCATGAGGCCCGCATCGGGCGTCGTCTGCTCGAAGACCCGCACGATGGTCGTACCAAGGACGCCAAGGCCGAGCAGGCCGAGGAAGATACCTTGGATCAGGGCTGATCTCGCCCGCCAGACAAGGCTCCAACCGATAGCCAGAAGGCCCAGGAAAGTAATTGCGCCATCGCCGATGAAATCGAGCGCGTCAGCCTTTACGGCCTGCGATCCGGCAATGAACCCGCCGATTATCTCAATGACTCCATAGCCGACGTTCAGTATCACGACGATCCAGAGCGCACGTCGGTAGGCTGGATCCTGGTGGGCCGGATTTTGCGAAATATCTTCGTTGCCGTCGATCCGGTCGAAGCCGTAGCCGGTCGTTGCAACAGCCTTTTCGATTTCCGGCAGGCGCGCTTCGGGGGCTTTCAGGGTCATGATGTGGGTCGCCGCCGACACTTTCACCGCGTCGAGCGCGACCCCGGCAGATCGCGCCGCCCGTTCGATCTGTGCCGCGTCCTTGGCGCAATCCATGCCAGAGACGCGGTAACGGAAGGAGGGGAGACCTGCCGTCGATCCGGCGCTCTCGGTGTTAGCCATGGTCGCACTACTCCTGATAAAGTACATTACAGCATGCGCTCATGAAATAATCCTTTTCAAAGACTATTCATCACCCTAACCTCTCTAGTTACTAGAGGGTCAAGGAGA
>JAYNYG010000092.1:0-8429 GCA_038102935.1 Alphaproteobacteria bacterium | reverse complement strand
CAGGCGCGCTCTATAACCAAGCCCGACTGTCCGGTGAAATAGGGGCAACTCCACTCTGAGAACATTGCAAACATCAACACCGTCGGATTTAAGGCTGAGACAGGGTATTTCTCAACAGAGGACATAGAGGAGACCCCAAATGCTTCCCTGTTCACCCGGGCAGGGCACCTTCGCAATGATGCGACCGGCAATCCCGTAGACCCATCAGGCCTTTTTATGTTCGGTTGGAAGCTGAACGAGGATGGCGAGTTCATTGATAGAATGAATAATTCCAACCTGACGACGCTTTACCCTTGGCCTGACTTACGGCCAGTTGACCCTGCCGACATTACATTCGGCGATGGTAGTACAAGTCAAATTGAAATTGCCGCCACTTTCCCAGCCCACCTCCAGGTTAGTGATGAATTTCTAGCATCTAGCTATATTTACGACCAGCTTGGCGGTGAACATATCGTCCACCTGAATTTCACGAAAGCTGACCATATTCAGATTTCTGGAATGCTGGCGCAGGCGTCGAACGGAAACGGCTTGAGCAAGGCAATTGGCATTAGCACGCCAGCTGCATTGACGATTGATGGCGCACAGATGGTGTCGGTCACTACATTAGACATAACAATTTCTTACGTTGCCAGTGACGGAAAATCGACAACTTGGTCTGTGGAGGCCGCCAGTGACGAAGGGGCAATTGTGAATGATAGTGACGACCCAATTGTCATCACATTCGATGCTAATGGAAGGCTCTTAGACGATAGCTTCATTAATTTCGAGATTGAATGGGACGAAAATCTAAATGCAAGGAATTCTATATTTGCGGTAGACTTGTCCAACATTGAAGTCTCATCCAATCTTCTAAACGCATCATCCGAGAACGCACTCAATGTGGAAGTTAACGATGTCGGTGCTGTGCTTCAGCTTAACGTGGAGACAGATGATCGCCGTGATTCAATCAGCGGGGAAGAGCGCTTTATTCAGTTTGACGATAACGGATTGCTTATAACGCACGAACCTGTCGAACTTGAGATTGATTGGTCCGACGAAACGACAATCGCACAGAATACAGTCTTGTCCGTCGATATCGGTACAGCTGGCGCCGCTGACGTCCTGACCATTAGCGACGCCGATTTTTATCTCAATAGTATCTCCCAGAATGGCGAAGCCAAGGCTGAGCTTGACCATATTTTGTCTGGCCCGGGCGGCGTTTTCACTGCGGTTTTAGCTGATGGCGAAGAGGTCATACTTTCTGATGTACGGCTTGGCAAAATCCGCAATCTCGACATCCCGGTGCATCGGGCCTCGCCCGAGCAGCCCAAGCTCAGCACACGTCGCCTGGAGCCTGAGGAAAAAGGGGCGGAGGCTGATCTCCCGTTCAGCGAATTCGGTTACATGATTCCGACAGATATGCTAGCCGGCCCAGTTCGGCTATTCGGCGGCATCACAACTGACACACTCAAAGCGCATGCTTCAGGCGCCATTGTGCAGGCATTTGATGGCGATGATCGGTTGTTCGACGGCGCTGGCGACGATGCATTATACGGCGGCTTGGCCGATGATATCTTTTACGGACTTGAGGGCCGCGATACCTTTGTCGGTTGGCTCGGTGACGACACACTTGATTTGCACCACTCAGTCTCAGCCGTTGTCATCCGTGGTCGTTCCGTAGCATCACTTGAGGGCGACATCGCACATATCAGCGGCATTGAGACAATTATCGCGACGACCTTTGATGACCGTATTGCGATGGGCGGCGCCAATCAGCTGATCCGTGGCCGGTCAGGCCAAGACACCATCACCACCTATACCTATGACGACGAAATTCACGGCAATAGCGGTAGCGACACACTGCGGTCCGGGCATGGAGATGACCGCCTATATGGCGGGACTGGCAACGATCTCATGAATGCTGGACGCGGTCAGGATTTGATATTCGGCGGCGCCGGGGATGACAAGGCCTTCGGGCAAAATGGCGAAGATGAGATGTCAGGCGGCGCTGGCGATGATTGGCTGCACGCCGGCAATCACAATGACTCCGTTAAGGGGGAGGCGGGCGATGACCGGTTAATCGGCGGCGGCGGCGAAGATCGGATTGAAGGCGGCGGCGGGGTAGACCGGATCAATGCAGGGACCGGTGATGATGTTCTAAGTGGCGGCGCCGGTATTGATATTCTGCGCGGCGGCATTGGCGCCGATACATTCTTGATGAAAAGCGGCTTCGGTATTGAAAAGATTCTAGATTTTACGCCGGATTATGATCGAATTGAATTTGACAGCAACGGCTTCAATAGTCGCGATGATTTGCAATTCACCGAGTTTGACGACTTCCTCAAAATCACATCGAGCGCTGCAGAAGCTAGTGGAAACGCCGTCATCCTGGTCGGGATCGAGATGGCGGATTTGGGCGCCGACGACCTGTCATTTTAATGGCGATGCTTCCGTTGAGGACTTTCTCCCTATAAGCCATTCCACTCACCTGGTTGAGCGCTCATGAGTGGACTGCAGATAATGAATAAACTCGTGCGGTTGGCGATCGTTGGGCTTGGGCTGGTTGGAAAGCGCCATGCAGAAGCGATCCGCGAGGCCCAGGGCGTCGTGCTCTCGGCTGTTGTCGACATAACGCCTGACGCCGCGCGCTTCGCTGAGGCTCAAGGCATTCCATGCTTTGAAACATTGGCGGGCTTGCTTGCCGCCAAACACCCGGATGGAATTATCCTTGCAACGCCGACGTTGCTCCATGCCGAGCAGGGGTTGGCATGTATTGCTGCAGGCTGCCCGGTGCTCATAGAAAAACCGCTGGCGGCGACAGTTGCGAAAGCGGAGGCCTTAGCTGCGGCTGGGGAGACAGCAGGCGTTCCTGTGCTCGTCGGTCATCATCGGCGCCACAATCCGATCATTCAGAAAGCGAAGGAAATCGTGTCAGGCGGGGCGATTGGCGCTGTCCGCACCGTCCACGCCACATGCTGGTTTTACAAGCCGGACCACTATTTCGCTGAAGCGCCATGGCGGAAAGAAAAAGGCGCTGGGCCTATATCCGTGAACCTGGTGCATGATGTTGATTTGATACGCCACCTCTGTGGTGAAGTCGTGAGCGTCCAAGCGCAAGCCGCGCCATCGTCACGTGGGTTTCAGAATGAAGAGGCTGCGGCTGCCGTGTTGCGGTTCGCATCCGGCGCAGTTGGCACAATCAGCGTTGCGGATGGTGTTGTCTCGCCCTGGAGTTGGGAGATGACGGCGAAGGAATACCCTGTTTATCCAGAGACGGGGGAGAGCTGTTACATGCTTGGCGGGACAGAGGGCGCGCTCTCGATCCCAGAATTGAAAGTGTGGCGGCACGATGGTGCGCCAGACTGGTGGTCGCCGATCAACGCGGCGAATACGCCGGTCACGATGGCGGACCCTCTGATCAATCAGATCGCCCATTTCGGCCGCGTTATTTCTGAGGGCGAAGCGCCCCTGGTTTCAGGGCTAGAAGGCCTCCGCACAATGCGCGTCGTCGGCGCCATTCAAGCGGCTGCAGAGAGCGGCGAGACGGTCCATATCTAAGATATCCAACGCGAGTTCTAACCTTCGCTTGGGCCTGCGCCGCTCATTCGGGATGCGTCTGTCGCCGGGGCATAGGTTCTCCCCGCCAAGGCTTCGAGAAAGGCCCAGTCATCGGAGTTAATTGACGGTCTCGATACGGGCTTGGAACCTGGCAATGGCACTTCTTCCGCAGCGCGTTTGCAGATAAGTTTAACTGTACTGGCCGTAAGCAAATCCACTGGCTCGCCTTGCAGCAGACCGCCATCTGCGCCACCAATCATTGTGACTTCACCCCATGTGACAAGGTATCGCCGCCCCGATGCTGCGCCATGCGCGCCTATAAAGCCTGCTGTCAGAAGCGGGGAACCAAGGTTGGTAACCGTGAAAGCTCTATTCTCGACGATTAGGTGGCAGTGATCCGTAAGAGCGGTCCCGGCATAGAGCGGATTTAAATTCCTGTTTTCAGCGGATATAAGCTGAAGGTTGGATATCCTCAGCGCTCCAGGTGTCGAGTTTCCTGCATCACCACGTGAAAGAAACGCTGCAAGAACTTGAATGCCTTCTAATCCGCATCCAATGAGCCAGCAAGCCGCAGCGGCGCAATCTTCACAAACGCCCCAGTCATATCCGGCGCCACGGACGGCCCGTTTGACCAGCGCTGAAACCTCACCGAGCGATCTTTCTGTCATTGGATTGCTTGCATGGCTGGATACATCCAATCGTCAGCTTCAGCTTGATGCAGCTCATCAAAGAAGGGCGCGCCCTGGAACATGTTGATGCGCACCCAGCGATCTGATCGTGGATCAAACCGAGCGGCGCCAAAGAACGCGAGTTTGGCGCGCAGAATGTCGATGGGCAGCACTTTGGCGCTCACAGTGTTGTCCCGAATTTCCGCATAGGGGAGGCGGTTGGCGAGTTGTACGCGGCGTACCATGTGTCGATGCTGAGGGTTCTGCAGCAAGAACGCCGCGACGGTTTCATCCGCTGGCCAATTAGCAAGATCGAGATGCAGCCGGGCCGCATCACGTGCGGGCGAAAGCGGTTCTTCATAGGGTTCAATGTCTTCATCGAAACGCTTGCCTAGGCGCGGTTCAAGCTTTTCGGTGGATACATACCAAACCCGGTCTACTGACGCGTTTTGGCTCCAATCAATCGACAGCGCAAAGGCATAGGTCTCCTCAAGTATCGCCTTAAGCGCGCCGATGGACATACCGCCGTCAATCGGCCTGGTATCTGCTTCATTGGCGCTCATTATTGCGGGTAAGTCGTCGGACAATGCGCCATGGGTATCGATCAGGAGGGAGACAAGCTGTTCCTGACCTTCGATTGAAAGCCGCGCCTCTGCCCATTCATAAAGCGCATTCCACGGCGCCTGCTGTTGCATGGGCGCGCCTTCGGAGATATGCGCCGTGAGCCTTTTCAGGTCAGCCCGGAGCAGCGCCAGTTTCTCTTGCTGCAATGGATGATCAGAATTCCAGGCCTTCGCGTTTTCTGCCGCCCGGTCAACTAGATCGCTAAACCTTTTGACCGCATCAGGCGCGGCGCTTGGCAGCGCGCGGACACGGGCCAGGGCGGTTTCGCGCGCCGAAATCCAATTGTTGATGAGCATCGGGTGGTTTAGCACGAAGGGAGCCATGCCAAGGCCAGTCGAATTGCCGATGCCGAGCCGCCGACGCATCGCAGGCGCGATTTTGGCGGCATTGGCGTTTCGCCGCTTCGCTAAGTGCTCCACAAGGTCAATGGAGAATGCGCGGATCAGGTACACCGTCAACATTTCCGCCTGGAAGGGCGCTCCGAATTCTGGGCGTCCAGCAATGGCGGCATGATCTTCTGCGCCAAACTTGCCGGAGCCATAAACAGCCGTCGTCCGCATTAGATAGCCGGTGTTTTCAATCATTTGCGGGTCTGGCTGCAAGTCGACTGCGAGCCGCTCAACGACATGATCGAACAGCCGAACCGAACGATTGGCGCGCGATAACGTTAGCTCCCGTCGCGAGACGCGGCCGGCCTCCTGCTTCGGCACATTTTCCGACAGGCGTTGAATGTCGGCGTCGGTCGCCTCGCCATCGACCAGCGCGAAGGTTGCATCCCAGGCCTCTGCGATAACCCTATCCGAGCGTTGATCCGCCGGCAGATCATGCGAGAAAGCGACCAGCGAATACATGCGCTCAGGCGTTTGCACCCGGTACACGGCGACGCCTATGCCATCTGCATTAAGGTTAAAAACCGGCCGATCAAAGCGCCAATTCTCGCGCTGCATGCGTCGCATGAGGATGCGAATAAAGGACAACCTGCACTGAAAATTAGCGCCTAGCCGCTCCAGCCGCATGACGGTTTCAGGCGGTCGTAGTACGAGGCATGGCCGGTGCGCTTCAGGGTTTGGCATTGGCGATCCTATGCGCCGCGTAACTAGGCAGCGCTGAGCGGTGCAAACTGCTCGTCGAAGAAGCGCAGCCAGTTCTCGCCCATCACACCGGCAACTTCTTCGTCACTCATGCCAACGGATTTCAGGCCAGTTTCGACATTGCCAAAATCCCTACTGTCCCGGAACCAGGATGGCATCGGCGGGAAGCCAGCGTCGCTTTTGGAGCCTTCGCCATAGTCGATTTCTTTGGTCCAACGGCCAACGCGCATCCATTCAACCACGCTATCCGGCTGGTCAGTACATAAATCAGTGCCAATACCAATCTGCTCCGGCCCCATTAACTCAGCCGTGCGTGCGACCATCTCGCAGAAGCTTTCAAGCGTGCAGGCAGATTTGTCTTTCAGATGATGCGGATATGTCGAGAATCCAAGCATGCCGCCAGATTGCGCCAGTGCGCGCAAGACATCGTCTGACTTATTGCGAAGGGCAGGGTGCCAGAACGAAGGATTGGCGTGGGTGATCGCGATCGGACGTTCGGAGATTTCCATCGCTTCCAAGGTAGACCGCTCAGCTGAATGGCTCATATCGACCACAAGGCCAACGCGGTTCATCTCTTTGATGACCTGTCTGCCCATCCGCGTAACGCCTGGATCTTCCGCCTCATAACAGCCCGTCGCGAGGAGAGATTGGTTATTGTAGGTCAGTTGCATGAAGCGTGCGCCGAGGGTGTGGAGGATTTCCACAAGCCCAATATCATCTTCAATCGCAGAGGGGTTCTGGAAGCCAAAAAAGATGGCCGTCCGCCCCGTTTCCCGCGCGCGCCTTACATCGTCGCCAGAGCGGCCTTGGAAAATCAATTCTGGAAAGCGCTCAAACCAGCGGTTCCATGCTTCCATCACCAATACCGTCTCACGAAAGTTCTCGTGATAGGTCACCGTCACATGGACCGCATCAAGTCCGCCTTCACGAAATTGGCGAAAGATACTTTCGGACCAGTTGGCGTATTGTAGTCCATCAATCCGGTATGAATGCGCCATTATATGCCTCGCCTATTCGTTTGACCCTCGAATAGCGCCAATAACCGCGTCCGTCACTTCTTTTGTTGTCGCCGCGCCGCCGATATCTGGCGTTTTGATACCTTTGGCGGACACTGCATCGACAGCATGCATGAGACGCTCAGCGGCGGCTTTCTCGCCCAGATGCTCCAGCATTTGCGCGCCGGACCAGAAGGTCGCAATCGGGTTCGCAATGCCCTTACCCGTTATATCGAAGGCGGAACCATGGATGGGTTCGAACATGGAGGGAAACCGGCGCTCAGGGTCCACATTGGCCGTCGGCGCAACGCCAATGCTGCCCGCGAGGGCGCTTGCCAAATCCGACAAGATATCGGCATGGAGATTGGTTGCGACGATGGTGTCCAGGCTTTCAGGATCGAGCGTCATCCGCACGGCCATCGCATCGACAAGCATCTTGTCCCACGTGACGTCCGGGTAGTTTTCAGCAACTTCAGCCGCGATCTCATCCCACATCACCATACCGTGGCGCTGTGCATTTGACTTCGTGACGACGGTCAACAGTTTGCGAGGGCGGGATTGCGCCAGCTCAAACGCAAATCGCATGATCCGCTCAACGCCAACACGCGTGAAGATGGATACTTCGGTCGCGACCTCTTCCGGTAAGCCTCTGTGGGTTCGGCCACCATGGCCAGCATACTCGCCCTCAGAATTCTCGCGCACTATCACCCAGTCCAAATCACCCGCTTCCACGTCCCGCAACGGCGATTGCACGCCCGGTAGAATGCGCGTCGGGCGGACATTGGCGTATTGATCAAAGCTCTGACAGATATTGAGCCGCAACCCCCATAGCGTGATGTGATCCGGCACATCCGGCGCGCCGACAGCGCCAAAGTAAATCGCATCAAATGCTTTAAGCATCTCCAACCCATCCACTGGCATCATCACGCCATGGTGCTTGTAATAGTCGGTGCCCCAATCAAAAGTCTCGATATCAAACGCAATATCGCCAACGCGCTCTGCGAGCGCTTGCAACACACGTGTGCCAGCTTCAATGACTTCAGGCCCGATGCCGTCTGCAGGTATAGCGGCGATTTTGTGTGTGCGTTTGGTCAAGGCTGGGAATCCTTCTGAAGACTGAGGTAGATATGGATACGAAATGAGCGGCCTGTAGCAAACTTAAAATGACGGCTCTTCAACGCCCTTGGCTAGGCTACACCGAGCGCCCTCTCGGCGTTTGCTCGCGGAAACGCCTGCCAGCCTAATGGGCAGTTGGGCAGCTTCCGCCGTCGTTATGCAATAATGCGTCAAAACCCGATGGGTTCATAGATTTACGGATTCACGTCGCGCAATCCGCCCCACGCTTCGAGGCTCTGGGGCAGTCGTTCTGATGATCTTAATTGCGGGATGAACTTACCTTTGCATCTGCTGTTTTCTTATTCTGTTGGGTCGGTTGCACGGCAGGGGCATGGCGGCGCAATCTGTCCGGCGTCAGGGCACATGGGACAGACTGAGGGTATGATTTAGAGGAGGAT
>JAYNYG010000005.1:71560-114675 GCA_038102935.1 Alphaproteobacteria bacterium | reverse complement strand
CGTACGGCTCGCTGCTCGCCGCGTGCGCGTCTGCGGGGGATTACGACGCCGGCGCCCTCCAGCATATGGGTGTTCAAGTCCGCCAGAACGGCTTCGATGCCTTCACCTACAAGCGTCGCAATCGCCCAGGATGCGCGAATAGGATCGCCTGTCCGCATCACTTCTTCCATTGATCGCCCCTCCGCGACGCTTAGGACCGTTGACCAGCCTAGCCTTCGGCATATGCTCTCCGGCAGTTACGCAGTATTTCACAGGCGCCTTTCGGAGTTCCAGCGTTGAACCACGCCGCACCGCCCAATACCACGCCAACCGACGCGCTGTCCCGCCTGGCCAATATGCTTGAAGCCGATATGGCGGGCGTCAACCGGGAAATCGTTGCGCGGATGCATAGCCCCGTGGCGCTGATCCCGGAACTGGCTGGCCATATCGTCGCCGCTGGCGGGAAACGCCTGCGTCCACTTTTGACGCTCGCGACCGCGCGCATGTGCGGCTACACGGGCGACCATCACATCGGTCTCGCCGCTTGCGTTGAGTTCATCCATACAGCGACGCTATTACATGATGATGTCGTTGATGAGAGCGATTTGCGTCGTGGCCAAGCTTCCGCCAATGCGCTCTGGGGCAATCAAGCCAGCGTTTTGGTTGGCGACTTTCTCTTCAGCCGCTCGTTCCAATTGATGGTCGACGCAGGATCACTTGAAGTCCTACGCATCCTCGCCAACGCATCCGCAACGATCGCCGAGGGCGAAGTGTTGCAGCTGACCACGGCGAATGATCCCGCAACGACCGAATCCGCGTATTTTGACGTTATTCGAGGCAAAACGGCAGCTTTGTTCGCCGCCGCCGCCCGCGTTGGCCCAGTAATCGCAGGTCGGCCAGATGTGGATGCGAATAAGCTGGACGCCTACGGCATGAATCTCGGCCTCGCGTTCCAGATTGTCGATGATGTGCTGGATTACAACGCGGATCAAGCAGCCCTCGGCAAGACCGTCGGCGACGATTTCCGTGAAGGCAAAGCGACCTTGCCGGTGCTCTTAGCCTATGCGCGCGGCGACAATACAGAACGTGCGTTCTGGCGGCGGGTGATTGAAGACCTCGATCAGAAAGACGGCGATCTAGAGCACGCGCTCGAACTCATGGAGCAGCGTGATGCGATTACAGATTCTGTCAAGGCCGCAACACGCTGTGCGGAAGACGCCAAATCCGCCCTCGCCTCCATTGACGGCGATGCCGAACTTGCTGGCACACTGGCGGATGTCGCAGATTTCTGCGTCTCCAGGGCCTATTGAGCGCGGCGGCGCTTCCGGCTTCAAAATCCCAGCGGCTGATCGCAGTCCTGGCGCTCATATTCGCGACGATATTGTAGGGCGGATGGTTTCCCGTAACGCGGCTGGGCGTCACCTCCGGCGCCGTTACTGCTTGGGATATGCCGCTGCTGCGCTGCTCGGCGGGCGCTATCGTGCTGCTGCCGATCGTGCTGAAGCATGGCATTCGGGCTGGGAACGCAGGGTGGTTCGGCACGCTGGTCATTTTAGTGACGCTTTCAGGCCCATTCGCCTATGGCATCGGCTTCGGTATTCAATATGCGCCTGCCGCCCATGCGGCGATTTTCGTGCCGGGGTGCTTTCCCGCACTCGTGTTCGCAATTGGCATCATCTTCCTCGGCGATAAGGCGACGGTGAAGCGCATTGCCGGGCTTGCCGCCGTTGTGCTTGGCGTCGTGATTATCCGCTGGGTCGCGTTATCGCGCGGCGGCGAGGGCGCCTTCATTGGCTATCTGGCATTCCACGCCTGCGCCTGGATGTGGGCGGTCTACACGGTGATTGTTCGGATCACAGGTTTGCCGCCTTGGCATTCGCTTGCGATCACCCATGTGGGTGCGGCGGCGGTATATGGGCCGATCTGGCTGCTCTTTGGCGACACGGGTCTGACGAGTCTCAGCTTGCCGGAGCTAGCGTTTCAGATTGGATATCACGGCGTGCTAAATGGCCTCGTCGCGATGTTTTTATAAATCTACGGCATCCGCATTCTGGGCGCATCAGAAGCAGCGATCTTTGCCGCTTTGGTGCCCTGCTTCGCCGCTCTGCTCGCATGGCCCATGCTAGACGAGGCGATTGGACCGGCAGAAGCGTTGGCGATCCTATCCGTCACAATCGGGATCGCGTTGGTCTCCGGCGCTAAGCTGCCTTGGGCAGGCGGACGCCGATCATGATGTCCCGCGTGACCAAATCCGCCAACTGATCAGCGCTCCAATCCTCTGTTCCCTCAGGCCGCATTGGCAAAACGAGGTAGCGCATGTCCGCCGTGCTGTCATGGACCTCGATCTTTACGCTGTCCGGCAATTCGGTGCCGAATTCCGCCAGCACTTGGCGCGGTTCTTTGACAACGCGGCTGCGATAGGCGCGCTTCTTGTACCAAGCAGGCGGCATCCCCAGGATCACGCGCGGGTAGCAAGAGCAAAGCGTGCAGACGATGACATGATGCATATCCGCCGTATCCGCGACCACTTTCACCTCTGGATTATGCTCCAGCTTAGTGACGCCCATATCCGCCAGCGCCGCCTTTGGATCATCCAGAAGCTGCTGGCGATAGACTTCATCCGTCCAGGCGCGCGCAATGATGCGGGAGCCAGCGACAGGGGTGCGGCTGTCCATATCGTCAATTTGCGCCTGGATTTGGTCAGCGGTCAGCACGCCTTTTTCGATCAGCAGTTCGCGGATCGCCTGTTCCAGGATTTCGTATTCGCCGATGGCCTCAACATCTTCAATCGGCGCATGGTCTTCGTGGTGGTGACCGTCATGGGGCATTGAACATCTCCCTCAGGCTGCGCTCAGCCAGTGTTCATAAATGTCAGCAGCGATCTGATCCGGGCCGTCTTCACCCCAGACTTCGCGCCAATCAAAGACAATGTCATAGAGCGGCAAGTCCGCCGCGTCCTTGTAATAGGCGAGCTCTTCCGGGTTCGGATAGATGCCTAGGACTTGGCGCACCCTACCCTTTTTGCCGCGCACGAAACTTGGCGTGCGGCAGTGGCCAGTATGGTCCCGGTCATCGACGAGCACGGTATCGCCTGGATTGAATTTCGGCGTGACTGTCATTCGGCATCATCCCATTCAGCGGCTTTGGCGCGGACCTCGCCCAATTTGGCCGCCAGCTCATCGGCGGAAATCACATCATTGGCGACCAGCTTTTCCGCGAGCGATTCGACCCAGCGGTCAAAATAATCCGCCTGGTCTGCTGCGGGTTTCAGCGCCAATTGCGTTTCCAAGAACGTTTCCCTGGCGGCGCCAGGCGTGCGCGGCAGCAATTGCAGCATGGCGTCAACGCGTTTTTCATAGAGAGTCAGTTCACGTTCAGCAGACATTTCGGACCATTCCCTTATTCGCCAAAAATCGTATGGGGGTTGAGAGGGCGGCGCAAGTCGGCATGATCAAGGAAACAAAGGGGAGGCTTACATGAGCGAACGGGCGACGACGAAACTAAAGCAGATGATCGCGGGACCGGAGTTAGCAGTCTTGCCAGGCGTCGCGGATGCATTGAACGCTAGGCTCGTCGCGTCCGAAGGGTTTGACGGCATTTACATGACGGGCGCCGGCACCTCAGCCAACCGCCTTGGGATGCCGGATGTCGGCCTGCTGACGATGACGGAGATGGTCGACAATGCCGGTCGCATCGCCGACGCCTCCGGCCTGCCGCTGCTGGCGGACGCCGATACAGGCTGGGGCGGGCCGCTGAATGTGCGCCGCACGGTGCAGGCCTATGAGCGCGCTGGCGTGGCCGGCATTCACCTGGAAGACCAGGAATGGCCGAAGCGCTGCGGCCATCTGGCGGGCAAAGCCGTTATCAGCCAGGAAGATATGGTCGCCAAGATCAAGGCTGCCGTGGATGCGCGCACGGACGAAGATTTCCAGATCGTCGCCCGCTCTGACGCGCTCGCCGTAGAGGGCTGGAACGCCATGCTGGACCGCGCCCATGCCTGCGCAGAGGCTGGCGCCGACGTGCTGTTCCTAGAAGCCATGACGACGATGGAGCAGTTGGAAGAGGCGCCAAAGCTTTTTGAAAAACCGCTGCTCTACAACATGGCGTCGAGCGGCAAGACGCCTTTCCTGCCGACCTCCAAAATTCAGGAGATGGGCTTTGGCGTTGTGATCTATCCGAACTTCGTCGTGTTGGCCGCGATCCCGGCGATCCAGCGGACGTTACGGCACCTGAAGGAAACCGGCGATGTCGCGGCGCTTGCGAACGATATCGTGTCCTTCCAGGAATTCTTTGACCTGATGGGCATGGATGAGGTGAAGGAACTCGAAGCCCGTTATGTCACTGACGAAACCAGGCGGGCTGGGTACTAACGTGATGGAATTGCCGCCGCTGCCGCTGCCCCTGCCCCTGCCCGATGGCGTCGCGTCAAAGTTTGTGGCGGGCGTGAATGGGCTGGATATCCATTATTTGGAAGCAGGCGACCCGAACCGCCCGCTGATCCTATTGCTGCATGGCTTTCCAGAACTGGCGTACTCGTGGCGGAAACTGATGGTCCCGCTGGCGGAGGGAGGCTTTCACGTCGTAGCCCCGGACCAACGGGGCTACGGGCGCACCACCGGATGGTCTGACGCCTATGACCAGGACCTGTTCACTTTCCGCATGCCGAACCTGGTGCGGGACGCCATCGGCCTGATGTTCCGCCTAGGCCATGACCATGCCGCGCACTTGGTCGGCCATGATTTTGGCGCATCCGTCGCAGGCTGGGCCGGGTTGCTGCGCCCTGATCTATTCCGCCAAATCACAGTTATGAGCGCGCCGTTCGCGAGCCCGCCAGCGCTGCCGCTTGACGCGCCAGAACCCGAAGCAGACAACATCGCTACCGCGTTATCTGGCTTACCCCGCCCCCGTAAACACTATCAGCACTACTATTCGACGCCTGCCGCTAATCAGGACATGATGACTGCGCCCGCCGGTCTCCACGCATTCATGCGCGCATACTTTCATATGAAGAGCGCCGATTGGGCCGGAAACACGCCGCATCCATTGGACGGCTGGACAGCAGCGGCGCTAGCCCAGATGCCGACCTATTATGTGATGGATGCCGCCCACACCATGCCAGAAGCCGTCGCCGACGCTATGCCTTCGGACATGGAAATCGCCCGCGCGGCATGGCTAACAGAAGCCGACATGGCGACATACACCACCGAATACGCCCGCACCGGCTTCCAAGGCGGCCTCAACTGGTATCGCTGCCGCTTCATTGACACTTACAACCGCGAACTCCAAGTCCATGCAGGTAAACAGATGGCGACGCCGCTAGCCTTCATCGCAGGCGCGCAGGACTGGGGCGTCCAGCAAACGCCAGGAGCGCTGGAAGCGATGGAAAACCGCGGCTCCACAAACTATCGCGGCACGCACCTCATCAGCGGCGCAGGCCATTGGGTGCAGCAGGAGCAAACTGACGCGGTGCTATTGCTGCTCAAGGAGCTAGAGCGTTAAATGAAGTCGATGATGTTGTTGGCGATGAAGCCTTGCAGGGTCAGCGGGTCTTGTTCTTGCTGGAAGAATACGCCCTCTAGGCCGCCTGCGCCATTGTCGAACACGATGCCGGCGAAATCGCCATAGACCGTGTTGCTGGAGATGAACTGCGCATCGGCTGCCGTGTGGCCAGAGATGACCAGTTGGTCGCCTTCGTTCGGGTTGAAGCCCAGCAGCAGATCGACGCCATGGCCCGCATTGAACTCAAAACGATCGGCGCCGCCATTGCCGAATAGCGTATCGCCGATAGCGACCGAGAAGCCCGTGCCAGCTGAGCCGGAGATAACGCCGCTATCTTCGCCGCCAGCGATGCAATCATCGCCGCCCGCGCCCTGGATGGTGTCGTTCCCGGTGCCGCCGCAAATCCGGTCGTCACCGTCGCCGCCTTCGACCAAGTCATCGCCGCTGCCAGCCAGGATATCGTCATCGCCGCCGCCGCCATAGAGCTTGTCGTCGCCAGCGCCGCCGTTCAGCTGATCGTCGCCCGCATTGCCGTTTAGGATGTCGTCGTCTGTATCGCCGAACATCGTATCGGCGTTGTTGCCGCCATTCAGAATGTCGTCGCCAGCGCCCCCAAGCAACGCATTGGAGCCGCCGTTACCAGAGAGCGTGTCATTGCCATCAAGGCCGAAGATGATCGAGTTTCCGTTTGTCCCATTCAGGCTATTGCCAAGCGCGTCGCCGGTTTGCGTTGCAGTGAGCAGCTCTGGCCTGGTGAACGGCGTGATCCCGCAGCAAAGCTCGATTGCGCTGACATTCACAGTCTGCGTAGCGTTCTCAGGCGCGCTTTCATTCGAGATCACGGTCGCCACATTGACGATTGGCGTTCCAGCCGCGAAATCTGCCGACGACACCGTTTGGCTAAGCGAACCTGTCGCAACCGCGCCGACGGCCAGATCGTCTGCAAGGCCGTCGCCGTCTTCATCCGTCAATGCGCTGAGCGCCACTGCGCCCAACTGATTGTCATTCACCTCAACATCGGTCAGCGCGATATTGCCTGTGTTCAACACGGTGAAGCCGTAATTGATCACATCGCCTGCGGCCGTCACCAGCAACTTATCAACGGACTTATCGATGACCATCGATGGGCTCTGGTTGACGTTCACCGTCTCCATCGCGACTTCCGGATTAAGACCGTCGGCTGTGACTGTCGCCGTATTGACGATATCCGCGCCCGCGTTGATTTCAGCCTGGGTCACTGTTGTTGTGACCTGCCCGATAGCCGTTCGGCCAGCCGCCAGATCATCCACGTCGCCATCGCCATCTTCGTCCGTCAGGCCGCCAAGCGAAACGGGGCCAAGCAGATCATCGTTCAGGCTGACATTGGTCAGCGCGACATTGCCGATATTCTCCACGATGTATTCGTAGACAATAAACTCGCCTGCGGTGGAGACAAACGTCTTGTCCGCGTCCTTCGAAAGCGTGAACATCGGAAATTCTTCGATAGAGACAGATTCAATCGCTGTCGCCGGGCCAGATTCATCAGACTCAGCCGTTGCAACGTTGGTGATATCGAGCCCCGCATCAAGCTCTGCCTGGGTGACGGTAAAAGCTGCGGCGCCAGTCGCAGTCGCGCCGACGGCCAGATCATCATCGTCGCCGTCGCCGTCCTCGTCCGTCAGGCCGAGCAGAGCGATTGGGCCGAGCAGGTCATCATTCAGCACAACATTCGTCAGCGAAAGATTGCCAGTGTTTTCAAGCGTGTAATCGTAGTTGATGATTTCGCCATCCGCCGAGACCGTGGCCGTATCTGCAGCCTTGGTTACTGAAAGCTGGGGCGCTTGGTTAATCGTAACGGATTCTGTCACCGTTTCCGGCCCAGTTTGATTGGAGGCTGCTGTCGCGATATTGGTGATATCGAGGCCGCTATCAATCTCCGCTTGGGTGACTGTCGCCGTCAGTGTTCCTGTAACCGAGGCGCCGACCGCCAGGTCGTCTGCAAGTCCGTCGCCATCCTCATTCGTCAGCCCGACAAGCGGCACCGCGCCCAACAGGTCATCAATCAGCTTTACGTCCGTCAGCGTTACGGCGCCCGTGTTCGTGGCCGTGAATGCGTAGACGATCTGATCGCCGGCCGCATCCACATGGGTGACATCAGCCGTTTTCAGAACTTCGATGCCGGGATCTGCGTCAACATCCACGGATTCGGTAGCGGTATCAGGGCCGGTCTGGTCCGTCGTTGCAGTTGCGACATTCGTAATTGGCACGCCAGCGTTGATCTGTGCCTGGGTGACTATAGCCGTCGCCGTCCCGGTCGCCGTAGCGCCGACGGC
This sequence comes from Alphaproteobacteria bacterium, assembly GCA_038102935.1. Classification (GTDB taxonomy): domain Bacteria; phylum Pseudomonadota; class Alphaproteobacteria; order Bin95; family Bin95; genus VMCJ01. Next base: position 106,885 of record JAYNYG010000005.1, on the reverse strand, counting down.
AAGATCATCAGCGTCGAGATCGCCGTCTTCGTCGGTCAAGCCAACAAGCGCAATCGGCCCCAAGAGGTCATCAGACAGATCAACGTTGAGCAGGCTGACATTGCCTGTGTTTTCAATCTCATAATCGTAGTTGATCGCATCTCCAGCTGCGTCGACCAACGCGACATCCGCTGTTTTCGTTACGGTCAGCGCCGGCCCTTGGTCGATTGTGACAGATTCTGTAGCGGTCTCTGGCGCCACGCCATCTGCGTCAGCGCTGGCAACGTTGACGATGTCGAGATTGCTATCGATCTGCGCCTGGCTGACGGTCTCAGTCAGCGTTCCGGTTGCGGTTGCGCCAACGGCCAAGTCATCGTCATCGCCGTCCTCATCGCTGAGCCCGACCAGCGCGACGGGACCGAGAATGTCGTCATCCAGCGTAACGTCAATTAGGCTGGAGTTGCCCGTATTCTCGACTTCATAGCTGTAGACAATCTGGTCGCCCGCCGCGTCTACCACATCCACATCGGCGTCTTTGCGCACTTCAAGCGCCGGGTCTTTGTTGACCGTGACGGATTCCATGGCCGTTTCCGGCGCCGTCTGGTCAGAATCCGCTGTCGCCGTATTGACGATATCCAGGCCAGCGTCGATTTCAGCCTGCGTTACCGTTGCGGTGATCGTTCCTGTCGCGGTTTGGCCGATGGCTAGGTCATCAAAGTCGCCATCGCCATCCGTGTCCGACAGGCCGGCAAGGGCTACGGCGCCGAGTAGGTCATCATCAACCGTCAGGTCTGTCAGGCTGACATTGCCTGTGTTCTCGACTTCGTAGGAATACACAATCTGGTCGCCAGCAGCGTTGACTGCAGCGACATCCGCCGTCTTCTCGATCTCAAGCGCAGGATTCTGCACCATGCCGACAGACTCGGTCGCGGTGTCCGGTCCCGTTTCATCAGAATCCGCTGTGGCGGTGTTCAGGATAGCGGCGCCTGCGTCCAACTGCGCTTGAGTGACAATTGTGGAGGCCGTTCCGGTCGCCGTTGCCCCCGGCGCCAAATCGTCGAAATCGCCATCGCCGTCTTCGTCTGTCAGGCCGACCAACGCAATTGGGCCGAGCAGATCATCATTCAACGTTACGTTCGTCAGGTCGAGATTGCCGGTGTTCACAACGGCATAGTCGTAAGTGATGGTCTCGCCCGGCGCCGAAACCGTTTGACGGTCTGCAGTTTTCGCGACTTCGAGCGATGCCTCCAGGCCAGAGATGTGCAGCGTGACAGTCGCCTAATCTTCGCAATCGACATTCTCAATCGTGAACGGCTGCGTGATGACGGTGCCGTCATCCAACTCAAGCCGAGCAGTGATCGTATTGGCGCCCGGGTTCAGGCTGGCGCCGCTGATCGTCAACGGATTGATGTCGAATCCAAACGGGGTTTCGACGAGGTCCGAGACATCAACGCCAGGCACTGGAACGCCATTAACGAATAAATCAAAATCTTGAGGCGCAACGCCATTGATCGGCGAGTCAATAGGCGCGGCCGTCAAATCTCCAGCCGTGGTCACGATCTGCGCGCCGCCGGTGTTATCGATCTGGTTCAGCTGCGTCAGGACAGCGCCTGCGCCGACGCCGACAGCATTGATCCTGGCGTCAAAATCGTTCTTCAGGATTGCGACTTCGTCAGCGACTGAGCCGCCAAAATCCTCGCCATCTGACAGGAAATATACAATGTCGGAATCGCCAGGCGGCGGGTTCAGAACATCAATCACTTCGTCCAGCGCACGCTCAAAGTTGGTGCCGCCGCCAGAGCGGAGTGAGGTCAAATCTGCTTCAAGCGCATCGCTGCCAGCATCAAATGTGCCTAGAGACGCCGCCCTGGATGAGAATGCGACCAGGCTGATTTGCAGGTCCGTCGCTGGGAATCCAAGGCCGGCGATCACATCCGACAACGCCAGATATGAAGCGATTTCTACGTCGAGGATGGTGTTGGAGCGGCCATCGCCATTAACGTCGCCGACGGCGGTGCCTGCGCCAAGACTGGCCCCGGTGCTGCCGGAAACATCAATAACGAAAACCACACTGATCGGCTCTTGCTCAATGGCGGAAAGCGCAAATGAGCCGTCAATGGTGATGTCGTCTTCGCAGGTATGTTCCGGCGCGTTGATTGAGAGCACGACATCCTGGCCGTTGGTCAAAGTCGCGCCTGTAGCGGCCGTCTGCGCCCCCGGATCAGGCGTCGCGCGAATTGTGTAGGTGAAGGTATCGGCGCCAATATCGCCTGCGCTCAGCCCATCGAACACGCCGTTCGGATCATATGCGAATGTGCCGTCGTCGTTCAGCGTCAGCAGCGCGCCGGACGCCAAGACAACCTGGATGTTCACATCAGCCGCGACGCCATTCACCTCAGCGACGATAAAAGTATCGCCTTCGGGATCGCTATCTGCGCCAAAGCCTTGGTCCGAAAAGACATTGCCGACAATCGGGGAAATTTCATCAGTGGTGAATTGATCGTCAACAGCGATTGGGGGCAGGTTCGACATTTTTCACAACTCACAAGCATAGCTGGCGGCAAAGCCGCCATAAAATTCAGCCGAACGCCGAGACGCATCTCGACGCCAAAGCCCAGTCGAACGAAGCAAAAGTGAAATTGCGGGGCTATCGCGCTGAACCGCATATTGCGGACAGCGGGACCTGCAATTCCAGCGAACCCCTACGCCGGAATTGCCCACACTAACTGTGCTTACGTCAGCCTAAGGATGGCTAGCCGTAACCCTGGCGCAGCGCCAAGGCGCCCTGTCGTTAATCCAGGTTAATGGCTTTCGCAACAGGTATTAATACTTAATTCACATTTCTGTGAATCGGTCCCTAAGGCCAGCCTAGAACCCCAACGTGAGACCCTGGCTAACCGCTACGTGCATGGTGGATATATTGAGGCAGAGGCCTGAATCACACCCCAATTTCGCACGCAGTCCAAAATAGTCTCAGTCTCATACACAAATTCAAAATTAGGACGCGAAAAGTCCAGATTTCTTTCGCGGGCCGGCCATCATGAACCATCAGCATCGCGCGCAAAGGGCGATTCGCTGCTGTCGGGCCCTATTTGCAGGACCGCCATAGGCCAACATCCAGATGAAAATGGTTCTTGTGCGCGGCGTCTTTGTCTGGCGTTAAGGTGACGCTGAACGCGTCACATGTTGGCTTCTTCAATGCGCGAAGGAACCGACCTTTAGCATTGTCGCTAGACCAATCCCGCTCAAGCGACACGCCGGCGCCGCCCTCCAACACGAAACCGGAAACATCAATCGCATTGGCATAGGCATGCTGGCTCATAAACCGCCTGCTGCCCCTGATCTTGCGACAGTTGTATGTGCCAAGATGCTGAATACGGCGGACGCGCTTGCCCAGATGCTCCAATGCCGCCGGTTGCAGCACGTCACGCTCCCACGCCTCCAGCGTCTCCGCCAAGCGGCAAGACATAACCGGCGCGTTCTTAAGCGCAGAGCCGCCAATCCGGGACGCACGCACTGCAAATTCATTGCCGCAGCCCTCCGGCGTCGTAAAGGATGCTGGCGTATAGGCTGCGTCCAGTTTCTCCAGGCGCATCATGCAATAGGCATCATTGGCGCCGCGAATATCGCTCGCGACATAGGCTGCGTGTTCTGGAATGCTCAACCCATCGACGCGCGGCGTCGTCACTGCAAACCAAAGAAAAGCAGCAATAGCGACAAATATCAGCGCCACAGTCAGATGTTTTAAACGTCTCAACACTCGATGAGATTTAGCCATGCTTCCGGGCGCGCCAAGGGCCGAAATATGGCGGCAGTTTGACAAGCTCAGAATTCACGTTTGAATGTCATTTGAACTCTCAAAGGATCAGTTGAATGAGCGACGTAACCGCATTTATCGGCACCGGGCGCATGGGCGCCCCCATGGCGCAAAATCTTGCCCGCAAAGCCAACGCCCTTGGCCGCCGGATCCGCGTGTTTGACCAATCGCCGGCCGCTGCAGCTCTCTGCCGTGAAGCCGGCGCCGAAGTCGCGGACAGCCTGGACGCTGTTCTGGATGGCGCGGACGTCGTCTTCAGCATGGTCCCTGCTGGGCCAGATGTAAAAGCGCTGATGCTGGATGCGGGCGGCGTGCTCGACAAAGCCGCTCCCGGCGCGCTCTTGGTCGATAGCTCCACGATTGATGTGGCGACGGCCCAGGAAGTGGCTGCGGCGGCGAAGGCCCGCGGCTTCCGCATGATTGATGCGCCAGTATCCGGCGGCGTCACCGGCGCTGAGAACGCGACGCTGACCTTCATGGTGGGCGGCGATGCGGCGGACTTAGATACCGTCCGTCCGCAGCTTGAAGCCATGGGCGCCAAGGTGGTCCATTGCGGCCCATCCGGCATGGGGGAAGCCGCCAAAATCTGCAACAACATGGTGACCGGCATCGCCACTGTCGCCGTTGCAGAATGTTATGCGATTGGCCAAGGCCTCGGGCTTGATCCAAAGATTTTATACGATGTGGTCAGCACTTCATCCGGGCAGACGGCGCAAGGCACGAACTCTCCGCCGGTCGCAGGCCTAGCGCCGAATGCGTCATCCAATCGGGACTTTGCGCCAGGCTTCACGGTCGCGTTGATGCTGAAGGACCTGCGGTTAGCGCAAGCCGCCGCCAAACAGGTCGGCCAAGCAAGCCCCGCAGGCGCGCTAGCGGCAGAACTCTACGCCATGGCCGCAGGCGCAGGCTTCGCTGACCTAGACACAGCCGCCGTATACAAGCTGATCCAAGGCAAACAAAAAGCCTAGCTATCCGCTTCCATCGCTGCACTCGGATCACGCGCCCATTCTTGCAGGGAGGCGTCATAGACCGTGGCAGGCTTCCGGCCGAGGAGGTGTTGGGCGAAGGCCACTTGGGACGCCGCAATGCCGCCGCCGCAGTAGATGACGAGGTCTTTGTCTGCGGTGGCGCCTGCGGCGTCGAACCGTTCGGCCAATGTCTCTAGCGGCAGGAAGGCGTAGTTATCAGGGTCAAGCATCGCAGCGGCAGGCACATTGATGCTGCCGGATATGCGGCCAGCACGGCCATAATGCGGGCCGCCTGTACCGGCGTGTTGCGCTGGCGAAAGCGCGTTGACGACGACGGCGTTGGCGTCTGACCGTGCGGCCTCCACCGTGGCTTGATCGACAAACACGCCCTCGCGGAAATTCGGCGTAAAGGATGCGGCGGGATAGCTGCCAGGCGCGGTTTCAGAGGCGCGGCCTTCCGCTGACCACTTCCGCCAACCGCCATCAAGCACAGCGGCGTTTTCAAACCCGAAGGCCCGAAGCATCAGCCAAAGCCTTGGCGCCCAGGACATTGATCCGCCAGAATAAATCACCACCTGCGTGTCATCGCCAACGCCCAACCGACCCATCGCGGCCGCAAACCGTTCTGGCGTCGGCAGCGTGAAGCGCAATGGGCTCGCATCATCTGAAAGATCTTCCGTCAAATCCGCGAACGCAGCGCCAGGAATATGGCCAGCCTGATAATCGGCAAGACCAGATTCCATGCTCATCCCGCCATTTTCCGCCGGGTGCAGATGCACCGTTGCATCTAGAACACGGAGGTTCGCGGCGCCAAGATTTTCAGCCAACCATGCAGTGGAAACGAGCGGTCCGAGCAATTGGGCATCCATAGAGATTTCTCCTTTAGAGAGGCAAGGCGAGCAGTGTATCGACACGTTCATTGTCGAACACGACGACCTTCTCGCGGAAAAGCGGGCGCGCGCCGCCGAGATCGATGACGTCCAAATATCTGCCGACGCTGAACAACATGGCGTTGCCACGCACATCAATGCGGATGACTTGGTAGTTCGATATGGCGTGAACGATATCGCCGTCGCGGTCAGTGATTTGCATCGCCGAGATGAAATGTTTGTAGCGGTGATCTTCGAAAATATTGGCGCGGCGGATTGAGGATACGCGATCATGCAGCATCGCCTGACTATCCGCATGGATAATCCCAAGCGGCAGGCCTTGGTCAAAATTCTCAGCCGAGATGATTTTGTAGAGGCAATTGGCGGCGAAGAAATCCGGCCAGTCTTCTAGACGATCATCATCAATTGCGCGGGCATAGTCGGCGAGCAGGCGTTCTACCCGGAAATAGGTTTCGTTATCCGACATTATAGATCCATGACTGCGCGGTAGGCTTTCCAAAACCCGCGAATAGAGACCTCGGTGGCGCGGCCTTTAGTCGATTCCACCGTTTCCCCGCCCATGGGCACCACGCCAATTTCGCCATGGACGCCCTGGATCGCTTTCTGCACAAAGCCGCCGATGCAGCCATCCTCCATGGAAATGTAACCAGCGGGACCGACGAGATTGGATTGCTTCAAACGCCGCTGATCCATCTCCGCATCATCATCTTGATAGCCCACATGGTTCCAAACGAGTTCCGTCTCGCCAACGCCCTTTGGCAGCACCTGGCGGACGGCGATGGAATTGTAATGGCATTGCAGGCCGAATGTCGGGAAGACGGACATGATCCGCGTCGTCATGCCCTCGCCGGATTCATCAACCGCATCCAGCAACGTTGGGTCTTGCAGTTGCATGTCCTTTAGCGAATGGATGCCCTCTTCCTTATAGGCGTCGTGGTCATAGCCAGTGCTGCTTTTGCCATAGCTGATATGGCTGCCGCCTCCGGCGCCGACGACAATGCCGCCATCCTGGCTCAACCGGTTCAGTTTGAACGTGTTGAAGAACGTATGCAGCAGGCTGGCGTGATAACTGTCCCGCAGGTTCTCGTTATAAATTTTCCAGTTATTGGGCAGCACCTGCACGTTCCGACCAAGAAATTTCAGCGGCTTGCCAAGAATGCTCCGCATATGCGCGGCAATCTCTGGGCCGATATAAGTCTCGAAATCAAGCGTGGCTTCTGAATAACTGCCAAATATAAGCCCGCAGAATTCTGTGACGCGCAGTTGCTTCAGGCCATGGGCTTGCTTATCGAAATCTTCCGGCAGGCCGCCTTCTCCGCCAACCCCATTCTCAAACGCGACGCCGCGCAGGCTGCCGTCCAACCGGTATGTCCAGGAATGGTAGACGCAGGTCAGGAGCTTCGCGTTGCCGCGCCGCTTCAAGCAGACCAACGCGCCCCGATGCGCACAACGATTTTCCATCGCATGGACCTGGCCATCCCGGTCCCGGGTGACGATCACCGGCGTTTCGCCAATGCATGTTGTCACATAATCACCGGGTTCCGGGATTTCACAGGCGAGCGCCAGATAATTCCACACCGGCCCACGGTAGATCGTCTCTAACTCTTGGGCGTAAAGTGTCTCGTCTGTATAGAGATCGTAGGGAATTTCCGTCAGCTTATCGCTGGGGAAACGAGCGCCGCGATTAAACGATCCATCCATGGCCATTGGCGTGTCCTTCGGTTGTCGCGTCCTATGCTATAGTGCGCGCGCCGGATGTTAAACCGGCCCCGATAGCCAGGCGCCCGATTGATGCCATCCCCCATTACAGCTGCGAACGCGCCTGCGCGCGGCATCCTATGCATGGTGATTGGCACAATGCTGCTCACCAGCAATGACGCCATCACCAAGTGGCTGCTGAACACGCTGCATCCAGGCGATGTTATGACCTGGCGCGGGCTGCTGTCCCTGCCTTTCATTTTCATTATCCTGAAATATGAAGGCGCCGCCGTTTCCAGCCTGAAAAGCAACGCGCCTTGGCAATCAATTATCCGGGGTTTGTTGGCGCTGGCGACCAGCGTATTCGTAATCCTGTCATTCCAGGTGTTGCCGCTGGCGGACGCGCTGGCGCTGATCTTCGTCTCGCCACTGCTGGTCACCGCCCTTTCGGCCATCATCCTGCATGAACCCGTAGGATGGCGGCGCTGGACGGCGACCGTCGTCGGATTTCTCGGCTCCCTCCTGATCGTTGGGCCAAGTTTCAGTGAAATTGGCTGGTGGGTGCTTGCGCCATTGATGGCGGCGACGACGGCGGCGATGCGCGATATCGCGACGCGCAAGCTTGGCGCCATCGATAGCGGCCCCTCCATTCTGCTCTGGACCATGGTGATCGCGACCGTTGGCGGGTTTGCGAGCCTGCCAGTGCTGGGCGCATCGCCGGTCTCAATCGAAGGCTGGCTGCTGCTGTTCGGCGCCGCCGCGATGCTGGCGCTCTCTAACCGGCTGACGATTGCGGCGTTCAAGCTGGCGTCCGGCGCCGTCGTGGCCCCGCTCAAGTATCTCTCGCTAATTTGGGCGGCGGGCATCGGCTACATTGTATGGGGAGAAACACCGGGGCTGCAGAAGATCATCGGGGCGGCTATCGTTGCGTCGGCGGGGCTATATATCTGGCGCCGTGAGATCATCAAACAACGGGGCATTCGGCCATGAGCGACCACAGCGTCACGAAATACAAAACGCCTGCTGGGCAGATTGCGCTCAGAACTGCAGGCGATGGCGCAGAGGGAAAGCTGCCGCCGCTGGTGTTGCTACATGGCCTAGGCGGGTCTTCCAAATCCTGGGACCGGCAGTTGGACCAGCTTTCTGACACCCGCCGCGTTATCGCCTGGGACTGCCCCGGCTATGGCGCATCAGATGACTTTCCGGGGAAGCGCCCCACCTGCCATGACTTCGCCAAAACGCTATTAGCGGCATTGGACGCAGCAGGCATTGAAAGTTTCGATCTTGTCGGCCACTCCATGGGCGGGGCCGTGGCGCCTTGGATTGCAAGGCTGGCGCCAATGCGCATTCACCGTGTCGTACTGTCCGCCACGAAAGTCTCCTTCGGCGCGGATGACCCTTCCGGCTACGACATGCGTTTGGCCGAACGACGGAACATGGATGACCGCATGTTCGGCGAAGCCCGCGCCAAAGGCATGGTTGGCGAGGCGAGCCCGGTGTTCGACGAGGTCGCAGGCATCGCTGGCGAAATTCGCGTGTCCGGCTATGAAGGCGCCATCGCTTTGTTGAAACAGGCGGACAACCGCGCCATTTTGCCAACGCTGGAGCAGCCAACGCTTGTCGTCGCCGGCGCAAATGACAGGATCGCGCCCGAAGCCGCCACAAAAGCCGTCGCCGATACCGTTCCTGGCGCAAAGCTCAAAGTCATCCAGGACGCAGGCCATGCCGCTTATATGGAGCAGCCTGGCGCCTACAACGCCCTCCTCCGCAGCTTTCTCGACGACTGATTACAAGGACCGTACCCATGCAAGATGTCTATGGAACCTGGCAGCTTGTCCGCGGCCAATCGAAAGATCCTGATGGCGCGCCCTTGCCTCCGCCCTATGGCGGCGGGAAAGCCATCGGCAACGTTGTGTTGACCCGCGACGGACGCATGGCCGCTGTCCTGATCGATGGCCGGGCAGAACTGCCAGAAGGCGAAACGCGCGAATACACCAGCTATTGCGGCGCGTTCACCTTCGATGGCGCGACGCTCATCACCCGCGTAGACGCCTGCTCAGACCCCGCCCGCATGGACACAGACCAAATCCGCAAAGTCCGCTTCGAAGACGGTTTGATGATCCTCCAACCGCCGCCAAAGGACGTAGATGGCGTCATCTACCACCGCGAACTCTCCTGGCGGAAGATTGCGGACGGGTGAGGCTCGACGACGGCGTCCTTACCTCAGGTGGCACGCCACCGTATGGCTGCCGCCCAGGTCCTTCAGGACAGGCTCCTCAATGCGGCATTGGTCTGTCGCGTAGGGGCAGCGGGTGTGGAAGTGGCAGCCTTTGGGCGGATTGATGGGGCTGGGGACGTCGCCCTGGAGGATTTTCTTCTCCCGGCGGACGGTCGGGTCCGGGATAGGGGCGGCGGAGAGCAGCGCCTCTGTGTAGGGATGCTGCGGGTTGGTGAAGAGGGTTTTCTTATCCGCGAACTCCACGATGCGGCCCAAATACATGACAGCCACGTCATCTGAAATATGCTCCACCACCGCCAGATCATGGGCGATGAAGAGATACGCCACGTTCATCTCTTCCTGGAGGTCCATCATCAGGTTGATGACCTGGGCCTGGATCGAAACATCGAGGGCTGAGACAGGCTCATCGCAGACAATCAGCTTCGGATTGAGCGCAAGCGCACGGGCGATGCCGATGCGCTGGCGCTGGCCGCCAGAGAACTGGTGCGGATAATTCGCCATCTGCGCCTGGCGAAGCCCGACGCGATCAAACAGCGCCTTGGTCATCTCCTCACGCTCTTTGTCATTGGCGCCGATATCGTGGATGTACAGCGGCTCTTTGACGATTTCACCGGCGGACATGCGCGGGTTCAAGCTAGAGAACGGGTCCTGAAAGATGATCTGCATCTCGCGCCGATAGGGCCGAAGCTCCTTCTTGCCAAGATGCGTGACGTCCGTTCCAGAGAGCTTGATCGTGCCGTCCGTCGGTTCAAGCAGCCGCATAGCGGTGCGGCCAACCGTAGACTTGCCGCAACCAGACTCGCCCACCAGCCCAAGCGTGCGCCCTTCCCCGATAGAGAAGCTGACGCCATCAACGGCATACACATGGCCAGTCGTGCGCTTCAACACGCCAGATTGGATTGGGAAGTGCTTTTTGAGATTTTCGACCTCAAGCACAGGCGCTTTATCTGATGCGCTGGGCATTGCCGGATCAGCCATCATTCGCTCCATACAATTCGTCAGACCGCCAACATGCGGCCCAGTGGCCGGGGCGCTTTTCTTCGTATTCAGGCCGGTCTTGCCGGCACTTATCTATCGCTTGGCTACAACGGGGCGCGAAGGCGCAGCCCTGCGGCAGAGAATGCAGGGGCGGAACGATGCCTGGGATTTCTTCCAGCCGCTCTTCCGCCGCTTCCTGTCCAACCACAATCGCTAAGCTTGGGACAGACGCCAGCAAGCCGCGCGTGTAGGGATGGCGCGGATTGGCGAAGAGCGTCATGACGTCCGTCTCTTCAACCTTCCGGCCCGCATACATAACGATGACACGGTTCGCCGTTTCAGCCACAACGCCAAGGTCATGAGTAATCAGGATGACACCGGCGCCCATGTCATCCTTCAGGTTGACGATCAGGTCCAGGATTTGCGCCTGAATGGTGACGTCCAGCGCCGTCGTAGGCTCATCCGCGATCAGCACTTTTGGCTTGCAAGCGAGCGCCATTGCGATCATCACGCGCTGGCGCATGCCGCCGGAAAGCTGATGCGGAAATTCTTTAACCCGCCGCTCCGGCTCCGGGATGCGAACCAGTTTCAGCATCTCGATCGACCGGTCCATCGCTTGGGACTTGGTCATGTTTTGATGCAGGATAAGCGCCTCGCTGATCTGCTTGCCGATACGCATGACCGGGTTCAAGCTGGTCATCGGCTCTTGGAAGATCATAGAGATATCGTTGCCGCGAATATCCCGCATTTCGGCTTCCGACAGATCCATCAGATCCTGACCGTCGAGCTTGATCTCGCCGCCGACAATGCGGCCCGGCGGGTCCGGGATCAGGCGCATAATGGAAAGTGCGGTCATGGACTTGCCACAGCCGGACTCGCCGACAATCGCCAAGGTCTCACCGCGAGCGACATTGAAGGACACATCCTCCACTGCGCGCACAACGCCTTCGCGCGTGAAGAAGTAAGTCTTAAGGCCGTTGACCTCTAAGGCCGCCTGTTTGGCTTGCGGAGCTTCCGCCATGATCTGAGGTGCTCCTAGCTACGCTGACGGGGGTCAAGAATATCGCGGACGGCGTCGCCCAGAAGGTTCGCGCCGAAGACTGCGAGGCTGATGGCGATGCCCGGGAAAATCACAAGCCAGGGCGCTGTGCGCACATATTCCGCCGCACTCTCTGAGAGCATGCGGCCCCATGAGGGATGCGGCTCAGGGATGCCAAGGCCAAGGAACGAAAGCGAGGCTTCCGTTAAGATGGCAGAGCCAAGCTGCGCCGTCGCCAGCACAATCAGCGGCGCTAGGGTGTTCGGCAACACATGCTTCACGGCGATGCGGGTTTCGCTCATGCCGATGGCTTTCGCCGCCTCAACGAACGGCATCTCTCGCAGACTAAGCGTGTTCGATCTGATAACGCGCGCCACATGCGGCACCAGCGGGATCGATATGGCGATCACAGTGTTTTCGAGGCTGGGCCCGAGAGACGCCGCCATCACCAGCGCCATCACCAGCAACGGCAATGCCTGCATGATGTCGATGATGCGTTGGGTGATCAAATCAAACCAGCCCAGCAGATAGCCGGAAGCGAGACCGATGATGACGCCGAGCGAACAGCCAAGGATCGTCGATCCAAGACCGACGGCCAATGATATTCGCGCGCCATGGATGATGCGGGACAACAAGTCCCGGCCCATCATATCCGCGCCGAGCGCATGAACGCCGCCCGGCCCAGCAAGCGATGTCTCAGCATTCGTCTTGACCGGGTCCATCGGGGCCAAGACATCCGCGAAGATGCCTGTGAACAGCAAGCCCAAGAACAGGAGCAAGCCGACGGCACCGAGCGGGTAGCTCTTCGCCAGGAACCAAGCCTTGCCGAGGCGGCTTTCAACGCCAGCGCCAGCCTTGGAGAGCTCAGCTTCGTGATCGATTGGTTTGATCGCCATAATCTGAACCTCCTCTATTCGTACTTAATGCGGGGGTCGAGCGCTGTGTACAGCAGGTCGACCAGGAAGTTTGTCAGCACCACGATGACGCCGATGAACATCACCAAGTTCTGCACAATCGGATAATCCCGCCACTGGATCGCCTCCACCAGGAAGCGCGCGACGCCAGGGATGTTGAACACGGTCTCGGTGACGATCAGTCCGCCGATCAGGAAGGCCGCCTCGATGCCGATGATCGTGACGACCGGCAATACAGCGTTCGAAAGCGCGTGATTATAGTTGACGGTGTTTTCGCTGGCGCCCTTGGCCTTGGCGGTGCGGATATAATCTTGCCGCATCACTTCCAGCATCGATGATCGGGTAAGACGCATGATCAGCGCGGATGATCTAAAGCCGACAGCGGCGGCTGGGATGCTGTAGAGCAGCAACTCATCCCATAAATTATCTGGCGGGTCAGTATAGATCGGGATGGTGCCGAACCAAGTGACGAAGGCCATCAGGATCAACAGAGCCAGCCAGAAAGACGGCAGCGACAGACCCGACAGGCTGACAACGCGCAGGATATAATCCAGCGGGGTGTTCTGCTTTACGGCGCTGATAACGCCGAGCGGCAATCCGAAAAGAACGGAGAAAAACAAGGCCAATGCGGCCAATTTTGCAGTGATGGGAATGCGCGGTGCGATTTCATCAATCGCCGGCAATTCCGAAACATAGGAGAAACCCAAGTCGCCCTGAACGAGGCCGATAATCCAATTCCAATATTGAACCGGAATAGAGTCTGAAAGCCCCAATTCATCTTCAAGAAGGCGCTTTTCTTCGGGATCAACAAAGCCCGCAGAATCAAAAAGAATATCCGCAATGTTGCCCGGCACGAGGCGCAGCAACGCGAAAATAATGATCGACATGCCAATCAGCGTGATGGCCATCAACAATGTGCGTCGAACGATATATGAGACCACGGAATTGGCCTCCTTCACTCAAGCGATACAGGAAATAGCCGGAAAGGAAGGGCGCAGCCGCAAAGCTGCGCCCAACCAGTATCCAGCTAACGAATGGCTGAGTTACTTCTTCAGCCAAACGTCTTCGAAGCGCCAGCCGTTGTAGGAGCTGTTCACCATCTGAACAAAGCCCTGTACACGCGGCTGGGTGCAGGTTGCGCCGACGCGATGGTCAATCATCGGACGGGCGACATCACCCTGCAGGCGGCTGTCGATTTCCCAAACCAAACGCTTACGCGCGGCTTGATCAGTCATCATGGACTGCTTCTTAAACAGATCCATCATTTCCTGCTCGCAATAGCCCGTGTAGTTCCGCTGGGAGCCACAGGCGTAGTTTTCGAAGAAATTGACGTCCGGATCATCAACGCCTACGCCCGTCAGGTTCAAGCCAACCTGATAGTCTTTACGGGCGACTTTGGCGTGCCAGTTGGAGGTCTCGACGACTTCCAGTTCAGCATCGATGTAAATCGCTTTCAGCTGATCGATCAGGATAACCGCCGGGTCACGATAAATCGCGATGTTCCGGGTGGAGACCTTCACAGCCAAGCGATTGTCCGGGCCATAACCAGCCGCTTTCATCATCGCTTGCGCCTTCTTGACATCTGCAGCTGGTTCGCCGTAGCCCGGCGCCTTCTTCAGAATGTTTTCAGGCATGCCCCATACGCCAGATGGCGGCGGCAACATCGCTCCACCCTTCTGGTTTTCGCCATTGGACAGGATTTTGATGAATGCATCCCGGTCCATCGCAACGGCCATGGCTTCACGCACATTGGCGTTGTCGAATGGCGGAGCGTCCCGGTTGACGATCAGGTTCGTCGAAACGTTGGTCGTCACTTTGTGACACACCGCTGTCGGCGCTTGCTCTTTCACGTCTTTCAGCAGCGGCACAGAAACGTCGCCAGTGAAGGTCATGTCGAACTCATCGGCCACAAACGCGAGGATACGCGTGGAGCGACTTTTGATGATCGTCCAGTCGATGGCGTCAAGATAGGGACGACCGTCTTTCCAGTAGTCATCGTTCTTTACGAATTTGACCGATTCGTTCTGCTTTAGAGCGACAAACTTGAAGGGACCAGTGCCGATCGGGTTCGTGCGCATTTTCTTTGGCGAAACGTGGCAGGGATATACGGGCGAATAGCCAGAGGCCAGCAACGCCAGAATAGCCGGCTGCGGTTGCTTCATATGGAAGGTCGCCTGGGTGTCGCTGTCTGCGGTCACCTTATCCAGGTTCCAATACCAGGACTTGCGCGGGTTCTTCCGCATCCGGGCCTTGGTTTTGCCTTGCAGCATGTCCCAAGTGCATTGGACGTCTTTGGCGGTGAACGGCTTGCCGTCATGCCATTTCACGCCTTCACGCAGATTAAACGTCAGCTTGGTGCCGCTCGCATCCCAAGACCAATCAGTCGCGAGATCAGGAACGATGCTGTCCAGGCTGTTTTTCGCGATGGCCTGATCATACATGACCAAGTTGTTGAAAACGCTCATATACGGCATGACCGTTGAGGATGTTGCTTCCTCATGGATCGAGCCGGACGGCGGGGTGCCGCGGTGATAGACGCGCATGGTGCCGCCAGCCGATTGGGCATAGGCCTCCAGCGGGATGGCGAACGCAGCTGCAATCGCAGCGCCAGCCAGCTAGGATTTCACTTGCATACTCTTCCTCCCTGTTTGCGGGCGACCGCTTATGCGCCGCCTTCTCTTTGGAAGGCTAGCACCCTCTCCGGCAGGCACAACCCCTCTGGACGCAGGTGATAAATATCGACCATGCTTTCGGGATGACTGACCTGACGCCCATTGCCTTAGAAACCCAATCCCTGATCCGCCGTGTCGCCGCCGACCGCGTGGCGCCCAGGGCGGAGGCAATCGATAAGTCGGCAGAATATCCGCAAGACATGTTCGATCTGCTGCGGGAGCTTGGAATATTCACACTGCCCTTTCCCGAACAATTCGGCGGGCAAGATAGTTTGTTGGCAGGCTGCGTCGCGGTCGAGGAGCTTGGCCGCGTTTGCTACAACACTGGCTATCTGCTGGTCGTGCAGTGGACGCCGTTTGGCGCAATCATGGCTGCTGGAACGGAAGCTCAGCGCCAGCGCCTTCTACCGGGATTGGCGTCCGGTGACCTGCGCGCCGCCTTCTCAATCACGGAACCGCAATCGGGATCAGACGTCGCTGGCATCAAGACACGCGCCGTTAAGGCAGATGGCGGTTATCGGCTGAACGGCGCCAAAATTTGGTGCACCAACGCCGCCGTATCAGACATTATTGTGCTGGCCGCAAAAACCGGCGACGGCGACGCCCGCGGCCAGATAAATTTTTTCATCGTGCCGACAGATGCGCCTGGCCTGACCATCGGCCCCAAGGAAGACAAACTAGGCGCACGCGGCGTACCCTCCTCACCGCTCTTTTTGGAGGACGTGTTTCTTCCAGCTGAGAACATGCTGGGGCCGGAAGGCGCCGGCTTCAAGCAGGTGATGCAGGCGCTTGCGCTCTCCCGCCCGATAATTGCCGCCAGAGCCGTCGGGTTAGCTCAAGGCGCATTGGATCACAGCCTACGTTTCATGCATGAGCGTCAGGCCTTCAATCAGCCGCTGACGGATTTCCAGGGCCTCCGCTGGATGCTGGCGGATATGGCGATGGGCGTCGAAGCGGCGCGCGGGTTGACCTACAAGGCGGCCGCGATGACGGATGCCGGCGTGCGCGGCAAAGATCTGGCGCAAGCCGCCGCCATCGCCAAAGCTTTCAGCAGCGACACGGCGATGAAAGTCGCGACGGATGCGGTTCAGATATTCGGCGCGTCCGGCATCTCGAACGACTTCCCGATCAACCGGTATTTTAGGGACGCCAAAGTCGTACAGATTGTCGAAGGCTCCAACCAAATCCAGCGCAACATAATCGCCAAAAACTTGATCGACGGATTCGCGCCATGACCGACGACTACACCAAGCCCGCAACTGGCCCGCTCAAAGGCGTCAAAGTCATTGACCTCACGATCAATGTGCTTGGGCCGCTTTGCACGCAGATTTTGGGTGATATGGGGGCAGAGGTCATTAAGGTCGAACCGCCGGGCGGCGATCCGATGCGGAAGCTTGGTCCCGGCCATGAACACGCCATGGCGGCGCATTTCATGGCGATGAACCGCAACAAGCGCTCACTAGAGCTGGACCTTAAGCGCCCAGCCGCTGCTTCAGCACTCAAGTCTCTCATCGGGACGGCAGATGTATTGGTGCATTCAATGCGAACGGCGGCGGCAGAGCGACTGGGGCTCGATTATGCCGGTCTCAGCGCCTCTAACCCACGCTTGATTTACGCTGCAGCCGGCGGCTATGCCCAATCCGGCCCTTGGAAGGACCGCCCGGCCTATGATGATGTCATTCAGGGCCAGAGCGGGTTGGCGGGCATGATCGAACAGGCGAACGGCGAAGCGCGCTATGCGCCGATGGCAATCGCGGACAAATTTTGCGGAACACAGCTTGCTTCCCACATCGGCATGGCGCTGTTCGCCCGGTCCAACACCGGCCAGGGCCAGATGGTGCATATGCCGATGCTGGAAACGATGACCGCCTTCAATGTGGTGGACCACCTTTGGCTCGCGAATTTTGACCGTGCGGATGAAGGCGTCGGCTTCCCGCGCATGTTCACGCCGCACCGCCGGCCGTATCCGACCCAGGACGGTCACATCTCCCTACTTGCCATCACGAACGCCCAATGGCGGCGGCTATTCGCGGCTCTCGGCAAGCCAGAGCTTGCGGACGATGAGCGGTTCGCTGAATTAGAAGGCCGGACCGTAAACATTGACGCGCTGTACAGCATCCTCGGTGCACGGATCGCAGAGGAGTCCACCGCATATTGGCAAGCCGCATTTGACGCTGCGGATATTGCAAACGCCCCCATGGCCTCGCTGGAAAGCCTGTTTGAAGACCCGTATCTTCGCGAAACTGGGTTCTTTCAGCTAATGGCCCACCCAGATATTGGCCCAACCCTACAGATGCGCCCGCCGCCAGACTTTTCAGACACGCCGGCAAACATCCATAGGCCACAACCGCTCTTGAATGCTGATGGGCGCGCCGTGCTGGAAGCCGCCGGGCTGGATGAGACCGCCATTGCTGCGGCGTTCGGCTCATGAATGCAGAACTCCGGGCGGCGCTAACGCAAAATCTAACCACGCTTGAACTGGATATCGCCGAGGGCCATGACTTAACGCCCGCCGCCGTCGCCATAGCGGTCACAGAAGATGAAACCGGCGCGCCCGCATTTATCTTGACGCGCCGCTCCGGGCATCTCCGTCGCCATGCGCGCCAATGGGCCCTGCCCGGCGGACGCCAGGACCCTGGCGAGACATTGCTTGAGGCTGCGCTCCGGGAAATGGATGAGGAGGTTGGGCTATCGCTCCAGCCTGATGCGCTGCTCGGACGCTTGGACGATTATCCAACCCGCTCTGGCTATTGCATTTCGCCCTTCGTCTTCTGGGCTGGGCCAGCGCCTGATTTGACCCCTAATCCAGACGAAGTGCACGCGCTCTACCGCATTCCGCTGGAAGAACTGAACCGGCCCGAATCGCCCGATATGATCAGCATTCCTGAAAGCGACCGGCCAGTCATCCGCATGGCGATTATGAATGACATGGTGCACGCGCCAACGGCGGCGATCCTCTACCAATTCCGCGAGGTCGCGATGCATGGCCGGATGATCCGCGTCGATCACTACGAGCAGCCCGTATTCGCCTGGGGATGACAGGCGCCGCCTCTGCACTCTAAATGTCACAAACCGGACCTATAACCAGGTGTCCGCAAGCACGAGAATGAGCCTCCTATGACTGACCAAACAGCCCCCGCTGGCATCGGGTTCTTCGAAAAATGGCTGAGCCTTTGGGTGGCGCTATGCATCGCCGCCGGGATCGGGCTTGGCGTGGCAGCTCCGGGCTTGTTTGAGGCTGCGGCCTCCCTTGAAGTCGCGTCCGTCAATCTCGTGGTCGCGGTGCTGATTTGGGCGATGGTCTACCCGATGATGGTGAATGTCGATTTCGCCAGCCTCCGCCAGATCGGCGAACGGCCCAAAGGCTTGATCATCACCATCGTCGTGAACTGGCTGATCAAGCCGTTCACCATGGCGGCGCTTGGCGTGCTGTTTTTCGAGGTGTTGTTCGCCGACATGATCCCGCCTGGGGACGCACAGCAATATATCGCGGGCTTGATCTTACTTGGCGCGGCGCCGTGTACAGCCATGGTGTTCGTTTGGAGCCAGCTTACCCGCGGCGACCCGGCCTATACGCTCGTCCAAGTATCCGTAAATGACGTGATCATGATCTTCGCCTTCGCGCCCATCGTGGCGCTGCTGCTTGGCGTCACAGATATTGTCGTGCCATGGAACACATTGCTGCTGTCCGTGGCTCTTTATGTCGTTATCCCGTTGGCGGCGGGCGCGCTTACCCGGCGAATGCTGACCAGCGGCGCCGCTGATGGAGACGCCGCAATCGCCCGATTCACGGCGAAAGTGAAACCGTTCTCAGTCATTGGTTTGCTTGCGACCGTCGTTCTGCTGTTTGGCTTTCAGGGTTCCGTCATTCTGGCGGACCCGCTGCTTATTCTGCTGATCGCGATCCCGTTGATCCTGCAGTCCTACGGTATTTTCTTTGTGGCCTATGCCGCTGCATGGGCTTGGCGGACACCCTACAATGTGGCGGCTCCTTGCGCATTGATTGGCACGTCGAACTTCTTCGAATTGGCTGTCGCCGTAGCGATTTCCCTGTTTGGCCTGAACTCCGGCGCGGCGCTTGCGACCGTTGTCGGCGTCCTCGTCGAGGTGCCCGTGATGCTTTCGCTGGTCGCCTTCGCCAACCGGACGCAGCACTGGTTCCCGCAACGCTAAATATTCTGTCATTTCCTCAAAATACAGTCAGAGTATATTGATGATCTCAATTAGATTAAATATTCGCCAATTAATTAACACACGAACATAGGCTGCCACATCTGCGTCAATGGGCTAATTCGCCCGCCAAAGGCATTTGCTCAGTGGTTTACACAGAGCCCGGGATACTCAGTGCATTAGCGCGATTTCAGCGCGCGAATTTGCGTTCGGACGCGCTCTTCATTAAGGTGTGATCTTCATCACAGCATTTTAATTTTGGGCCTGGGAGGCACTATGTCTGATAAGACCAACGAACTAATGATCGCGAAGCTCATTCGCGACAGCAAAAGCGGCAAGGTCAGCCGTCGACGCTTCATGGAAGGCACTGTCGCAGCTGGCGTCACCGTTGCTGGCGCTTCCGCCATGTGGAGTTCCAAAGTACAGGCCGCGACGCCAAAGCGCGGCGGCACCCTCCGCGTCGGCATGCATGACGGCAACACCGCCGACAGCCTGGATCCGGGCACAACTGAATCCGTTTACATGATTCAACTGAACCATGCTTCGCGCAGCTATTTGACTGAAATCACCGAGACCAATGCTCTCGGCCCCGACATGGCGACATCCTGGAGCGCATCTGCAGACGCTAAGGAATGGCGCTTTGAACTCGCGAAAGGCGTTACGTTCCACAACGGCAAATCTTTCACCTCCGCCGACGCAATCGCCTCCCTGAACTATCACCGGGGCGAAACTAAATCCGCAGCAAAAGCGCTGTTGACCGATGTTGAAACCATCAAGGCAGACGGCGAACACGCCATCATCATCAAGATGAAATCCGGCAACTCGGACCTGCCCTTCCTGCTTGGCGACTACCACCTGGTCATGCTTCCTGCTAAGGGCGACAGCATTGATTGGGAAAGCGGCGTCGGCGCTGGCCCATATAAAATCGTCAGCCACAATGCCGGCGTCTCCACCGAGTGTGTGCGCCATGACGGCTACCACCGCGACGGCCTCGCGCATTTCGATGGCGTGAACATGACGGTCTTGAACGACCCGAACGCCCGCCAGACCGCGCTTATCACCGGTGAAGTCGATGTCATCTCCGACGTTGACCTGAAGACGGTTGGCCTGCTTGGCCGCGCGCCAGGCATCGAAATCGACAACGTGCCATCTGGCGCGCATGTCACCTTGCCAATGTTCGTCGATCAGGCGCCGTTCAAGGACAACCACGTCCGTATGGCGCTGAAGCTTTCCATGGATCGTCAGGCCATTCTGGACAAGATCCTCTACGGCTATGGCAGCATCGGCAACGATCATCCGATCGGCCCGTCCCTGCCATATCACGCTGAACTGCCGCAGCGGGGCTATGATCCAGATAAAGCTAAGTGGCACCTGAAGCAGGCTGGCGAAGAAAACCTCGCCGTATCGCTTTCCGCGACGGACAGCGTAATGAGCGGCGCGGTTGATATGTGCGCGCTCTATAAAGAGCAAGCCTCTGCCGCTGGCATCGACATCAATGTCGTGCGTGAGCCTTCGGACGGTTACTGGTCCAACGTCTGGCTGAAGAAGCCATTCGTGTTCGTGCAGTGGGGCGCCCGCCCAACGCCAGACGTGATGTTCTCCTTGGCCTACAAGGACGACGCCGCCTGGAACGAAAGCCACTGGAAGAATGCGCGTTTCAATGAACTCCTCCGCGCCGCTAAGTCTGAACTTGATCAGGCCAAGCGTGGCGAGATGTACAAAGAAATGCAGATGCTATGCAGCGACGAAGGCGGCACGATTGTTCCGTTCTTCCGGAACCGTGTTGGGGCGCGCCGCTCTAACCTGAAGCACGGCCCGAACCTTGCTGGTAACTGGGAGCTTGATGGCGCCCGCGCATACCAGCGCTGGTGGTTCGATAGCTAAGCCGATCCTTTCAGCCTCTGGCTGACGTTCAGCGCCGCGTTGTCTTAATGGACAGCGCGGCGTTTTTCGTTTTGGCCCGGACCGCGTATACACTGCGCCATGTCCAACGCCGCCGCATCCTCTCCGCTTGTCATCCCGCCTTATCCAGCGCGACCGAAGCGGCCCTTGAACCCGTTAGTGGCGTTGCTGAAGCTCCGCCAGAACTTGCTGGGCATATGGCACGAGCGGGCGTTTGAGCAGTTCATGATCCCAGTGAAGCTGCCGAACCGGCGCGTCTATGTCGGCGACGGCGGCGACGCGATCGAGCGGGTGTTCTTGGACAACCACGAGAATTACGATCCCAAAGGCCACAAATGCGAAAAGCGCTGACGCCGCTTTTGGAGGACGGCCTGTTCGTCAGCGATGGAGATGTGTGGAAGCGCCGCCGCGCCATGGTCGCGCCCGCGATCGCTGCGGCGCAGTTGCCGAACTATGCGCCGATGATGGTCGATTGCGCCGAGGAAACCGTCGCCAACTGGCATGCGCTGCCATCCGGCGCAGAGATTGATGTGCTTTCCGAAATGGCGGTGCTGACGGCCCGGATCATTGGTCGCACCGTCTTCGGCGATGGCGTCAGCGAGGCAGAGGCCGCCCGCGTCGTGCGCGGCTTCTCGGATTATCAAGCCGTGATCGAGCAGATGGACATCCTCTCCATGCTCGGCGCGCCAAGCTGGCTGCAACGTGGCCAGAGCAAGCAGGCAGGCGCGGCCGCCAGCGAAGTGCAGACCATGGTCGATATGATCCTTGCCCGCGCCGGGGCCGATAAGGACGCAATGCGCCTTGCGGCCTCCCTTCTCGCCGCCGCTGAAGGCCAAGAGGACGATCCCGCCGCCGCCGTCCGCAATGAGGCCATCGTGCTATTCATGGCCGGGCACGAAACCACTGCAAACGCCCTCGCTTGGACCTGGGCGCTGCTCACCATGCGTCCCGATGTCGAGGCCAAGCTGCATGAGGAGGCCGACCGTGTTCTGGAAGGCGGCCGCTCGGCGACGCTGGAGGATTTCCAGCGCCTGCCTTACGCCCGCGCCGTGTTTGAGGAGACATTGCGCCTTTACCCGCCTGTCCCGCTGCTCAGCCGTGAAGCGCGCGGTGAGGACGTTCTGCGGGGATTTCCCGTGTCCAAAGGCGACATCATCGTCGTGGCGCCCTGGTTGGTGCAGCGCCACAAAGCCTATTGGACGGCCCCAGACGCCTTCCGCCCCGAACGATTCCTTCCAGGCTCTGCCGAACCGCCGCCCAAATTCGCGTATCTGCCATTCTCCGCCGGCGCCCGCGTATGCCTCGGCGCGCGGTTCGGGCTGGTCGAGGCCGTGCTGTGCCTAGCGACGCTCGCCCGGGACTTTCGTCTCCGCCCGGCGCCAGATCACACGCTTGAGATCGAATGCCGGTTGACGCTCCGGCCTAAAGCCGGCCTGCCGATGCGATTGGAACGCCGCAGTAGTTGAGAAAGACCAGTCGATGAGCATGCCGCCCCAAGGCCCACGGTTCGTAACGCTCGGCCCAGCCGGGACCAATCATGAAATGATCACCCGGAATTACATCCAGGAGCGTTACTACACCGGCGCCTCAATCCGCCTGATCAGCGATTTCTTCGATGGCCTCGCGCAACTGCAGCGCGGCGAGGCGGATTATATGGTGCAGGTCGCTGTCCACCCAGATTGCGCAGATGTTGTAGCGCGAGGACATTTCGAGTTCGGCGTGGAAGTGGTCGATACGTTCATCTCGCCCAGTAAAGACCTCGCGATCCTGACACGGGCGGACGTAGCGACGCCGCGCACGCTGGCGCTGCAGCCAGCAACCCGCCGCTACACAGACATCAGCCCTTGGCCCGAGCACATCCCCGTCAGCTCTATAATGGACATCGCCCAAGGCCTCCTCGACGGCGCCTATGACAGCGGCCTGACAACCCTGGAATTCGCCGAACAACACCCCGGCAAGTTCAGGATAGACGCCAAGATAGGCACAGTCCGCGACCCATGGATCGTGCTGGGGCGGAAAGCCTAAACGTCCGCCGCTTCCCCAATATTGTCCGCGCCGCGTTCTTCCAAAAGGTTGGTCAGCCAATCCGGGTCCATTTCGGGGACGGAGGATAAGAGCAGGTCGGTGTAGGGGTGGTGTGGGGGTTTGAACATTACGTCCTTTGGCCCGGCTTCCACCACCTTGCCCTGGCGCATCACCACCACTTCATCCGCAATCGCGCGCACGGTGGCGAGATCATGGGTGATGAACATATAGGCGAGGTTTAGCTCATCCTGCAGCCGGTCCAGCAGCTTTAAGATACCCTCGGCCACAAGCTGGTCGAGCGCGCTGGTGACCTCATCGCAGATGATGAACTTTGGCTCCGCCGCCAGCGCGCGGGCGATGCCGATGCGTTGCTTCTGGCCGCCGGAAAGCTCAGACGGGTAGCGGTGGTAATATTGCGACGGCTCAAGCTCGATTTGGTCCAGCAACTGGTCCACCCGCTGCTTCAACTCAGCGCCCCGGAGCCCCAGATAAAACTGCACCGGGCGGCTGATGATCTCGCCGATGCGTTTCTTCGGGTTCAGCGCCGTATCCGCCATCTGGTAGATCATCTGCGCCTGGCGAAGTTGCTCGCGGTTGCGGTTGCGGAAATCCGCGGGCAGCGTCTCGCCATCAAACTGAATTTCGCCAGCGGAAGGCGGCAGCAGCCCAGTAATGCAGCGCGCTGTCGTCGACTTGCCGGACCCAGATTCACCCACGACCGCGACCGTGCGGCCCGCATGGATATCGAAGCTCACGTCAAACAGCACCGGCGTGTCGCCATAGGCCGCCGATACGTTTTTCACCGACACCACAGGTGTTGACCCAGCCGGCGCCGGCGGTTTCTGTGGCCGTTCAAAGCTGCGCACCGCCCAGAGAGACTTGGTGTAATCCTGCTTTGGAGATTCAAGCATCTCCCGCGTTTCAGCCTCTTCGACCTCATCGCCTTTTAGCAGCACCTTAATCCGGTCCGCCATCTGTGCGACGACGGCCAGGTCATGGGTGATATAGAGGGCGGCTGTATCGAACTGATCGACAATGTCGCGGATTGCGGCGAGCACTTCGATCTGCGTCGTCACATCAAGCGCAGTCGTCGGCTCATCGAAGATAATCAGGTCCGGGCGGCAACTCATCGCCATCGCCGTCATCGCGCGCTGAAGCTGCCCGCCGGAAACTTGGTGCGGGTAGCGGAAACCGATCTCATCCGGGTTAGGCAAGCGGAGCCGACGATAAAGCTCAATCGCGTCTTTCTCGCTTTCCTCCCGGCTGGAGACGCCATGGAGCATCGGCGCTTCTGTGTGCTGATCAATCAGTTTGTGGGACGGATTGAAGGATGCCGCCGCAGACTGCGCCACATAGGCGATACGGGAGCCACGCAGCGCCCGCAAATCATCCGGCGGAGAGGATGTGAGATCCATCCCATCGAACTCAATCTTGCCGCCCGAAATCCGGCAGCCATCCCGCGTATAGCCCATCGCCGCGAGGCCAATTGTGGACTTACCGGCGCCAGATTCACCGATTAGGCCCATTACCTCGCCACGGCGGAGGGTCAAGTCAATGCCGTGGACAATCTCGTGCCATTCCTCGCCGGACCGGCCTTCTATGCGCAGGTCGCGGATGTTCAGAAGCACGCCATGCTTGTTTGGCTGCATAGGCCTATTCCTTCAGGCCGGATGCGCGATGCAACATCCAGTCGACGATGAAATTGATGGATACGGTGAGGAGCGCAATCGCCGCCGCCGGGATCAACGGGGTAATGGCGCCGAACGAAATCAGCGTCGCATTCTCCCGCACCATGGAGCCCCAATCCGCCGTTGGCGGTTGGATGCCAAGGCCAAGGAACGAGAGCGCTGCAATCGCCAGGAAGACGAAGCAGAAGCGTAGCCCGAACTCCGCCACAAGGGGTGCTGCCGCATTCGGCAGGATTTCACGGGTGATCAAGTACCACGTGCTTTCCCCGCGCAGCTTTGCGGCTTCGATGTAATCCATCACCACAATATTGCCCGCCACCGCCCGCGAGAGGCGGAAGACCAGCGGCGTGTAGAGAAACGCGATCACCAGGATCAGCGTCGTCATATTGGCGCCGAAGATCGTCAGCAACAGCAATGCGAACACAAGCTGCGGGATCGCCATGATCGTATCGACGATGCGGCTCATCACCTGATCAACCCACCCGCCGATGGTCGCGGCGACGAGGCCGAGCAGCGTGCCCGCGACGAAGGCGATCATCGTCGTCAGGAAGGCGATGCCGACTGTGTTCCGTGCGCCATAGATCAACCGGCTGAACAGATCCCGGCCAAGCTGATCGCCGCCAAGGATCATTTTGTCATCAGGCGGCGCATAGGCCCCGCCGACAACCTGGGCTTCGCCGAATGGCGCAATGACAGGCGCAAAAATCGCCGCAACGACATATATCAGCACCACCAGCAATCCGAAGGTCGCGGTCAACGGCGCCGAGCGGATGGCGAAGGACGCCTCCGGCTTCAACACCATGCCCAGGAACTCGCGGAACGAGTAAGCGAGGCCAGCAGAAGCCGCCAGCAGCGCCGCGCATACCGTAATGCCCCACAGCCACGCTTCACCGCCCAAAAGGCCGAAGAACGCAGATGCAATCGTCAGCGAGAACAGCAGCATGAAGGTCGAGCGCATTTTGTAATGCGCAGTGACGCAAGAGGCCGCTATCAGGAGGCCATAATAGACCAGTACGAAATAGCTCATTGATCTATCCTCCCTTAGCGCGGATGGCGGAGACGTGGGTTCGACAGGATCGATCCGACATCAGCCAAGAGATTAAGGAGGACGTATGTGGCGGCGAAGATCAGGCAACAGGCCTGCACCACCGGCAGATCACGCTTAGATACGCTATCCACCAGAAGCTGCCCGACGCCTGGATACACAAACACTACCTCGACAAGCACGACGCCGGTGATGAGGTATGCAAGGTTCAACGCGACAACATTGATGATCGGCGCGAGCGCGTTCACCAGGGCGTGGCGGACAATAACCCGCCAACGCGGCACCCCTTTCAGCCGCGCCATCTCAATGTAAGGCGAGGCGAGCAGATTGATGATCGCCGCCCTGGTCATGCGCATCATATGAGCGGTTACGACCAGCGTCAGCGTGATCGCAGGCAACATGGTGCGGTAGAGCTGCTCCATGAAATCCGCGTTCGGGCTGATATTGGAGATTGAAGGGAAGATCGGGTTCTTCACAGCCAAGAAAAGGATCAGGACGTAGCCCAAGAAAAATTCTGGCGATGAAATTGACGTGAGCGTCGATACGTTCGCCACCCGGTCAAAAATGCTGTTGCGATAAAGAGCTGCGAGCACGCCAAGCGTTAGAGCAAGCGGCACAGAGATCGCCGCCGCCAGAGCCGCCAGGAACAAAGTATTCGCGAAACGCGGGGCCAATTGGCCAGCGACGGAACGCTTGTTCGCCAGTGAAACGCCGAAGTCGCCCTGTAGCGCGCCGCCAAGCCAGTCGAAATACCGGATGTGCGCCGCCTTATCGAGGCCGAGTTCTTTGCGGAACTGCGCTACCGTTTCCGGCGTGGCGCCCTGCCCCAGCACTTGTTCAGCCAGATCGCCCGGCATCATCTCAAGCGCTAGAAAAATGATAACAGAAACCGCAAAAAGGGTGACTATTCCAAGACCAATTCGCTTGGCCATAAGCATCGCCAAGCCATTCATCGGTCGCGTCTCCAATCAACACCTGTATAGCCGGTGCGATTTACGACAATACTTGCCGCTTTCGTGTCGCGCATTGCGCGCATCCCCCTGCCTGATTCCTGATTCGGCTGTGCGTTTCGTCCACAATACCTTTTTATAATCAGGATCATCTTATACTCGTCCTGCAATGTCAAAATCAGGGTTCGTGGACGCCCTCTCCGCCAATCCAATTTTATGCGCCCAGCGCAACGATTGATTCACCATTCCTGGCGAAACTGGCCTTTAAGCAAGAGCGGAAAGGGGGGCGTTATCCATGCCAGCGACAGTTTTTAGAACCAGCCGGATTATTTCAGGCGCGTGCGGCCTAGCCTTCGGGTTAACGCTTGGCGCCGTTGGCAGCATGGCCATCGCAGCGGCGTTTGGCGGCTAACAGCTACTCGCGCCGCGCATTCAAGGCGGCGTCTATAGCGACCATGCGTTTTCGCGCCCAGGCCCAGCCGATCAAACAGATCAGCGCGCCCGCGACAACCGGCGCCTGCAAGCCAAAGATTTCGGACGCGCCGCCCATAATTAGAGCGCCCGCTGCCGGCCCTGCCCTAAACGACAGCCCATAGAGCGACAGCACCCGCGATAGCTTGTCAGGGTCCGCGGCCTGTTGGATCAAGCTCTGCATCGCGACGCCGGATATCACCATCGCGACGCCGGATAATGCAGCGCCGAATAGCCCGACCCAAACCGATTCTGTCGCCGCGAAGACCAGCACGGCCGCCGCCATGAGCAGTACCCCATCGATGGCGAACCGGGTCAGGCCCTCAAACCCTTCCCGCCCGCCGATCCAAATTCCAGCGACAATCGCGCCGATGCCGATGGCGGCTGTCAGCGCGACGAACCCATCGACGCCGGCGCCGAACACGGCATCCGCGAAGCCCGGCAAGAGTTCGACATAAGGCCGAACTGTGATGGCATTGATAATGAGCAACAACAGCACCGGCCCAAGCCCTGGGTGGCGGGAGACGTAGGCGACGCCCTCCCGCATATCCGCCAGCAAACTGGCTTTCGCCCGTGTGCTGATTGGCCTTGGCGGCAAATTCAGACTGAACAATGCGAAAATGAACGCGGAGTAAGAGATAGCGTTCAGCAAAAACGCCCAAGCGACCCCATATTGAGCGATAATGAAACCCGCAAGCGCTGGCCCCACAAACCTGGCCATATTCCACATGATCGAGTTTGTAGCGACGGCGGAGGGCAAACTCTCCACCGGCACCAACGCCCGCACCATAGACAGCCTGGCCGGTTGGCCGAACGACACGACAACGCCGGCCACCGCGTTCAATATAAGGAGCAGCCATGGCGTCATCAGCCCACCGAGCGTCAGCAATCCCATGGCGAGCGCGACCACCGCCAAAAGGCCCTGGGTCGAGCGGATCAGCGTCAACCGGCTCATCCGGTCCGCGACTGCTCCGCCAATTGGGCCGACGATGATCGACGGCGCCAGTTCTGCCGCCGCGATCGCCCCCAGCCAAAACGGCGAATGCGTCATCTCCCATGCGAGCCAGCCGACGCCGACGCGCTGCACCCAGGTTCCCACCAGTGAGAAGATGTTGCCTGACTGATAGACCCGATAGTTCCGATGCGAAAAAGCGCGGCGGACGCCGGCGAGCATATCAGTCCGTCCGGATACCGCGCGCGCGCACGAACCGGCCGAGCTGCTCCCGCTCCGGCGTGGAAACCTGGCGCGCCTTATCTTCTGACCAGCCATAGAAATCGGCGACGCCGTAGGTATCTGTCATTTTCTGGCTGCTCTCCGGCATGGAGAAGCGGGCGTCCCGGCGTTTGTCGTACCCGGCGAGTTCTTCGTTCAGGTCCCAATCGTCATAACGGTCCGTGTGGACGGTGACTTTTGGCGGGAGCCGCATGGAGATGAAGCCCCCCTGCGATGGCCAACCGACGCAAAGCCCAGCGACGGGATATGTATAAAGCGGCAGCTCCAGAATATCCGCCACAGCGTCCAGATGATTGCGAACGACGCTTATCGGGCAACAGCCGAGGCCCTTTTTCTCCGCCGCCAGAATAAACGTCTGCATTGCGAGCGCGGCATCGACGCCTGCGTTGAGGAATGCGTCCAAGTGGTCATTGCCGAATGGCTTGCCCCGCAATTCGCAGATCCGCCGGACCCTGCGGCTATCCCCAATCCAAACCATGAATACAGGCGCCGCTGTGATCCACGGCATGCGCGGGATTAGCTTCCCAAACGCTTCCCGCTTTTCCTTATTTTTGACGACAACAACACTGGCCTGCTGCAGGTCAGACTTCGCGCTGGCGGAGAACGCAGCGGCGAACAGCACATCGAGCAGATCATCCGCAATCGGCGTGTCCGTATAGCGCCGGTGTGTGCGACGCAGCAAAATTTCGGCCAGCGGGTCATCTGCAGGCATGTCGTCGCCTGCCTTGCCGTCGCCAACTGTCCCTTCGCCGTAACGATGCGCAATGACGTCTGCTAATGACTTAAACGGTGTGTCGGACATATCAATCAGGCTCCAATCGATCTTTGGACTAGCCTAGACCGATTGGCTGATCGCGGAAACTATGCCTATGGCGGCGCTTTCCGTTGCAGGAAGTCCACCAGGCTATCGCCGAACATGTCATTCCTGTCACCCGCAACCATATGCGCCGCATTCTTCACGTTCACATATTCAGCATGCGGGACCTGCTTCAAGAAGGCTTGCGCCCCGGCCTCGCTCAACACATCTGAAAGGCCGCCGCGCACCAACAATGTCGGCAACGTCAGTTTTTCAGCAGCCAGGCCCAGGCGTTCGCGGTAAGGTGTAACGCCAGATGCATTCGCCCGCGCTTGCCGGCGCTTCGGGTCCCAATGCCAGACATATTTGCCGCTCGCGGCAAGCCGCACATTCTTCGCCAGGCCATCCAATTTGCGTGGGCGCTTCCGGTGCGGCTGATAGTTTGCGATGGCCTCTGCCACTTCTTCCAGGCTGTCAAATCCATCAGGCTTCTGGTTCATGAAGGCCTGAATTTTAGCGACGCCCTCTGGCTCCACCTGGGGCGCGATATCGACCATTACCAGCGCCGCCGCATCAATCTGGCCTGTGCCGACGCCCAGCAGACATGTTCCGCCGCCCATGGATGCGCCAGCGACGGCGGGCTTTAACGCGCCCTCTGCTTTCAGCACGGCCTGCAAGTCCTCGACCATTTTGTCGGCTGTGTAGTCGTCGGCGTGATCCGCCCAGCCGCTGTCGCCATGGCCCCGCGCATCGAAGGCGATGGCGCGGTATCCGGCCTTTGCCAGAATTTCGCCAGTGCCTTTCCAGGCATGACGGGTCTGCCCGCCGCCATGCAGTAATGTCACAACGCGGCGGCCGGGATTGCCCCAGGCGTCGCCAGCGATCTCTAGGCCGTCTGCGCCTTTCCAGCTGTGCATTGGTACGGGCGTGCCGGGTAGTCTTTCGCCTGCGCTCATTCGTTCGGGTCTCTATGGTCAGGGATCAGGAAAGGTGGAATACGACGCCGCCGATTGTGACGCTGGCGCGCCCAACCGGCAATCCACGTGTTTCAGCGGTGGCGATTGTCGCGGCTGGATCTTTAACGGTGACTTGCAGGCCGATCAGCCCATCGCCCCGATCATCCAGCGGCTCGGAGAATCTGATTGCGCCGTTATCAAGCGGGATTGAGAGATTTGCCGCGACGGGCCTATCCAAAATCTCGCCCCAGCGCTCCGCCAATTTCACAGGGTCTTGGCTTTGGATGATCGCAGATGTCATTTTCTGAGCGCCCGATGTGCGGACAAATCGCTCCCAATCATCACCCGCCGGATGCCAAGGCCCGTCGGGAACGCCGTTTGTCTGTTGATCCACTTCCAACATGCAGCCGCCGCTATCCTTAGGGTGAAGCTGTGTGCCATCGAAATCGCCATAGTCCATGGCGTTCGCCACCCGCACGCCGAGCGATTGGTAATGTGCGCGCCTCCGGTCTGCATCATCACATTGCAGGATCACGATATACCCGCCATCACCGCCGCGCCGCTCCAAATAGCGCCCGGCTGCGGTTCCGCCTTCTGTCGGCGCCACGACTTCCAGGAAATCCCGGCCAATCGGCAGCAGCGCATTTTCCAGCCCATATTCCGCAACGGCGGGATCGTGGAAGCACTCCTCCAATTCCAGCACGGCTTTCAAATCGTCAACAACCGGGCGAAGCGCGCTGGCGACGAGGCAAATCTGGCGAAGGCGGAGCATGATATTTCTCCCTAAATACGACTAGCGGCCTTGGAAGACTGGCGCGCGCTTCTCGACAAAGGCTTTCGCCGCCTCTGCATGATCTTCCGTCATCCCGCAACGGGCATGATGCAGCGCCTCAAGGTCCAGCGACGCCGCGAGCGTACCCGTCTCCGCCGCATTCAGATTGCGCTTTATATGGGCGAGCGCGATACGCGGACCATGGGCGAGCTTGGCGGCAAAGGCCTGGGTTTCCGCTTCCAGCGCATCCGCTTCGTACAGGCGATTAACAAGACCAAGCTGCAGCGCCTCATCCGCCAGCACCGTCGGAGACGCCAGATACAACTCCTTGGCCTTGGCGGGGCCGACAAGCTGCGTCAGGAACCAGGTGCCGCCAAAGTCGCCCGAAAGCCCAACGCGGGCGAATGCGGTGACGATCTTCACGCTCGGGTCCGCCATGCGCATATCGCAGGCGAGCGCCAGCGATAGACCAGCTCCAGCAGCAGGTCCGCGCAACATGGCGATAGTCGGCTTCGGAATATCATGCAGCAACTGCGATACTTCCATTCGGCGGCGCAATGGGTCGAGCCTGGCTTCCATCGTCGGCGCCCGCTCAGACCCGCCAGACATCGCCTTAACATCCCCGCCAGCACAGAACCCACGCCCGGCGCCCGTCAGCACAATCGCGCCGACGCTATCGTCAGCCGCAGCTTCCAGCACCCGGTCGTAAATGCCCTGCAACATTGCGCCGGTGACAGCGTTCAAGCTTTCGGGACGATTCAAAGTGATTGTCAGCACGCCGTCCGTATGAGCGCCGAGCAATGTTCCGTCCGCATCAGTCCAGTCAACAGCCATGATTGTCTTCGCCTCAAACAATGTAGTTCGGGCAAGCTTAAGAGATTGCGCCTGGAGCGCAAACGCCCCGCCGCGTCATGCGAAGTGGAAATCGGCCGCGCTCAAGTCGCCGGGCGAGATGCCTTGGAGGACAATTAAGGCATCATCAGGCAAGCGGAGACGGGTTTTGCCGTCTAAGTTTTCAAGCAGTGGCGCAATATCGCTGGCGAAATCATCAAACCCAAAGTCGCCAAGCGCTAGAGCGTCAATGCCCGGCTCGAAACCGTAGATGATATTGACGCCATCTCCGGGCCCGATCTCGATCAAATCGGCGCCCACGCCGCCAACGAGCCTGTCCGTTCCGGTCCCGCCAGCGAGCACATCGTCACCGCCCTGCCCGAGCAGCACATCATCCCCGCCGCCGCCAAACACGAAGTCGGCGTCTCCGCCAGCTTTAACGGTGTCGTCGCCATCGCCCAAATGCAGGCTCTCGCCGCCATTCCGCCCGATCCAGAGAATGCTGTCATCAGTCGCGAACACTTCCTGGCCCGCAGCAAGCCGCACACGCTCGATCCCGGTAAAGAGCGCAAGCGCCGTCAAGTCCAGCAATCCCGAGGATTGGAGTAACAATGTGTCTGTAAAACCTGCGCCGCCGTCAATCATGTCGAACTGGTCAAGCTGATCGGCGCGGGCGCGGATAATATCGTTTCCCTCTCCGCCAAACGCTTGGTCCGCGCCCCGGCCCAACAGCAATTGATCGGCCCCGGCGCCGCCATGCAACACATCATCCCCACCGCCGCCGGAGAGGGTATCGCGGCCAGAACCGCCGGTGAGGCTATCCGCCCCGCCACCGCCGATCAGTTGATCATCGCCCGCCGCGCCATCAACCACATTGTCCCGAGCATTGGCGACTATTCGGTCATCGCCTCTGCCGCCAAGCGCATTCAACCCCGCCACAGTTGTTTGACCGCCAATTCCGCCTTCGGCCAATGATGATTCACGGGCGTGCGCAGCCGGCTGACTGGCGACAAGCATGTCGTTGCCGTGCATTGCCGCAAACGCCAGCAGATATCGGTCACTGTTTGGCATCGAGCGCCGCCTTAGAGGTTTAGAGCGAACACTCTGCGGCTTAGAGCTAGTAAGCTTGGTTTACGGACGGCAAAGACATTTTAGAGGATCGCATTTACCAAACATTGGCTGATCCGATTGAAAGAAGAATAAGCCGCCAAGCCTCTAGTTCTCGTGCGCCGCAGCCTGCGGTATGCTGCAGCTGGCGACATAGTTCGCCAATTTATTCCGGGCATTTGCAGGACCGCTGACATTCCATTTGCAGACCTAAAAGAAGCAGGCCTCAGCAAATGGCGCGCCCTGCCTGGGAACTTCAGGGGCGCGATCTGGGCGCTGATTGCGGCTTTGATGTTCAGCGGCATGCAGGTGGCGATCAAGCAAGCCGGACAGACCTTGCCTGTATGGCAAATCCTGGTCCTCCGCTCGCTGATAGCGCTCTGCTTTATCCTGCCTGCAATCCAGCGGATTGGGTTTCACACGCTCCGAACATCCCGGCCCAAGGTGCATCTGTTGCGAGCGCTACTTGGTTTTGGCGGCATTTCCACCCTGATCATCTCGCTGAAGCATCTGGAGCTTGGCGTTGTGGCGACGCTTGGGTTCACGAATACGCTATTCGTCGTGTTGTTCGCCGCTTTGTTTTTAGGCGAGAAAATCTTGCGGGACCGCACGATTGCGACGGCGGTCGGGTTTATCGGAGTGGTCATCTGCATGCGGCCAGGTCCGGAAGGCTTCAACGAATGGACGCTGGTGATGCTGCTATCGGCGCTATTCGCGGCGGGCGTCAGCACATCCGTCAAAAGCCTGACGCGGACGGAGCGCCCGACGACCATCCTGTTCTACTCCTATGTGACGATCATGCTGCTGGCGCTCGGCCCGGCGCTCTACACTTGGCAGCCGCTGACCTGGATGGACGCCCTGACCGTCGGCCTGATGGCCTGTTTCGCCACCGCTGGGCAGACCTGCATGGTGATGTCTCTTAGAGCAGGCGAGGCCGTCGCCGTAGCGCCCTTCGGTTACACCCGCATACTCTACGCGATGATATTTGGCTTCTTCCTATTCGGTGAAATTCCAGCATGGACGACGCTGCTGGGCGCCGCCGTTATCGTGGCTGCAACGCTCTACATCGCCATCCGGGAACGGCGGGGCGGATTGCAGGCGAAGAAGGCCGGCGCGTAAACTGATCCTGGTACCTGCATCTAGCTAAAGTGAGACACAGTATGGCCGGCGACGTCGATACGCTGCGAGACCTGATCACCGACGCAACACGCATCGTGATTTTTACGGGCGCTGGCGTTTCAACTGAATCCGGCATTCCGGATTTCCGCTCGCCCGGCGGTGTGTGGGATCGGTTTAAGCCGATCTATTTCGATGATTTCATGTCCAGCCGCGAATCCCGCCGCGAGACTTGGCGACGGAAGATCGAAACGGACAAGACGATGCGGCAAGCGGCGCCCAATCGTGGTCATCAGGCAATCGCATCCCTGGTAGCGCGCGGTAAGGCCAGCGCCATCATCACGCAGAATATTGATGGTCTTCACCAAGTCTCCGGCGTGCCGGATGATCAGGTGATTGAGCTGCACGGCAACTCCACCTATTGCGCCTGCCTGGATTGCGGCGAACGGCACACATTGGAAGAGGTGATCGAGCCTTTCAAGCAAGATGAAACGCTGCCGGAATGCAAAGCCTGCGGCAGCAAGTACGTCAAAACCGCCACGATCAGCTTCGGCCAACAAATGCCGGAAGAGCCAATGCGCCGCGCCCAAGCGGAAGCGCTGGCGGCGGACCTGTTCATCGCCATCGGCTCATCGCTTGTTGTGTATCCGGCCGCCGGATTCCCGGTAATGGCGAAGCAGAACGGCGCAAAGCTCTGCATCCTGAACCGCGAGGCAACAGAACTCGACCAATACGCGGACCTGGTGCTGAACGCTGAAATCGGCCCCAGCCTTGGCGCAGCTGTTGGGCTGAATTGATGACCTGCTACCGCAACTTCAGGCTCAACAATGCGCCTGCTAGCGAGATCACGATCATTGCAATGAAGGCCATTTGATAGTCGCCTTCGACATCAAATAGCGCAGCACCAGCCCATGCGCCGAGGCCGCCCGCAATATGGTGTGTGGACGTCACCAAGCCAGAGAGGCCGCCAAGGTTCCTGGCGCCGAAGAGATTACGCACGAAAATCACCGTCAGCGGCGATTAACGCCGGGTCTTTCAATACGGTGATGACGCCGAAGATCACCAACC
>JAYNYG010000005.1:0-71460 GCA_038102935.1 Alphaproteobacteria bacterium | reverse complement strand
GCGGCGATTAACGCCGGGTCTTTCAATACGGTGATGACGCCGAAGATCACCAACCTGAGCACAAAACACGCCGCCGTCGGCCATGCAGGGCCAACAAGATCAGACCATGCACCAGCCAGCAACACACCGATCAAGCCGGCCAATCCCATGAACGCCAACAAGTTTCCTGCGAACAGGGACGCCACACCTTCGTCGAGCGCAAACGCCACGACATGAACGGAGACAAAGAAATCCTGGATGCCGCAAAGCGCATACAACGCCATCAGTAGCCAGAACCCGCGTGTTCGCGCGGCTTCCTTGATCGTCATGCCCTCGGCGTCTCGCGCAGGAGCGGGCCGCCCGGCGGCCTCCCGCATCAACGCCAGGACGACCAGCGGCACTGCGGCCAGGTTGATCGCGCCCAGCCAGGAGAACACCTCCCGCCAGCTCCCGGCCTCCAGCACGAATGAGAGGCCGGAGAGGATCGCGAGCTGCCCTAGCCCCATCCCAGAGATCGCAACGGCGTTGGCGAGCCCGGCCCTTTGGCCAAACCGGCGCGTGATCATCACCCCCACCGGCGTAATCGACACCGCGCCATTGCCGAGCGCAAAGATGACGCCATAGAGCAGGAACGCCTGCCAGGGCGCGGTTGCCAGGCCCATAAGGCCAATCCCTGCCGCGCTGATTAGGAACCCGCCGCCCAAAATCCACGCAGGCGGGAATCGGTCCGCCAGCCGACCAACCGCAATCATCGCGCAGGCTGTCATCACCATGAACACGGCGATGACGGCGCCAAGCAATCCCCTGTCCCAGCTCAGGTCATCGGCCATTGGCTTCAACACCAGGCCAATGCCATGCCGCCCGCCGCCGCCGATAAACAGCGTTAGAAACCCGATGAGAAGAACCGGGCCACCTGTCCGCCAGAGAGTTGCAATCGACATCGCCCTCGACCCCAGAGCCGGAATAAGTAAGCTTGCTGAACGATAGCTTTACTGATGCATCAAACCGGACGGGACAGCGCCTGTCCATCGCCAGAACCCGCGCTCGTATTCAAACCAAAGGCCTGCCGCCGATGATCGACCATGTCTCCATCCAAGTCCGCGACCTGCAAGCCAGCGCTGCGTTCTATGAGGCCGTATTGGCGCCGCTTGGCCTGAACCGCTTTGTAGACAGGGAAGCGACTGTCGGGTTCGGGCGCAAATATCCGGAATTCTGGCTAAACGGCCGCCCAGACGCCGCCCCCGAACCAGCGAACACCGGCAATCATATCTGCCTCCGCGCACCGGATGCGGATGCCGTCACCGCCTTCCATGCCGCAGCGCTCGCTGGCGGCGGGACCTGCGATGGTCCGCCAGGGCCACGCCAAGCCCAAGTCACCACATATATCGGCGCCTTCATTCGTGATCTGGATGGTCACAAGATTGAAGCCGTGTTTTTCCCGAAGAAAGCTGTGTAGCGAACTCATGCGGATCGGCATCGTTTCAGACATTCATTGCAACATCCGCGGCCTCAAAACCGCGCTGGATGTGATGGGCGAGATTGACCAACTGCTCTGCCTTGGCGACAGCATCTTCGAATACCGCTTCTCCAATGAAGTCGTAGAAGAGCTGCGCATTCAGGATGCACT
Source organism: Alphaproteobacteria bacterium (assembly GCA_038102935.1). GTDB lineage: Bacteria > Pseudomonadota > Alphaproteobacteria > Bin95 > Bin95 > VMCJ01. The sequence goes on along the minus strand of JAYNYG010000005.1, from coordinate 69,854 downwards.
GGTGATCCAAGGCAATCACGAGGAGACGTTTTTCGGCATTGGCGGGGTGCGGGCGCGCGCGGCGGATTGGATTGATCAGGACCATGCAGATTGGCTCGCCAGCCAACCCCTTCGCCGGGATATCGTTCTGGACAACCGCCGCTTGCATCTCTGTCACTCCACGCCCTGGGAGCCGCGCGGCGCCTATATCATCCCCGAAAACCGGGAAATCTCGCGCTTCGGCGATACGGATACCGATGTCATCATGTATGGCCACACACATCGCCAAACCGTGCAGACCATCAACAACACCCTCATCATCAACCCAGGCTCCGCCGGCGACGCCCGAGACAGCAACAACGGCCGCCGCCTCTCCTGCGCGGTGTTGGAGACGGAGCCCCTCTCCGCCGCTATCATCGACTATGACGCCACGCCTGCCTGAAGGAATTTTCGCATGCTCGACGCTGACCTGAACGCGCCAATCCTCCGCCTCAACGAGAACGACAATGTCGCTGTTGCGCGGCGGGAGTTGGAGGCGGACGTTACGTTGCCGGGCATGAATGTGCGGACGCGGGAAATTGTGCCGGCAGGCTATAAGGTCGCCGTTCGGGATATCGCTGAAGGCGAGGCGATCCTGAAATACAACACAATCATCGGCTTTGCGGCGCGGGACTTAGCCGTTGGCGAGATGCTGCATAACCACAACATCGCCTTCCAGGAATTCGACCGTGACTACGCCCACGCGACGAAATTCAAGCCCGTCCAGGAGTTGCCAGAGGCTGAACGCGCGACGTTCCAGGGCTATAAGCGGGCCGATGGCCGGGTTGGCACCCGCAATTTCATCGCCATTGTCTCGACAGTGAATTGCTCGGCGACGGTGGTGCACGCGATTGCGGATCACTTCACCAAGGAGCGGCTGGCGGCATATCCGAATGTGGATGGCGTTGCAGCATTCGCCCACGCCATGGGTTGTGGCATGGAGATGACCGGGGAGCCGATGGACCTGCTGCATCGCACGCTTTCAGGCTATATCCAGCACCCGAATGTGGCGGGCGCGCTTGTCGTCGGCCTTGGTTGTGAGCGGTGCCAGGTCGGCGGGCTGTTCGCGGCGCAAGACCTTACGGAAACGCCGAACCTTCGCACCATGGTTATGCAAGAGATGGGCGGCACCCGCAAAACCATTGAACGCGGCATCGCCATTGTTGAGGAGATGCTGGCCGAAGCGAACAAGTGTGAGCGCGAAGAAGCCTCCGCCGCGCATATCAAAGTCGGCCTGCAATGCGGCGGGTCGGACGCGTTTTCCTCGATCACCGCCAACCCTGGCCTTGGCCGCGCGATTGATATCCTGGCGCGCCATGGCGGTACGGGCATTTTGTCCGAAACGCCCGAAATCTATGGTGTTGAACACACGTTGACCGCGCGGGCCGCAACGGTCGAAATCGGCGAGAAGCTGATCGAGCGCATTCGCTGGTGGAAGGACGTTTACGCCGTCGGGCGGGATGTGCAGATCAATGGCACGGTCAGCCCCGGCAACCAAAAAGGCGGCCTCGCGAATATTTTGGAGAAGTCCCTCGGCTCCGCCATGAAGGGCGGTACGGGGCCGCTGATGGCGGTCTATGAGTATGCGGAACGGGTTGGCCAATCCGGATTTGTGTTTATGGATACGCCGGGCTTTGATCCCTGTTCGGCGACGGGTCAGATCGCAGGCGGCGCGAACTTGGTGGCGTTCACCACGGGACGCGGCTCCTGCTTTGGCGCGAAGCCCACGCCCTCCATCAAGCTCGCGACCAACAGCCCGATGTATCAGGCACTCGAAGAAGATATGGACATCAACTGCGGCAAAGTCCTAGATGGCGAGGCGGATATGGAAGCCATGGGCCAGGAAATCTTCCAGCACTTCCTGGATGTCGCCAGCGGCAAGCCCACCAAAAGCGAGCAACTGGACTTGGGACGGCATGAGTTCATCCCCTGGCAAATCGGCATCGTAGGCTAGGCTGATGGCGCCGAAAGACCTCACGGCCACCGAAGCCCGAGCCGCCATCTCTGCTGGAACGCTCACCGCTGCGGCGCTCGCCGAAAGCTGTTTGGAGCAGGCGGCGGCGCTTGAGCCAGACGTCCACGCCTTCGCGCATTTGGGCGCTGATGCGGCCCTGGCTGCCGCCAGAACGCTGGATCGTGGGCCGCATAAAGGGGCGCTGCATGGTATCCCATTCGCCGCCAAAGACATCATCGACAGCCACGACATGCCGACGGGCTATGGTTCGCCCATCTATAAGGGCGCACAGCCCTTCACAGACGCATCGCCAATCGCTGTGGCGCGGGCAGCGGGCGGAGTGCTGCTCGGCAAAACGGTTACGACAGAGTTTGCCAATCTGACGCCCAATGAGACTGCCAACCCGCTGGATTTGGCGCGCACGCCCGGCGGGTCATCTTCCGGATCTGCGGCTGCGGTCGCGGCGCAGATGGTTCCGTTGGCCTATGGCACCCAAACAACGCAATCGACGATCCGCCCGGCGGCCTTCTGCGGCGTCCACGGCTACAATCCGACCCAGGGCGATTTCCGCATGTCTGGCGTGCGGGAGGCGGCGGGCACATTTGACCGCCTTGGCCTCATAGCTCGTAGCCTGGACGATATTGCGCTGCTGAGGGCCGTTCTGCTGAACGCTGTGCCGCCTGCATTGCAGCCCGCAAAACCGCGCATCGGCATTTGCCGCGATGTGGTCTGGGACGATGTCGAGCCTGCCCTTCGTAGTGACATAGACAATGCCGCCAAGCGCCTCGAAGCCGCTGGCGCGACGGTCACGGATATGACGCTGCCGCTGGAATTCGCTGCTTTGCCTAATACCCACAGCCCCATCTCATCATACGAATTCGCTCGCAACTTCGCGTTTGAGATTGACCAGCACTGGGACCAAATCAGCCAGCGCCTCCGCGATGGCCGCATCGCAACCGGTCTTAAGACCACATTGGCGGAATACAAGGCGGCGCTGGCGCATATGTATACCTGCCAATCGATGCTGCCAGCATTGTTCCAGGATATCGACGTCATCCTAACGCCCGCGACCTTGGGCGAAGCGCCGCTCGGGCTGGATACGACCGGCTCTGCCGCCGTCGGCGCGCTCTGGACGCCGCTCTTCCTGCCTTGCGTCACACTGCCTGTGTTCAAAGGCCCGAACGGCATGCCCATGGGCCTGCAAGTCCTCGGCCCCCTGCATAGCGACGATGCAATGCTGGCCCATGCCAAATGGATCGAACAGGCGCTATAATCGCGTCCATGCCATTCCGTTTCGTCCACACCGCCGACATCCACTTAGACTCGCCGTTGAAAAGCTTGGCGTTGCGTGATCCCGCACTTGCTGCATTGGTCGATAGTGCAACGCGGCAAACCTTTGAACGGATCGTTGACCTTTGCCTTGATGAGCGTGTCGACGCCCTGCTGATCGCGGGCGACTTGTATGACGGCGATCAAACATCGATGAAAACGGCGGCGTTTCTGGGCGCGCAATTGCGGACGCTCAGCGAAGCCGGTATTCGCGTTTGCCTGATCCGGGGCAACCATGACGCCCGCTCCCGGATCACCAAGCAGTTGGACCTCCCAGACAGCGTGCAGACTTACAGCACCCGTACGGCTGAAGTTTTGAAAATTCCGTCTAGCGACGGCGCGCCTGCAATCGCCATTCACGGTACAAGTTTTCCGTCTGGAAGTGTGCCGAACAGCCTATTGCCACGGTTCGATGGCCCAATCGCCGATCATGTGAACATCGGCATGTTGCACGCCAGCCCCGATGGCTCGGAAGGGCATGATGTGTATGCCCCGGTCGCTATAGCCGATCTGGCGGCCCATGGCTTCGATTATTGGGCGCTTGGCCATATCCACCAACGCAATGTGTATCACGACGACCCGCTAATTGTGATGCCAGGCATCCCGCAGGGCCGCCATGTGAACGAGGCCGGCGCTAAGTCCGTCACCCTGGCGACGGTCCATGACGACCGGCGGATCACCTTGGAAGAACGCAATGTCAGCGTCGCTGAATTTGCGCGGTCTGTGGTTGATGCGACAGGCTTGGAAAGCTGGAGCGATGTTCGTCAAGCGATAGACAGCGCGCTGCATAGCCTCACATCTTCCAAGCATTCTGAGCATATCATCGCCCGAATTGCGCTCTCCGGCGGGACGCCGCTCGCATGGCGGCTGCGGCGGGATGCTGACTTACTGCTGGAAGAAGCGCGCACTGCCGCCAGTGACGTATGGATCGAAGGACTGGAAGTGGACTGCGCTCCGCCAGAAGCCACATCAGCGGTGGATGCAGGCGCTGTCGCTGAACTCTCACGCCTGATGACTGGCATTGCCGCCAGCCCAGAATTCCTGCAGCGCGCCGAAGAAGAAGCCGAGGCGCTGCTTCGCGCCTTACCCCGTGAAGCCCGGGATGTTTTTGGGTCCGGCGAAGACGCTGTCGCGGACGAACTAGCGGCGCTCGCCAAGACTGGAGCGGATGAAGTCTTGGCGCGGTTGGCGTCGCCTCGGGGCGAGGCTGAATAATGCGGCTCAACCGGCTCGGCCTCACAGCGTTTGGCAAGTTCACCAATGCTGCTTTGGACTTTGGCGATAGGCCTGCGAACAGGCCAGACCTGCACATCATCTACGGACCGAATGAAGCCGGAAAATCAACCATTTACGCGGCGATGCTCGACTTCTTTTTTGGCATTCAGCAGAAGAGCAGTTTCAATTTCAAACATCCCTACGAAGCGATGCGGATTGAAGGGACTGTCGCGACTGATGCTGGCGTGACCGCGCTCGCGCGGATCAAGCGCCGCAACAATGATCTACTCGACGGCGCAGACCAACCCGTCTCGCTCAATCCATTTGCTGCGGGTCTGGCTGGTCTGGACAGGGATAGCTACGCCGCCATGTTCTCGCTGAATGAGGCCTCGCTGACGGAGGGGGGGAAAAGCTTGCTGGCTGCGGAAGGCGATTTCGGGCGCATTCTCTATGGCGCCAGTGCCGGCCTTACGGACTTTGGCGGCGAGTTGGATGCGGTTAGAGAAGAAATCGACGCCTTCCATAAGGAACGGGCGCGAAAGACTAATCTGCGTGCGCTTACGGGTGAGTTGGAAGGCCTCGCCAAGCAAAAGGCTGAGATCGATACGCTAGCGCCGGAATACGAAGCTCTGATCAAAGCCAGATCCATCGCGGCAGGCGCATTGGTTGAGGCTGAAACGGCTGAACATGCGGCGCAGAAGGCTCTATCGGCGTTGCAAAATAAGATGAAGGCGCTTGATTATCTATCTGAATATAAAGAACTCCAAGAGGCTCTAGCGCCGTTGGAGGAATTGCCAGAAGCGCCCGCTGGCTTGGATGTGGAAGTCACGCGATTGCGGGAAGAAGCCGCATCTCTCAACGCTCAAAGCGCTGATGCTACCCAGGCGCTGAAGACGTTAGAGGAGAAGATTGGGATCATCATCGTTGATGAAGCAGCGCTCGGACAGCGCGACGCCTTTGCGGCTCTGGCTGACCTAGCAGGCCGCCACCGTGCCGATGCAGACGACCTGCCGCGCCGGATTGAGGAACGAACGGGCCTTCTGGCCCAGATCGCAGCGCGCTCAGAACGCATGGTTGGTAAGGCTTTGGAGGACGCCAACGCGCTTCTGCTTCCGCCTGGCGTTAAAGGCCGAGTGCTTGAGCTTGCTGACGCCTGGCCCCCCTTACAGACGCGCCTGCAATCGGCAGAGGCAGAGGTTGAGACTGCAGCGTCAGAGACGTCAGCAGATCGACTTGATATTGCTACAAAGGCGGAACTAGAAGCGGCACTGCAAGCCTATGAGACTGATGACGCGAATGCGCGGGCGGAGGTTCTAGCGGATACTGTTGCGACACGGCAGCGGGCTGTTGAGAACGCCCTCGCGAGTTTGGCGCCGTGGACGGGCGACATTACGGCGCTCCGCCAAATTCAGCCGCCAAGCGCTCAGACGCTGAATGATTGGCGGCAGTCTTTAGATGAAACCGCTGCGGCGATAAAGCGGGCTGCGGCAGAGGCGTCTGAGGCAGCAGAGCGTGCTGCTGAAAAGCGAGCCCAACTTGACGCTATTTCTTTATCAATTCAGTCAATTGATGACGCTTCTTTCATGTCAGTGATGAGGAGTCGCGATGAGGCTTGGTCACGTCATAGAGCCGCTTTGGACGATGCCAGCGCAGACGCTTTCGCCAAAGAGCTGGAGAAGACAGATGCAGCGCAGGCCGCACGGTTTTCGAATGCCAGCGCGGTTGCGAATGAAGCTGCAGCTCAAGAGGCGATGGCGATCGCCCGCGCACAGGAAGCCGCGGCAAAGCAGCGAGGCGCGGACTTAAAGACGGCTCAAGATCAAACGCAGTCAAACATTAAAAAATACTCGCAAGCATCTGAATTGGAAAATATATCATGTTTGAGTGCGCTTGAAGGCTGGTTGGCTGCACGCGTGACTGCGATTGCTGAGGCCGATTCACTTGATGCAACCAAAGCGCAGCAGCAGACCGCGGAACGAGCTGCGGAGCGTCTCCAGCAACGCTTCATAGACCTCTTGGACATCAACGCTTCGCTTCCAGCGCTGGCTAGCCTAGCGCGCTCAAAGCTCGAAGCAGACAAGGCCGCCCAGAGCGCCGCACAGAACTTGGCGAAGCGTACTGAGGCGTTGGAAAAAAGTAGGGCCGAGGTTGCCGAATGGCGAGCAGAATGGTCGAAAATGCTCGACGGGACTTGGATGACGCCACTCGAAGCCTCAGTTCAAAGCGTCAAAGCGGCGCTGGTTGAACATGACGCGCTGTCGTCAGAGATCAATGCCCTGGAAGGCTTGCAGCGCCGTATCGGCGGAATTGAAGATAATCTGGCAGCCTTCAAGACGGGCCTATCAGGTATTCTGAAAGCGCTAGACGAAACGTTGAATGATCGTGAGCCGCTTCAGGTCCATACCCTGCTGCAGGATCGCATAAAGGCAGCCGAGACGCAGAATGCTGAGCGTATTCGACTTCAAGCTGAAATCGACGCTGCAGCTGATCGCCGTCGAACACTGGAAGCAAAACTGAGCATCCATAAAAGCCAAGTTGAAGAGGCGATAAAAATCATTGATGCCAGCGATTTATTGCCCGCCTCTCAGTTGTTAGCTGAGATCGAAAATCGCAATCGCTTACGGGAGAAGACAGGGTTGGCCGGGCGGGCGATCCTTGATCGTGTTGGCGGTGATGACATCGCCGCCGCCGTCGCGTCGCTTCAAGGGTTGGACCGCAATTCGTTAGCGGCAGACCTTGAAGCCGCCAACAGTCACGTGCGCCTGGCCAAGGATGAAGCGCTGCAATCCTACACAGCGAACCGCGATGCAGGGCTGGCCTTGGATCAAATTGGCGGGGATGCTGCGGCGGTCGAGATTGCGCAACGGCGCCAGACTGTCATCGAAGACATCGCAGATGGCGCTAAGCGTTATCTCCGCCTAAAGCTCGGGGCTATGGCGGCGGCGGATGCGCTTGAACAGTATCGGGCAAGCCATCAAAGCGGGATGTTGGTCGGCGCTTCATCGGCATTTGCTGAGATCACAGAAGGCGCCTATTTAGGTTTGAAAACCCAAACCGGCGGCAAGGGCGAAGAACTTATCGCACTGGCTGCTGACGGGGCGTCGCGGTTGGATGACAAGTCCATGTCCACCGGCACACGCGCGCAGCTTTATCTGGCCCTTCGTGTCGCGGCGTATCATGAATTCGCAGGTCAACAGACGCCGCCGCCTTTCGTGGCCGATGATATCTTTGAAACCTTTGATGATGGCAGGGCTGAAGTAACCTTCAGCCTGCTAGGCGACATGGCGACCAAAGGCCAAGTCATCTATTTCACGCACCATCAGCACCTGAAACCCATTGCGGAGCGTGCTGTTCCAAACGCCCGGTGGCAGGACCTGACGGCGCTGCTTTAGCATCTATACTGCGCCTGACTTGCAGCGCCCCGCTGCTTGGCGCCAGAATTGACGTAATCAAAAGAATTTCAAGCTGGAGGAAGCCCCATGGAAGTCGGTGTATCCCTAAACATGTTGCAGCAGGAAGGGCGGACGGATGCGTCTGTTCTGCGCAATCACCTGGCGATTGGCGATATGGTGGAGCCGCTTGGGTTCGACAGCATTTTTGCGCTGGAACACCATTTCACTGGCTATTCCATGTCCCCCCAACCGACACAGACGCTGGCTTATTTCGCTGGCCGCACCAAGCGGGTGAAGCTTGGAACGGCGGTGATCGTGCTGCCTTGGCATGACCCGGTACGCGTGGCGGAAATGATCGCGCATCTGGATATTCTCTGCGGCGGGCGTTGCCTGTTCGGCTTTGGCCGGGGTGCGGCCCGCACCGAATATGCAGGCTTCCGCGTGCCCATGGACGAAGCCCGGCCGCGCTTTGCTGAGGCGGCTGAGGTCGTCATGAAGGCGCTGAAGAACGACGTGTTCGAGCATGACGGCGAATTCTTCCAAATTCCGAAAATGTCGATCCGCCCGCGCCCCATATCCAACCCGGAAACGCGGTTTTATGCGTCATCCGTCAGCCCGGAATCGGCGGAGCTGATCGCCAAGATGGGCTTTGGCATGTTGGTTATCATGCAGAATGAATGGTCGAAAGCCGCGCAGGATGTTGTGAAATTCCGCGAAATGACAGCCAGCGTTGGCCACACGCCGCGCCCGCCGATTATCTCCACCAACATCGCCTGCGCCGAAAGCCGGGATGAAGCGGAGGAGCTTGGCCTCGAGTTCCTCGGCAACAAATGGGATTCCATCGAAGGCCACTACAATTTCTCAGATGGCGGGCTCGCCAACGTGAAGGGCTATGAAGCCTATGGGAAAATGGCCAAGACCTATTCCAAAATGAAAGACCCTGGCTTCCGCAAATCCGCCAACGAATTCTATGTTTCAATTCAAGTCGTCGGCACGCCAAAGGATTGCATTGAGCAGATTGAGGAGCTGCGCCGCCTTACTGGTACAGAGCATCTTGTCGGCGAGTTTTCGTTTGGCGGCATGCCTCATGAGCGCGCCGAAAAGAATATTCGCCTGTTCGCGGATAAAGCGCTGCCGACATTGAAGAATGATCAATCATTCAATGTGCCGATCACGCCTGCGGGCGAACTTGCAGCCGTTGAAGATGGTCATGAAGACGTATTCGCGCCTGCTTGAGGAGAGTTTCGATGGCGATTGAAATCAATGAACTAACGCCAGGCTTCGTCGGAGAAGTATCCGGCGCAGACCTCAGCAAACCGCTTACGCCGGACGAAGCGGCGCTGATCGAAGACGGCATGGACCGCCTTGCGGTGCTGGTCTTCCACGGCCAAGACATCACGGACGAGCAGCAATTGGCGTTCAGTGTTAATTTCGGCGAAATCGAGCGGCCGGATAAGAGATCCAACATCACGCAGGCCAAGGACAGGCGTCTCAGTCAGGATATGGCGGATATCTCCAATCTGGATAAAGACAACAAGCTGCACACGCGGAGCGACCGCCAGCGGTTGTTTAATCTTGGCAACCGGCTTTGGCATTCGGATAGCTCATTCCGGGCTACGCCGTCCAAATTCTCGTTGCTGTCGGGGCGGATCGTTCCGGCAACAGGAGGCAATACCGAATTCGCCGATATGCGCCAGGCCTATGATGCGCTGGAAGACGCTGAAAAGGCGGAGATCGATGATCTGATCTGTGAGCATTCGCTCTTGTATTCGCGGGGCTCGCTTGGGTTCGACGATGATTTGACGGATGCCGAAAAGCAGGGCTTTGCGCCCGTCCGTCAAAGCCTTGTTCGCGTGCATCCGAAGACGGGGCGGAAATCGCTGTATCTCTCCGCCCATGCCGGGAAGGTGCTTGGCATGCCAACGCCGGAGGGGCGGATGCTGCTTCGGGAATTGAACGAACATGCGACGGGCCGACGGTTTGTGTACGCCCATCAATGGCAGGCTGGCGATCTTGTGATGTGGGATAACCGGCAGACCATGCATCGCGCCCGGCCCTTCAATGACACGAAGGACGTTCGCGATATGCGCCGCACCACCATCGCCGGTGAGGCGATGACGGCGGCGCAGGCGGAGGCTGCTTAATGTTTGCGGGTGGGTTTTCTCCCTGACTGCAGGCTTCCACCCTCTCCCAGATCCCTCCCCCTCCTATGGAGGGCGAGGGGACTCTCACGCAGGCTTTCTCATTTCTTTTTTAACCCTCGCCCCCCACAGGAGGGAGAGGGCAGGGAGAGGAGGGAAACCTGCGAGATAAGAACCAAACCGAACGGAGCCTAAACCATGCCCCCCAAACATGACGCCATGATCTGCGCCGCGCAGCCAGAAGCGGCAGAGGCTGGCGCGCGCATCCTCCAACGCGGCGGCAATGCGGTTGATGCAGCGATGGTGGCGGCGCTGGTGCAGGGCGTAGTCGATCCGCAAATGTGCGGCATTGCAGGCTTCGGCACATGCCATGTCTATTTGCCGAAGCGGGGCGTGCATGAATGCATCGACTTCCACGGCAACACGCCTATGGCTGCTACGCCAACCATGTGGGAAGACCTGATTGAGGGCGAGACCCAGGATGGCTTCGGCTTCATTCTGAAAGGCAGCCCAAACGATCTCGGCTACCAGTCGGTCACGACGCCCGGCAGCCTGCTGGCCTATCATACGGCCATCAGCGAATATGGAACCTGCGATTGGGCCGATATCTGCGCGCCTGCGATTGAGCAGGCGGACAAAGGCTTCATCGTCCGCCCCCATGTTGATTTCTGGTGGAACCAAGGCGCCGCCTATGGCCGGGTTGCGGTCGGCGACCGGCTGGGCTTTTCGAAGACGGGCCGCGACGTGTATTTCCGCCCTGATGGCGCTATCAAGCGCCTTGGCGACCATGTGCAGATACCGGATATGGCGGAAACCCTCCGCCGGATCGCCAAGAACGGCGCCAATATTTTCTACCACGGCGAAATCGCAGACCAGATCGATGCTGACTTCGCCGCCAATGGCGGGCTGATGCGCAAATCAGACCTTGAAAGCTACGAACTGGTGCGCGGCGCGCCGATGTGGACGACATATCGCGGTCGCCGCATCGCCTCCAACAAACCGCCGGGCGGCGGCGTGCAGCTCTTGGAGATGCTGAACATTCTGGAGAATTTTGACCTCTCCGGCATTGGCCATAACGAAACCGAATATCTCCGCATCGTGTCTGAGGCCATGAAGCAGGCGACGATTGATAAGGACGCCCAAGTCGGCGATCCAGCATTCGTGGATGTGCCGCTGGATCGGCTGCTTTCTAAGGACTACGCCGCAGACGTTGCCAAGCGCATCATGGCGCGGGAGCGGGCGAGCGTTGAGCGCTATCAAGGCGGCGCGGATGAGCCGAAGGACACGACCCATGTCGTGGTGCGCGACCGGGATGGCAATATCGTCACCATGACGCATTCGTTAGGCATGCCGTCTGGCGTCATCACCGATGGGCTGGGCTTTATGTATAACGGCTGCATGGCGGTGTTTGATCCGCGTCCGGGACGGGCAGGGTCTGTGGCGCCGGGTAAAAGCCGGTTCACGTCGCTTTGCCCTTCCATTGTATTTGACGGCGATGAGCCGCGCATTGCGCTTGGCGCGCCCGGCGGCACACAGATCGCCATGGGCGTGTTGCAAGTCATCCTGAACATGGTGGATTTCGATATGTCGCCTGTGGAAGCGACAGCGGCGCCGCGCTTCTCCTCCACCAGCAACGCACTCGACATCACAAACCGCATTCCGGGCTACACGACAGAGCCGCTGGAGGCTGAGGGCTATCAGGTTGTCCGCTCCCCGCTGACATTCGCGTTCGCCGCACCCCATGCCATCAAGATCGCGGCAGACGGAACGCTGACCGGCGGCGGCGACCCTAGCCATGACGGCGCGGCGCTTGGGGTCGTGCAAGGCTCCGCCTCGTGAGCGAACTCGCATGGACGCCGGCGACCGAACTCGCTGGTCTGATCAAGGCGCGGAAAGCCTCGCCGGTCGAAGTGATGCAGGCTGTGCTGGCCCAAGCAGAAGCGACGCAAGACACGTGCAACGCCTTCATTACGTTGGATGGCGAGCGCGCCCTGAATCGCGCCAAGGCGGATGAAGCTGCGTTGATGCGGGGCGATGCGTCGGGCAGCCTTTTCGGCGTTCCGGTCTCGGTTAAGGACCTTTGCAACACGAAGGATCTGCGCACTACCTTCGGCAGCCTCCATTACAAAGACAATATTCCGGCGGCGGATTGCATTGCCGTCGCTAGGTTGAGGGCGGCGGGGGCCAATATCTTCGCCAAAACGACAACGCCGGAATTTGGCCATAAGCCGCTGACGGAAGCGCCGCTCTATGGCCGTACGCTGAACCCGTGGGATCAAACACGCACAACCGGCGGCTCCTCCGGCGGCGGGGCGGCGGCGGTGGCGACGGGGGCCGGGCCGCTTGGCGTCGGCACGGACGGCGGCGGGTCCACACGGATACCAGCGGCGGTATGTGGGCTTGTCGGCGTCAAGCAAACGCTCGGCGTCGTGCCTCATGACCAAACGCCGGATGTCTTTGGCCTCCTAGCGTATCTCGGCCCCATCACGCGCACGGTCGAAGACGCAGCGTTGATGTTGGACGTTATGGCCGGGCCAGACGCCAGCGACCCGCATTCCCTTGGCCGCGACCTGCAAGGCCTTGCAGCTACGGGCGCCAATCCGATGGATCTGAAAGGCAAGCGCATCGGCTGGCGGCTCAAGATGGGCAACGAACGGGTTGATCCAGAAACTGAAGCGGCCTTCATGGCGTCCCTCAAAGTGTTGGAGGACTTGGGCGCAGACCTGATCGAACGCGATGATCCCTTCGAGAATACGCTGCCGGTATGGGGTCCGCTCACCTTCTCCATCTGGGCGACGCGGTTTGCAGAGGTCGAACAAAAGCTTGGCGACCAGATGTCAGACACACTCCGCCGTTGGATGGGCGAAGGCCGGGGCTTTGGCGCAACCGAGGTCCAATCCGCCATGGAAGCCCGCACCCGCCTGTTCCGCCAAGTGCAGTCCTGGTTCGACGACATTGATTTCCTAGCGACGCCAACTTTGGCGGCCCCTGCCCTCCCCGCAGACCATGACCCATTCGGGCCGGTGATGATCAATGGCGGCGATGCGGGCGGTTTGCGGGACGGCTGGTACCCCTACACCCACCCTTTCAACCTGACAGGCCATCCAGCTGTAACCCTCCCAAATGGGTTCACAAAATCAGGATTGCCGGCAGGTGGGCTTCAGCTCACCGGACCATGGCTATCTGATGCCGATTTACTTTCAGCGTCAGCGGCTTACGAGGCGGCGCAAAGCTGGACAGATATGCGGCCTGCGTTAGATTAGCGCCAAAGATCATCGTTGGATTTGGAGCTATTCAGTGGTTCGTTGGCTTTGCGCGCTCTTCGCTGCGGCGCTCGTTCATATCAACCCGGTCCTGGCGGTTGCGAAGGATGATTTCTCAGGCTCCACCTTTCGCTTTCAAGGCTATGATCGGAACGGCGTCTTCATCAGCGAAGGCGATCTAGCGACAGACACGGGCGGCAATGCCCGCTTCAAGTTTGATTTCTCCACAAATCCTGCCTTGCAAGGACGGCGCTTAGACGGCCGGTGGCGCCTGCAGAACGGTCGCTTTTGCTACAATGTTCGTATCAACAACACACCTGTCGACGCCTGCTCGCGCACACGGTCATCAACGCAATTATTGTGGGCGGATGGGTCGAGCAACATCCTGACACGGCGATCTGGCCCACAAAAAGCAGTCGCAGCCGCAAAATCTAGCGCCAAGCCCAAATCAGGAGAAGCAACGCGACAGGCCACCCTCAGCCGCTCAGACCGTTGGCGTATCCAGCAGGCCCTGAACGCCAAAGGCCACCAATCAGGCACGCCAGATGGCGTGTTCGGGGCGCGTACCGCCAAGGCGATCGCGAACTGGCAGGCCTCCGTAAACGCCGAAGCTACTGGGCGCTTAACCCCAGCCCAAGCGGCAACCTTGCTTGAGGCGGCGCCTAAGACGGATACATCATCCGCCGCCGCTTGCGCTACGCCGATGACCGAGACCCAACATGCAAACGTCTCAAATATGTTGCGCAAAATCATGGCCCTAACGGATGTTCGCCGAAAGAATGTTGGCAAGGGCGGCAACGTGAAAATCACACGATGTCGCCAGATTTCTTATACTCCAATTGGCGGCAAGAAACCGATTAGCGGCCCTCTTTCGGCGCTCTATACAGAACTTAACAGCAGTTGGCACGACGTCGCGGGGTATGGCCTGATCCCGAATGCGGGCGACTATTTTATCCGTTCATCCGCTGGCCTAATCAACCACTATGAGCCAGATGCAGGACGCATGTCAGCCTGGATGAAGCGGGTAAACCGCGAGACCGTGGCGTTGCTGGCGGCTGCGGGATACCCAAAATCCCTCAGCCAAACGAAGCGCACGATTATCCTCAACCGCGATCTCGAAGAAGTTGGAAAACCGGATCTTCGCGTGGGTCTCAAAACTTTGGAGAATATGATGCGCAGCGGCGTGGGCGGCGCACCTGCGGTCAAGGGGACATGTGAAAGGAAACGGTCCTATATCTGCCGTTTGCCTTGCGCGAACAATAGCAGGCCTGATCCTAAGCGCTTCCCGAGCATCTCCGTTTCAGCTTGCAGCAATAGGGCGGCATCCGAATATGCAGAGGCCAACAAGCTCAGACTGTGCAAAGCGTCAGGGTTTGACCGCACGCGCCATCTGCCGCCGCTAAACGCCTACTGCGAATAGCGACAGTTAGACCGTGCTAGATCGCCACTGAAATCGGGTCAGGGCTCATCATTGTGACGCCGAGGTCAGCGGCGTTGCGATAGGCGCCGTCTGCCGTGCGCGCTTGGCGCGAGCCGTCCATCTCGGGTTCTGGATTCTGGCTGATATGCTGGGCGAAGAACGCGCTGGAGGGCAGCGAAATTACCGGGCGGCCACGACCGCCAAGGCCTAGAACCTCAATCTCTTCTTCTTGGAAACGGCTGTGCCGCGAAGATGCGCTATAGGAGTCGATGCGTGCGCCATGATGGGACCGTTCATCGCCTGGCCGCACGCCCTGTACGGACGCGACCATGGCCGGCGGCATCATGCGCGCGGCGTCTGGCGATATGCGGATCAGGTCAGGCACGAGGTTCAATCAACTCCAATATACGTTACTGATACAATGTAATCTAAATTTATCTGTATTCAAGTGATAAATCACACTAAGCCAAATTTGTTTTCCAAAAAGTAAATAAAGATGGTTAATATTGTTAATTTTTGTCTTTAAACGAGGTTACACCTACTTCTGTATAAAGTTCCACAGACCGTAACCTGATTCACTCTATCACATGACGTCGCCGCGACGCCATTCCAGCCCTGCTTTCCAGACTTGTTTTGGGCAAAGTCCTAAATTCTCTCCGAAGCTCAAAGCATTAAGGCCTATGGGATATAAGCATCGGACGGGCGGCGTGATGCTGTACAGCTGAAATTTTTTCATCCTTGAGCATGTCTCAGGTATTCATCGTAACTCTGTATTAAAGACCCCTGGTCAATATTAGCACCGTAACGCGTCATGGGCGCCCAACTTGGGTGGCCAAGACCTCTTAAGTTAAGGGTGTGAACCGAATGGCGGGCCAGTCCCCATCCATCCAAACCGACCTGCTAGCTGCGCTGAACGCGGCTGGCGATGTGGTCTATGAATGGGATGTCGCGCGAGATTCACTAACATGGACCGGCGACGCCGCCGGCATGTTTGAACTCGATGATCTCAAAGAGGTGCAATCCGGCGACCTTTTCCATGGCCGTATGAATTCCGAAGATCTGAAAGAACGCCTGAAACGCCTCTCCCGCCATTTTGCGTCTGGCGCACGGTTTGACTGCGAATACCGCATCCGCGCGGGCAATGGCGATTTCATGTGGCTGCACGAACGCGGCCATGCAGAGTTCATGCCTGATGGCCGCCCTCTCGTAATGCGCGGCGTGCTGCGTGCAATAACCAACCGGAAACGCGCTGAGCAGCGCCTTGAATATCTGGCGAACTATGATGACCTGACAGGCCATTTCAACCGCTTCCGCCTGCGCCAAGCCATTGATTATGCGCTCACCGCCTGCAAACGCTTTGGCCGCACTTTCCTGACGGTTGATATCGACAACATCGCGCTCATCAATGACGCTTTCGGATTTGAGATCGGCGATGCTGTCCTCTCAGGCCTCGCCGAGCGTTTGGATGAATTGACCGCCGCCAGCGATATCGTTGGTCGCATCGAAGGCGATTGCTTTGGCTTGTTGCTGGATCACAGCGATGAAGACGCGGCTGCAGAGACGGCAGAGAAAATCATCGCGGGCGTTCGCGAGGCTCCGATCAAAACTGTCGTCGGCGATGTCGCGATCACCGTATCCGTCGGCGGCGTTGTCTTCCCAACCTCAGCCCAGACATCCTTTGACATTATGTCCCGAGCAGAAATGGCGCTCCGTCAAGCAAAGAAAGATGGCCGCAATCACTACGTGGTCTATCAGCTAACAGAAATGCAGCGCCAAAGCCTCCGCCAGGATATGAGTATCGCCAAGGAAGTGCAGGAAGCGCTGCTCGATAACCGCCTCGTCCTGGCTTACCAGCCGATCGTCGATACGGCGAGCGGTGAGGCGATCCTATACGAATGCCTCTTGCGCATGCGGCGCCCCGACGGCCAGATCCTGCCCGCTGGCGCTTTCGTGCCCGTGGTCGAGCAGCTTGGCCTGATGCGCCAGATTGATCGGTGCACGCTGCATTTGGCGATGGAAGAACTCTTCAATGACCCCTATGTGCGGTTGACGCTCAACATCTCTGGCATGACAGCCAGCGACCAAGCTTGGTTACGCACGCTGGTGAGCTATCTGCGCGGCAAGCCAGAAGTTGGTTCCCGGTTGACGATTGAGATCACAGAAACTGTCGTCTTGCAGGACCTGGAAGAATCGGCGCGCTTTGTATCCGCAGTTCGCGACCTTGGCTGCGCTGTCGCGCTGGATGATTTCGGCGCCGGATACACATCTTTCCGCAATCTGCAGGCATTGGCCGTTGATATGGTCAAGATAGATGGCGCGTTCATCACGGACCTTGAAGACAAGCCGGATAACCAGCTTTTCATCCGCACGCTCCTTGGTCTGGCGCGCGGATTTAATCTCACAACTGTCGCTGAATGCGTTGAGACAGAGGCCGAAGCTGAAATTCTGAAACGCGAAGGCGTCACGTATCTGCAAGGCTATCTGTATGGGCGGCCGGAACTCACCCGGCCAACCAACAACAAGATTATCAGCCTTGTCAGTGCTCAGCAGCAGAAGCCAAAGCTGGATATCTCTTCGGCTTCATGATGCGCTGGCAGTCGCCCTAAGCGCCTTTCCTGAAATCTGCGATCCGCTGCTTGATGCCTGGCCGCATGACGGACCGGGCAAGCGCGGCCATATCGGCATCACGCGTATCCGTAGATGTGGCGGCGGCCAATGCGGCTACTGTTTCCGTATCAAGCGTCTGCATCTTTTTTGAAAATGCGGAGATTTCAGCAGACCAGTCCTCAGCCGCCAGAATGCCGTCGATCAATCCGATTTCAGCCGCTTCCGCCGCTTTGATCGGGCGAGATTCTGTTTGAATCGCACGTGCTAGGCCGGCGCCGATCCGGCCAGCAAGCCGCCGTGTGCCAAGGATCACGCCAAAGCGCGGACCGGGCATGAAGAAACTCGTTTCCGGCGTAGCGATCACCCGCATGGCGGCAGACGCTAAATCCGCCCCAGCGCCTACAGCCCTGCCCTGCACCAACGCCAGAACGGGGATAGGGCAGTAATGGACAGCCTGCAGCATCGCCTCGACCTCCAGAAAGCGCAGTACAAGATCGCCATCGGTCAATGCTTCGAAATCACCGAAATCGAACCCGGCAGAGAAGTGCTTGCCGTCCGCGCGCAGGATAATAATCCGCGCACCCTTCGCTGGCGCCGCCTCTACTGCGGCCAACACGCCGAGCGCCATCTCAGCTGAAAGCGCATTGGCTTTTTCAGCCCGCGCCAGAGTAATCGTGCAAACGGCGTCGTTCATTTCGACCCGAACAGGGTTTGTCATCGCTTAGCGCTCCAAAATGCGAATTCTATTGCGCCGTTGGTATTAGCTTGACCGGAGGCGCCAGCCCGTCGTACCGCCAAACCATGCTGATTGAAATCACAAAAGACCGGTTCGATGTAGAGTTGGAGATCGCCTATGCGACGCCCTACAATTTCACCGGCCAGCAAATCTATCGCCGCCCCCGCGCCCTGCTGCATCCAGACGCTGTGGAGAAGCTTGATGCCGCGATCACGCTCGCCCGGCGGCTTGGATATCGGTTCCGGATTTATGACGCATTCCGCCCGCTCGAAGCGCAATGGGCGCTTTGGCGCGCGGTCCCAGGCTCGCCCTATGTTGCGGACCCAAGGCGCGGCGGCCCCCATACGCGCGGCGTCGCGGTTGATTTGACGTTGCTGGATGCATCCGGCCAGCCGCTCGATATGGGCGGACCATTCGATCAGCTATCAGAAAACGCTTGGCATGAGGCAGATGTGCCCGAAGCGGCGCAACGCAATCGCCATCTGTTGCTGGGGTTGATGACAGCCGCAGGGTGGGACTGCTACTTGAAAGAATGGTGGCACTACCAGCTCTTCAATCCGCGCCAGTACCCCGTATTGAGCGACGCGGACGCCAATGCTGGGATGATGTAAAAAGCTACTCGAACGTGACCTGATGCGCGAAGCTTTGGCCGTCTGAAATCGTGATCTGCTTGAAGCCCAGCAGGACTGCCAGATCAAAGAACGTATATGAGGTTTCCGCCTCAAGCTCATTCAGAATGGGCAATGATCGGGCCTGCGAAGTCATCGCGGCGAGCAATGCGCGGGCGCGGTAGATTGTGTCGATATACCCGTGCTTCAATGCCACGATTACCAGCTTTTCAGCCTCTGCGCCTTTCGCGAACAGCACATGGCTCGGCGGATACGGCGCCCGCATCTGGGTTGCGGTAATACCGGTTATGAACCCTAGCCGACGCGCCCGGTTGGCCTCTGGCAACGGCGTCGCGCGCGGGTAGTACACTTCGGTCGACTGCGGCTGCGGATAGTAATATCCAGCATGCCGGTCATCAGCGGAGGCGGCAGCGCCCAAACTCATCAGCGCGCCAAATGCGGCGGCCATTGCAACGCGGATCATGTCGCCGCTTCCTTTTGAAGTTGCTCTCTCAAAACACGCTTTAGCACTTTGCCGGAAGGATTGCGCGGCAATGAATCATGGAGCGCCAGCCGCTTTGGCACCTTGAAACCGGCAAGCTGGCGGCGACAATGCGCCTGCAGCGCCTCCAAAGCCAAGGTTTCACCGGGACGCAAGGCCACGACAGCGACAGGCGTCTCGCCCCATTGCGGGTCTGGTACGCCAATAACGGCGGCCTCAAGCACTTCCGGCATCTCATAGATCACGCGTTCGACCTCACTGGATGCGATATTCTCGCCGCCAGACAAGATCATGTCCTTCTTGCGGTCGGTCAGGAACAGAAACCCGTCCTCGTCCACATGGCCGACATCGCCAGTGCGCAGCCATCCGCCCGGATGGAATGCGTCCGCGGTCTTGGCCTCATCGCTCCAATAGCCGGATGTGATTTTCGGGCCGCGCAGGCAAATTTCCGCATCTACGCCAGCCGCAACGTCACGGCCATCATCCGCCTTAATCGCGAGTTCCAGATGCGGGATCGGGCGGCCGACAGAGCCGATCTTCTCGATCTCACGGCCAGGCTCCATGAAGGTGTCCCCGCCATTGCTCTCAGTCAGGCCATAGGCGTCGATATAGCGGGCGTTTGGAAAGGCTTCAGCGAAGGCGTGGACGCGGGCTTCAGGTGTGCGCTCGCCGCCGCCGATCACCCAGCGGAGGCTTCTGGCCTCTGCCCAGCGCCCAGGCGGCAGGGCCAATATCCTGTTGGTCATCGTCGGCGCGAACCATGCGCCATTCAAAGCATTTTCGCGGATTGCACGGAGGGCGGCTTCTGGCTCAAACTCCCGCTCCAGCGCCATCAGCCCGCCAAGCGCAAAAACTGATAGACCCGGCAAGTCCAGCCCGCCGACATGATAGAGCGGCCCAACCGTCAACAATCGCGTTTCGCTGGAAAGTCCAAGCGCTGCGACCTGCCCTAAATGCTTCCAGTAAAACTGCCGATACGCCTGCATCACGCCCTTGGGCCGGCTAGTCGTGCCGGACGTGTAAATAAGGCGCATCAAATCGCCCTCGCCCCTTGGCGATGGTTTTTCGGGCGCTAGCGCATCACCGGTGACGTTTTGGATGTCCATCTGCGCCGCAGCGCCCAGAATAGCGACGCGCGGCACAGCCTCCCGTTCGAGCTGCGCGGCGTCATGCTGATACTCCTCATCGGCAACCAAAAGCTTGGCGCCCGAATCGGTCAGTATGTAGGCGATCTCACTGGCGGCGAGGCGGTAGTTCATGGGCAGCAGCACGGCGCCGCGATGACTAACGCCGAACGCCAGATCCCAAAATGCCGGGCTGTTTTTCATCCAGAGCGCTACGACATCGCCAGGCCGCACCCCCTGCCCTTCCAACCAGGCGGCGGCGGCGCGGGCACGGGTGAACATAGCGCCATAGCTGATGGTCTCGCCCGCGAACACGAGGGCCGGTCGGTCTGGCGTCGCGCGGGCGTGGAAGCCCAGGAAATCCGTTAAGTTGGCCAAGAAAGCGCCCCCAGTTCGCCTATATGGCGCCCGCCTCGATCAAAGCATCGATAGCGGCGTCATCCAGTCCTAGCATACCGCCGAAAACCTCTCGATTGTGTTGACCTTTTTTCGGCGGCGCTGTTCCGGGGTCTCCGGGAGTGCCCGTCAGCTTGAACGGCAGGCCAACCAGCGGCACGGAGCCGCCATCCGGCATCGGGCAATCGACGACCATGTTATTAGCGCGGACTTGGGGATCGTTCAGCACTTGATCAACCGTGTTGATCGGCGAGTTCGCGACGCCAATATCCTCAAGCACCGCAATCCATTCATCCACAGTCTTCGTCGCCAACCTAAGTTCGATCTTGCTGCGGAGCGCTTTTCGATTGGCGCAGCGAAGCGCGTTTGTTTTGAAACGCGGGTCCTCCGCCAATTCGGGCGCGCCGAGCGCAGCGCAGGTCTTCAGCCATATCGCTTGGGTCGGCGCGCCGAGAATCAAGTCGCCATCCTTCGCGCGGTATGCGTCATAGGGCGCCAAAGTGCTGTATCCGGCCCCTTCCCGCTGATCGACGTGGCCCGCAACGAGGTAGGAGGCGGCGTGGAAGCCCAGCAGCGTTACGCCAGATTCAAGCAAGGAGACATTGACCCTCTGCCCGCGAGCCTTCCCCCGCTCCCGCGCCATCAGCGCCGTCATGCAGCCGCTATAGGCGAGCATCCCGGTCGAGAGGTCGACTGTGGTGACGCCGGGTCTGACGGGCGGGCCATCCGGGTCGCCAGTCAATGACGTGATGCCGGAATAGGCCGCCACCATCGTGTCATATCCGGGCTTATTGGCAAGCTCGCCCTCCGCGCCATACCCGGAAATAGAGACATAGATCAGGTCCGGATTCAGGGCATGAATGCGCTCCCAGCCGACGCCAAGCTTTTCCGCGACATTCGGCAGGAAGCTTTGAATCAGAACGTCCGCTTTGGCGATCAGTTGATCCAATAGATCACGAGCTGCGGCGTGCTTCAGGTTCAGCGTCACATCCCGTTTGCCTCGATTGACGGAGAGGAAATGCGTGCTCTCGCCCTCCGCTAGCACCAATGGAAAGCCTCGATTGAGGTCGCCCTCCGGCGATTCCACTTTGACCACATCCGCGCCATTTTCCGCCAACATCTGGCCGCAGAACGGGCCTGCCAGCAAGCGGCTCAAATCAACGACGAATAATCCATCTAATGCGCCCATCGGCGATGCGTCCTTATCGATTCGCAAATTTGCCCAGCACGAATGCTGGCACAATGGCGATTGTGAACACGACCGCCAAGGCCAAGAAGCAATCCTGGAACGCCAGGGCCAACGCCTGAGCGTCGATCATTTGGGTCACATAGTCATTGGCGACGGCTGTGGCGCCCGCCTCCCCAAGACCAGCGCTGCTTAAACGCTCATCCAGTTGCAACATCAACTCGCGCGTTGAGCCGTTAGATGGATTTTGCGAGCGCATCATCTCCTCGCCATGGGAGGCATGGCGGAGTTGCAGCATTACGACGATCAGATTGGTCCCGCTGGCGCCGCCGAGCTGGCGGATAAAGTTCATATTGCCGGAGCCACGCGTCAGCTCATCCGGTTTCAACGCTTTAAACGCGGCGGCGGATAATGACGGCAGAATAAACGCCAGGCCAAATCGGCTAAGCGCTGCAAATCCAGCGAACGTCCAGAAAGAGACGTTGGCGTCCCCCGTACTCATCAACGCCACGCCAGCGGCAAAGAACGCGAGGCCGATGGCGACCATGATATGCCCAGGCGTCTTATCCGAAAGCCGCCCCGTGATTGGCAAGACCGCCACAAGCAGCAGACCCGCTGGCATGAGCAGCATTCCGGCCCTCGTCGCCGTATAGCCTTGCACGTCTTGCACAAAAACGGGGATCACATAACTCGATGCAAAATTGCCTGCGCCAAACACAAACGCGACAGCGACGGCGGAAGCGAAGCCTGGGTTTCGGAATAAATCCAACGACAGGATCGGCGCCCGGCTCCGCGTCTGCCAATACACGAACGCCACAGCCATAGCCGCAGAGATCACAAGCTGGCTCGTAATCGAATTTGACGACCAGCCAAAGCGTGGCCCGCTGGCGATCGCGTTCATGGCGATGGCGAGCGTGCAAAGCAACAGTCCAAAGCCCCACCAATCGAACGGCGGTCTTGCCCGGCTATCCGTTTTCGCCGGCATAAATATCAATCCACCGATGAAGCCCAGGAACACGGCCGGCAATGGCAACAAGAACATGAACCGCCATGAAAGCTCATCAATGGCGATGCCGCCGACAGCAGGCCCAATCGCCGGCGCCAGCACGACGCCGCTGCCGAATATCCCCATGGCGGACCCGCGCCGGTCCGGCGGAAACGCCTCCACAATCGTCACCATCACCAGCGGCTGCACAATTCCCGCGGCGGCGCCTTGCATCACGCGGCCAATAATCAGCGTTGTCATGCTCGTAGCGGATGCGCAGATGAACGCGCCAATGGTGAATACGATGAGCGTCCACAGGAAGGCGCCGCGTTTGCCAAATGCCGCGATCATCCAAGCGTTCAACAGTTGGCTGGCCGTCATAGTGGCGAGAAAGGCGGTCGCCATCCACTGCGCTTCATCCTGGCCTACGCCGAATGCGCCGCGCACTTGCGGCACCGCCACGTTTACAATTGTTGCGGAAAGGACCATCGCAAACGCGCCGAAAAGCCCGGTCGCCGTCACCAGCCAGCGGTAAGCCGGGCCGAACCGCAAGGCAAGCCCAGCCGCGCTTTCATCCCGTATGGGCGCGCTCGCGCCACTCTCGCCGCCGGTCATCAGGTGGGGTGCTCAAAAAAATTTGCTTGCGATTCAAGCTATCCTAGAGGATATCCAAGCCATGAAAAGCGTCGCCAACATTCTGCCTGCCCTGGCAATCGCGTTCGGGCTGAGCTTCAGCCTTCCCGCATTCGCCCAAACGCAAACGTTTGGCGACTGGGCGAAGCAATGCGAAAAAGCGGGCGCTGGCGAGCGCTGCTATTTGATCCAAACCGTAAAAGCGGGCGAACGACCAATCATGGTGATCATCGTGGCATATTCGCCAAAGCGCGACCGGGTCGCCGCGATGATCGATATGCCGCTTGGCATGCATATCCCGACCGGCCTCAAGATCAATGCCGCCGGGTCCGCCAAGCCCCTGCCGTTTGAGCAATGCTTGCCGACAGGCTGCCGGGCCATCCTTTCGCTTGATGACGCAACCATCGAAGTTCTGAAATCCGGCACTGACGCTTCTATCACCGGACGCGGGCGAGATGGCGAGGACGTGCAGGTGCCGATCTCCAGCAATGGCTTCAAGGCGGCGTTCGAAGCCCTATAGCCGGACCTCAAACGCGCGGCTAAGCTTTCTTTCGAACAATATTGTTTGATAGAGGGAAGCGCCCAGATGATCTACGAACTTCGCACCTATACCGTAAAGCCTGGCACGGCTCCGCTGGTCGCCAAGAATTCCGGCACCGTCGCGCGTGATATTCGTGGGGACGACTACGGCAAACTGGAAGGCTATTGGCTGACCGAGGTTGGGCCGCTCAATCAGGTCATGCATCTCTGGAGCTATTCAGACCTCAATGAACGCGCCCGCCTGCGCGCTGAGCTTTCGAAGAATCCTCGCTGGGGCAATGAGTATCTGCCGCTTGTGCGCGAGCATATGCTTCGCCAGGACATCCGCCTGCTAAACGCCCATATCGGCCCGAAGGCGCCGGATACCGAAGGCAATATTTACGAATTCCGCAACTACCGCCTCCGCCCCGGCGCGATGGGCAAATGGACGTCCATCTTCAAAGACGCCATGGAGCACCGGGAAAAGTATTCCAAGATCGTAGGCATGTGGGCGACGGAAGCCGGGCAGCCAAACGAGGTCTGCCATATCTGGGCCTACAAAGACTTCGAAACTCGTATGAAAGCCCGCAATGGCGCGGCTGGCGATGATGGTTGGAAGGGCTTCCTGAAACAAAGCGGAACCATGATCGAAGAAATGTGGTCAACGCTGATGATCCCCTCCGACCACTCACCGATGAAATAGGGGATGCGTTCCATGGAAAGCAAACTCAAGGGCAAAGTCGCCATCGTCACGGGCTCCTCCTCCGGTATTGGAGCCGCTGCCGTGCGCATGTTGGCCGATCGGGGCTGCAACGTTGTGATCAACTATTCCCGCAGCGAAGGCCCAGCTGAGGCGGTCGCAGAGGAATGCCGCGCTAAGGGCGTTGAAGCCATCGCTGTTAAAGCGGATGTCGGCGATGACGCTGATTGCCGCCGTCTCGTCCAGGCCGCTGTCGATAAATGGGGCCGGGTCGATTGCCTCGTCAATAACGCCGGCACGACCAAGTTCGTCGCCCATGACGACTTGGATGGATTGGATGCGGATGATTTCTTGAACATCTACCGCATCAATGTCGTTGGCGGATATCAGATGATCCGCGCCGCGCGGGACCATCTGAAAGCCTCTGGCGACGGATCTGTCGTCAATGTGTCATCGATTGCTGGCGTCATGGGTACAGGCTCCTGCGTCGCTTATGCAGCGTCCAAGGGGGCTGTGAACACTATGACGTTGTCTCTCGCCCGCGCGCTTGGGCCTGAAATCCGCGTCAACACGGTCTGTCCCGGTTTCGTGCAAGGCTCATGGCTGCGTGAGGGCATGGGCGCCGAAAAATACGATCGCACCCTGCAACACTTGGAAGACACCACCGCCCTCCGTCGCGCTGGCGGGCCAGAGCACATGGCTGAGGCGATCCTGATGTTCCTTGAATCCGGCAACCACATCACCGGTGAGTTCCTGCTGGCTGATGGCGGCATGCATTTGGCTGGAGCGCCGCTACGCGCGAATTAGAACGGGGAGACAGAAGATGGCCGGAAGGCTCGAAGGAAAGGTCGCTGTCGTCACAGGCGGCGCGTTCGGCATGGGCGCGGATATCGCGAGGCTCTTTGCTGCAGAAGGCGCGAAAGTCGCCATCGCTGATATTCTGGAGGACGAAGGCCCCAAACGCGTCGCGGAGATCGAGGCTGCTGGCGGCGCCGCGCGCTACTGGAAGCTGGATGTCTCCCAGGACAGTGAATGGGCGCAATTCGTCCAATCCGCCCAAGGCGCCTTCGGTCAGATCGATATTCTGGTGAACAATGCTGGCGTTTCCGGCAGCGCCTACGATGATCCTTTCGACGAGGCAGGCTGGCGCCTGCTAATGGCGGTGAATGTGGACGGCGTGTTTCTTGGCATGAAGCATGTCGTACCGGTGATGGCTGCGGCTGGCGGCGGCGCCATCGTCAACATGTCGTCGATCTCCGGCAACACTGGCCAGAGCAATATCCATCACGGCTATAACGCGTCCAAGGGCGCCGTGCGGACGATCACAAAATCCGCCGCAGTCCGCCATGCGCCAGAGAACATCCGTGTAAACTCCGTCCATCCGGGCTTGATGCAGCCCATGCGCACATCCGGCGCCACGGCCGATCCCGTGATCCGCGCCAAGATGCTGAAACGCGTTCCCATGGGCCGGAACGGCACCGGCGAAGACGTCGCAAAGGCCTGCCTGTTCCTCGCCAGCGACGATTCCAGCTACATCACCGGCTCTGAACTGCATGTCGATGGTGGGCTGCTCGCGAGTTAGATGGAACTCTAATCCCTTAAAATCATTAATCTTCGGGATGGTTTCGAGGGGGTTAGACAATGTCGGACAACAAAGAGGCGACGCAACAGGCAGAAGATGCGGCGGATGCGAGGCTGGACCAAGCGGAACGGGGCGAGCGCGAAGAGCGCCGCCGCCAACGGGAGCAGGCGGAACGCGAAGCTGAGCAGCCAGACGCCGCGCTGACAGAAAATGAGCGCGAGCAGGTGGTCGCCCATCGCGGGCTCTCCGCCGTCGCAATCTATTCCGTCATCCGCCATGAGGGGGAAGAGGAACTCAGCCGGCCTGCCATTTCGCTTTGGTGGTCGGGCGTCGCCGCAGGCCTTGGCATATCAACGTCAGTTCTGGCGGAAGCTATGCTGCATGGCGAATTGGAAGGCAGCCCATACCAGCATCTGATCGAAAACATGGGCTACACCGTTGGTTTTTGCCTAGTGATCCTTTCGCGCCTGCAACTTTTCACGGAAAACACGATCACTGTAGTGCTGCCCATTTTGGCGCGGCCACGGCGGCGCAAATTTCTTCAAGCGGCGAAGCTTTGGGGCATAGTATTTTCGGCGAACATGGTCGGCACCTTGCTGGCCGCCAGATTAGTCATATATGCCGGAACGACAACGCCAGAGCTAACAGACTCAATGCTTGCCATTTCCAGGCATTTTGCAGAATCCAGCGGCATGACAGCGCTGCTGCTCGGCATTCCCGCCGGCTTTATTATCGCAGCGCTTGTCTGGATGCTGCCCTCGGCGAAAGGCACAGAGCTTTTCGTCATCATGCTGTTCACCTACCTAATTGCAGCCTGCGATTTCACCCATGTGATCGCGAGATCAAATGAGGTGTTCCTTCTCGTGCTAAACGGCGAGATGGGATTGAGCCCGGCAATATTCGATCTGATCCTGCCAACGCTCATAGGCAACATCATCGGCGGCACGGGTCTCTTCGCGATTCTGGCCTATGGCCAGGTGCATGAGGAAATGTAGCTAGCTCGCCACGATCCGCATCGGCGCGGTACGGACACCGCGGACCTGGCCGCCGGTCCAACGTACAGCATCCGGGTCGATAATCTCGAAATCGCCGATCCGGTCAAACCAAACGCGGAGCGCCACATCCATTTCCATGCGCGCCAGGTTGGACCCGGCGCAGCGGTGGATGCCGACGCCGAACGCGATATGGCGGTTGCGCTCACGGTCCAGCACGACCTCATCCGGATTTTCAAACACGTCCGGGTCACGGTTGGCGGCGGGGAAATTCATGATGACCTTTTGGCCGGGAACCATCTCCGCATCGCCGAATTTGATTGGGTCCAGCACGCGGCGAGCCATCACGACGGGGCTGTAATACCGGAGAAGCTCTTCAACGGCCGTTGGCAGGATTTCCGGCTCGTCATACATGCGCTGGCGGTCGTCCTCCTCCATGCCGAAATGCCAAAGCGCGGAGCCGATGGAGCTCCAGGTCGTATCGATACCGGCGACCAGCAGCAGGAAACAAACGCCAATGACGCTGTAATCACTGAGCTTTTCGCCGTTCACTTCGGAAGCCATCAGCTTAGAAATCGCATCGTCGCGCGGATTTTCCCGACGTTCCTCAATCATCTCCTGAAAGAAGTCGCGGATAATGCGGCGATACTTCATCCGTGCATCCGGGTCAGTCTGCCCAAGCTCGATAATGCCGCGCGTCCAGTCGGTAAATTCATCAGCGCGGGCGGGATCAATGCCGATGATATAGGCGATGACGCGGGGTGGGATTTGTTGCGCGTAATCAACCGCCGCATCCATTTCGCCAGAAGCGATATGCTTGTCAATCAGCTCATTCGCTAGGTTTTCAGTGAACGCCCTGTATTCTTCAACGGCTTTCGGCGAAAACAGCGGGAGGATCAATTGTTTATAGGGCTTGTGCTCTGGCGGGTCGGCGGAGATTGGCGGCAGCTCAGAGCCGAATTCCTTCACTTCTGCAATGAGCTGCTCCCGCATTTCGGGCGCCGGCGGAATAACGCCAGGGGAGCGATTGGACAGCGTTGGCGCGGCGCGCGCCATTTCCCGCACATCGTCATACTTGGTCGGCAGCCATGCCCCGCCCCACCTCGTAGAGTGCGCGATTGGGCATTTATCCCGGAGTTCTTCCCAGATTGGCGCGGGATCTTTGATGTAGCCTTCGTCCATCACATCAAAATCGGTCGCCCAGTCGTCTACGGGGCAGCCTTCGCGGGGCGTCATATCATTCGGGTCGCGGTCGCTCATCCTGCGTCACTCCTCAATGATGGAGATTGCGAATTCCGGGCAGTTGGCGATGGCCAAATCCGCCTTGTCTTCCAGGCCAGGCGGCACATGACCCTCATTCAGGGCGCTGGCGACGCCCAGATCGTCAACCTCGAATAGTTCAGGCGCTAGGGAATAGCAGCGGTTGTGGCCTTCGCATTTGTCGGCGTCGACGCAGATACGCATGTGGCCAGTCCTCCTGTCAGATCATTTTCGCCAATTTATCGAGCATCGGCAATATTTCTTCAGACGGCGCGGACGGCAGATCGAAGGTGACCCGGGATACGCCTGCGCCTTTCAGCTTCTTCAACTCTTCTTCATCGGGCCTGGCGCCAAACACGCTGATTTCAAGGTCATCCGGGTTCCGACCGGCTTCCGCCGCCATCTGTCGGAAGTGTGGAAGCTGGTCCACGATTTTCTCTCCACGCCCGCCGCCAAGCGGTATCCAACCATCGCCAAAGCGGATCGCCCGGCGCGCGCCATATGGGAATGCGCCGCCGACAATTACAGGCGGATGCGGCTTTTGGACGGGCTTTGGCCAAGTCATCATTTCGCCGAACTTGATGAACTCTCCGTCATATTTCGGCTTATCCTGGGTCCAAATGGCCTGCATCGCCTCGATCTTCTCACGCATCAGGCGGAAGCGCGTTTTGGGGTCCGTGCCGTGATCGGACATCTCTTCTTCGTTCCACCCAGCCCCAACGCCAAACAGAAACCGACCGCCCGACAGCTGGTCAATCGTGGCGACCTCTTTAGCGAGCTGGATCACGTCGCGCTGGATCACGAGGCAAATGCCGGTGCCCATCTTCAGCGTCTTCGTAGACGCAGCGATAGCGCCCAGCGCCACAAACGGGTCCATTACATCATAATATTTCTTCGGCAAGTCGCCGCCGCCCGGCCAAGGCGAGACACGCGGCAGCGGAATGTGGCTGTGTTCCGGCAGCCAGAGCGATTCAAACCCGCGCTGCTCCAGCGCTGGCCCCAACTCCTGCGGCGCAATCGAGTAATCTGTCAGAAAGATATGAGCGCCGACATGCATGGGGCAGTTTCCTTAGGACTGTAGTCTTGGCTGCAAAGCCTAACTGCCCATCGCCGCCCCCGCAAACCTTTACATAGCAGCGATGGCGCTCGCGAGGCGTTTGACGCCTTCCTCAATCTCAGATGGCTCAGCCAGCGAGAAGCTGAGGCGCATGGTCTCTTTGCCTGATCCATCAGCGAAGAAGGCTTGGCCCGGCACAAACGCCACCCGGTCGTGCATCACGGCGCGATCCAAGAGCTTGCGGGCATCCAGGCCTTCCGGTCCCTCGACCCACACAAACATCCCGCCTTCCGGCTTGCTCCAGGAGAAGCCAGCGGGCATGTGGCGCTCCAGTGACGCCAGCATCGCATCCCGGCGTGTTCGGTAGGCTTGGCGGACGAGCGCCACCTGGGCGTCAAACATCGTCTCGGCGACATATGTGAGCGCCATCTGGTTCAGCGTCGCGGAATGCAAATCGGACGCCTGCTTCACCAGCACAAGCTTATCGATCAGCGGCGCTGCAGCCGTAATCCATCCAACACGGAGGCCAGGCGACAGTGTTTTGGAGAAAGTGCCGCAATAGATCACCCGCGAATTGTCGATCCCGCCTTCGGCCTCGCAATCCATCGCGATCAAAGGCGGCTGCTCTTCGCCATCGTAGCGGAGGGCAGAATAGGCGCCGTCCTCAATGACGACGGCATTTGCCGCAGCGGCTGTCGCCAATACGCGTTTGCGTTCATCCAGGGTCAGCGTTTCGCCTGTCGGGTTGGCGAAATCTGGCACGACATAGACAAATTGCGCGGGCTCGCCTTCCCCCGGCGCTGGAATTTCCGTATTCGCGCGCGGATCAAAGCGCGTGTAATTGGGCTCATAGGAATTGAAAGCCTGCAGCGCGCCAAGATATGTGGGCCAGGTCACTAAGGCTGAATCGCTTGGGCCAATAAACAGGCGCCCAAGGAACTCCAAGCCCTGCTGCGAGCCGCAGGTAATCAGAATATTGGCGGGCCTGCATTCAACGCCCATCCGCTTCATATAGCCTGCGATCCATTCGCGGAGTTCGATAGCGCCTTCGCTAACAGAATATTGCAGGGCGCGTTCAGCGTTTTCTGCTTGGCCAAGCGCTTGTGCAAAACCTTGCTGGAAGGCCTCAACGGGAAACAAATCCGGGTCCGGGATGCCGCCAGCAAATGAGATGACGTCAGGCTGTTCTAGGACTTTCAGAAGCTCCCGGATTTCGGACGCGCCCATGGATTTAGCGCGGCTGGCATAGGCCTCATCCCAGTTGATCGTCATGGCTATTCTCAGTCTTATTCTACGGGCAAGAGAGCCGCCGCGACCCGGCGGTCCTCGGCCATCAATACGTTATAGGTCCGGCATGCGGCACCAGTATCCATAGGCTCGACCACAATCCCGGCGTCACGCAAGCCCTGGCGAATGTCCCTTGATGGAAATTGCGCGCGCCGCCCGCAGCCCAACAGCAAAACATCTGCCGCCAGCAGGTCAATCAACGGCTGGAAGCTGGCCAATGTGACGTCTTCCCAGGACTTCGGCATCCATTCAATCACCTGCTCCGGCAGCACGATCAGCGCATGCTCATAGCGAACGCCCGTCACATGAAACCGGTTCTCACCATAGGTTTCGATGACCTGACGGCCGGCTGGGATAACAGGGGTGACGTCAGCCATAGCGCATTGGCCTCAGCGTCTTAGTCGATTTCAGGCTGTGGAATATGCCCGCTTTCGGCCGCTGGCTGGCGGACGTTCCGAACATCGCGGAACTGCAGCAGCAAGCATGCGGCCACGAAGATTGAGGAATAGGTGCCGATCAAGATGCCCCAGATCAGCGCGTAGGTGAAATTGCGGATCACCTCGCCGCCGAATACGGCCAAAGCGCAGAGCGCGATCAGCGTCGTCACAGAGGTCATTACCGTGCGGGACAGGGTATCGTTCACGGACCGGTTCAGCAGGCTCGGCAACGCTTCGGTTTTGTATTTGCGCAGGTTTTCACGCACCCGGTCAAACACAACAACCGTATCATTGATCGAGTAGCCAGCGATGGTCAGCAAGGCTGCCACTGTCGCCAGATTGAATTCCCACCCGGTGACCGCAAACAGCCCGATGGTGATCGCAACGTCATGCGCCAAGGCCAGAACGCCTGCGACGGCAAATTGCCATTCAAATCGGAACCAGACATAAGCGACGATACCGAAAAGCGCCAAGAAAACCGCGATAGCGCCAGCTTCTTTCAATTCCTCGCCAACCGTCGGCCCAATGAATTCCGTCCGTCGGATATCGGCGTCCGCGCCCAATGCCGCCTTCACTTTTTGGACGGCGCCCGTCTGATCTTCAACGGCATCGCCCTGGCGTTGGACGCGCACGAGCACATCCGTCGGCTCGCCAAACTCCTGGATTGTGACCTCGCCCAAATTTAGCGCATCGACCTTGCTGCGAAGCTCCGTGATATTTGGCTGCGTCGGATAACGCACCTCAATCAGCGAGCCGCCACGGAAATCAATGCCGAGGTTCAAGCCGAGCGCAAAGAGCGCAATCAGCGAGCCAACGATAGCACCGAGGGAAAGCACATAGGCCACTTTCCGGCGCGGAACGATGTTGAAGTTCGGGCGGCTGCTAAAAATGCGAAGCGGAAGTATCGCCATGATTTCTGCCCCTTAAATCGGCAAGCTGGTGCGGCGGGGCGCACGGCGGAGCCAAATCACCACCATCAGCCGCGTCAGGAAGATCGCCGTGAAGAGCGATGTGACGATGCCGATGGTCAACGTGACTGAGAAGCCTCGGATGGGGCCGGAGCCCATGGCGAACAAAATGACCGCCGCAATTAGCGTCGTCACCTGGCTATCGATGATCGACGACAAAGCCCGGCGGTAGCCGCCATCAATCGCCGCGACAGGCGACTGGCCGACGGATAGCTCCTCGCGTATTCGCTCAAAGATCAGCACGTTGGCGTCAACCGCCATACCGATTGTTAGCACGATCCCGGCGATGCCGGGCAGCGTCAGCGTTGCTTGCAATGCGGAAAGCGCGCCAATGATCAGGCCGCCATTCAGGATCAGGGCAAATGCAGCGAAGCCGCCAAAGAGCCCATAAGACAGCGCCATGAATATGGCGACGGCGGCGAATGCAATGATGCAGGCGAGCTTGCCAGCCTCAATCGAGTCCTTACCGAGGCCCGGACCAATGCTGGCTTCCTGAATGAACTCCACCGGCGCAGGCAATGCGCCGGAACGCAGCAGCAGCGACAGACGCTGGGTTTCAGGCACGGAAAATTGGCCGGTGATGATGCCGTTGGCGCCAATCGCCGCCTGAATGGTCGGCGCGCTGATAATTTCGTTATCGAGCACAATCGCCAAAGGCTCGCCGATATGCTTGCCGGTCAGGTCCAGGAAGCGCCGGGCGCCAGCCCCGTTGAAGCGGAACGACACGACCGGACGGCTATCTTGGAAGGATGGCTGCGCGTCGATCAGTAACGCGCCTGGCACCACTGGGGAAGAGCGCACGACGTAATACTGGCTTGGCGGCAGGTTGTCTTTCACCTCAGCGGCGGTTCGCTGCTGCGGCAAGCGCTCCAGGCCGGGGCGGGCGATAAAAGTCGACGGATCGGAGGTGGTGTCGACCAAACGGAACGCAAGCTGCGCCGTCGTGCCAATCACTTCTTTCAGCAGTTCCGGATCATCAAAGCCCGGCACCTGCACGACGATGCGGTCATCGCCCTGGCGCTGGATGACTGGTTCTTTTGTGCCAAGCGCATCGACGCGGCGGCGGATGATTTCAATCGTCTGCGTCAACATCGCGAGGCGGAGGCGTTCTTCATCCGTCTCCGTGAAGCCAACTGTGATTTCGCCAGCGTCGCCGACGGTCACAACTGCACTTGGATCATTCTCTGCGATCAGGGCCGCCGCGCGCTCAGCATTAGTCGGGTCCAGCGTGCGGAACTTTACAGCAGCCCCGCCACGTTCCGGCGGCGTACGACGAATGCCGGTGCCACGGAGCGATGTGCGGACCGTGTCCTCGAACGCAGCGGCGCGGGATCGGACGCCAGCGGCGATGTCCACCTGCAGCAGCAAATGCACGCCGCCTTGCAGATCAAGGCCCAAGCTGACCGTTTTGTGCGGCAACCATCCCGGGATATCAGACTCGTCAATCGCAGTCGCGCTCCGCCAGAAATTGGGAGCGCTATAGGCAATTCCAAGGACGCAGATCAGGACGATCAGCGCGGCCTTCCACTTTTCGATATAGAGCATGGTCCGCGCCTGCCGCCTTCCTGGTTAGCGCTTGAACAGGCCGCCGAGCAGGCCGCCGCCTTTGTTGTCTTCATTTGCAGCCGGTGGCGGTGAGCCTTCCGGCGGCGCTGATTTCGTCACGACTTGGGAGATCGTTTCGCGCACGACCTTCACCTTGACGCCTTCAGCAAGTTCAACATCAACT
This sequence comes from Alphaproteobacteria bacterium, assembly GCA_038102935.1. Lineage (GTDB taxonomy): Bacteria > Pseudomonadota > Alphaproteobacteria > Bin95 > Bin95 > VMCJ01. The sequence continues at coordinate 35,814 of JAYNYG010000005.1, read as the reverse complement.
TCGCCGCCTTCAGGCGCTTTCGCGACTTTGCCGATCAGGCCGCCAGCGGTGACGACTTTGTCGCCACGGCGCAGATTGCCAACCATCTCACGATGCATTTTGGCTTTTTTCTGCTGCGGACGGATCAGCAAGAAATAGAAAACAACGAAGATCAACAGGAACGGCAACATCTGTTCGAAGCCGAAACCGCCAGCGCCGCCGCCGGCGGACTGTGCATATGCGGGCGGGAAAAACATGAGCAATGCTACTCCTGGAAGGGATTGAGCTAATGAGCGGATGTGCCGATATAGAGTGGCGCGGCCCAGTGCGCAACCGATGCCGCCCATTCGCGCGGCTGAAAGCGCAGCCTGCGGCGCTTCGCCCGCTACCTAGTCGGCAAGTTCTGGTCGGTCGCGAAAGTGCTCCAGGGCTTCTGGGTTGTCCAGGGCTTCTTTGTTTTTAATCGGGACGCCATGGACGGTATCCCGCACCGCCAGCTCAACGATTTTACCTGAGCGGGTGCGCGGAATATCCTGAACTTGCACGATTTTCGCTGGCATATGGCGCGGCGACGCATGCTCGCGAACCCGACGGCGGATGCGCTGGATCAAATCATCGCCCAGCGTCACCCCATCCCGTAGCTTCACGAACAGCACCACACGCGTATCGCCCTGCCATTCCTGGCCGATCACAATACTTTCAACGACCTCTTCGAGCTGCTCGACCTGCCGGTAAATTTCCGCCGTGCCGATCCGCACGCCGCCAGGGTTCAAGGTCGCGTCTGACCGGCCATAGATCACCATGCCGCCAGTTTCTGTGAAGGCGGCATAGTCGCCATGGCGCCAGACATTCGGATAAACATTATAATAGGCCGCATGATATTTGGCGCCGTCTGGATCGTCCCAAAAGCCCAAGGGCATGGAAGGAAACGGCTTCATGCAGCAAAGCTCGCCTTTTTCGCCGACAGGCGCGCGCGTGCCGTCCTCCAAGAGCGTCGCCGTATCCATCGCCAGCACCGGCGCCTGGATTTCGCCGCGATATACCGGGCTCGTCGGGTCGCCGCCGACAAAGCAGGCGACAAGGTCCGTACCGCCTGATACGGAAGCCAGACACACATCCTCTTTCACATGCTCATACACATAATCGAAGCCCTCTGGCACAAGCACCGAACCCGTTGAAAGGATTGTCTTTAGTTCAGACAGATCATGCGTGGACTTCGGGTCAATACCCGCCTTCAGGCAGCCTTCAATGAATTTGGCGGAGGTGCCAAAAAACTTGAACTTCTGGTCTGCCGCATAGTCCCAAAGCACGTTGCCATTGGGGTGGAAGGGAGACCCGTCATAGAGCATCAGCGTGGCGCCCGATGCGAGGCCTGTCGTCAACCAATTCCACATCATCCAGCCCATGGTGGTGAAGTAGAACAACCGGTCGCCCAGCTTCACATCTGCATGCAGGATGTGTTCTTTCAGATGCTGCAGCAGCACCCCGCCGGCGCAATGCACGATGCATTTCGGCACACCCGTCGTGCCGGAGGAATAGAGAATGTAAAGCGGGTGGTCGAAGGGAAGCTGCTTGTAGGGCACCGGTCCCGCATGATGATCGGCCAGCCAGGCGTCGATCAATACAGCGTCAGGCAAATCTGATAGGTCCGGCCGGTTCTCAAGGAACGGGATGACGACGAGTTGCTCCATATTGGGCAGCCCAGCGGCGACTTCGGCTACCTTCGCGCGGATATCTTGTCCTTTACCGGCATAGACATACCCATCGACGGTAAACACGACCTTCGGCTCAATCTGACCAAACCTGTCCAACACGCCCTGAACGCCAAAATCAGGCGAGCATGATGTCCACACGGCGCCAATCGCCGCAGCGCCCGCCATACAGGCGACACTTTCTGGGATATTCGGCATATACGCGGCCACCCTGTCGCCCGGCTCGACGCCCATCGCCAATAACGCCTGTGCGACCCGGCTCGCCATTGCTTCCAGCTCGTCGCCCGACATCGTCCGCTCCATCCCATCCTCGCGGCGGAAGATGAGCGCGGGGCCTTCGCTGGCGTGGCGGAGCAGATTTTCAGCGAAATTCAACTTGGCGTCCGGGAAAAAGCGCGCGCCCGGCATCTTGTCGCCATCGACCAGGATACGCTCTCCCTTGGTCTCGGCGATGACTTCTGACCAATCCCAGAAATCACTCCAGAACGCAGCCTGGTCTTCGACGGACCAGGCATGCAACGCGCTATAATCCTCAAACTCCCGGCCATGCACATCGGCCTGATAATCCATAAACGCGCGCATGTTCGATGCGGCGACGCGCTCTTCCGATGGCGTCCACATGGGCTCGGACATAGAAACTCTCACTCAACTTGAACCAGTAGGTTAGCGGCAGAGCATAGCGGAGCGTTCAGGCCGCCGCCAACGGATTTCGGGTGCGTTTGAACCTGCCTGCGTCCGGCGCATGGCGGGGGCGCGTAAATAGCGCGGGTTGCACAGAGGCGTTGGTCTATGATCCGCTTTGAAAGATATGTCCGCGCCTGCATCCAACACCCGTGAGATCAAACCGGTCGCCGCCTCGCTGTTTATGCTGGGCGCGTGTTCGATGTTCGCGTTCAACTCCATTTTTGTGAAGCTCGCGGCAGATACAGGGCTGCATCCCTTCCAGATCGCGTTTTTCCGCAACTTTTTCGCATTACTGATCATTTTGCCGATGGTGCTCGCGACATCCGGCATTGGCGTGTTGCGCCCCAATCGGCCTGGAATGCTGGCGCTACGTGGGGTCCTCAACGGCTCATCCATGATGTGTTGGTTCTACGCCGTACCGCTGATGGCGATTACGGACCTCACAGCCATCGGCTTTACCGGCCCGATTTGGGCGACGCTGCTGGCCGCGCTCATCCTTGGCGAAAAGATGCGGCTTCGGCGTTGGACCGCGATTTTCGTCGGCATCCTTGGCGCATTGATCGTCGTGCGGCCAGGGTTCCAAGAGGTGAATTCCGCCGTCTATCTGGTGCTGTTCTCATCGGCCACCTGGGGCGCCACGCTGATTGTGATCCGGCGGCTGACATCGGTTGAGCATATCAACACGATCCTTGTCTATCAGGCGATCATGATGGCCGCGATCGCCTTCGTGCCGATGCTATTCGTCTGGCAAACGCCAACCTGGGAAGGCTGGGCCTGGATGGGCGGGCTGGGCGTATTGGCCATGGGCGCGCACAGCCTGCATGTCCGCGCATTCTCTATGCAGGAAGTTTCCGCACTTCAGCCACTAGACTTCGCGCGCTTCCCGATCAGCGCCGTTGGCGCATTTCTGCTGCTCGGGGAAATTCTAAGTCCATGGACGGCGCTCGGCGCGTTTATCGTGTTCGCCGCAGGCATGTATATCTCGCACCGCGAGGCGCAAGTGCATCGTAGAGAGCGCGCGGCGGCGCTCGCTGCAGCATCAGAAACTGATGAGGATACAGACAGCATTGAAGCGCTCGAGCCAGAAATCCCGCCGCCAATCGTCAGACCCGCAACCTTCGCCACATCCGCGCCAATAATCGCCGGGAGCGTAATTGGCCGCCGCAACCGCGTCTATCCAAAACCTGGCGCCGGCGGCGCTTGGGGACCTGGGCCGCATTATCTCTACACAACGGCCTGGGGCCGCGCTGCGCCAGGCTTACCGCCGCGCAAGAAGCGTCGTTGGGCGAAGTCGAAATGACCAGCCCCTCCGTCGCTATCGACAAACTGCCGCCGGTTCTGCGCGCCACGGTCTATGCGATTCTGGCCGCGCTCTTCTTCTCGGGCATGGCGATCTTCATCCGTCAGGCGAGCGATACCGGGCTGCATCCAACGGTCATCGTCTTCTTTCGGAACGCGTTGGCGCTGTTGTGGATGCTGCCTTGGCTATCGCGGGCAGGCTTCGGCGCCTTGAGAACAAATCGGTTGGGGATGTTCGGTCTCCGCTCTCTCTTAGGGCTTATCGGCATGACGAGTGGGTTTTGGGCCGTCACGCTGATCCCGATTTCGCAGGCGACCGCATTGTCATTCACCTCGCCAATTTTCGCCACCATCGGCGCCGCACTCATCCTGGGCGAAGTTGTGCGGCTGCGGCGGTGGACTGCCGTCATCATCGGTTTCTGGGGCGCGATGATTGTCGTAATCGGCAACAACGGCGGCATCGCAGGGCTCAGCACGTTGGAGCTTGGCGTGATTTTGGCTCTGGTAAACGCTGTCATCATGGCGATCAATAAGCTGGTGCTGAAATCCTTGACGCGCACCGAACGCCCCGAAGCGATCATCACCTATATGGTGCTGCTACTGACGCCGCTGTCGCTGATCCTGGCCGTCTTTCATTGGGAATGGCCAAGCTTGGAGGGTTACCTTTGGCTCTTCTGCCTAGCGGGCGCGGGTACGATAGGCCATCTCTGCATCACCCGTGCGTTCCAAGCTGCCGATGTCAGCGTTGTATTGCCGTTTGATTTTGCCCGCCTGCCAATATCGGCGCTGCTTGCGTTTCTAGTGTTCGCAGAAATTCCAACATTCTGGACAGTGCTCGGCGGCCTCGTGATTTTCGGCGCGACGTTCTACATCGCCCGGCGCGAGGCGCAATTGGCGAAGCAGAAACGCCGATCCGACGATTCTAGCTAGCTTGCCGCGTCCGAAAGGACTGGCTCCGCTCAAGCATTTTTACCCATACGGTGCGATTGACGGGCTTGGTCATGAAGTCGTCCATCCCGGCTTCAAGGCATCGCTTCCGATCATCTGAAAACGCGTGCGCGGTCATTGCGACAATCGGAACTGTGGCAGCCGGCGAATTCAATGCCCTAATCCGGCGTGTCGCTTCCAGCCCATCAACGCCTGGCATTTGTATGTCCATCAGGATCAGGTCAAATGCGCCAGTTTCGGCAGCGGTGATCACTTCCTCGCCGTCATTCGTCAGCGTCACTTGATGGCCGAGTTGCTGCAGAACAGCTTGAATAACAGTTTGATTGAGCACGATATCTTCGGCAACAAGAATGTTGAGTTGCTGTGTTGGAGCGGGCGCTAAAACCTTAGGCCGTGACTTATCTGTTACGACCTGTGGCTGGACGGGCATCGCTGTGGTTGGCGCGGGCCGCTCAGCCATTGTAGCCGGGATCGTCACGGTGAATTCGCTGCCTTTGCCCTCAGTGCTCTCAACCGAAATTACGCCGCCCATGAGGTCCGTCAGTTGTTGGCAAATAGCCAAGCCGAGCCCAGCGCCGCCGTGTTTTCGATTGGTGCTTGAATCCGCCTGGACAAACCGATCAAACAGCGTCGCCAGGGCCTCTTCTGGAATCCCAAGACCTGTATCTTTGATGGTCAGGCGCAGATTGCTCTGATCGCCATTTTCGTCCCAGCCAAGCACGACGCTAACGACGCCTTGTTCCGTGAACTTAATCGCGTTCGAGATGAGATTGACCAATATCTGGCGTATCCGGCCTGGGTCGCCAATCAACGAGTTCGGCGGAATGTTGTCGCAAGAGAGGGACAAACGAATGCCGCGTTCATCCTCCAATGGCGACATAAGCGTTTGTACTTCACGGCCGAGATCAAGCGGTTGGAACGGAATTTCCTCTAGCGAGACGCCGCCAGCCTCAAGCCTGGAGAAATCCAATATCTCATCAAGTTGACCGAGCAGCGATACAGCAGATTTCTTGGCCGCTGTCGCTAACTCCGCCTGTTCGGCGGTCAGCCCCATCACAACCAACACATCCAGTCCGCCCATCACCCCGTTCATCGGCGTGCGGAGTTCATGAGACATCTGCGCCAAGAACCTGGATTTCGCTTCATTCGCGGCTTCAGCGGCAGCCTTCTTTGCTTCCAAAGCTGTCAGCAGCCGCTGCGTATCCTCCAGCAATCCTTCCCTGACGACTGTAGATAGAACGACATCCAATGATCCATCTGTCGGGCCGAAATCAGGAAACTGAAGCGAATGCATCGCCTCTTTGCCGCCAAGGTCAGGCACATGGCCAAGCAGTAGCCGCAGCTCCGAACCATCCTGTAAGGCAACGCCCCGCAACCTTAAGAATCGAACGGCATTCGCGCGCAGTAGAATGGGGCGTTTCTCGTTCTGCAGGTCTGCAAAGCTGGATATCCCGACTGGCCGTTCAATCGTAAATACATCCAACAATGGCTTCCCGATGGCCTCTTCACCGAGATGCCGAAGCAGCGACGGTCCAAAGCCATGGATAGCTCCATCCCCGCCAGCCAGAATATGGGCAGGCAACAACATATCTAGCGTCGATGGAGAGAGAGATAAGGTCATCGTTGGTTACGCAGCGGCAGAGGCTGCAGCGCGGCGAATAGTGAACGTAACGCCGTTATCGGCCGGAACGCTCGTGATCTCGCCCGCTTCGTCAAAATGGGCCAACAATCCGTCCAACAGCCCAGTGACAAAATGGGTCAGAGGCCCGGCCAAACCTGCCAGCCGATCGCTTTGGTACAGAACGATCAATTCTGTTTCAGATGCGCTGAGCAGGTGAAAGCTCGGCATCCGCGCCTCAGGCATGGTCGCGCGGATGCTGTCGTGCATCCGGTCCAAATTCGTCATGAACACGTCCAGAGAGTCGCCTGCCATATCGAAGATCGGCTTGTAGGCTGAACTGCCGGCGAAAACGACCCAGTGACGTCCAAAGGCTTCCATTGCGTCCTCAACCGATACGCCAAGGACTTCAGCCGTGGTCACCAGGATTTTGACCGTGACATCGTCTTCATACCAACGGCCGCTGATGAAATGTGCATCCGTGAGTTCAGTGGCGGCAATGATTTCGTCCCAGGCCGCCGGCCCGTTATGCACCCGAACGAAATCTTCTGCGGCTTTGTGAATCATTCCATACATAAGCGCCTTCGGTCTGTGCGCTCCGGTTGTACGGAATCAATGGTGTATCAAACGTTAACCATCATTAATCATCCCACGCGCATACGGAATCAGAGCCCGTCTTTTCCAGCGCCACAGATAATTACGACAACCTTTTCGCCCGGCGCCGGGGTATGTCTGCCAGTCATCAGCGCCGCCAGCGACGCCGCTCCAGCGAGTTCTGTCGCGATACCAAATTCTTGCCAGAGCAACCGTGCGGCTGCGCGCATTTCCTCATCGCTGACGAGACACATACGATCTACGCCCGCCGCGATCAGCTCATAATTCAGCGGCATGGACCGGCGCGGCGCGAGACTGCCAGAAGTTGTGGTGATCGCCTCCAGCGTGACGAGTTCGTTCATCTTCAAGCTTTCATAAAGCGTCGGCGCGCCCGTTGGCTCCACGCCAATGAGCTTCACAGCGGGGTTGATCGCCTTCACCGCAGTCGCGACGCCTGCCATAAGCCCGCCGCCGCCAATAGCGACGATAATCGTATCCGCATCCGCCGCCTGCTCCATGATCTCTAGGCCGAGCGTGCCTTGGCCAGCGATGACTGCAGGATCAGCAAACGGATGCACATATGTGGCGCCGCTGGATTTTGCTGTGGCGATGGCCGCCGCGTTGGCGTCATCCCACACCGCGCCCTCGATAATGACCTCCGCGCCCAATCCTCGCAGCGTGTCCGCCTTCGCCGCAGGTGTGGATTCCGGCAGATATACTGTCGCCGGGACGCCCGCATTCGCCGCCGCCCAAGCGACCGCCATGCCGTGATTGCCGCCAGACGCTGTTATCAATCCCGCCGCCACGGCATCGACAGAAAGCGTTGAGAGCTTATTCATCGCCCCGCGCGCTTTGAACGAGCCAGACGCCTGCAGGCATTCCAGCTTCAGAAGCACGTGGGCGCCCGCGCCGCCATCCAGCGCCGCCCCATGCGGCCGTGGATCAAACATTGGCGTTTTGCGGACACGGCCTTGGATACGGTCCCGCGCGGCTTCAAAATCCTGCAGCGTCAACTGGTCATTCACGCGCCATTGTCTCCAGCTGCGACGGTGAGCCATTCGGCTTCCGTCCACATTTCTAACCCAAGCTCTGCCGCCTTCTTGGCTTTGGACCCGGCATCCATTCCGACAACGACGACATCTGTTTTCTTAGAAACTGATCCAACGACCTTGGCGCCCAACGCCTCCGCCCGGGCCTTCGCCTCGCCGCGGGACATACCTTCCAACCCGCCAGTGAAAACAATCGTCCGCCCCGAAATCGCGCTGGCGACATTGGCCGGGCCTTCAACGACCTCGATCGTCAGCAACTCAGCCAGCGCGTTCAGGATTTCCTGGTTTTGCGGTTCATGGAAGAACGCCGTCAGGTCGGCTGCGACGCTGTCGCCAATCCCGTCAATTGCGATCAGATCCTGATACGCCTCGCTCTCTGGCGAAGACGCCGCCGCCATCGCGTTCTGCAGGTTTGCAAGATCGCCATAGTGCCGCGCCAGCAGCCGCGCCGTCGTCTCGCCTATTTGGCGAACGCCGAGGCCGAACAGGAACCGGTCGAAGCCAATTGTTCGGCGCTCATCAATTGCCGCGAACAAGTTGGCGACGCTGGTTTCGCCCCAGCCTTCCCATTCATTCGGGTTGATTTCACCCGCGCGAACACGCGCTTCCAGGCGGTAGAAATCGGCGGGCGATTGCACCAGATCGCGCTCAATCAGTTCTTCAACGCGCTTGCCGCCCAACCCTTCGATATCGAAAGCGTTGCGGGAAACGAAATGCTTTAGGCGCTCCAAGCGCTGCGCCTGACACACCATACCGCCAGAACACCGGGCGACGGCGTCCTCGCCATCCGCGCCACGGGTTACTTCACTGCCGCATACAGGGCACGCATCCGGAAACACGAACGCTTCTGCGCCCGCTGGCCGCTTCGCCATCACCGGCCCGACCACTTGGGGGATCACGTCGCCAGCGCGCTGGATCGTGACAGTATCGCCGATCAGAATGCCTTTGCGCTCAATCTCGCCCGCATTATGCAGCGTCGCATTTGACACGGTGACGCCGCCAACGAATACAGGCTCTAGGCGCGCGACCGGTGTGATCGCGCCGGTGCGGCCAACCTGTAGATCAATGGCGAGCAGTTTCGTTTCTGCTTGCTCGGCGGCAAACTTATGCGCAATCGCCCATCGCGGCGCGCGCGACACCTGGCCTAAGCGCGCCTGCCAGTCCAGCCGGTCAACTTTGTAGACAACGCCATCGATATCGTAGTCGAGATTTGGGCGCGCCTCGCCAATTTTTGCATAGGTTTCGAGCGCGCCAGCGGCGCCAGGGCACGCCTTCGTCAACGGATTAATAGAGAACCCAAACGCAGCCAAACGCTCCAAAGCGCCAGATTGGGTATCTGCAAGCGGCGCGCTCAACTCGCCCCAGCTATAGGCGAAAAAGCGCAACCGCCTCGACGCCGTAATCGACGAGTCCAATTGGCGGAGCGCGCCAGACGCAGCATTGCGCGGATTCACATAGAGCGCGGCGCCCTCAGCCTCCCGCTCCTGGTTGATACGCCGGAATTCGCTGTGGGAGAGATATACCTCACCCCGGACTTCCAGAATATCCGGCGCGCCATCTGGCAGCGTATCAGGCACGTCTTCGATGGTACGGACATTGGCGGTAACGTCTTCGCCCTCCTCGCCGTCGCCCCGCGTCGCGGCGTAGACAAGCGCACCGCCTTCGTAGCGTACGCTCAGCGAGAGCCCGTCAATTTTCGCTTCGGCGACGAGCGATACCGGCTCAGCCTCATCCAAGCTTAGAAAACGGCGGACGCGGGTTTCAAATTCGGTCACGTCCGCGTCTTCAAACGCGTTCTGCAGCGACAGCATCGCCACAGCATGGCGAATCTTGGCGAAGCCTTGAGCCACAGCTGCCGGGGCGCCAACCCGCTTAGACGGCGAATCCTTCCTGACTTCGCCAGGAAAGCGCGCCTCTATTTCTTCGTTGCGACGACGAAGCAAGTCGTAGTCTGCATCCGTGACCACCGGCGCTTCGTCCAAGTAGTAGCGCATGTCATGCTCCGCGATCTCCTTCGCCAATAGGCGAAGCTCGCGGCGGGCCTCGACTTCGGTCAGATCACCTACGGGTTTATCGCGCATAATATCAGACTTCGAGCATAAGCCGCGCCGCCTGGGCGCGGGCTTCTTCGGTGACTTCTGCGCCGGAAAGCATCCGCGCAATTTCTTCTTGCCGGGCATCGCCTTCGAGGCGCCGTGTTCCAGTCGTCACCCGCCCCGCGTGTTCGCCCTTCTCCACCCGGAAATGCCGTGCGCCAAGGGCGGCCACTTGCGGGGAATGGGTGACGACCAGCACCTGGACGCCATTAGATAACCGGTTCAACCGCTCGCCCACAGCCGCCGCTGTCGCCCCGCCAATGCCGGAATCAACCTCGTCAAAGACCAGCGTCCCGGCGGCGCCTTTGGCCGCCAGCACCACCCGAAGCGCCAACGCGAACCGCGCAAGTTCGCCGCCGCTCGCGACTTTATGCAATGGGCCGAATGGTTGTCCTGGATTGGCGCGGGCCTGAAAGCGCACGCGGTCCATACCTGAAGGCCCCCATTCACCTTCTTCAACCCGCGCGACATCAACGCCAAGCGCGGCTTGCTCAAGCTTCAACGGCGGAAGTTCCGCCATCGCGGCCTTCTCCAGCTTGCGTGCAGCCTTTGTGCGTTCATCGGAGAGCGCCTCGGCGGCGGCGACATAGGCCTCCCGAGCAGCCTTCGCCGTCGCTTCAAGCTCTGCTAAGCGGCTATCAGATTGCTCAATCGCATCCAGATCAGCCGTCAGCTTTGCCTGCAGGTCCGCAAGCCCGGTGGGAGCGACGTTGTGTTTGCGGGCGACATCGCGCAGTTCAAACAACCGCTCTTCGACGGTCTCCAGCTCAACGGGGTTTGCGTCCAAAGAATCGCAGGCAGCACTCAGGGCCGTCTGCGCCTCATCCAGCTCGATCCCGGCGCGCTCAAGCGCCTGGAGGGCATGATCAAACCGACCCTCTGCGGCCTCCGCAACACGCGCCAAAGAACGTTCGCCTTTGCGGATAGCGCCAGCGGCGTCTGAGCGATCGATAGCAGAAATCGCCGTCTTCAGCGCTTCACCAAGGCGCGAGCGGCTCATCAGGAATGCACGGCGGTCGGCCAGCGCATTTTCTTCGTCCTGGTCAGGCGCCAGTTTTTCCAGTTCCGCGACGGCATGGCGGAGGAATTCTTCGTCACGCCGCGCGTCTTCCGCGGCCTTCCGGTCAGCTTCCAAGGTTTCAGTTGCCGCACGAAGGGCGCCCCAAAGTCTCGTCGTTTTGGCGACGCGCGCTTCCAAGCTGCCAGCTTCATCCAAAATCAACCGATGACGGGCGGGGTTTAGCAGGCCGTGCTGCTCAAACTGCCCATGCACTTCCGCCAGGACATCGCCGAGGCGGCGCAGCAATCCTGCAGTCACCGGCTGATCGTTGACGAATGCGCGGCTGCGGCCGTCCCGGCCAAGCGTGCGGCGGACGAGGATTGGCGCATCGGCATCCTCCATCTCGACTTCGGCATCTGCCAGAATCAGGCGCGCCGGATGGTCTGGCGCCACGTCAAACTCTGCGATGACGCGCGCGTCATCTGCGCCTGCTTGAACGAGGCCAGAATCCGCACGTTCGCCGAGCGCCAATCCAAGCGAGTCTAGGAGGATAGATTTGCCTGCCCCCGTTTCGCCCGTGAGCACCGTCAATCCGTCGCCGAACTCAAGATCAAGCGCGTCGACGATGACGATGCGGCGGATGGAGAGCGCTCTTAGCATGCGTCCCGCCAGCGGCCTTAGGAAAGCGAGCGGACCGTCCGCTCCAACCAAGTCGGGCGGCGGCCATTCTCGCGCCAATACGCCAGAACTTTCTCCGCCTGTGCGAGCGCGGCTTCAGCCTGACCTTTGGCGAGATCGTCTTCGGTTGAGTCTCGAACGGCCGACCAGTATTCAACCGACTGTTCTGCAAGCTTGAGCTCAGCCGCAGCCTCCTGGGCTGAAGTGCTAGCGGCGGCGACTTCGCCCCTTGCGGTCCAATACCCAACAGCAGCTTCCGCTAGCCGGACATTGGCCTGCGCGCGGGTCCGGCCTTCATCTGTAGACGCAACATCGGCGGCACGGCGCCATTCGCCTGCAGCCTGGCTTGCGGCAAGCCGCTGGCTCTCCGCCTCAGCCGAAAGCGCTGCACGTTCCGCCGGGGAAAGCTGAAGCGGACGCGGCGGCGTATCAGACGCCGTGACTTGTTCTGGCTCCGGCTCCGGATCTGGCTTCGCAGCGGTTATCACAGGCGCTTCTGCGTCAACTTCAGGCGCAGCGACGATTGTCGGCGCTTCCGGCTTTGGCGCGGGCTTCAGAACCGGCGGCGCTGGCTCTGGTTTGGAGACGATTAGCGCTGGTTTTGGTTCGGGCTTGGCCACGACAGGAGCGGGTTTCGGCTCCGGCTTTGGCGCGGCTTCTACGATTGGCTTGCGCTCTACAGCACGCGCTTCGCCAGGCGTTTGCTCGGCGTCTGGTATTGCAGCCTTTGGCCTTGGATTGCGCAAATCTTCAGGCAGCGTCGCGGAAAATTGCGGGATTTCGCGGCGTTCGGCTTTGGCGATGGTTGAATCCGGATCAATCCAGCGTTCATAGAATTGGCGTTTGTCGGGACGCGGGAAGTTCTCGAGTTCTACGCCTTCGACCAGCTCATAGGCGTCTGCATACCAGGGGCTGCCTGGATAGTTATGGCCAAGGATCGCCGCCATCCGCCGCGCCTCGTTCTTCAGGCCAAGGGCGGTATAGGCTTCGGTCAGGCGGAGCAGCGCCTCCGGAACATGACTTGTCGTCTGGTGCTCTTCGATCACGCGTTTGAAGCGGTTAACAGAGGCCAAAAGCTCACCGCGCTTTAGATAGAAACGGCCAACGTCCATTTCTTTCCCAGCCAAGTGATCTTTCGTCAGATCAAGCTTCAGCGTGGCGTCGCGGGCATATTGGGTCTCGGGAAAACGGCGCACCACTTCTTCCAGGGCGCTGAGCGCGCGCTCGGTCGTGCGCTGATCGCGACCGACATCAACGATTTGCTCGTAATAAGCCAAGCCCTTCAGATAATAGGCATAGGGCGCATCAACGCTGGTCGGGTGCAATTGGATGAAGCGGTCAACGGCGTTGATTGAATCGTCATATTTATCGCGGCGGAAATAAGCATAAGCGCTCATCACCTGCGCTTTCGCCGCCCATACGGAATATGGATGCTGGCGCTCAACTTCCTCGAAGGAATCCGCCGCCTTCAGATATTCCTGATCCAGCAACTGCTCCATCGCCGAATTGTAGAGCGCGTCGACCGGCTGTTCCTCATAGACTTCAGCGTCGCCGCCGCCACAGCTTGCCAGCGTCAACACTGCAAGCGCCGCCAAGGACTGGCGGAGGCTGGTCAAACCGAAAGATCGCTGCTGCTTCATATGGTCCGCCTGCATGGCTCTTGGCTATGGCCCCGCCGATCAAATCAAGCCGATTCTAAAGCGGAGCCTCTGTTCAAGCCTCATATAGTACATGTGCAGGGTTCAGGAAATGTTAACCATAAACCGCGCCCTGCCCATCCCTGCATACCCCTGAGACTTTCCGATCTTGAAGCCCCAGGAGCGGCCGGCGGTTTAGCAATGAACGCAACACGTTCGATGCCAACCCGCCGGCCTGGGAGCGAGGGGAGGAGAGCCCCCCGCTAGCCTGATCTGGAATGCGCCCGGGCAAAACGGCCAGCCCTGCCCAAACGCCCGATCTTAGTCGCCTGGCTTAGTTAGCCTGGCGGCGCAAAAAGGTCGGGATTTCCAGATATTCGTCGCCGCTTTTGGCCGCTGGTTTGGCCTCAAGCGTTGGTTCGGGTTTGGCTTCATCGGCCTGCTCTGCCGCAGCTTCGCCCGGCTTTGCGCCGGTCATGCGGTCGAACAGGCTGGTGAATGCGCCCTTCGGCTTTGCTTCAGCAACCGCCGCTTCAATCGGCGCTGCTTCGGTTTCAGCTTGCGGAGCAAGCGCCGCCGCTGCAGGCGCTGGACGCGTCGCAGGCGTTTCAGCTGGAGCCGCTATGAACGCTTCTTCCGTCTTCGGCTGAGGTGCGCGACCAAGCATGGACGGGAAGGTCCATGCCGCAGGCGCAGCAGCCTTCACTTCGGCCTTTGGCGCTTCTTCAACAGCAGCCGCAACTGCGACCTCTGCTTCAGGTTTGGCTTCTGGCAGAGTTTCAGGCTGGGCTTCTGCAACGGGCTCGACTTCAGCTTTTGGCGCCTCAGCCGTTTCGATCAAATCCGCTGCGACTGGCGCTTTAGCCGGAGCTGGCGCTGGCGCAACAGTGGTTTCGGCGCGACCGCCGGTAATCGCCGTGAACGGCTCCATCGGCAGCGGCTTTTGACCGGCGACAGCGTCAATGCCTGTGGAGACGATGGAAACGCGGATTTTGCCTTCAAGCCCGCTATCCATGGTCGCGCCAAAGATAATGTTCGCGTCGTCATCAACCTCGTGGCGGATACGGTTTGCGGCAGCATCAACTTCAAGCAGCGTCATATCTGGGCCGCCAGTGATGTTGATCAACACGCCGCGCGCGCCATGCATGGAGATGTCATCCAGAAGCGGGTTGGAAATTGCCGCTTCTGCAGCTTCCGTCGCCCGGTCTTCGCCTTCGGCTTCGCCCGTCCCCATCATCGCCTTGCCCATTTCGGCCATGACCGTGCGGATGTCAGCGAAGTCCAAGTTGATAAGGCCTGGCATGACCATCAGGTCCGTCACGCCACGCACGCCGGAATACAGCACGTCATCCGCAAGCTGGAAGGCTTCGGCGAAGGTTGTGCGTTCATTCGCGATCCGAAACAGGTTCTGGTTCGGAATGATGATCAGCGTATCGACATGCTTGGAAAGCTCTTCAATGCCTTCCTCAGCAAGCCGCATGCGGCTGGCGCCCTCGAAGTGAAACGGCTTTGTCACGACGCCAACCGTCAACACGCCAGCTTCCCGCGCAGCCCGTGCGATGACGGGCGCTGCGCCCGTCCCCGTACCGCCGCCCATGCCTGCGGTGATGAACACCATGTGGCTGCGGCCAAGCTGATCGACGATTTCTTCAATCGCTTCCTCAGCCGATGCCCGGCCAATCTCGGGCCGTGCGCCAGCGCCAAGCCCGTGCGTCAGACTCAGGCCAAGCTGGATGCGTTGGTCAGCGTTGGAAAGCTCCAGCGCCTGCGCATCCGTATTGGCGACGAGGAATTCGACGCCAGAGAGGTTTGAGCGGATCATGTTATTGACCGCGTTGCCGCCAGCGCCGCCGACGCCGACAACCGTGATACGCGGCTTAAGATCTGCCGTTTGGTCCGGCATGGAAATCTTGAGTTTCATTCGTAGTCTCCCTTTTTAGCTCCCAATGGCGCCCCGACCCACTTGGCCGCGACGCCTGCTCCCACTTCGTTAGAAGTGCTCCTTGAACCAGGCGCCGAGACGCCCGATTACGCTTTGCCCACTGGCGACAGCCGCCAGTTGGGCGATATCCACCGCTGCCGCGTCTTCTGCGGCATAGCGCAGAAGACCGACGACAGAGGCGAAACCCGGGTCCGCCATTTGCTGGTCGAGACCGAGAACTCCAACAGGCGCGCCGATCCGCGCGCGCTTGCCCATAACTTTGCCTGCAAGCTCCGCGACGCCGTGCAGATTGGCGCCGCCGCCCGTCAGCACGAGCGATCCGCCGGATGCTCGCTCCATCCCAGCGTCACGAATGCGCTGGGCGATCATTTCGAAGGTTTCCTCCATGCGGACATGGATTATCCGCACCAAGTCAGCCCGGGTTGCGGGATCCCCGTTGGCCGCGTCGTCCTCGCCAATGGCGGGGGCTGCGATCAGGCGATGCTCGTCCGCCGCTGCCGCAATGCAGCTGCCGTCAATGGCTTTGAGGCGTTCGGCGTCCACCACGGGCGTCTTCAGCACCAAGGCGATGTCGTGGGTCAGGGTCTGGCCGCCGATGGGGATGCTATCCACGAAAATCGGTTTGCCGCCGTTGAAGATCGCGAAGCTGACGCTGCCGCCGCCGATATCGATCACCGTTGCGCCGAGGTCCTGCTCGTCCGGTTTCAGCACGGCCAGGCCTGAGGCATAGCCGGACGCGACGATGGTCGAGACTTCAAGATCCGCACCTGCGGCTGAGGCTTCGATGTTGCGGGCGGGGCCTTCCTCCGCGCTCACCACATGCAGATCGACGCCAAGTTTCTCGGCATGCAAGCCGCGCGGCTCTTCAATCCCGCGCTGGCCATCGAGCGCGAAGCCGAGCGGCAGCACGTGTAGAACACGGCGACCAATGAGCGGCGCTTGCCCGCGGGCGACGTTGAGCACCCGCTGTACGTCAAGCTCCTGGATCGCGCGGCCTGAAACCAGCGTCTCAGCATGGGCGATGCAGGAATCTGCGCCGCCGCCTGACATCGATACAAATACGGAGGAAACCCGCTCTTCCGCCATCATCTCAGCGTCATGCACTACAGCGGAAATCGCCTGTGTCGCTGCTTCCATATCGACGATGGCGCCTTTTTTGACGCCTGCGGACGCCTGATGGCCAAAGCCAAGCAGGCGTGGTTTCCGGTCGCCGCCGATGCGGGCAACCATGCATGCCATCTTCGCGCTGCCAATATCCAGCGCTGCGACGAGGCCCGAGGGCGGCCTTAGAAGGGTCTTGCTCATTGTGTTCCTATTCCCCCCAACTCAACTCTTACGGCCAGGTTTTGCAGCGTCATCGTCGAGGCCAGGCATTTCGGCGCCGGGCGCCAGGCGAACGATCAGCCTGTCATCCAGGCGAAGATCGATGGCGACGATGTCCCGTTGAAACAGGCCATGCTCTTTCTCAAGCGCGCCAAGCCGCGTCAGCGCTTCAGCGGGCGCGACTGCAGGCAAGCGCACGTCGATGCGATGATCGATGCGGATATTCCAGCGGCGCTGACCAACGAACACGGCGGCGGTCATGCGGTCGGCGATGCCTTGCTCTGCGGCGACCAGATCAAGCAGCCACTTGGCTTTCTGATTGGCGCCTTCGCCAACCATCACTGGCAGATCGGCATAGGCCGTTGGATTAACGGTGCGGATCGGCTTGCCCTCTGCATCGATCACCTGCAGGCGCTGGTTCATTTGCCAGAGCGCCAGGGGTTCGCGTTCAATCAGGCGGATATCGAGACGGTTCGGCAGCGCGCGGGCGACCACTGCGTCTTTCACCCAAGGCAGAAGCAGCAAGCGAGCCCGCGCAGCATCACCGTCAAACTCCAGGATCGGCTCGCCACGAACGGCGCCAATGGCTAACAGGGCGTCCTCTTGGTTCGTGCGGCGGAGACCGTTGACCCAAACCTCTTCCACCTCAAAACCAAGACGGAGGCTGGCAAGCAGCGCTTCAGATTTCATGCGCGCGGCGAAGCTGTCTGGCCCGCCATCGCTCATCACAAGCCATGTCATGCCGCCAACAACGCCAGCGATCAGCAACCAAGGCGTTGCGAGAGCGCCCCAATAGGCCATCTTCCAAGGGCTTATGCGCCGACGGCGGCGGACCACCGTGGGCTGCGTTTCGCGGTTGATGAATGGGATCAGGGCCCGCATCGCGCGTCCTCCACCATCCATGTCACCAGGGCCGGAAAATCGATCCCGGCATTCTCTGCAATTTCGGGCACCAGCGACGTTTCCGTCATGCCGGGCTGGGTGTTGATCTCCAACAGATAGAGGCCATCGGCGCCAGGTTGGCTATCATCCCAGCGGAAATCTGCGCGGGTGACGCCCCGGCAGCCGAGCACTTTATGGGCCTCGACAGCGGCGGCCTCAGCAGCGCTCAGGACGTCCGCCGGCGCATCGTCCGGCTGAACATGGCTAGAACCGCCCGGCGCATACTTGGCGTCATAATCATAGAATTCAGCGTCTGACAGAATTTCGAGCGCGCCGAGAGGGCGGCCGTTCATGACGGCGACTGTTAATTCACGCCCTGGCACATAACGCTCGACCAGAGCCTCGACGCCGAAGCCCCAATCCTGGCCGATGGGAGCCCTGTTGCCCCCCTCCGGCACGATAATCACGCCGACGCTGGAGCCTTCTGCCACAGGTTTCACGACATAAGGGGCTGGATAAACATCATGGGCTTGATCGACCGGCGCCACCTGCCCGTCCGGCACGCGGATACCGACGGATTGGAACGCTGTCCGCGCCGCCGCTTTGTCCATCGCCAAGGCTGACGCAAGCACGCCGGAGTGGGTGTAGGGAATGCCCATCAACTCCAGCAAACCTTGGATGCAGCCATCCTCACCATAACGCCCGTGGAGCGCGTTGAACGCGACATCGGGCTTCGGCGAAAGCTTGGCGGCAAGTGTCGCGATATCGCCCGTCACATCTATTTCGGCCACATCGAACCCGGCGCGGCGGAGCGCATCAGCGCAAGCTTTGCCGCTGGAAAGCGATACTTCGCGCTCGGCAGAAAGGCCGCCCATGAGAACTGCTACTCTGGTCATGCCCCACCCTCCGGCAGAGCGCGACCAACACGCTTGATTTCCCAATGCAGGTCTATGCCACTCGACTTTTTGACAGCGGCGTGAACTGCAGCCCCCAATGCTTCAATATCGGCTGCCGTGGCGCCGTCCTCAGCGATCAGGAAATTGCAGTGTTTTTCAGAGACTTTGGCTCCGCCAACCTGCATGCCCCGACATCCAGCAGCATCGATCAGCTCCCAGGCTTTGCCGCCTACAGGGTTGCGGAAGGTGCTGCCGCCAGTGCGAGAACGGAGCGGTTGGCTCTCTTCCCGTTTGGCTTGAACGTCAAGCAGTCGCTGACGCACAACATCTGAATCATCCTCGACGCCCCGGAAAGCCGAGCGGACGACAATATCATCGACGGCTAAATCAGAGTGTCGGTAAGCAAAACCAAGCTCGGCCGCATCTAGGCGCAATACCTCGCCAGCACGGGTAACCACTTCAGCGGAGACCAGAACGTCGGTCACCTCGCCGCCATAGGCGCCTGCATTCATCCGAACGGCGCCGCCGACTGATCCCGGCACACCGGATAGGAATTCCAATCCACCAAGCCCAGCATCTGCGCCCCGCCGCGCTACATTGGCTGCGAGCGCGCCCGCGCCTGCTACTACGACATCATCCTCAGCCTCAACTTCCGTGAACCCGCCACGCAACAGCACGACCACGCCACGCACGCCGCCATCCCGAATAATGACGTTTGAGCCGACGCCCAGCGGCCACACAGGCACATCATCGGGCAATGCCGCCATGAAGGTTGCGAGGTCGTCAGCATCTTGCGGGCGGAACAACACATCAGCCGGTCCGCCGACGCCAAACCATGTGAAGCGGGCCAGGGGCGCGTCAAACGCAATCCGGCCTTTGACGCTGGGCAGCGCATCCCGGAAATCTTGGACGATTGAGGCTGCGGCGTTCATCCGGCCCCTCCCGCATCAATCAGCGCTTCCAACTCGCCTGGCAGAGCTGCGGCCCAGCGCGTGATGGTCCCCGCGCCCAGGCAGATGACAAAATCGCCCGCCGCCATATCAGGCGCGATGGCGTTTGCGAGCGCCTCTGGCCCATCAATCGTTTGGACGGATTTGTGACCATGCGCGATCAAGCCTTCAGCCAGCGTGGTGTGGTCAATGCCGTCAAGCGGCGCTTCGCCAGCGGCATATACCGGCGCCACTATCACATGGTCCGCATCATTGAAGCAGGTGCAGAACTCGTCCAGATGATCGCGGAGGCGACTGTAACGATGCGGCTGTGCGACGGCGACCACGCGGCCCGTCGCAACACTGCGCGCAGCGGCCAGTACAGCGGAAATCTCCACCGGATGATGGCCGTAATCATCAATAACTGTAACGCCTGCAACTTCGCCCGTTTTAGTGAAGCGCCGCTTGACGCCGCCAAATGCGGCCAACCCGCGCCGCACCTGCGCATCCGCCACGCCAAGCTCCAGCGAGACCGCGACGGCGACCAGCGCGTTCTGGACATTATGCTTGCCAAACATCGGCAGCTCGAGACCATCGATGCGGATATCTTCACGGGCGCCCGGCAGACGCGCGATTACATCAAATTTGGCGCCCTCGGCCCGAAGCTCCACATTCTCCGCCCGGACATCCGCCTGCGGATTGAAGCCGTAGGTGATGATGCGACGGTCGCGCACGGCCGCCGTCAGCGCCTGGGCTTCGGGATGGTCGGCGCAGACGATAGCGAAGCCGTAAAACGGGATGTTTTCGATGAAGGTGCGGAAGGCCTGACGAACAGCGTCAAAGCTGCCCCAATGGTCCAGATGCTCCGGGTCCACGTTGGTCACGACTGCGACCGTAGACGGCAGTTTCAGGAATGCGCCATCGCTTTCGTCCGCCTCAACCACCATCCATTCGCCGCCGCCCAAATAGGCGTTGGCGCCAAGGGCGTTGATGATGCCACCATTGATGACGGTCGGGTCCATCCCGGCTTCCGCCAACACCGCCGCGACAAGCGAGGTCGTAGTCGTTTTGCCGTGTGTGCCGCCAATCGCGATGGCGGACTTGAGGCGCATCAGCTCCGCCAGCATTTCAGCCCGGCGGACAACCGGAATACGACGCGCGCGGGCGGCGTCAACTTCCGGGTTGCCATCCCTAATCGCCGAGGAAACGACTACCACCGCGGCGTCGCCAATGTTGGCGGCGGCATGTCCAATCTCGACCGTGACGCCAAGCTCGCGCAAGCGTTCGACGGTTGGGCCAGCCGCGACGTCGGAACCCTGCACCTTGTAATTTAGGTTCCGCAGCACTTCGGCAATACCGCTCATGCCAATGCCGCCGATGCCAACGAAGTGGATGGGGCCGATATCAAGAGGAATACGGTTCATGCCGCAATGCCTCCCAATGTTTGGGACGCGGGATGACGGCTGGATTGCAGTGCAGCGCCTTCAATCACATCCGCCAGTGCATCTGCAGCGTTGGTCCGTGCGGCGTTAAGGGCGGCGGTCGCGGCCTTCGCAAGCGCGCTAGGTGTGCTGAGCGCTTCTGCAATCAATGCTGCCAAAGCGTCAGATGTCATGTTGGCTTCTGTGAGATGCCAAGCGCCACCCACATCCACCAGCGCCGAGGCATTGGCAGTTTGGTGATCATCCAATGCGGCGGCGTAGGGAATGAGGATCGAAGGGCGGCCAGCCGCCGCCAGTTCCGCGACCGTGGAAGCGCCGCTCCGCGCAATCACGAGATGCGCTGAACGCAAACGCTCCGGCATATCATCAAAGAAGCTCGCGACTTCAGCTTGTTGGCCTGCCTCTGTGTAAACTGCTTGCACGCGTTCCAAGTCTTCAGGCCGCGCCTGTTGGACGATCTGAATGCGCCCGCGCAAATCATCCGGCAGCGCCTGTACCGCTTCCGGCAAAACATCGCTAAAGATGCGGGCGCCCTGACTGCCGCCAAAGATCAAAATATTGATTGCATCGCCATCACCGGGCGCAGCAAACGGGGTTGCGCCAATAGCGACGATCTCACTCCTGACAGGATTGCCCGTCAGCATTACAGAGCCTTCTGGCGCGCCTTTGACACTGGGGAATGAGGTCGCGATGCGGTTCACGCGGCCTGCAAGCATCCGGTTGGCGCGCCCTAGAACTGCGTTCTGATCGTGGATGACGGTGCGTTTTCTGAGCGCCAGCGCCGCAAGCATAGTCGGCAAGCTTGGATACCCGCCGAAGCCGACAATAACATCCGCCTTCCGGCGGCGCAGCATGCGCATCGCCTGGGCCGTGCCGAGGCCAATTTTGGTGAGGCCTTTCAGTTTGCCCGCGATGCCGCCAGCAATGCCGCCAGCCACCACGTTTTCTGTTTCAATGCCGGAGCCAAAGCGTTGGCCGCGCCCGTCCGTCGCCGCGATCACCCGGTGACCGCGCGCCTTCAGCGCATCGCCAACTGCAATCGCCGGGAACATATGTCCGCCGGTGCCGCCAGCCGCGAGGACGATGGTAAGCGGTTTGCTCATACCAATTCCTCCTGGTGCCGGCGCTTGCGGGTCAGCGCCAACGCGAAGCCCATGCCGATCGCGAGCGCGAACAACGATGAACCGCCGTAACTAACGAACGGCAGCGTCATGCCTTTGGTTGGGATCAGCGCCAAAGTGGAGCCGAGATTGACCAGCGCCTGCGCGCCAAAGAGCGTCGCCAGACCGCCCGCCGCCAGCATTGTGAACAGCTGACCGTCCTTCAGCGCCCGCGCGAAAGCCCGAAGCACGATGAAGGCGAACAAAGCGATGATGCCCATGCAAGCGATCAGGCCGAGCTCTTCGCCCGCAACGGCGAAAATGAAATCTGAATGCGCATCTGGCAGGGCGCCCTTGAGCACCCCGTCGCCAGGCCCCCGACCGATCAGACCGCCAGAGCGGAAGGCGTTCAGCGACATGTCAATCTGGTAGGTGTCGCCGGCAGCAGGGTCTAGATATCGATCAACACGGCTCGTGACATGCGGCACATATAAATAGGCTAGGCCGAAGCAACCGAGCGCCGCCATCGCCATCAATGCAGCGGCCCAAAGCGAAATTCCGGCAATGAACACCTGCATGCCAAAGACCGCTGTCATCACGACAGACGCGCCCACATCTGGCTGAATCGCCGTTAGGCTGAGCGGCACGCCAAACGCCAGAAGCGCGCCGATCAAATACCAGCTGCCGCCCTTAAGGCGATGTTGCGCGAGCATCCAGCCAGCCATCACGGCCATGGCTGGTTTGGCGAATTCAGACGCCTGCAGCGAGAAGCCGCCAAGCGGGATCCAACGGCGCGCGCCCTTGATCTCAACGCCAATAGCAATGGTGAGCACCAGCGCCGCAACGGCGCCCAGCAGCAGCAATAGCGCCGCCGCACGCGTCTGGCGCGGGTTCAGAAGCGACGCCGCCAACATCAGGCCAACCGCCACTGGAAGCAGCATCAGGTGCCGCTTCACAAAGTGGAATGTCGGCGCATCAATGCGCTCAGCCACGCCTGGGCTCGCGATAATCACCAGCACAAGGCCAATGCCCATAAGGCCCAGCAAGCCGAATAGCAGCGGACGGTCTACCGTCCACCACCAGCGGCCAATAACAGTATTGTCGCCGCGCTGAATACCGATCATGCCGCAGCCCCCCCTTGAAGCTTGGGACGGGCCTGGGCCTGCGTGAGGCGATGCGCCGCCGCACGAAATGCATCGCCGCGCGCTTCATAGCTTGGGAACTGGTCGAAGGACGCGCAGGCGGGCGAGAGCAGAACTACCGAAGGCTCAACATTGGACTGAGCGTCGCGATGGGCCGCATTCAATGCAGACGTGAGATCCCCGCAGTCTTCCACCGCCAGGTCCGGCGCCATCTGCGCCAATTGCAGTATAAAGGCGGGCGCCGCTTCGCCGATCAGATAGGTCTTCTGGACGCGGCTTAACCAAGGCTCCATGCCAGAGAGACCGCCATCTTTCGGCAATCCGCCTGCAATCCAATAGACCCTCTCAAAGCTCGCGAGCGCACGTATTGTTGCACTGGCATTGGTCGCCTTGGAATCATTGACGTAGTCGACCTGCCCCACCGTCACGACGCGTTCTTGGCGATGCGGCAGGCCAGGAAAACTGGCGAGGCCGCGCGCGATATCAGCCACCGCAACGCCGACTGCCTGGCAAGCGGCGTAGGCGGCAGCGGCGTTCTGGCGGTTATGCGATCCGCCGAGCGCAATCGCATTCTCAAACTTGAACACAGGCGCGCCAGCATCATAAAGCGCCGTCTCATCGGCATAGATGTCTGCTGGAATATCCGTTCCAGATGATACAGTCGTTGGGTTGGCGAGGCGCGGCTTCAGCCATTGGCCATGCGCATCGTCAACGCCGATGATCGCGACCGCACCTTCTGGCTGGCCATCGAAAATCGTCCGTTTGATGGCGCCATATGCATGCATGCCGCCATGGCGTTCCAGGTGGTCCGGCTCAAGGTTCAGCAGTAAAGCAGCGTTGAAGCGCGGGTTTGGGGTCAATTCGAGCTGGTATGAGGAAAGCTCAAGCACATAGACGCCATCAGCGCCCAACATATCCAGCCCAAGCGTCGGCGGGCCGAGATTGCCGCCAGCGTCATTCGGGCGCCCGGCTTGATCCAGGATATGGGCGATCAGTGCCGTCGTAGTCGATTTGCCGTTTGAACCTGTGACGCCAATGAAGGTCGCATCGGGCGCTGCATCCAGCAGCAACTGCACGTCGCTGATCAGCGGAACACCCGCACGGCGCGCGGCCATCGCGGCGGGCAGCGGTTTCGGCGCCAGGAAGGGCGCGCCGGGGCTCCATACGATGGCTTCCAGATAATTCAGCGGCGCGGTCGCGAAGTCCGCAAGTTCAGCGCCCGCATCTGCCGCAGCTTGGCGCTGATCAGCATTGTCGTCCCAAGCCAACACATAGGCACCGCCAGCAACGAGCGCCTGTACGGCGGCCATGCCAGTGCGGCCAAGCCCGAACACGCCGTAGCGCCTGCCTTTGAGGTGAGAAAGATCGATCATCCGCCCCTCACCGCAATTTCAACGTGGCGAGGCCAGCGAGCGCCAGCACGGAAGCAATGATCCAGAAGCGGATAACGATGGTCGGCTCCGCCCAGCCCTTTTTCTCAAAGTGATGATGCAACGGCGCCATGCGGAAGACGCGCTTGCCGGTAAGCTTGAATGACGCGACTTGCACGATGACCGACACCGTTTCAAGCACAAACAGCCCACCGACGATCGCCAGCACCAGCTCATGTTTGGCGACGACGGCGATGGCGCCAAGCGCGCCGCCACAAGCCAGACTGCCCGTATCGCCCATGAACACCATGGCCGGAGGCGCATTGAACCAAAGGAAGCCCAAGCTGGCGCCGCAAAGCGAGGCGCAGATGATCGCCAGTTCGCCAGCCCCCGGCACATAAAGGATCTGCAGGTATTCCGAGAAAACCGTGTTGCCAGCGAGATATGCGATGAGCGCGAAGACGCCAGCGGCGATCATCACGGGCACGATCGCCAAGCCGTCCAGGCCGTCTGTCAGGTTCACCGCGTTGGAGGAACCCGTCATTACGATCATGGCGAAGGGGATGAACAGAATGCCGAGATCAATCAGCAAGTCTTTGAAGAACGGCACGGATACGCCGGTCGCGAGCGCAGGGTCCGCTGTCGTCATGATGATTGCGGCGGCGCTGCCGCTAACGGCCAATTGCGCCGCCAATTTCAGCTTGCCGGAAAGGCCTTTGGTGTTGCGCTTGGTAAGCTTCAGATAGTCATCCGCAAAGCCGATCATGCCGAAGCCGCCTGTCACCAGCAGCACCGTCCAAACGTAAGGGTTGGACAGGTCGGCCCAAAGCAGGGTCGAGACCGTCAGCGAAAATAGGATGAGGACGCCGCCCATGGTGGGCGTGCCGCGCTTGGTCAGCAGGTGGCTTTCAGGGCCGTCCAAGCGGATCGGCTGCCCTTCGCCCTGCTTTTTCTTTAGCCAACGGATCAAGCTTGGGCCGAGCACGAAGCTAAGGATCAACGCTGTAATCACCGCCCCGCCAGACCGGAAGGTCAGGTAGCGGAACAGATTGAAAAATTGGAATTCATCCGCGAAAGCGGGGAGGATATTAAACAGCATGGGCCGCTCCAGATGCCGGCGAGCCCAGCGCTTCCAAGGCGTCGACAATGCGGCGCATGCCCATGCCCAACGACCCTTTGACTAAAACAACATCGCCAGCGCGCGCGAGATCTGCTGCGTCCACTGCCAGCGCTTCAGAATTCTCCGCCCATTTGCCACGGAATTTCGGCGGCAGCGCCTCAAAAAACTGTTTGCTTTCGGGGCCTGCCGCATGGGCTAGGTCGAGCTTGGCGGACAGGAACGCATCGGCGAGACCGGCGTGATGCAGCGGCGATTCAACGCCGAGTTCCAGCATGTCCCCAAGGATCGCGATCCGGCGACCCCGGCGCTTCGGCTTCGCCAGCGCCAATGCGGCAAACGCCGCCCGAACGGCGACAGGGCTGGCGTTATAGCTCTCGTCGATGAGATCGATCTGACCACCCGCAAGCGCAATCTGGCGACGCTCGCCACGTCCAGCCGGGGCTTTCATATCCGCTAGGGCTTTTGCAGCAACCTTGATGTCCCCACCGAGACCGTGAACAGCAGCCAGCACGGCGAGGCTGTTCGCGGCCCAATGAGCCCCCGGCGCCTGCAATGTATAACGAACCTGTTCGCCCAAAATTTCAGCATCGACGCGGGAGCCAGTTTCGCTGAGCTTGAGTTTGGTCAGCCGAACGTCGGACCCACGCAACTCGCCGAACCGGATCACCCGTTCAATCCCAGCCTGCCGAGCCTTCCGAGCCAAGCGGCCAAACATCGGATCATCCGCATTCAGCACCGCGAAGCCGCCGGGCTGAACGCCTTCAAAGATTTCCGCCTTGGCGTCAGCAACGGCTTCGATGCTGTCGAAAAATTCCGTGTGCGCAGGCGCGATCCGCGTGATGATAGCGCCATGGGGCTGAGTCATGCGGCTAAGCGGGCCAATCTCGCCGGCATGGTTCATGCCAAGCTCGAATACGCCAAACGCTGTATCCGCCCGCATCCGCGCGAGGGAAAGCGGCGCGCCCCAGTGATTGTTTAGATTGCCTTCGCTGGCATGGGTCGCCCCCAAAACGCCAAGCGCACGGCGCAGCATTTCCTTTGTGCCGGTTTTACCAACGCTGCCCGTCACCGCAACGACCTGCGCATCTGTACGCTTGCGGGAAGCCGCGCCAAGGGCAGCGAGCGCTTTGGTCGTATCCGGCGTCATCAGTAAGCGCGAATCGCCTGCGCCCACGCCTTCAGGCGCTTTGTGAACGAGCGCCGCCGCCGCGCCGTTGGCAAGTGCAGATTGAACATATGCATGACCATCCAATCGGTCACCGGCGATGGCGACAAACAAGTCGCCCGGATGGACCGCGCGGCTGTCGATCACAATGCCGGACGCCGCCCATGCGCCGGATGTTGCCCCACCAGTCGCAGCCGCCGCCTCATTTGCCTGCCAAAGAATGCTGGTCATTGCCGCACCTCCGCGACAGCGGCTTGGGCTTCTTCAACATCATCGAAAGGCATGGTGAGGTCGCCGACGGTCTGGCCCTGTTCGTGACCTTTGCCTGCGATCAGAACGACATCATCTGCGCCAACGCCTTGCATTGCAGCCCGAATGGCCGCCCGCCGATCTGCGATTTCCTCTGCCTCTGGCGCCGCTTCCAGGATTTGCGCGCGAATTTCAGTGGGGTTTTCGCCGCGGGGATTGTCATCCGTGACAATCACGCGATCCGCGCCGGAAGCCGCAATCGCGCCCATGATCGGGCGCTTGCCCGCATCCCTGTCGCCGCCGCAGCCGAACACGACGGTGACATTGCCTGTCACTACCCGATTGAGCGCCGCCAACGCCTGTTTCAGCGCATCAGGCTTGTGGGAGTAATCAACATATACAGGCGCGCCAGACGCCGTGACCGCCGCGCGCTGCATGCGCCCCGGCGGCTGTGCGAGGCCTTCAATCGCCGCGAGCGTATCCTCAATATCAGCGCCGCCAGCGATGACAATGCTTGCAGCGGCGAGCGCGTTTTCGGCCTGGAAACCAGCGAAATGGTCGAGGCGCACGGTTGTCACGCCGTCTGGATGAGTGATCTCCATCACTTGGCCATAGCCATCTGGATACAGGCCGCTTAACTTTAGGAAATTGCCGCCGCGTCCGTATGTCAGAACGGCGTGCCCGGCGAGCGTTGCAGCGGCGATGGCCTGATCGGCGTTCTTCATATCCGCGCAGATCACAGCGGCAGCGCCCGGCGCCAGAACTTTACGGAACAAGCGGAGCTTGGCATTCAGGTAAGATTGTTCGTCGCCGTGATAATCCAGGTGATCGCGGCTGAATGAAGTGAAGGCGCCGATTTCGGCCCCGACGCCGTCCAACCGGCTTTGATCCAAGCCATGGCTGGACGCTTCAATCGCGACCGCTGATACGCCAGCGCCCGCCAATTTCGCCAGCGCCGCCATCATCGCGACTGGATCAGGCGATGTCAGGCCGCCATAGGATTTCGCGCCAGGCGCTACAACACCCAAGGTGCCCATGCTGGCGGCAGGCCGACCAACCGCCTGCCAAAGTTGGCGGGCGAACTCGACCGTTGAAGTCTTGCCGCTGGAGCCTGTAACCAGGGCCGCCGTATCTGGCCTGACGCCATAATACGCAGCCGCCATGGATGCGAGCGCCGCACGGGGATCCTCTAGTTGAATGACGTGAACGTTGTCGCCCCAACCATGATCTAGGGGGCGCATATCCGTTAGGATCGCAGCCGCGCCAGCCAGGATCGCCTGGTCTGCGAAGCGGCGGCCGTCAATTTCGGCGCCTTGGAACGCAGCGAACAATCCGCCACGCACGACCTTGCGGCTATCCGCTGTCAGGCCGGCATACTGGCGCACGTCTGCAGTGAGCGCGCCCGGTTGTCGGAGATCAGCGATGATTTCAGCGGCGACCGTCATCGCTTTTCCTTCGGGCGCTTCTTGATAGACAGGATCGCGGATTGGCGCGCCGGATGCTCCGGGCCAATCGGCTCCAGGCCCAAAGCGGGGCCGGACCGTTCGATGATCGCTTTCACAGCAGGGGCGGCGACCCAGCCGCCTGTGGCATAGCCGAAGGTATCTTTCCGGCCCTTTGGCTCATCGACCATGACCAGCAGCACATATTTTGGATCATGAATCGGGAAAGCCGCGATGAAGGACGCAAGCTTTTCATTCTTGTCATAGCCCCGCCGACCACGGGCTTTTTCAGCCGTGCCGGTCTTGCCGCCAACGGGATAAAAGGCTGTGTCCGCCTTCCATCCGGTGCCGTTCACAACGACTTGGCGCATCAACCAGCGAACATCGTCGCTCACTTTCTCAGAGACGATCCGCTTGCCTTGCGCCGCTTCGCCCGGCAGGCGCTTCACGACGGTCGGTTGGCGATAAATGCCGCCATTCACCAAAGCGGACAGCGCCGCTGTCATGTGCACTGGCGTCACGGCGAGGCCATGGCCGAACGATATCGTCAGCATCGCCGTATCGCCCCAGCGCCGAGGCTTTAGGGGCGAGCCGACATCACTGACTTCAAGCGCTACCGGCTGGAGCATGCCGAGCTTGCCCATGAACGCGCGCTGTCCGGCGGGACCGCTCAACTCAGCCATCCGCGCGGCGCCGATGTTGGAGGAGTGAATCAGAATTTCTTCGACCGTCAGCCAACGGTTCTTGGCGTAAAAATCACGGATCGTGAAGCGACCGATCTTCAAAGGCTTGGAGGCGTCAAATCGCGTCAAGAGCTTCGCATGTCCAGCCTCTAAGGCCATTGCAGCGGTGAACAACTTGAACGTTGAGCCCATTTCATAGACGCCGAGCGTCGCGCGATTGAAGCGAGCGTCGTCGATGGCGCCGCCCGCATCATTCGCATCAAAGTCTGGCAACGAGACCATGGAGATGACCTCTGCCGTATCGGCGCGCATTAAAACGCCGACGCCGCCAATCGCGCGGAACCGATCCATCGCTTTCTGTACTTCTTCGCGCACAATGCGCTGGACGGTCAGATCGACGGAGAGCGAGAAAGGCTGAGCGCGTTCGTTCAGCAGCTCGTCGAATTTGCGCTCGACACCGGCCAGCCCTTTACCATCCAGATCAGCAAATCCGGCGACATGAGAGACCAACCCATTTTGCGGATAGACCCGGCGCTGCTCTTTTTCGAAGCAGAGGCCCGGCAGCCCCAAATCCATAAGCTGATCGTGCTGGGCCGGTGTGATGTGCCGGTGCAGCCATACGAAATCTTTGCCGCGCTCAAGTTGCGCCTGCATGGTGGCGGCATTGGTGTTCGGCAGCACGAAGGCCACCGCATGGGCGACAGCCGCAGGGTCACGCACCAGTTTCGGGCGGGCGCAGAGTGATGCGACGGGCAAGCTTGTGGCGATCAGATCGCCGCGTCGGTCTACCAAATTTGCGCGCAGAATTGGCGCCAGTGGTGTTTCCTCAGCAAACCCGGCTGAGATGCGCACTGTGCGCGCTGGGTCATAAAGGGACGCGTCCACCAACTTTACGGAAACGACCGTGAAAGCAATTGCGAAGACCGCCCCCGCAACCAAGAGACGCCCGCGACCCGTTTCAATAACATCAGGGCGGCGTGGGAATAGGCTAATAGATCCTGCAGCACGGCTCGCTAAGACTTTGAACCCGGCGAGAAAACCAAGCGAAGGCCCACGCGAACGCGCACCGCCCCGGGAACTCTCAGACTGAGTCTCCCAAGGCGGCGGTTCTGCAGCTTCAAATAGGTTTTCGTCGCGGTCCGTCATTCAGCTTGAGCTCCCCAACGGGTGAGAACCCATGCGGTATCCTGCATCGTCGAGGCGCTTTCGAGCCGGGGCGGCGGCAAGAATGCGGCCCCGATCAGCCCGCCCGCCTTATTCTCATCCAGGAGATCGCTGATGCCGCGCGGACGCGTCAGGTCCGGCGCGCTGGCGACGTAACCAGAAAGCAAAAGCGGCGGCGCTTGCTCTGGCCCAAGCTCAAACTTTGGTCGCGGCGCATACATCGGCAGGTCGCTGAGCGACACAACATGCTTCGCGGCCATCTCCCGCATGCCAAGGTCACGCGAGGCGCGAAGGCCAATACGCTCGGCGTTGGCGAGATAGGCACGCTCCGCCTTCAGCACATGGATCGATTCACGCTCACGCTCAATCGCCGCATGAATTTCAGCCAACTGCTGATCACGCAGCCGGACTTCGCTGCCGACAATCGTCAGCGCGGTCAAGAAAAGGCCGGCGATTGCGGCCCAGAAAATGCTGGCACGATGGGTCATCGACGATGTGCTCCCGATTGGCCTCTGGAGGACTTGCGGTTAGCGGATTGGCGATAATTAGATTTGCGCGTGGGCGCCTCTTCGACCTCGAATGGCGCGCCTTCGAGCCGCTCAGCAGCGCGCAGTCTGGCGGAACGGGCGCGAGGGTTTGCAGCGATTTCGGCCTCCCCCGGTTTGACCGCACGGCGATGCAGCAGGCGGAAAGTCGGTTGAGCTTTCGCCACGAACGCTGCCGGATCATGGCGCGAAGGAGCAGCGTCACGGCCTGCCCGCGTATTCAGGAAGCGCTTGACCGCCCTGTCTTCGAGGCTGTGAAAGGAGACGACAGCCAGGCGACCACCGGGCTTCAACACGCGCTCAGCTGCGGCAAGCCCACGTGCGATCTCGCCAAGCTCGTCATTCACGTGCATGCGGATGGCTTGGAACGTTTTGGTCGCAGGATGCGTGCGCTCGCCCCGCCTGCCGCCAAGCGCCTGCTCAACAATGTCTGCCAGCCTGGCTGTCCGTTCGATCCGCGCCTCGGCGCGCTCGGCCACGATTGCATCAACGATGCGGCGGGCCCGTTGTTCTTCACCGAGCGAGCGAATGACGCGGGCAAGCTCGCGCGGCTCAGCCTCGTTCACGAAATCAGCGGCGCTCATGCCATCCTGA
Source organism: Alphaproteobacteria bacterium (assembly GCA_038102935.1). Taxonomy (GTDB): domain Bacteria; phylum Pseudomonadota; class Alphaproteobacteria; order Bin95; family Bin95; genus VMCJ01. The sequence continues at coordinate 4,532 of JAYNYG010000005.1, read as the reverse complement.
TCCATACGCATATCGAGCGGGCCGTCATGACGGAAGGAAAAGCCGCGGTCGGCGCGATCCAACTGCATGGAGGAAACGCCAAAATCAAATGCGACGCCGTCTGCGGGCGCAGCGTCGTTGGCGGCTGCAAGCGCCCCCAGATCACTGAAGCGACCTTGGGCGACGCGCAATTTGCCGCCAGACGCCGCGATCATGTCTTCCGCCTCGGTGACAGCATCCGGGTCACGGTCAATGCCCAAGACAAAGCCTGCGCCGCCGCTCAGCAGGGCCGCAGAATATCCGCCAGCGCCAAAAGTGCCGTCGATGAATGCGCCGCCGCGCTCGGGCGCGAGAGCCTCGATAGCCTCCGTGCGCAGAACGGGCGCGTGGCGTGGATCATGGGCGCCAGCAAGTGCATTACCGTCCGCCATCGCCGCCTCCATCACCGTTGCGCGGCTTCCGCTTAAACAGAATGGAGAGCGCGTTCGGGCCAACAGCCTCGCGCTGCGGCATGGACATGGCCTCGTGGGTATCCGGCGCCCAAATCTCAAAACGCTGCGAGCCCTTGCCGACGAAGGCGACTTCCTTCTCAACACCGATATGCAGGCGGAGACGCTCAGAGAGGACGACGCGACCGCCGTCATCAAACGGCAGCATTTCCATATAGGAGAAAACGCCAGAGGCGATGCGGTCCGCCTCTTCCGGGTCAAGATCAGCTTCCTGGATGCGCTCATCCAGGGTAAGCAGGTATTCGGGGCTGCAGGCCATATAGGCTGGATCGCCCGCTTTCAGGGACGGAAACACAGCGATGCCTTTGACATCAGGCGAACCGGCAAGAATGTGGTTGCGGAAAGCAGCTGGCACGGATGCCCGCTTCTTCGCATCGATCTTGCTGATATGTGTTCCGAAAAACACTGGCCCGGCCCGCCTTTCCAAATTGAGGACGCTTATTCCAAATCAGCTATTCCGGCCCTGCCGCCCGGCTCTCGCCAAGCGCCCCGCAGCACAGGGACCGCCATAACTGAATTTGGGACAACATGTCCTGAAAAGGGATCATATGGGTTAAATTGGGATCGTGGAAGAAAAAAATCTTCGCGACTGTTAAGCTTTCCTTCAGCATTTGTGGACGCTTTTGCAATACCTGCTGAATGTTCAAAAGCACCAAAAGCAATAGTTAATATGTTTTTCTTATGTTCTGAATTTTAGCGACATAATTCCTAATACGGGGGCTTGCACCGGAACAAAAAAGATTTTGGAACAAATTGCGTCAGACGGCATGTAAGCCGGGTTCTGTCCCATACTGTCCCAAAACTGGGTCAACATGGGGACGATCATTCATCTGGGACGGTTGTCGCCAACCGCCTCTCGCGACCAACCCGGACGACTGCTCGAAAGCAGAGCCTGCGCCCATGCCGAAGCATGAACGCGCGCCGTCCCTATTTAGTCTTGCTCCTGGCGGGGCTTGCCGTGCCGTTCCTGTCGCCAGGACCGCGGTGCGCTCTTACCGCACCGTTTCACCCTTACCGCGCCGCGCCCGAAGACCCAGCGTTAGGCGGTTTGATTTCTGTGGCGCTATCCCTAGGGTTACCCCCGCCGGGCGTTGCCCGGCGCCATGCCTCCGTGGAGCCCGGACTTTCCTCCCCAGCAATCTCCGAAGAAACTGCCAGCGCGATCGCCCAACCGTCTGACGCAAACACAGCCATAGCAGATATCCCCAAATGCAAGAAGGGCGGCTGCTTCTCAGCAACCGCCCTCCTCACATGCAGGTCGAGGTCGTAATTTAGGCGGCCACGCGGCTGCCTGTGCTGACTTCAGCATCGCCGTCGGCGTCGCCGTCAACACTATCTTCCGGCGGATCCCGCAGCACATAGCCGCGTCCCCATACCGTTTCGATGTAGTTCTCACCTTCCGTCGCGGAATTCAGCTTCTTAAGGAGCTTACAGATGAAGACGTCGATGATCTTCACTTCTGGCTCGTCAATACCGCCGTAAAGGTGGTTCAGGAACATATCCTTCGTGAGCGTCGTGCCCTTACGCAGGGAGAGCAGCTCGAGGATTGCGTATTCCTTGCCGGTCAGATGCAGCGGGCGGCTATCAACTTCCGCCGTGCGGCTGTCCAGGTTGACGGACAGGTGCCCAGTGTTGATGACCGACTGAGAATGCCCGCGCGCCCGGCGCACAATTGCATGGACCCGCGCTACAAGTTCGCGGCGATCAAACGGCTTGGTCAGATAGTCATCGGCGCCAATGCCAAAGCCTTTGACCTTGCTGTCTGCTTCATCGAGACCAGACAGAATAAGGATCGGCGTATCGATGCGCCCAGACCGCAAGCGACGCAGCACTTCGTAGCCATCAATATCCGGCAAAATCAAATCCAGAATGATGATGTCGTAGTCATAAAGCTTACCGATTTCCAGGCCGTCTTCGCCCAAATCAGTCGTATCGCAAATAAAGCCTTCTTTCGAAAGCACGATCTCTATTTGCCGCGCAGTAGCACTATCGTCCTCGACGATCAGAACCCTCATCAACCAACCCCTCTAAAACCGGTGCGTCTGTGTTCGTATTAATACTTGCCATGATCAGCAATCCTTAACGAGCCATTAACAGGGGCATTGACGGCTTTTACTTGAAATTCATTTCGCCGTCCCATGATCCCTTGAATTCCCGCGATTCCTATGGTTTCAGCCGGATTTACAGGAATGAAAAAAACATGACTTCAGCCGATTTATTCACAGATCATTTGCCAAGTTTCGCCACTTCTGACGCCGCAAAACGCGTTCAGGAAGCGTTAGCCCAGGTGCCCGAGCACACAGCCTTTGGCCGCGTTGCTGGCATTTCTGGCCTTATGGCGAATGTCGGCGGACTTAAAGGCGCCGCACCCGTAGGCGCCCGCCTCCGTCTCGCAGGCCGGGGCGGCGGATCAACGGCGGCGGAAGTTGTCGGCTTTGAAGATGGTCACGCCCAGGTGCTTGCCTATGACGGTTTAGACGGCGTCGGCCTTGGCGCAATGGCGGAGTTAGAAACCGAAGCCGCCGCCATCCGCCCATCCACCGCATGGCTTGGCCGCGTGATCGGCCCGATGGGAAAAGCGTTTTACGGCAAAGGCCCCCTCCCCCATGGCCGCAAGCCCTACCCGATCAGCAACCGCCCGCCCCCAGCCCATGGCCGCAAACGGGTTGGCGAGAAGCTGGACTTGGGCGTTAAAGCGATCAATGCGTTCATGACCTGCTGTAAGGGACAGCGCATGGGCATCTTCGCAGGCTCCGGCGTCGGCAAATCGATGCTGCTATCGATGCTGGCGCGCTACGCAGCGGCGGATGTGAACGTGATTGGCCTAATCGGCGAACGTGGCCGCGAGGTGCAGGAATTTATCCAGGAGAACTTGGGCGAGGAGGGTCTCGCTAAAAGCATCGTCGTCGTCGCGACCTCGGATGAAGCGCCGCTCGCCCGCCGCCAAGCTGCCTATCTTACCCTCGCCATTGCTGAATATTTCCGCGATCAGGGCAAAGACGTTCTCTGCATGATCGACAGCGTCACCTGCTTCGCCATGGCGCAGCGCGAGATCGGCCTAGCCGCTGGCGAGCCGCCGGCCACCAAAGGCTACACACCAAGCGTATTCGCCGAACTGCCCCGCCTGCTGGAGCGCGCCGGCCCAGGCGCTGGACCAAACCAGGGCGCCATCACCGGCCTTTTCACCGTGTTGGTCGATGGCGATGATCATAATGAGCCAATCGCCGACGCCGTCCGCGGTATTCTGGACGGGCATATCGTGCTCGACCGCACCATCGCAGAGCGCGGACGCTATCCGGCGATTGATGTGCTCCGCAGCGTCTCCCGCACCATGCCCGCCTGCAATTCGGAAACCGAAACCGAGCTTGTGCGCATGGGCAGGCGCTTCATGGCGGATTATCAATGGAGGCGGTGTAAGTTAGTCATTTATTATCAATAGTTTGTGAGGCAATATTTTTGGTGTGCGCGCGAGTGTGTTTTTGGTGTCATTTTGAAGGTAGGGCGGAAACGTAGTGTTGGACACGGTAATCGAAAGATTTCAACGCTAACACACTGTTCAACACTCCAAAAGACGCAAGACTGGACACGAACTAAATGAAGTAGACATTCGCTTGGACTATTGTTTATGGCTGAAGTGCGGGACTTTGCTACCTTTTGCTTATGCCTCTATTGCGGACGCAGAAACCTTTCGCAAATGCGGTATGAAACGCGCGGCGACGCGGCAGATTTCTCCAAACCGGCCGTTCAAGAGCAGCAAACCCGCAGGATTTCAGGCCCGCCTCTCGCTGCGATCATTTTCAGCCCGCAACCAGTCCAAGAATGCCTCTGCGCCCTGAGACATCGGCTGATCCGTGAAAATGACAAAGTAACCAGCGTTTTCAACTCTGACATCGGACAAGCGGACAAGCGTGCCGTCGTCAATTTCTGGCGCGATCAGATCATCCCAAAGCGCCAACCCCTGACCATCCACCACCGCCTGAACGCGGCTGTTTGAGTCAGGAACCGTCAAGCTGGACCGGCTGGGTGCGTACGGCAGCCCTGCAG